>JBLGBO010000014.1:0-96634 GCA_047616865.1 Oleispira sp.
GATGGAATTAATAGCTGATCGCCGGTGCGGATCATATTTCGACGTAAGTTATTCGCGTCTTTTAAGGCATCAGGGGTAGTGTGGAACTTCTTGGCAATCGTTATTAGCGAATCACCACTTTTTACTTTATAGCGCTGCCATTTCATGCGTTCATTTTTAGGCAGGTTGGCAATGTTCTCTAAGAAAATTTCTTTCTTATCCACTGGAATTAATACTTGGTGCGGCCCTTTAGGATTTGTTGCCCACCGATTAAAACCAGGGTTTAGCTTATAAATTTCATCCAATGGTGTTTCTGAAATTTCTGAAAGTTGAGAAAGGTCTATTTGTCCGCCAGTATTGACGCTAGCAAAATAAGGAACGTTCGCTAACGGTTTTAGCGTAATGCCATTTTTCTCTGGGTATTTAATTAACTGCGCAAGAGCGATTAACTTCGGTACGTATTCTCGGGTTTCACGGGGTAAGCTTAAAGACCAAAAGTCCGTTGGTTTGCCTAAGCGCTTATTTTTTCTGATCGCCTTTCGTACATTGCCTGCGCCGGTATTGTAGGACGCTAGGGCAAGTAGCCAGTCTCCTTTGAATTCACGCTGTAGCGCTTCCAAATAAGTAAGAGCGGCATTTGTGGAGGCACTAATATCTCGACGGCCGTCATGCCACCAGTCTTGTTTTAAGCCAAAATCACGGCCTGTCGAGGGAATAAACTGCCATACCCCAGAAGCTCGGCCATGAGAGTAAGCAAAAGGATCGAAGGCGCTTTCTACAATCGGTAATAATGCCAACTCTCCAGGAATATCGCGCACGTCAATTTGCTCGGCGATATAATACATATAGCGCTCAGCTCTTATTGCCATACGGTCCATATAAGATTGGTGTTTTTTATACCAGTTGAGCTGCGCTGTTATGCGCGGGTTATCAATGTCTTGATTGAAACCATAAGCATTAATGATACGCTGCCATAAATCGGCATTCTCATCGGCTATTGATTGATCAGGCTGCCACTGGTCCAATACAGGCACCACAGGGTTGGCGATTCTAGGTTCAATCGGTTGTGTGTCTTGGATTAAGGGTTGATGAGTGCAGGCACTGATCAAAACTAGGCTCAAGGGTAAAGATAATAATAGCTGGTGAAGCTTCATCCAATTACAATACTGTTGCTGATAAGGTTGCTCAGTCTAATGAGGCAGGGCGTAACGGGTCAAGGATAAATATGAGCTCTGTTCCTCATAAATTAGATAATCATGATTATATGCGTTGGCTTAAAACTCGATCAGCGCAACGAATGCTGTCTTTGCAGGCCTCGTGGCTACATGCCCAGCTAGGACGATTCTCTGGTGCGCATTTAATGTTTCAGGGCTTGGACCCTGAATTGGATTTATTGTCTGCTAGTCGTATTAAGCATGCTTTTCGCATGGCACTGCCTTGGCAAGAAGGTATTACTACTGATGCTTGGATGACGAGTAGTGATTGGCCGTTAGCGGATCAAAGTATTGATTTGGTTGTGATGCAGCACAGTTTGGATTTTACTCGTCGGCCACATCAAATGATTCGTGAAGCCGCGCGCACCATAGTGCCGAGTGGTTACCTGGTAATCATTGGCTTTAACCCCTGGAGTTGGTGGGGTGGTGTGCAAAAGACAATGCCATTTTCAACGGATATGCCTTGGGTCGCAAACGCGGTGAGTAGGGCGCGCTTACAGGATTGGTTACTGTTGTTGGATTTTAGAATTCACAGTACTGAGACGTTAGGCCACTTGTGGCCGATTACTCTATTGCCTGAGCGTATATCTCAGCGCATCGATAGTGTTTTGGCTGGACCGGTGGGGATGGGTAATTTTTATATGGTCGTGGCGCAAAAAACAGTGGCCGGAATGACCCGTATACGCTCTGAGCAGTGGCCGATATTGAAGCCCCAGTTGAGCTGGGCGAAGAGTATGACTAATACAAAGTTTTAGTTCATATAGTATTAAGTAGCTTAACAAATATTGAAAAAATAGCAGCGAGAATTGCATGAGACAAGTAGTACTGGATACTGAAACAACGGGTATTGGCGCGGAAAAAGGCCATAGAATCATTGAAATTGGTTGTGTTGAATTAATTGACCGCAAGCTCACTGGTCGACACTACCATCAATATGTTAACCCACAGCGATCCAGTGATGAAGAGGCTGTCGGTGTTCACGGTATTACCGATGAGTTTTTGGCTGATAAACCTTTATTTGGCCAAGTAGCGCAAGCATTTTATGAATTTATTGATGGTGCTGAACTGGTTATTCATAATGCCCCCTTTGATGTTGGCTTCATGGATGCAGAATTTCGTCGCTTAAACATGCCGATGACGAATACATTTTGCACGGTGCTAGATACACTGGTCATGGCACGCGATATGCGCCCAGGTCAGCGTAATAGCTTGGATGCTTTATGTAAGAGCTATGGCATTGATAACAGTCATCGAGAGCTGCACGGAGCATTACTCGATGCTGAAATTTTAGCTGATGTCTATCTGATGATGACAGGGGGGCAGACCGACCTCATGTTCAGTGCAGAAACCAGTGAAAGCGTAAAAGAACTGGCCAGAGCAAAACTGGAGCAATTGGCAAGTGTTAATGCGCAAGCCTTACCCGTGGTTCGTGCAACCACCGAGGAAGTTGCTGCTCATGATAAAATTTTAAACTTATTAGATAAAAAGAGTGACGGCGCTATCTGGCGACGCTAAGCAATAAATACTTAAAATCCGGTGTTAAGTCACAGATATACGGCAGGTTATAAGGCATTATTGAGCTTGCAACCTAAAGAGACTTAGGGTATCCATAAAGTAATATTTCTTTCCTGCGTGGAACGTGGGTAGAATAACGATGCATAACAAGAAATAATAGAAGACAAAATGGCTGTAACTACACACACAGGAAGTACCATGTCCAACTTGGCGTCGACATTAAATTTAGTGCGCAAAGAAGTGGATGGCGCACTCGATCAAGCTGCTGTTCAATTAGAGCATTATGCAGAGAGTGGCAACGCGGATGATTTAAAAGGATTTTTAGGTGAAATTCAGCAGGTTCGTGGCACCTTTAAAATGCTCGATTTCCGTGCTGGAGAAAGACTGTGTGAGGAACTTGCTGATACCGGTCGCACTCTAGCTCAGCTCGAAGGCGAAAATCGTAACGCTTTAGAAGCTTTCAGTAAGTCCATTATGATTTTAAAGCGCTATGTCGAAATGGTTGCTAATGGCCAGTTGGTAGCGCCGGGCTTATTGCTTGAAGTTATTAACGATGTACGTAAAAGCCGTCAAGAAAAAGCCTTGCCTGGCGCATATTTCTTTATGGTTAATCTACGCCCAAAACTCGAAATCCCACCTGCCGCAGCGCGGCCTGCGGCTATTCCTTATCGCCGAGTACGTCAGTTGTTTCAAATCGGTTTGTTAGGCGTGATGCGTAACCAAGGGCGTAAAGGGGCATTAAATGTTATGGGACGTGCGGTGTCTCGTATTGAGAAAGCGGCCCGAGGGCATCAAACGTGGGGCTTTTGGTATGCTGTGAAAGCAGCCCTAGAAGCATTGAACCAAGAAGCATTTGAAATTGATTTATCCCGCGTCATGTTAATGCGAGCGTTAGATAGTCAAATTCGCAAGTTAGAAGACAGCGATGGCCAGCTATTAACAGAGAAGCAACCAGATTGGTTGTTAAAAGAATTCCTTTATCTTATTTCGTTAGCGGAGCCTGAAACGGCTTTGATTAATAAAGCGCAAACTGATTTTAACCTTCCTACCGAGCTGCGTGAAATTCAGCTATCTGAAGCACGCCGTAAATTAAGTGGTCCTGATCAGTCGGCAATGGATTCGTTGACAGAAGCGTTGCAAGATGAACTTCATGGTATTAAAGATTTATTAGACTTAGCTGAGCGTACTGATGGCTTTGATGATAATTTCTCTGATTTATCCGTTAGCTTGCGTCGTATAGCGGATACCTTAAACATGGTTAATCTGCCAGAGACGGCTGTTCGAACTATGGCTATTGCTGAGAGTTTGCGCTCTGAAGAAGACGCTTTTGACATCAAAATGCAAAAAGTGGCTGATCAAGTGCTGCGAGTTGAGCAAGATGTTCGTGGTTTGGCGGTTAATACGGGCCTTGCCAGTAGCTCTAAAGTGGACCCATTAAGCTTGTTGGAAGCTCGTATTGCGGCTATTTCAGAATCACAAACGGCGTTAATGGTCACCAAGCGTGCTATCGGCTCTTACGTTGATACTGGTGATAAAATGAATATCAAGAATGTTGGTAAAACATTACTCGATGTTAGCGGTGCCTTGTTCTTTTTAGATCAAGAAGAAGTTTCGAGTCTGATGATCAATCTGCAGCGCTTTGTCGAAGACAAAATTGTTGCTAGTGATTTTGCCCCTACAGAAGATAAAATTGAAGCACTTGCCGATGCTATCTCTGCTGTCGAATATTACATCGATTCTTTAAACGGACAGACTGCTGGAGCGACAGAAGCCGTAGCGTTGGCTAGAGAGAGTATTCAGCAGTTACTGAAATAAGTTTATCGCATGGGTTAAAGGGTTTTTTATGTTGCAGGGAAGCATTGTTTTCATTTTGGTCGTCATCGGCCTAGCCTCAGTATTTGGGGCTGGTTATCTATTATTCCGTCGTGGTTGGTTTTGGGCTTTGCTCAAGGCCGGTTTTGCGATGACTCTTATTGCTTTAACAATCACAGCACTTTTTTCTTTGTTAGATGTTCTTTCTTACAAGCAACTATTGTCTGAAGTTCCCATTGCAACCGTTAGTATTTATGAAAAACAGCCCCAGCATTTTGACGTAACTTTGATCGCAACAGGTGGTGAAGAGCAGCGTTTTGAAATTTATGGTGATCAATGGCAGCTTGATGCGCGTTTATTAACCTGGGTTGGGCCAATAGCGGCAATGGGCAAAAAACCTTTGTATCGCCTTGATCGCATTAGTGGCCGCTATATCTCTCTTGAGCAAGCACGAAATGCAGAGCAAAGCATTTATGGACTTGATAAGTCAGATGTCATCGATGTATGGGAAGTATTGAAAATAATGCCAAGCTGGATTGATGCAAATTATGGAAGTGCTGTGTATATGCCAATGGAAAATGGCGCGGTTTATGCGGTGCACTTAACGGCTAAAGGAATGAATGTGCGTCCAGTAAATAGTGTTGCTAAGCGTTTGATCGGAGAGGATTGGTAGGTTATTACAGAGTAAAAATTCAGAAATATTGAGAAGGCGAGGCCTTCTCAATATGAGTAGCCAATTAAGCTGGGAAAAGTTCGCCCAACTTAGTTGCCAACATCATGTCGCCTTCAACACGTAGTTGACCAGCCATAAACGCCTGCATGCCGTCAGTTTCGCCAGAAACGATGCCTTCAAGAGTTTCAGTATTCATGATCAAAGTAACGTTAGCGTCGTCATTTTCGCCAGTTGCTAGGTCACAAGCACCATCTTTAACGATCAAGTGATAAGTTTCACCATCTTCGATGTTGAATTGAAAAATCAAGTCCAAACCTTCAGCTGCGCTTGGGTTGAATTTGCTTTGCATAGTTTCAATGATGTTAGCCATGAGATGCTACCTATATTAATTGTTATGTAACTGCTTCTCTCAATGCGATTTAAAGCCCGCATTGAATGTAGAGACGTCACTTTATGAGGGGATAGGGTGAGTGTCAAATAAATTCATACGATTGTTTGAATTTTGTTGGCTTACAGCGAGGAAATTATGCGGTATTCTTGCGCCATATAAATTTTCATACATGTTTTTTGAACTTAAAGGTATCAAACTTGGAATTTCTAGCTGAATACGGCATTTTCTTATTAAAAGCCCTCACCATCGTTGTTTCTATTATTCTCGTTATAGCGGGTATTTCCGCCGTAAGTGGTAAGCAAAAGCCGAATCATGAAGGCTTCATCACAGTGAATAAAGTGAACGATGATCTGGACGATTATAAGGATATTCTAGAAGAAAGCTTGTACGACAAAGACGAGCTGAAAGAACTCGAAAAGGCACGCGTCAAAGAAGACAAAGAAAAAGCTAAAGCTGAAAAAGCCAAAGCTAAAGCGGATAAAAAAGCGGGTAAGGTTGCCAGTAAAGACGATAATGATGAGATTGACGTTATCAAAAAACGTGTTTTCGTATTGGATTTTGATGGCGATATTAAAGCCAGTGCTGCTGATTTTATGCGCGAAGAAATCACGGCCATTTTAACCATGGCGCGTAAAGAAGATGAAGTTGTTGTGCGATTGGAAAGCGGTGGGGGCATGGTTCATAGCTATGGTCTAGCGTCTAGCCAATTGCAGCGTATCAAAGATAAAGGTATTCCGTTAACGGTATGCATTGATAAAGTCGCGGCCAGTGGTGGTTATATGATGGCCTGCATCGCCGACAAAATTGTATCAGCTCCTTTTGCCATTGTTGGCTCTATCGGTGTGGTTGCGCAATTGCCTAACTTCAGTCGCTTATTGAAAAAACATGATGTTGACTTTGAAATGTTCACCGCGGGTGAATATAAACGCACCGTCACTATGTTTGGCCATAATAGTGCAAAAGCGAAAGATAAGTTTAGGGAAGATTTAGAAGAGACCCACGTATTATTTAAAAACCACGTGACACGTTTTCGTCCAGGTTTGAATATTGAAGAAGTCGCTACCGGTGACGTTTGGTATGGCCAGGATGCTTTAGAGAATAAACTGGTTGATGAGCTTGGCACCAGTGATGATTATCTCGTAACAGCCTGTAATGATGCAGATGTATTTGAAGTCAGTTATGAATTTAAAAAGAGCCTGCAAGAAAAACTTGGCTTTGCTGTGCAGATGGGAATCGAAAAAGCCGCTACGCGATTTTTGACCATTATGAATGCGCAAACCCATACTAAGGGCTAATTTTTATTATTAACAAGGTGATGGCGCCAAATAATAACAAGGATAAATTATGACTCAGTGGCACGCGTACCGCGCACTCGAAACGAATGATGAAAGCTCTGATAAAGCACCGATAGTCGAGTCTTCTTGGCAATTAGTTGATGATTCTTGTCTACCGGCGATTGGCAAAGAAAAAGGTGAGGGGGAAGTCCTCATTAAGGTGCAATATTCATCGGTCAATTATAAAGATGCGTTGAGTGCTTCTGGTAATCGCGGAGTGACACGCAGCTTTCCTCATACTCCTGGCATTGACGCCGCAGGGACGGTGATCAGTGATGCCTCAGGTCAGTTTAATGAAGGTGCAGAAGTTGTTGTCTTTGGTTATGACCTAGGAATGAATACTTGCGGTGGTTATGGTGAGTTCATTCGTGTGCCTGCTGCTTGGGTATTGGTGAAGCCAGAAGGCTTAACTCTTGAAGATTCTATGCGCTGGGGAACAGCAGGGTTCACAGCGGCGCTGTCGGTCGAAAAGTTATTGAAAGCTGATATTAAGCCCGATGCTGGCAAAATCATAGTGACGGGAGCGACCGGAGGTGTTGGTTCTGTCGCTGTGGCTCTATTAGCGAAGTTGGGTTTTGACGTGGTTGCTGTCACAGGTAAGGCGGCTGCGAAAGATTGGTTGTTAAGCCTAGGGGCTACAGAGGTACTGGATCGCGCTGATCTTTTACCTATGGCAAAGAAACCCATGACGCGTCCATTGTATCAAGCCGGTATTGATACCTGTGGTGGCGAAATGATTGCCGCTGTTCTGCCTCAATTAAACTATGGTGGCGCTTTAACGACCTGCGGTATGGTCGCGGGAGCAGATTTCAGTGCTAGCGTATTCCCGTTTATTATTCGAGGGATTGACTTGCTGGGTGTGGATTCGGTCGAAATACCTCAAACACATAAGCAGTTATTAATTAAGAAAGTCGCTGACGATTGGCAGCTGCCGACACTGGCAGACTTTACCAGAACGATTGGTCGTAGTGAATTATCGATCGTTTTACAGAATGTGCTGGCAGGAAAGGGTCAGGGCCGTTACTTGTTGGATTTGGCGAAAGCTTAGGCCCAGCACTTAGTCAGATAGATTCAAAGCCTAGTCCCTGCGCAGCTTATCATTTACTGCAATGGGATTCGGGTAGTTAAATACAACAATGTAGCTAGAAATAGCGAATGTGATGATCGCAGTTGCCTGAATCAGTAGAGATCCTTGTTCCGATAGAATTGAGCGTTCAAAAGCGACAAAAGCAATCAGTAGCGAGAATTCACTGATCTGCCCCAAGCGAAAGCCGACATCCCAAGCTAACTCCGGACGCTCGCTCATGTTACCAAGCAGGTAGCGGAATATTACGGGTTTCAAGATCAATACCGCTGCCGCTAATATCAATGCTGGCCAAATAACCTGCGACAATAATGCTAGATTAAACCCTGCCCCCAGTGCGAAGAAAAATAACACCAAAAAGAAGTCTCTTAACGGCTTTAAGCTAATGGCAATGTACTGGGCAATCGGGCTTGTTGCTAATGTCACACCAGCGATGAAAGCCCCTATTTCACGAGTTAATCCTATTGCTTGCGCGCCTTCCGCCATTGCTAAGCACCAACCGATTGCGAGAATAAATAAATATTCTTGAAAGCGGTCAAATTTTCGAATCAGAGGCAGCAGTAGACCTTTAACAATTAAGTAGCTGCTGAGTAGTAATAGTGGTAACGCAACAAATGGCTGCCAGAACGGAGGTGCTATGGTTTCAGGGTCAATGCTTGAGCCTAAGCTGCCTAAAAAGATTAAGGTTAAGATTGCGACTAAATCTTGAATTAGCAATAAACCAACCATCAGTTCGCCAACATGCTTATGGTGTAAAACCGTTGTCGGTAGAAGCTTCAGGCCAATGATGGTACTGGAAAACATCATAGCTAAGCCAATAACTAAGCTGTCCAGGATGGAGTGATCGAAAGCCAGCGCAATGCCAAAGCCAATGCCAAAGAATAAGGCACAGCTGATTAAGGCGACGAAGGTCGCTTTCTTTAAAATTGTAACCAAGCTTGAGGGCTGCATATCTAGGCCGAGTAAAAATAGCAGAAAGATAATGCCAATGTGCGACATTTCTTCTAATAGCTTGGGCTCATCGATTAGAGATAGCCCATGAGGCCCCACAAGAGCGCCTAAGGCAATGTATGCAATGATGATGGGTTGTTTTGTATAGAGTGCGACAGTGGCCAGTACAAGAGCACCAGTGAAGATTAAGAAAAATGAAAATACTAAATCGTGGTCTGCCATGTGTGCTCCTGCGCGCGGGCCGACAAAAAAAGGCCAAATGAATGGCCTTTTTTTGTATTTTTCCACCTAAAGAACAGTGTAAGCCATAAAAGCAAAACAATGTTCAGTTTGTCGTTTGCGCTAACTTAATAGCAGCTTGATTAGCCGCGACGACGAAACAGTGGGCGAGTATCGTTCACATCACCTTGATACGGCGCAGAGAACGTCTCAAAGCCTTTTACAGCCAATTCTAAGTCTTGGTCTGCACGCATGGCCATTGCATTGAAGCCGCAGCGCATCATGTAGAATAACTGGTCGAACAATACATCACCGACGGCGCGTAATTGACCGTTGAAGGCATAGCGCTCACGCAATAAGCGCGCAGCGGAATAGCCGCGGCCATCAGTAAACTTAGGGAATTCAATATTAATTAAGGCAAAGCCTTGGCTATCGGCGGCTAATAAATCAGCGGTATCGCCAGCGTTTAACTGAATACCTAAAGAGCCAGCATCGCGCTTAGCGATAAGAGCTGCTTTGTCAGTGCCTTCAGTCGCAGCCCAGCGACTAAAGTTGATCACTTCTTTTGCATCAGACAGAACCGCATCATCAGCGATTAAGGTCCAATCATCATTGGCGATTTTCTTATCTAAAATAATCTGAGTCATGTTTTATCCTTATTTCGCAGTAGCGTTTGCTGAGCTTTCTTTTGCAGGATAAGCCGCTGCTTTAAACGGATCCATGCCGACGCGGCGGAAGGTTTCTATGAATGCTTCACCTTCGATACGCTGAGCAACAAACACATCAAGCAAGGTTCGAATGATTTCAACCATGCGATCACGTGCAAAAGAGGGGCCTAATATTTTACCAACTGAAGCATCTTCACCGGATGCGCCACCCAATGATACTTGATAAAACTCTTCGCCTTTCTTATCAACACCTAAGATGCCTATGTTACCAATATGGTGATGACCACAGGCGTTCATGCAGCCCGAAATATTTAAGTCAATCTCACCCAAATCGTGCAGGTAATCCAAATCATCAAACGCATTCTGCAAGGCTTCAGCAATTGGCAAAGACTTAGCATTTGCCAAGGCACAGAAATCACCGCCTGGGCAGCAAATCATGTCGGTTAGCAAACCTAAGGTAGGAGTAGCTAAACCTAAGGCCTTAGCTTCTTTCCAAAGGTCGTACAGTTTATTTTGCTCAACGTCTGCCAAAACAAGGTTTTGCTGGTGAGTAGAACGAGCTTCACCAAAGCTGTATTTGTCCGCTAGGTCGGCAAATGCAAAAAGTTGGCTGTCGGTAACATCACCAGGCGCAGTACCTTTTTGTTTCAGTGCAAACGTTGCCACGGCGTAACCTGATTTTTTATGGGCGCGAACATTACGTTCAACCCAGCGCGCGAACGCTTTATCAGCGGCCAAAGCATCTGTATAGCTTGATGGGTCCGCTTCAAGGGCTAAATAATCAGGTTCTGTAAAGTGAGACTTAATGCGTTCAAGCTCTGCAGACGGTAATTTACCATCACCTTCTTTAATATGAGCCCATTCGGCTTCAACTAATTCGCTGAAACGCTCTGGCCCAAGGGCTTTAACCAAAATTTTAATACGCGCTTTGTACTTGTTATCGCGACGACCAAACTGGTTGTATACACGTACAATTGCATCAAGATAGGTTAATAAGTCTTCTTCGGGTAGGAATTCACGGATAACGGACGATAGGATAGGGGTGCGACCCAAACCACCACCGGCGTAGATGCGATATCCTAGATCGCCCGCAGCATTACGAATTATATGAACACCAACATCATGCATGCGTGTTGCTGCACGGTCAGCGCCTTCTACTGCATTCACCGCAATTTTGAATTTACGTGGCAAGAACGCAAATTCTGGGTGGAAAGTAGACCACTGGCGAATAATTTCACAATAAGGGCGAGGGTCAACCAGCTCTTCAGCAATGACGCCGGCATATTCATCCGTAGTGGTATTACGAATACAGTTACCACTGGTTTGCACGGCGTGCATCTGAACCTGTGCTAGCTTACCTAAAATCTCTGGGCACTCTTCTAGTTTAGGCCAGTTGTATTGCAGGTTTTGACGGGTACTGAAATGCGCATAGCCACGATCGTAATCGCGAGCAATTTCGGCCATCTTACGCAGCTGCTGGCTATTTAACATGCCATAAGGCACAGCGATACGCAGCATAGGCGCATAGCGCTGAACATAAATGCCGTTTTGTAGGCGCAATGGAAGGAATTCCTCTTCAGGAATTTTACCGTCCAAATAGCGGTCCATTTGGTCTTGAAACTGTGCAACGCGTTCATTGATGATGCGCTGGTCGAAATCGTCGTATACGTACATAGCTTTCCGAATTATTAAGCCACTGGGAGTTATTAGCGGCAAATGTAACAAAAAATCGTTATGCAAAAAACCACTATTTCTCTATATGGAAATAACTAAAGAGAATAGTTGGTTAAATTATTGTGAGAAAAGCCGTTTAAGTTAGCAAGACGTTGCTGCTGGCGTGCAATTAAAACCATTATCGATTGCAGACTGTATTTGCAGAGGGTAGTCACTAAAGACAGCATCTAACCCTTGCTCATACAGTTCTAGTGCTAGGCATTCATTATTAATAGTAAATGCGAGTACCTTGTAACCAGCCGCTTTAATAGCGGCTACTTGCTGGGCATCAAAAAAAGATTGGTGGATGTGCAGACCTGAGCATTCAAGGTGTTCGAGGCGTTCTTGCCAAGCTTTCGGAATAGCGGACACGTTATAGCCGCGGGAAACTTCGGGCCATAGCGCCTTGGCACTGACGAGCGAGAAATAGTTGAAACTGCTGAGTAGTAGCGGCAGATCTTTTGGCCAATGCTGCTTTAATACCTCAATGCTCGCTGCGCAGGTTTCTTCCTCTAAACCTTCGCAGGGTTTTAATTCTAAATTCAGTCCCATGCCGTATTGGCTGATGACTGCAATGGCTTCCATTAAAGTAGGAATGCTTTCTTGTTGATATTCCTGACTTTTCCAAGACCCAGCATCTAATTGCTTAAGTTGGGAAAGGGGGGTTTTATGAATTAAACCATCACCATTAGTGGTGCGAGATAAATAATCGTCATGAAAAATAACAGGAACGCCATCGCTGCTCAACATGACGTCAATTTCAACCCATTTAATGCCTTGCTGGCCAGCGAGATGAAGGCTTGCAAGGGTATTTTCAGGTGCTTGGCCACTGCTGCCACGATGAGCAATGACCTTGGGTAAAAACGAATAAGCTGATTGCATGAATTATGAACCTAAATAGATCGCCTAAATGCTTGTTTAAAGTGCTAATGATATCTTTGGATTTTAAGCATTCAATTTGAAAATGCTATTAAAACCTTTCGCTGGTCCAATTTCTTCGACGCCATAGTGCTGCATATAATACCGAAGAGCTGATGCGCTGCATGCTTTGAATGCACCAAATGCCGAGCAATCCATAGCCTAAAATAGGCCCGACCAGATACGCCAGAGGGAGTAGTAGGCACCATTGCATGACGATGTTTATGGCTAGTACTTTTCGACTGGCGCCCGCGCCTAATAACGCTTGGGTTAATACCATCGCCGTGACTTCAAAAGTAATACTGAGCCCCGTTATTTGCAAGGGTATTGTTCCTAATGCAATAAGGTGCTCATCGCTGGTGAATACTCTCAAAATAGAATCGGCAAATAACGATATAGGTAAGCCGAACAGCAGTAGTAAGAACATGGCGAGACGAACTACTTCCCAGCCCCATTGGTAAGCGTTATCTGAATCGTTTGCCCCAAGCGAATGGCTGACCAAGCTCGTTGCAGCAATGCCTAAGCCGACACTGGGTAGAATTAGCAGTAACGCTAGATTAATCAGGATGTGCCCAATCGCCTGCTCGTCACTGCCAATTAAGCCAATAATCATAAACAGCACACTAACCCCTAACGAAAAAAATCCTTGCTGCAGTGAGTTGGGGACGGCTAATTGTGCCAGACTTTTCATCATTGTCTTGCTTGGGATATGCAAACTAAAGCCGTGATGGTCGGCTTTCTTTAGTGTCGATATCAAATAAATAAGGGTGCCTAAAAATAAGGCAAAGCATGTACCCATGCCTGAACCTGCTGCACCAAACCCTGGAATAGTGAGTGCGGGAATACCAAAAATGAAAATGTAGCTGAAAGCGACGTTGGCGATGTGCATCCATAATAATATTTTGAGGTAAGCTTTAGTTTCACCAATTCCTGCCCAATAGCCCCGAAAACAGAAGTTAAAGGCAACGGCAATAAGCGCCAAGGTACGCCATTCAAAATAAGGCTGCGCTATGTCTAGTACCGCTTTATCTGAACTGAATAGGCTCATTAATTCGTTGCTGAATAATAAAAAGAGTAAGGTTAATGGCAGCGCTGCGATCCCTCCCATGATTAACCCAGCCATTAATGGTTTACCCGCTGTTGCGCTTTGTCCTTTCCCCATGCGTCTGGCCACGAGTGTTTGCACCGCCGCGGATAAGCCCATAACAAGAGATACAGTAAGAAAAGAGGCGTAGCTGCCAATCCCCACGCCAGCCAAAGCCTTAGAGCCTAAGCTTCCCACCATGGCAGCATCCACAAGATTTAAAATACTTTGCGAAAGCATACCCATAATAATCGGGATACTAATGGTTAAAATGCGAGATAGGCGATCGCTTGGGATGTGCAGCGCTCGCCCTAGGGTGAGGGTGAATAAATTAATAATCGTTGGCCGCTTAAAGGGATTGCTGAAAGAATAACAGACTGATAAATCATGGGAGGAATGCCAATGACTTATCAGTCTGCTGGAGCGCTATTTAAATTTAATAGTTTAAATTAGGCGCTAACCAGCGCTCCATAACATGAACTTCTTCATTTTTACGTGCAGAAATGTTTTCAACTTGGTCCTTATCAATCTTACCCAAACCAAAGTATTTTGATTCAGGGTGAGAGAAGTACCAGCCACTGACGGCGGCTGAGGGGAACATGGCAAAGTTTTCAGTTAGCGTTAAACCTGCATTTTCTTCCGGATTTAATAAGCGGAACAGTGCTGCTTTTTCGGTATGATCCGGACAAGCAGGGTAGCCAGGTGCAGGGCGAATCCCTTGATACTTTTCTTTAATCAGTTCTTCGTTGCTTAAGCCAGTATCACTCACGTAACCCCAGGTTTCATTACGCACGATGGCATGCATGCATTCTGCAAAAGCTTCCGCTAGACGATCAGCAAGAGCCTTCATGAGAATGTTGTTATAGTCATCGTTATCTGTTTTGTATTGCTCGGCTAAGGTTTCGGCTTCAATACCAGACGTTACTGCAAATGCCCCCATGTAATCGTCTTTACCATCAGCATGATCACCAGCTTTAGGTGCAATGAAGTCGGCGAGAGAGTAGTTAGGCTGGCCTGCTGGTTTGTTGGTTTGCTGACGTAGCTGATGTAGTGTTTCTAATACATCGGTGCGGTTTTCGTCGGCATAAATTTCAATATCGTCAGCGCCTTTGCGGTTGGCAGGCCAAAGACCAATAACACCTTTCACTTTGAATAGCTTTTCATCGACAATACGCTTCAGCATGGCTTTAGCATCTTTATATAATGCTGTAGCAGCTTCACCGACCACTTCGTCTTCTAGAATGCGTGGGAATTTACCGGCTAATTCCCAAGAGATAAAGAAGGGGGTCCAATCGATGTATTTAATCAAGGACTCTAATGGAAATTCATCGTAAACGGTTATACCCAGTTTATTTGGCTTTGGTGGCGTGTAGTCTGCAAAGCTAATCTGAGGCGCGCGTGCGCAAGCCGCTTCGTAACTTAGCAGAGGTTTACTCTTGCGGTTGGCGTTTCGTGCGCGAACTTTTTCGTATTCCGCTAAGGTCTCTAGGCGGAACGTTTCTTTAAGTTCAGGGTTGACTAGTTTTTGGGCAACACCTACCGCGCGTGATGCATCGGCAACATAGGCAACTACGTCGTTAGAATACTGTTGATCAATTTTAACAGCGGTGTGAGCTTTAGATGTGGTTGCACCGCCAATCAATAGTGGCAAATGGAAATCTAAGCGCTGCATTTCTTTAGCAACATGCACCATTTCATCTAGCGAAGGTGTAATTAAACCTGATAGGCCGATCACATCACAGTTTTCTTCTTTAGCAGTTTTTAAAATTTTATCTGCAGAAACCATCACCCCAAGGTCGACAACTTCAAAGTTATTACACTGCAGTACAACACCCACAATATTTTTACCAATATCGTGAACATCACCTTTTACCGTGGCCATTAATATCTTGCCTTGGGTTTCAGATTTTCCGTCTTTTTCTTCTTCGATAAAGGGCAATAAATACGCGACTGCTTGCTTCATTACCCGTGCGCTTTTAACTACTTGCGGTAAGAACATTTTACCTTCGCCAAATAAATCGCCCACTACGTTCATTCCATCCATTAATGGACCTTCAATCACCTCGATCGGGCGATCATATAAATGACGTGCTTCTTCTGTATCTTCTACTACAAAGGTATTAATGCCTTTTACTAGAGCATGGCTTAAGCGCTGTGCGACGGGTAGATTTCGCCACTCTTGGGTTTCCGCTACTTGCACGCTACCATCACCGCGGAATTTTTCTGCAATCTCCAATAAACGATCAGTACCGTCTTCGCGACGGTTTAGAATGACATCTTCTACGCGCTCTTTAAGCTCGGCCGGAAGGTCATCATAAACCGCTAGCTGACCCGCGTTGACAATCCCCATGGACAAGCCATTTTTAATTGCGTGATATAAGAATACGGAGTGAATCGCTTCACGAACAGGGTCGTTACCGCGGAATGAGAAGGAAACGTTACTGACGCCACCGGAAATCAGGGCGTGAGGTAGGTTAGTCGTAATAAACTTACACGCTTGGATGAAATCTACGGCGTAATTATTATGTTCTTCAATACCCGTTGCTACGGCAAATATGTTGGGATCGAAGATGATGTCTTGCGGTAAAAAGCCTACTTCATCGACCAAAATGCGATAAGACTCAGCACAAATTTCGTTTTTACGCTGCTCGGTATCCGCTTGGCCTTGCTCATCAAACGCCATAACTACAACGGCTGCACCATAGCGCATGCAGCTTTTAGCGCGGGCAACGAATTCTTCCTTGCCTTCTTTTAAGCTAATGGAGTTAACAATCGCTTTACCTTGAATACACTTAAGGCCCGCTTCGATGATTTCCCATTTAGAAGAGTCAACCATGATAGGCACGCGAGAGATGTCTGGTTCACAAGCAATAAGGTTCAAGTAACGAACCATGGCTTCCTGTGATTCCAACATGCCTTCATCCATGTTGATATCGATCACTTGCGCGCCGCTCTCAACTTGCTCGCGAGCAACATCAAGTGCTTCTTCGAACTGATCGTTTTTGATTAAACGTTTGAACTTGGCGGAGCCCGTTACGTTGGTGCGCTCACCCACGTTAACAAACAAAGAATCGCTATTAATCGTGAAGGGCTCTAAGCCCGAAAGGCGGCAAGCGACTTCAATTTCAGGAATCTGGCGCGGTGGGTATTTATGCACTTGCTCGGCAATCGCCGCGATGTGCTCTGGTGTGGTACCACAGCAACCACCAATAATATTTAAGAAACCACTTTGAGCAAATTCACCCACGATGGCGGCCGTTTGCTCTGGGGTTTCGTCGTATTCGCCAAACTCATTCGGCAGGCCGGCATTTGGGTGTGCGGAGACGTAGCAGTTGGCTTTAGCGGATATTTCTTCAATATGTGGGCGCAATTCGTCGGCGCCTAATGCACAGTTAAAGCCAACAGATAATGGCTTAGCGTGAATGACCGAGTTCAAAAAGGCTTCTGCGGTTTGACCAGAAAGGGTGCGACCACTGGCATCGGTAATGGTGCCGGAAATCATTATTGGCAGCTCATAACCCAGCTCTTCAAATACCCCTTGAACAGCATAAATTGCCGCTTTTGCGTTCAGAGTATCGAAGATGGTTTCAATCAGAATAAGATCTGAGCCACCCTTGATTAAATTGTGCGTCGCCTCAGTGTACTCGCTTACTAAAGCATCAAAGGTGATGTTTCGGAAACTAGGATCGTTCACATCGGGGGAAATTGATGCGGTTTTACTGGTTGGGCCTAAAACACCTGCTACAAAACGCGTAATGCCTGTTTCAGCAGCAACTTCGTCACACACTTCTCGGGCAATCTTGGCTGCCATTTCATTCAACTCTGGAACTAAGTGTTCCAAATCATAATCAGCTTGTGATACGCGGGTTGAGTTAAACGTATTGGTTTCAATGATATCAGCGCCAGCGTTTAGATAGGCTTTATGAATGCCTTTAATGATGTCTGGCTGGGTCAATACAAGAAGGTCGTTATTGCCTTTTATTTCTTGCTCTAAATCGGCAAAGCGATCGCCGCGGTAATCTGCTTCTTCTAGCTGGTGTGCCTGAATCAAGGTACCCATGCCACCATCTAATATAAGTGCGCGGGATTTCAGAGTGCTATGAAGTATTTCTAAACGCTTTTGACGATCCATTTGATTCTCTACCACTGATATTTCAAACAAAATTTGGCGCATATTCTACCAGAAGCCTACACGCTTGTCTTATTTGTCGTGATGGGGTCAGTGCCACTCAGCAATCCTGAGTAAAATTGTCAACTATTGCGTTTGAAATACCGTGCGTTGTAAAATAAAAAGGATACAATGCGCAAATATAGTTTTTAAGGTAGCCCGAAATGACGCAGTACATCGAGATAACACCCTCTGCAGAAGAATACTTAGCTGAGCTTTTAGAAAAGCAAAATGTTGAAGGTATGGCCGTTCGTATCTTTATTACTCAGCCAGGCACAAAATACGCTGAAACTTGCTTGGCGTATTGTCGCCCAGAAGAAATTAACAAAAACGACTTATTGCAGGCGATGGACAAGTTGCGCGTCTATGTCGATACCACCAGCACGGCGTATTTAGAAGATGCAATCATCGATTTTGCCAAAGATCGCATGGGAGGTCAGCTAACCATTAAAGCACCCAATGCAAAAATGCCAAAAGTAAGCGCTGATAGTCCCGTTGATGAACGCATAAACTACTTGTTATATACCGAAATTAACCCAGGATTGGCATCGCACGGCGGTGAGGTTAGTTTGGTCGAAATTACTGAAGAAATGGTCGCAATTCTGAAGTTTGGTGGTGGTTGCCAGGGCTGTAGTGCTGTAGAAATGACACTGAAAGATGGTGTTGAAGCAACATTGCTAGAAAAAATTCCAGAGTTGACTGGGGTTAAAGACGAAACGGATCATACCGTTACGGAAAACTCTTATTTTAAGTAATTCTTACTTTAAGTAGAGAGTGTAAAAAATAAAACCCGATAATTCGGGTTTTATTTAAGCTGTTATGGAACGATTGGTTCATAATTTAGTTGAGTTGTACTTTTAAGGATTTTGAAAGATGGCTAGACCTCAAATATTTAACCAGCAGTGGGTTATTAGTAAGGCCATAGAGTGCTTTTGGATTAAAGGTTATAGCGACACATCATTAGCCGATTTATTAAAAGCCATGAACATCAGTCGTAGCACTTTTTATAATAGCTTTGGCGATAAAAAGAAGTTGTTCGAATTGTGCTTGCAAACCTATAGTCAGCAAACACGGCAGATTTTAACAATGACGTTATTGAATGAGGGCAGGGGTGGCAGCACTCCTATGGCGCTGTCGGCATTTGAGGTGATAAAGCAATTTCTGCATATTGTATTAGTCGCTCCTAATCGAGAATTGTCCACTAGAGGATGTTTGCTGGTAAATACAATTGCGGAAGCCGCTAAAGCTGATGAGGAGTTAAGCCGATTGTCAGTTGCGTTAATGCAGCCCGTAAAGTTGGGTTTTATTCATCAGCTTAAAAGAGAATTTACAGAAGAAGTTAGTCATCAATATGGCGAATGGTTATTCACTCAATTATTAGGTTGGCGATTACAGTGCCAGATGGGCTTGGATAATAAGACCCTCGAGCAGCAAATTAATTGGTCGCTTCTGCAGCTTAAAAAAGAAGCAGAACTCCCTGTCACTTCATCATCAATACTCTAACTAAAAAAGGAAATATCATGTTCGTTAAGTCATTATTTATTGGGGTTTATCCTATCGTTGCGCTCGGCTTATTTGGCTTGCCCTTTGTGGGGCAGGCGCCTCCAGCTTGGCTAATTAGCTTGGTGGTTATTGCAGCGCTACCCTTTCCATTGTTCTTGGGGAATTTGTTTTTATATCGCACCGCCCGCACTAGCGCAAACTTGAACTTTCTCTATTTTATTCCATTATTAGGCTTGTTATTTTCAGCACTGGGTATTGTCATCTCAAGAGTAGAGGTCTCTCAGTATTTCCTAAGTACAGTTGCAATAATGACTGCGCTGGCTGGAAATCTATTGTATGTGTTTTGGTACAGCCGCTTTGGTCGTGAACAAAACGCATTATTGGAGGTGGGTAAGGCTCTACCTGAATTTTCACTGAAGGATGCTTCGGGAAATGTAATTACTTCGCAAGAGATTGGAGCTCAGGCAAGTTTAATTATGTTTTATCGCGGCAATTGGTGCCCTCTATGTATGGCACAAATAAAGGAGGTAGCTGGGCAGTATCAAGAATTAGAATCCCGTGGAATTAAAATATACATGGTGAGCCCTCAATCAGAAGGGCATACGAAAGACCTTGCAAAGCGTTTTGGTGTCGATATGAACTTTCTTATCGATGAAGATAGTAAGGCGGCGAGCAAGCTTCAAATCATCGCTGAAAATGGCTTGCCTATGGGGCTACAGGCCCTGGGTTATGATAGTGATACGGTTATGCCAACCGTTATTATGACGAATGAAAAAGGTAAGATTATTTTTGCAGATCTGACGGATAATTATCGTGTCCGTCCTGAACCAGAAGACTTCCTTAAAGTATTTGATGCTCAGTCAATGTAGGCTTAGGCTCTTCTCGAATACTAAAATATTTACAGCAATAAAAAAGCCGAATTAACAGGGTGTTAATTCGGCTTTTATTAAGCTCAAAAGAGAAGCTTAGCGTTTTGGTAAAACGTCTTTTAGCTTTTGGTGCATGCTGCGAATAGACTCTTCTGTCATATCCCAGCTAATACAAGCATCTGTAACAGATTGGCCGTATTTCATATCAGCCAGATTCTCACAAATATCTTGGCGACCAAATTCAATGTTTGATTCAATCATAAGGCCAATGATGGATTTATTGCCTTCCAATATTTGGTTTGTAACATTTTCCATAACCAGTGGCTGAATCGCAGCATCTTTGCTTGAATTTTCGTGAGAGCAATCAACCATGATGTTCTGTGCTAAGCCAGCTTTCTCTAATGCTTGCTCACACTGGGCGATATTCACAGAATCATAATTTGGCTTACCGCCACCGCCACGCAATACGATATGACCGTATTGGTTGCCAGCTGTTTCAACAATAGATACTTGACCAGACTGGTTGATCCCTAAGAAACGGTGAGGGTTGGCAACAGATTTAAGTGCATTAGTTGCCACGGTTAAATTACCATCAGTACCGTTCTTAAAACCGACCGCTGAAGAAAGACCTGAAGCCATTTCGCGGTGAGTTTGAGACTCTGTTGTGCGCGCCCCAATAGCAGACCATGAGATAAGATCTTGCATATATTGTGGAGAAATAGGATCCAATGCTTCTGTCGATAATGGGAGGCCTGATGCCGCTAGATCGATCAACAGCTGGCGAGAAATTTTCAAGCCATCTTCAATTTTAAACGAATCATTTAAGTAAGGGTCGTTGATTAATCCTTTCCAACCAACCGTTGTACGAGGCTTTTCAAAGTAAACGCGCATAACAATGCAAAGCGTATCTTTTACTTCTTCAGCTAGGCCTTTTAAACGTTCAGCATAATCTTTCGCGGCATCAACGTCGTGAATAGAGCAGGGGCCTACCACCAAAAATATACGGTGGTCTTTTCGGTCTAAAATATCACGAACTTCTTGGCGGCCATTTTGAATGCTTGCAACAACTTCCGTGCTCAGAGGTAACTGGGCTTTTAACTGATCGGGAGTAATTAGTGTCTCAATGGAGCTAATGTTGAGGTCTTCAACACGATTATCAGTCATTTCACTTCCTATTTGCGTATCTGTGATTGTTCGATGTTAATTAATGTTATCGCTGGATTATGACAAATCATTGCGGTGATGGACACGGTTAAATCCCTATTAATGTCGCTTAATCTCATGTTTTGACGAGTTTTTATTGTTTTCACTGGATTTTCAGGCGTAAGCAGAGCGAACTAGGAGGTTTGCTCTGCTTATCGTGGTGTTGAATTCTGCTGCTATTTGGCGGGGTGGATCTGTGTTCACTATAATTTTGATTGAATTGCTTTGAATTTTTCAATATCAGACGCTAGGAAACGCCACTCATTATTATCTTGCTTGCCGTTCAAAAGACCTTCTCGGGCATAACGTTTGACCGTGACGGGTTTTAAATTAAGTTCTTCCGCTACCTTATCTACGTCCAGCCATTCGTCAGAATTACTTGTATTATTCATTTCATTACCCATTTTAGACCTCCTTAAAAATTTATATTATTAATAGTAGGCATGATTGGCAGAGCTGCCAGAAATTAGAGGGTCATTTCTAACTAATTTTATAGCAGGTAGCAAAGCTGACAACAATGTAGGTTTTTGTAAGGTGACAGAACAAGTGTTTAATCCACTGCTATCATCAAAATGAAGTATGGGCTTTAGCAGTGGCCCTGAATAGTCAATTTGCCTGAATGAGTAGTAGGCTAATAAGATGATAAAAAAAATAGTATTTGCCACCGATCTTGGTGTTTTAGGGCCGTATGTATTGTGTCATGCCTTAGAGTTATCAAAGCAATTTGGCGCTAAAGTCGACATCGTTCATGTTATTGAACCTATGGGTGTATTTGCCGAATCGATCTTGGATATTTTTTTACCTCAAGCAGATCTTGAACATTTACGTAAAGAAGGGGTTTATGATGTGATGAGTACAATTAAAGAGCGTATCTCAGATACGATGGCATCAGAGTTTGCGGGTGATGAAGATGAGTCATATCTAGGAGAGATTAGCGTTGTGCGAGGTCAGGCAGCAGAGGCTATTTTAGAGTATGTAGATACACATAATATCGATATGGTTGTGATGGGGACGCACGGTGAGCATGGAGAGATGATGGGCGGGTTAGGCTCAGTTGCTTCTAAGGTCTTGCAAAGAAGTTCAGTGCCTGTGCTTATGGTGCCATTAGCGCGGGTAAATAATCAAATAGGGAGCTCTAAAAAAGAGCCCCTTCGACGAATGTTATAGCTTTTTTTACTCGAGCCTTAGCAAAAGATTAACTGAAAAAAGCGTATTTAACCCCTAAGAAAAAAAGAATACTGGCAAGTAGTGGCTTTAGCACTGAGTCGGGTAGGTGGTGAGAAACCTTACTGCCCAATTGAATGGCTGGTATAGAGCCAACTAATAGTGCGAGTAATAACCCAAAGTCAACGTTGCCGAGGATCATATGGACAAGGCCAGCGCATGCCGTTAGAGGCACCGCGTGTGCAATGTCAGTACCTACAACATGAGATGAGCGGAGTGCAGGGTAAAGCAGCATCAATACTGCTGTGCCAATCGCACCCGCACCAACTGATGTCAGTGTCACGAGAATCCCAAGCACAATCCCCATCATAAAGGTTAGTCCATCACGCCTTTTTTCATTACTGGCACTTTGACTTCTTAGTGTCAGTCGCTGAAGTTGCGTTCTGAAAATAACGACAAAGGCCGTCAAGAGCAGCATAAAGCCTAAGCTGTTTTTAATGAGAGCTTCGTAACTGGCCGAGTCTTCAAAGACATTCTGTAAAGAATATCCAGTAATTAAAGCAGCAGGAATACTGCCGAATGCCAGTAATTTAACCAGCTTCCACTCTACGTGTTTTTGCTTATGGTGACTGTATACACCACTGGCTTTTGTCAGTGATGCGTACATTAAATCAGTGCCCACAGCAATATTGGGCGGAAAACCGAACAATAGAAGAAGAGGGGTCATCAAAGCACCACCACCGATACCGGTAATGCCTACAATGAAACCAACGGAAGCGCCCGCTAAGATATATAACAAAATGTCCATGGATATGGTCTAAACTACTATTAAGAGTCTAAGGAAAGAGAAAGGCTGGTAAATTATACGTTTCCAGCTATTCTGGAAAGGAATATTTATTTATATTTTTATAACTTTTTTGTAGGTTGAGGGATGGAAGCAATATGAAGCTGCAGCAATTGCGTTATATTTGGGAGGTCGCACATCACGATTTGAACGTATCGGCGACCGCTCAGGTGCTTTACACCTCGCAGCCTGGTATCAGTAAACAGATACGTCTGCTGGAAGACGAGTTAGGGGTCGAAATTTTTGCGCGAAGCGGCAAGCACCTTACACGCATTACACCAGCAGGCGAGGCGATTCTTAAAATAGCAGGAGAGATTCTGCGCAAGGTCGAAAGCATCAAGCAAGTCGCACAAGAATTCAGTGATGAAACTAAGGGCAGCTTGTCGATAGCAACAACCCATACACAAGCCCGCTATGCGTTACCGAGCGTCATTGAAAGTTTTATGGGTAAGTTCCCCGACGTATCTTTGCATATGCATCAAGGCACGCCGATGCAAATATCAGAAATGGCCGCTAATGGTGGAGTAGACTTCGCTATCGCCACGGAAGCGATGGAGCTCTTCGGCGACTTGATAATGATGCCATGTTATCGCTGGAATCGCAGTATCTTAGTACCCAAAGGGCATCCATTAGCAAATCATCCTAATCCTACGCTAGAAGAAGTTGCTGCTTATCCTTTGGTTACTTATGTATTTGGCTTTACTGGGCGTTCCAAGCTAGATGAAGCCTTTAAGAGTAAAAATCTGACGCCGCGAGTAGTATTCACCGCCGCAGATGCTGATGTTATTAAAACTTACGTGCGTTTAGGGGTTGGTATCGGCATTGTCGCAACAATGGCGATTGATGAGCATATGGATGATGATTTGGTGGCCATTGACGCCAGCCATTTATTTGCCTCGAGCGTGACGCAAATAGGCTTTCGCAAGGGAACCTTCTTGCGCGGCTATATGTATGACTTCATTGAACGGTTTGCACCGCATCTTACCGCCGATATGGTAAATAAGGCGACTAAATGCCATAACAAGCAAGAAATGGATGAGTTATTTCAGGGAATTGAATTGCCTGTACATTAGGCAATTTGCAAAATAAAGGCGGCTCATGATTGAGGCGCCTTTAGATTTTACCTTTAGCCCTTACCAATAATATTGCCAGCATGCAGTCCACATTCTTTGTGGTCGCCACCTTCCCACCACCAACGACCTTCGCGTTCATGCTGATTCGGCAAAACGGGTCGAGTGCAAGGCTCACAACCAATACTAATATATCCCTGGTTATGCAATTCATTGAAAGGCACGTCAAAAATTTTGATGTATTCCCAAACTTGGGCTGATGTCCAATTTGCTAGTGGGTTGTATTTATATAGGACTTCGCCAGCACCTGGGAAGTTGTCTTTTTCACATAAGGCGATCTCGGTGCGAGTGCCTGGGCTTTGATCTTTGCGCTGGCCAGTAATCCAAGCATCTAGCGTGCTAAGTTTGCGCTTAAGTGGAGCAATTTTACGCACCCCGCAGCATTCTTTATGCCCATCTTCATAAAAGCTAAATAAGCCTTTTTCTTTACTGAAGGCTTCCAGAGCCATACGCTCAGGTGACATTAATTCAATTTGAATGTTGTAATGCTTGCGAACTTTTTCAATAAACTGGTAAGTCTCAGGGTGTAAACGGCCAGTATCTAAGCAAAAAACTTGTACGTTAGGATCAATTTTCGTGGCCATGTCGACCAATATCACATCTTCTGCACCACTGAAGCTCACGGCGATTTTGCCATGGGTCTTAATCGCGTGTTTGATCAAATCCTTCGGGCGTTTATCAGCAAAGTCTTGATTAATTTGGTCTAGATCAAGCATGTTATTACTCTCTGTCACGGTTCTATTTTTGATTTTATAAGTCTAATAGCCAAAGAATATCATGTTTAGACTTATGCTTTAAAATAATTAAAGCTGATATTTATATAATGAAATACTAGCTCCTACTCACGGTGTATTAAAAGAGTGGTCTATTGTTTTTAGCGCATTTACTGTTAGAGTACGCATTTTTATTACAGTCAAAAATAACGTCAAAATTGGAGAGTATTGTGGAAGTAGCTTGCTTAGACCTTGAAGGTGTATTAATTCCTGAAATTTGGATTGAATTTGCCAATAAAACAGGCATTGAAGAGTTAAAAGCGACAACTCGTGATATTCCAGATTACGACGTACTAATGAAGCAACGCTTACGTCTGCTTGATGAGCACGGCTTTAAGTTGCAAGACATTCAAGAGGTGATTGCGACGCTTAAGCCTTTAGAGGGTGCGATTGAGTTTGTTAATTGGTTGCGTGAACGTTTTCAAGTGATTATTTTATCGGATACCTTCTATGAATTCTCACAGCCTTTAATGCGTCAGCTAGGTTTTCCAACCTTGTTTTGTCATCGTCTAGAAACAGATGAGGAAGGACGTGTAGTGAATTACCACTTGCGCCAAGCAGATCCTAAACGTCAGTCTATTCGTGCTTTGCAAACAATCTATTACCGCACGATTGCAGCAGGTGATTCCTATAACGATACCACTATGCTGGCTGAAGCGGATGCAGGTATCTTATTTAAAGCACCCAAGAATGTAATTGAAGAATTCCCTCAATTCCCAGCAGTGCATGAATACGAAGATCTTAAGAAAGAATTCTTGAAGGCTTCTAACCGCGAATTAACGCTTTAATTCGAAAGTTAAGCCTACTGTATTTATCTAATTGTTCTCCGTGTTCTCCGTGCCCTTCGTGGTTAAACAGTCTTTTGTTTTTTATATAAAGATCAAAAAGTTTACCACGGAGAGCACGGAGCGCTTCGCTACACGGAGGGTAATCTCGTAGTGATACTTTGCGGTAAGAGGCTTAGATGTTTTCTACTGTATCCATTATTCGGCGTATCTTGGTTAAGCTTTCTTCGTACTCTTCATCACAATCCGAATCCACAGTAATACCACCACCGCCCCAGCATGTAATCGTATTATCACGAAACTCTAAACTGCGTATTAAAATATTGAAGTCGGTATTGCCTGTATCTGAAAAATAGCCAAAACTTCCACAATATAAAGAGCGTGGCTGAACTTCGAGCTCTGCAATAATTTCCATTGCCCGCTTCTTGGGGGCGCCAGTAATTGAGCCGCCTGGAAAAGCATTGCTAATCGCTTCCGCAGGGCTGACATCAGGTTTTAGTTGGGCGCTAATAGTACTGACCAGGTGATGTACGTTAGGGTGCGTCTCTAGTTCAAATAGTTTGTCGACTTTAACACTGCCAGGAATGGCTGACATACTTAAATCATTACGCAGTAAGTCGACAATCATTAAATTCTCGGCCTTATTCTTGGCGCTGTTACTAAGCTCTGTGATCAGTTCATTATCGCGAATACTATCATCGCTGCGCTTAATTGTTCCCTTGATCGGCTTAGCTTCTAATTTGCCTGAACGATTGATGCTAATGAAACGCTCAGGGCTCATGCTTATTAATTCACACTCTGATCCCTTGAAATAACATCCAAAGCTGGGCTTGAGCGCATTAAAAAGGGGTAATAGAGTATCGAGAGCAGATCCTTTATAGAGAGGGCTGATAAATGGATGTGTTAGGTTTACCTGGTAGCAATCACCGGCTAATAAGTAGTTTTGGACCTTGTTAAATGCTTGTTGGTAATCATCTCTGTCCCAGCGATCTTTAAAAGGCAGGCAATGGAAGCTACGGGCATTACTATCGTCAGCAATAGCGGAACTAATAGTGTGCTTTGATAGCCAGTGATATGCGTTTTCAGCCGCTAGATCTGGCTCCCCCAATAGGTGGAAGCAATCATGAAAATGGTCGAAACAAATAGCCCAGGGGTAGTGGTTAAATTCAGCGATGACAGCAGGGTTTACTTCAGGATAAGAGTAATAGCCTACCCAGCCTGAATGAAAGGGTATGTCTGAGTGTTTGTTATTTATTTGCGGCTTGTTATTCGCGCTGAGAGTTTGCTGCCATACCTTCAATGTATTGGTGCAAGTAAAGCTCAATTTTTGGCTGGGGTTAGCACAAAGAAAACTGAATCGTCTATCAGTATCATTATTTGCAGGCTTTGAAAGAAGCAAGCTGATATCGGTAAGTGAAAACTGTTTCGAATTTGAAGTCTTTCTGCTTAATAAAGCGATGAAAATCTTACAAATATCAAATTCAGATGAAGAGGGTGTTTGCATGTTGTTATTAACGCTAAAGGTGGCACTTTCGTTTCGATAAGTCATGGTTTTACAATCCTCGCAGTAGGTGCGAATCTGCCAAATTGGCATGATGTAAGACACTTAACTCTATGTGTCTGTAGTTTACAAAAAAACCAGCAGGAATGTTGAAAAATATCTAGACAATGCCCTTACTGCATAATATGGTTTGTCCAACTTCTGATCTTAGCTTAATGCTTCGACAGCAGGGTGGGATATATAACAATAACAAAAACTATGCATGATTTAATTCTCAGAAATGGCAAATCTTAATTCCTTTTAGGGCATAAGATGCGATTTCTACCCAGAGAATAAAAGTAGGGAATACTACTTAAAATCATAATATAACGGAGTGTGCACTCATGAAAACTTTTCAAAAAATTGCTTTAGTATCTGCAATCGCAGCAGCCCCTTTCGCAGCTCAAGCTGATCTTACGCCAATGGACGACTCTTTAATGGGTAATACTACTGGTCAGGCTGGTGTTACAATTGAGATTAATATTCAGGAAACTGGTATTTCAGTTGGTGAAATTGAATATACAGATGTAGGCTCTGTGTTGGTTAAGGGAGTTTCAGTATCTGGCTGGGATTCAAGTCTTAATGGCGGCCTAGGCGGCGCTTCTGATGTAACTATTACTCAAACTATTGATGTGGAAGAGAATGGTTCATTGAAAATGGTTAATAGCACTGCGGTCGGCCAACAGCTTCGCTTGCAAGTTGCTGGTGTAGAGCTTCAGTCAAATGCAGCGGGATCAACGAACCTAAATAGTGAGTTGGTTAACTCTGTAGACATGAAAGTTGAACTTGGTGCTACATCAACAACAACTATTCACAACGTTGATATTCAAACTCAGAACCTAGGTAGCTTTGGCGTAACAGGTCAATACGCTACAACAACTTCAGGTTTGGTTATTGAGGCTGATGCAGCAATTGCCATTCGTGATCTAGATGTTGGTTTGTTTGGTTATACTGCAAATCAAGCAGCTGTTATTAATGGTGGTGCACAGCTTGCTGCAGGTTATGTTGCTGGCACAAGTGCAGATGACACTGTTTCTGTAGTTGCTGGTTCTGACTTCGCTGTTTTCGAAAATCAGGCTGGTGATGCTGATGGCTTTATGGATGCTGCTGAATTGTCAGCTTATGAAGCTTATGTATCCGGTAAAGCGGCTATCGTAGCGAAAGATATTACGTTTGATGATGGAGCTGGTGGTACAGTTGCTATCGAGCAAACAATCTGGGCTGATGGTGGCGGTGTATATATCCAGCTAGGCGCAATTCAGGGTGATCTAACAGTTGGCTCTCTTGAAATTGGTGGTGCATCTATTGGTTCTATAGCTGTTCGTGATATTAATCTTGCTGGTCTAACACAGAAGATTTACGGCCATAACTAGCCTCTAGTTATTGTTGCTAAGTAGTATAAAAAAACCCGCTTAGGCGGGTTTTTTTGTGCCAAAGAGTTGTGTGAAAGTGCATGTTTTAGCACTTCAATCTGTAATCTAAATTACCTGCAGCATTTAAAGTAGACAGTTTATCTCTATAAATAATGCAAAAAATAACGAGTGAAATTTTGCTTAATTATATTTTAAACTTTTATTTTTTTTGACCTGTTTTGTCCTTTTACTTAAGTAAATTTTCTCTAAATGTCTGAGTTGATTGTAATTATAAGTGGTCTTTTGAGTAAACTTCTGTAACATGAGTTTGCAAGTCTTGAGGTATAAAAAAATAATAATCCGAGACGCTTCTCAGGGAGTTGGGGACATACTGTGTTAATCATTTTATTAGGTTCTATCATTGCATTCTCTATCGTTAACGAGCTGGCCATTGTGTCTGATCGTCAAGATGGGGATATCGTCTATCGTGTTGCGAACACCGAACCTGCTCAGCAGGATGTGTTTATTAATGTAGAGCCACTGGCGACTCAGCGTTTCAATAATGTTGTACGCCAAGCTTTCGATTATAGCTGCGGCTCTGCAGCATTAACTACCGTGCTCGATTTCTATCTAGGTCGTAACTTCCAAGAGCGTCAGGTAATGGAAGGTCTGTTGCGCTTTGGCGAAACCGAACGTATTGTTGAACGTCGAGGTTTTTCTTTGTTAGACATGAAACGCCTTGTTACCGCATTGGGCCATCCGTCAGGTGGTTTTAAAGCGGAAGCTTCAGATTTAGAAGAGCTGGATCACCCTGCAATCGCCCCGATTGAATACGCTGGTTTCAAACACTTTGTGGTTGTACGCGCGGTTTACGATGGTCGTGTCTTTGTCGCTGACCCCGCGCTGGGTAATATCAGTTTTACTATGCATCGCTTCTTAGAAATCTGGGACAATAATGTTTTGTTTATTGTTTTTCCTAACGGCCACAAGCCTGCCAGTGGTTTGGAGTTGAGAGAAGAAGATTTACGTTATGTTTCCGACTATATCATTGCGGAAAATACGTTCAAAGAATTCCCTCATTTTGCTATGCCAGTTGATGGTAACTTTTATAATAAAATTGCGTCGCTGAATAATAATTCATATTTCAAATTCGATGTGGTCAGAAATGATGGCCCTACTTTTACAGATACTTATGGCAATGTTATCGCTGAAGGTGATCCATTACTGAATGAAGAGGGTAACCAGTATTACCCTACGGATAAAAATGAATTCTATGATGCTAGTGGAGATAAAGATGATTTTAACTCCATTAACTGGACTTCGAAAACCTGGATCGACGGTGCGAAGCCCAGAATAGAAAAGAATATGCGCTACAAACGTAACTAATTAAAATAAGAAATATAAGATAGGGATTCCAATGGGGATTAAGCTGCATTCATCATTATTATTGATCGCTCTTAGTGCAACGGGTACTTCTTTGGTTCACGCCGCTGATGTTTCACAGGCACGTGACGCACTTACTAAACAAGCTTCTGATGCTGATACTGAGCAGGCCTTAGAGGAGGTTTTTGAGGCTGCAGAGAGTAGCTACTCATTATTAAAACAGGGTGGCTTGGGTTTAAATTATAGCTTTGACTACAGTTATTATGGCGACCAGCGTTTGAGTCTAATTATTGAACCTCAAACTAATGCCGCGGGTGAGCCTACGGGTTCATCTAATATTTTGAGTGCAGATGTTTCTCCATCAGCGTCGCATACCTTTACCAACTCATTCAGCCTCGATTATGGTTTATTAGATAACGTAACGATTGGTGGCCGTATGCCATTGATCGCTAAGTTTGATACCGAGCAAGACATGACCAATTTTGCTATGGGTGATTTAAGCGGAACAGTTCGCTGGCAACCCTGGGGAATTGTTCCTGGGACTATCAGCAAAACGTTATTCGGTTCGTTGAAACTTAAAACGGGTGATAGCCCTTATGAAGTTGATCCTAATAAGCATCTTGCGACGGGTTCTGGTTATTACAGCATCAGTGGTGGTGGTAGTATTTCCAAAGTATTAGACCCTGTTGTTTTGTTTGGCTCTGGCACTTACGGTTATAACATTCCTGAAACCGATCTCAATCAGGTTCGTGATGGCGCTATCTTACAAGAAGTGCACCCAGGCAGTTCTTTGTCTGGCTCCATGGGCTTCGCTTATTCACTTTCTTATGACGTTTCTTTAAGCGTATCATTTCAGGCTTCGTTTAATGACGAAACTAAGTTTGTTCTAAAGCGCGGCAATGAAACAATTAATAGTACTGTTGGTAGTCAGGTGACAGGCATCATGAACTTTGCTCTGGGTGTGCGTATCTCACCTAAAACGATTACTAATATTAATGTAGGGTTTGGTATGACGGAGTCAGCACCAGACTTTATGGTTGGATTTTCGATGCCGATCGATATCGAAGGCGTGAAGGCAAGCTTATAAACATCGCAGAAAGGCAATAAGGAGACAAACATGAATATTGCGATGTTTAAACAACTAGCGGTGCTGACCTTAGGGTTAGCAGCGAGTAGTACTCAAGCGCAGTTAGCGACAAACTTATTTATTGATACCAAGGCTATGTCTATGGGTAATGCTGTGACAGCAGACCCAGTTGGTATTATGAGTATACATTTTAATCCAGCTGGTTTAACCAAGTTGGATGGTCGACAAATTCAATTCTCGCTACAGAATATATATCTTAAAGCTGAGTATGATTTTGAAGTGCCCGATCACTTTAATGGTGAGGGGCAGTTGTTGGATATTAATGATGACCCTGTTGCTGGGCAAAGTGGTGAGGCAAGTGCAGCGGCTTATATTCCAGGTATTGGTATTATGCCAATGGATATATTACCCATTTTGCAATTGCCATCCGCTGGTATGTCAATTAAGCCAGAAGGTTCTCGTTTTACTTTTGCCAATGCGGTTTACGCACCAATGGCAGCAGGTTTTGCGAAGTCTGATGATGACCCTGGTCGTTATCAAGCGAAGAAAGTTGCGATGCAGCGCTTCTCTTATTTAACACCTTCTTTTGGTTATCAAGTTAATGATGAGTTTGCTGTTGGCGCAAGTTTCTTGTTCAGTCATCATGCCTTAGCGCTTGAACAAGATTTACGTGCCCCTAGTATTTTAATCGCGGTGGCCGATCAGCTACAAGAGGCTTTTGGTTGTTTTAATGACGACGGCACGCAGACAGGTAATGATCCTTTAGTTCCATTAATTGCATTATGTGGTGGTAAAATTGGGCCTTACGAGGATGTTGGTACGCTTAGTGTTGATACTCAAGAAAGTTTATCACCTTCGTTCAATATTGGTTTTTTATGGGAACCTAAAGAGTGGTTTGCTTGGGGTGCTACGTATCAAAGTGGTGCAACTGCACACCTGAAAGGAACTTATGAATTAGAATATACTGACGATTTTGCTGGCTTCTTTAGAAAGCTGCAGTCGACGATTTTTGGGGCTATCGGTGGTGCAATTTTTCAATTGCCCTCAGGTGTTAAAAAGGAATCTGGCTTGGTTTCTACCGAGCAAGTTTTCCCACAACGCTTTCAAACGGGTATTAAGTTGAAGTTTTTTGAAGACTTTCAATTTAACTTTGATCTTGGCTGGACTGATTTTGATAAGTGGGATTATTTAGAGCTTCAATTCGATCGTCCTGTGAGTTTTTTAAGTTCGGCAAAAATTTTAGCGCCAGGCTTGGTGACGGATACTTCGCTTAAGCAGCCACTTGGGTTTAAAAGTGTATGGAGTCCGGCGTTTGGTTTTGGTTATGACCTGAACTCGCGGGTGCAATTACGTGCGGGGTATGAACCACGTGCTACGTCAATTCCAGATGATGCAATGAGTGTTCAGGCGCCACTGGGGTTTGCAGAGTTGTATACCATGGGTATGGGTTATATTTGGGATAAAGACAGCGTAGTAGATTTTTCGATTGCTTTTATGCAATCTAAAGAAACTATTTATGCAGATCCTCAAGAGCAAAATGATAATGGACCTTATTCAAATTCAAGTAATTCGCTTAACAGGAACTGTTTGACATGTACGGTAACCAACCCTTATCCAAGTTTGGATGTAAGAACCAAGTTAACGATTGGGGCTGTGGGTATAACGTATCGTACCAAATTCTAATTAAAATGCTTTTATTACCCCTAATGCTTTTCTGCATGCTGCTATTAGCGACCTTTGCTATGGCAGATGCGGGCGCAGAAGAACCTCGCTATTACACCTGGGTTGACGCTCAAGGTGTAATGCACAATACCTTAATCTCCCAGCCTGAAGACTCAAGCTCTCAACCTCAATTAAATAGCGAAGATTTTCCTTCTGAAGAAGAATATCAGCAAAATCTCAATAATCGCAGCGCAGAGCAGAAACCATTTTTTACCTGGACCGATGCTGAGGGTGTGATACGCAGCGAAGTTAAGCCTGATGTGTTGGTTGACTTTGTCGCTGAAGAAATTATTTATGATGCGGTCTTTGCACCGCCATTTCGCTTACCTGATTATGTGATGCGCGGTGAGTGTTGCCAGAATTATGCAGCGGCATTTTCTACAGTGGCCGAATTTAATGGCTCGGCAAGTTATCAGGTAGATGACACATTGTTTCCTTTTCAAACGCAATCTGGCGATGTCGCTGCAGGGTATTTCTCGCTAACTAAGTTAGCTGAAAAAGAAATTATTCTATTAAAAGGCTATAAGCTGCCCAAAGACAGCACTTTTGAAGTGATTGGATTAGATTCTGCTTATCAACCGCTTTATTTAGCGTCTAAGCTTAATGGTCTTTTTATTGAGCAAACCTGGAAGGATCTAGCGTACAAAAAAATTCTGTTAGAAATTTCTGATCCCGATATTAAATATTTAATTGTGTTTGTCCGCTCGGGAGGAGTTGCTTTATCCAATTATCGATTATCGGTAATGCGAGATCAGCTGCTTGATTAAACAACGGCAGATTTTTTATTTTGGTGAGAGTCAAGTTGCTTATACGCTATTTAGCACAGAACAAGGCGATCTTGAGCATAAGGCACATAATTCAGTTTCTCGTCGCATTATGCTATTACACGGTGCGGGTGTTGCGGGTGAATTAACGTGGACCTTCATTGCTAATTACCTCAAACATTGGGATGAGGTACTCGTGCCTGATTTACTGGGAATGGGGCAGAGCTTTTTTGAATTTTCAGATCAGCTTGAATTTTCAATAGAGAATATTTGTCATTCATTATTTGGCTTGTTACGCCACCTTCATTGGTCTGATTTTGATTTGGTCGGTTATTCTCTTGGGGGGTTAGTAGCATTAGAGTTAAATGCTGAAGCAAGGTGTGAGCTAGGCCATGATTCATCCCCTGATACCCTTATTCATTCTTTATGCTTAATCGAACCTGCATTATTCAGTGACCATTCACTGCAATCGGCATTGAACTTTCGACAATCGTTTGTGCCGTTGGCAGCCAATATAAAATCTGAACCGCATAATGATCAGCATTTTATCGACTTCCTTGATTTAGTATCCCCTAATCGTAAGCGCAGTGAGCAAGTGGATAAAATGGCCATTCAGCGCTTGCAACTCAGGCCCCTGGGCTTTGCTCATGCGTTGGCCGCAGTATCTGATTATGCGGATAAGTTAGATGAATTTAAATTACAGCACTTAATCGCCAGTATCCCAAAGGGCTTGGGCATTGTCGGTGGCTTGTCTAATCCAGGGTTATTGCTAGCGCAGCAAAAAATCCAGCGCCAGCTTCATGGTTTTAAAGACAGTCGTAGTCACTCGTCAAATCCACTTCAAGGTGAGCGTTGGCACATTGAATCTTTAGCTAATACTGACCATAGCCTCGTATATGTGAGGCCTAAAGTTGTGGCGAATTTGATTAATGAATACTTAGGTTAATTAAAGCGACGCTGCAACTTTGCGGCGGCCATGATGCGGGTGGATATTTCCTCCACAGAGGCATCTGTCGTGCTGAGGTAGGGGATATGATTCACTTCAAATAAGTGCTCTACCTCATCTACTTCGTGATAGCACTGCTTTAATGATGCATAGCGACTATTGGCGCGGCGCTCATTGCGAATGGCTGATAAGCGATCGGGGTCAATCGTTAGGCCAAACAGCTTTGCTTTTTTATCACTAAGGCAATCAGGAAGTTTTAACTCTTCCATATCATCTTCTGTTAATGGGTAGTTAGCGGCTTTTATGCCGAACTGCATTGCCATATACAAGCAGCTGGGTGTTTTACCACTTCGAGATACACCCACTAAAATAATATCAGCTTCATCGTAATAGCGCGTACGTGCGCCATCATCATTATCCAACGCGTAATTAATGGCGGCGATACGGGCGACATAGCTATCGCTTGAAGCGCTCTGATGCGATTTCCCAACCGTATAGGATGACTTCTCACCCAGCTCGCTTTCTAAAGGTGCCAGAAACGTCGAAAAAATATCTACTTTAAAAGCATGAGCGCCATCGATGACTTTACGAATATTTTTATCAACCACGGTATCGATCACGATTGCGGTTTGACCTGATTCTTCTTGTGCTCTATTGATCTCTTCTACCGCGGCGAGGGCTTTCTCTTCACTGTCGATATAAGGCAGTGTAATGCGTTCAAATTGAATGCTCTCAAATTGTGAGAGTAAACTATTGCCTAATGTTTCAGCAGTTATGCCGGTACCATCAGAAATAAAAAAAGCGTAACGTTTCATAAGTCCTACTTGGTGTTAAAATGTAGATTGCACGATTATATTGGTTATTAGCCAATATATGTCAGTATTTATCAGAGGAGAAGAGCTTTGACGCAGAATACGCTTTGGTTTGATCAAGTTTCGATCAACGATGTAGATAAAGTTGGGGGCAAGAATGCATCTCTCGGCGAGATGATTAGTAATTTGTCGGCTTTGCAGGTATCGGTACCCAATGGCTTTGCGACAACAGCAGAGGCGTATGTTAATTTTTTATCCTACCAGGGGTTGGCTGAAAAAATTGATCAGCGTTTATCCGGGTTGGATGTAGAGGATGTAAATGCCTTATCAGCCGCTGGCAGTGAAATTCGTCAATGGATTATGGCGGCACCTTTCCCCAAAGATTTAGAAACTGATGTAGCCGCTTTTTTTGCTGAGCTGCAACAAGGGAATGAAGACTTAGCGGTTGCGGTACGCTCATCTGCCACTGCTGAAGATTTACCTGACGCGTCTTTTGCTGGCCAGCAAGAAACACATTTGAACATTGTAGGTATCGATGCTGTTTTTGATGCCATGAAAGATGTGTTTGCTTCATTATTTAATGATCGCGCCATTGCCTATCGTGACCATCATGGTTTTGATCATAATAAAGTCGCGCTATCAGCGGGTATTCAGCGCATGGTACGCAGCGAAGAAGCTTCTTCTGGCGTCATGTTTACTATAGATACAGAATCGGGCTTCGAAGACGTTGTTTTCATTACTGCGTCTTACGGTTTGGGCGAGACAATTGTACAAGGCGCGGTAAACCCTGATGAATTCTATGTTCATAAAGAAACCTTAGCTCAAGGGCGACCTGCAATTTTGCGCAGGAATTTAGGGGCAAAAGCGTTAAAGATGGTTTATGGCAGCGAAGGTGTTGCAGGTAAATCAGTTGTTACTCAGCGCGTAGATCGCGAACTGCGTCGACTATTTTCTATCAATGATGCCGAAGTCACCGAACTTGCTAAGCAAGCGATGATCATTGAGAAGCATTATAAGCGCCCGATGGATATCGAGTGGGCTAAAGATGCTGATGATGGAAAAATGTATATCGTACAAGCGCGTCCAGAAACCGTTAAAAGCCGCGGCAATAAAAACGTCATGGAACGCTATCTGCTAAAAGAGACCGGTAAAGTGCTGGTTGAAGGTCGTAGTGTCGGTCATAGAATTGGCAAAGGCCGAGTTCGGGTCATTAAAAATATTGAGGATATGGATCAGGTGCAGGCTGGCGATGTTTTGGTAGCTGATATGACTGATCCCGATTGGGAGCCAGTAATGAAACGCTCTGCGGCTATCGTAACCAATCGTGGTGGACGTACTTGTCACGCCGCTATTATTGCGCGTGAGCTAGGTATTCCTGCGATCGTTGGCTGTGAAGATGCGACCCGGGTTTTACAAGATGGTCAGGAAGTTACCGTTTCTTGTGCAGAAGGTGATACGGGTTTTGTTTATGAAGGGGGCTTGTCCTTCGACATTAAGACAAACAGTGTTGAATCTATGCCAGACTTGCCTTTCAATGTCATGATGAATGTAGGTAATCCAGATCGTGCCTTTGATTTTCAGTCGCTGCCGAATGCCGGTGTTGGTTTAGCGCGATTAGAATTCATTATTAATCGTATGATAGGCGTTCACCCCAAGGCGTTGCTGAATTTTGATCGCTTACCTGAAGAAGTTAAATTCACCGTCGAGCGTCGAATTTCGGGGTATAGCAGCCCGGTTGATTTTTATGTTGAAAAATTAGTCGAAGGTATTTCTACTTTGGCCGCCGCTTTCTCGGGTAAAAAAGTTATTGTGCGTTTATCTGATTTTAAATCAAATGAATATGCGAACTTGATTGGTGGTCGTTTATACGAGCCCGAAGAAGAAAATCCAATGCTGGGCTTTAGAGGTGCGTCGCGCTATATCTCTGATCAGTTTCGTGATTGCTTCGAGCTTGAATGTCGCGCAATGAAAAAAGTGCGTAATGAAATGGGCTTCACTAATGTTGAAATCATGGTGCCATTTGTGCGCACCGTGGATGAAGCCCGTCAAGTTGTCGAGTTACTTGCTGAAAATGGATTGGTTCGCGGTGAAAACGGTTTACGTTTAATTATGATGTGCGAACTACCGGCAAACGCTATTTTAGCCGAGCAGTTCTTGGAGCACTTCGATGGTTTCTCTGTCGGGTCTAATGATTTAACCCAGTTAACCTTAGGCCTAGATCGAGACTCAGGTATCATTGCGCATTTATTTGATGAACGTAACGAAGCCATTAAAATCTTGATGACGAATGCTATTCAGGCGTGTAAAAAAGCGAACAAATATATTGGCATTTGTGGTCAAGGCCCGTCAGATTATCCTGACTTTGCTAAATGGTTAATGGAGCAGGGGATTGATAGTGTGTCACTTAATCCTGATTCGGTTTTAGATACTTGGTTCTTCTTGGCGGATAAAACTAATTAATGAAAAGTAGCAGTAAGTTTTTTCCGGTCAGCTTGTTTAAGGCCGATGTGATTGATGACTTAACCGACGACGTTTATTTAATAAAACATGGTCGGGATAATGATCCTAGTGTGCAAATTGCCTTAAGCCATATTGGTATTTATGGACAGTCGAATAAAGGTAAGCAGCCGATTGTATTGGTGCATGGTAGCTTTACCAATCGCCGATTTTGGCTTTCATCACAAGGTATTGGCCTGGCTCGGCATTTAGTTGAGTCAGGGTTTGATGTTTGGTTGATGGAAATGCGCGGGCATGGTTTGTCCCCTCGTAATCGGGATTATACAGACAATAGCTTAGAGCATTATGCATCATCTGATGTGCCTGCGATCAATGAATTTGTAATTGAAAAAACAGGATTAAAGCCAATTTGGTTAGGTCATTCATTGGGTGGCGTTTTAATTTCAACGGCAATTGCGGCGGGTACACTGCCTGAAATTCAGGTGGCTGGAATTGCCTTGCTAGGCACTCAGATACTGCGTCGACGATGGTTTTTGCAGATTCCATTCATTACGTCCTTAGGTAAAATCTGGTTTTCAATGAAACCCGAAATGGACGGGCGTAAGTTAAAGATTGGTCCAGAGAATGAACCTTCGGGAATAGCAAAAGAATATTTACGCTGGTTGGGCATGCTCGGGCAATGGCGTTTTAAACAGAATAAAACGCCACTACTGGCGAAATGGCAGGGAGTTGATATTCCCTTGCTGGCAATGGTAGGGAAAAGTGATCAATCGGATCCGGCCAAGTATTGTCAGCGTTTTTATGAGGCTTGCGGATCTGATCAGAAAGTATTTAAATTGCTGGCAAAAGAAGAAGGCTATAGTCGCGACTTTGGTCATGTTGATATGGTGGTTAGTAAAGATGCAGCAAAAGAAGTTTGGCCTGAATTAACAAGTTGGTTGGCGGGAATTAAACCGACTGCCGCTTAGATATTTTAATGGGCAGTTGGCAAAAATTATTTAAGAAATAGTGTTTGAAAATATAACAGATAGGAAAGATTTAATGACTCAGTACATTACTCCAGATTTATGTGACGAATATCCTGATTTAGTTCAGGTAGTTGAACCTATGTTTAATAACTTTGGCGGCAAAGATAATTTTGGTGGTCAAATTGTTACCGTTAAGTGTCATGAAGATAATTCTAAAGTTAAAGAGCTGGTAGATACCGACGGCACAGGAAAAGTAATGGTTGTTGATGGTGGTGGTTCACTACGACATGCCTTGCTAGGTGATATGTTAGCCGAGAAGGCCGCTAATAATGGTTGGGAAGGATTGATCATCTACGGTTGCATTAGAGACGTTGATGTTATTATGCAAACTGATCTGGGTGTGCAAGCATTGGCGACTAATCCGTTGAAAACTGATAAGCGCGGTTTAGGCGATGTTGATGTGCCAGTGAAATTTGGTGGTGTAGTGTTCACTCCAGGTGAGTATGTTTATGCTGACAATAATGGTGTGATTGTTTCTGCTACTGAATTAAAAATGCCTTAATTATTCAAGGTATAATAAAAAGGCTACTTAATCTGCGAGCAGATGGTAGCCTTTTTTGTATCTACATTTTCATTTCTAGAAGCTCAATAACAACTTCACGCTTGAGCTTCTCCAGGTGTGTCTCGCTGAGCTCTAAGCGCTTCATGATCGGCTCTGCAATTATTTTCCATTCGTTATTAATCGGTACTTTTGCAATTTGATTTGATAGGTCTGATACAACTTCCGCTAGCTTTAAAATAGCAAGGTTATCGAGTAGTTCTGGATTGGAGTTTTCTTCAAATTGTTGAAGTATCCATTTGGAGGAATGATGATTTTTAATGATTAATGCTTGTTGTTCGGATAAGTGCCATTTAAGAGCAACCTCAGCTCCTAAGCTTGCGTGATTACACTCTAGATGATGTTGTTCAAAAGCAGAGATGGCGCCACTTTCGTGTTTGTACGCTGCTCTCATTACGGTTCTATAGTTTTCAAACTCGGTGTACATTAATGCCATGCCGATATTGTGAAACAAGGCGGTTTCATAAGCTACCTCCATGTCTTTTCTTAATTCTTTTGCGATCAAAACAGCGGTGACAGCCACTCGGTTTGATGAGCTCCAGAGATCTTCTAAAAACCCACGACTCTTGGTGATAAAAGCTGTTTTTAATAGTCGGGCAGTGATCAGGCGAGTGACGCGTTCTTGACCTAAAAATCGAATAGCTTCATCTATGCTGGATATTTCTCTAACCAGATTGACGTAAGGGGCGTTGATGGTTTCTAAAACTTCTTGAACGAGTTCAGGGTTTTGCTCAATCATATCTCCTAAGGCACTGGTATCAGTGCTATCGGAGCGCAATTGCTCAACTATATTAGGTGGGGCTGGCAGTAGGATTGCAGAAGAATCTGCATCTGTATGTGACTCTGACATAAACTCCCTTCCGAAGTGTAACTATACTTTTTTTGAGTATAGCTTATCTTCAGAAGGGTGTTGGTTTACCGCTGATTATTGATCAGATTGATCTTTGTCAGCTTCAGCTTGCTTTCGAGCCGTACGAGGATCGTTCATAGCGCGAACTGGCTGACGACGACGACGTGTATTAGGCTTTGGAGCTTCGGCGTTTTCTTCAGGCTTAGGCGTTTCAGGCTTAGGCGTTTCAGCTTTAGGAACTTCTTGTTTAGGCGCTTCAGCTTTTACTTCAGGCTTAGGCGTTTCAACTTTAGGAGCTTCAGCTTTTACTTCAGGCTTCGGCGTTTCAGCTTTAGGAGCTTCGACTTTTACTTCAGGCTTAGGTGTTTCAGCTTTAGGAGCTTCAACTTTCACTTCAGGCTTCGGTGTTTCAGCTTTAGGGGCTTCTTGCTTAGGCGCTTCAGTCTTTTCTTCATGTGCAGCCCAAGGCTTGGCTGTTTCCGATGGCTTGGCTTCAGGTGCTTTAGTCTCAGCCGTTGGGGCTTCTACTTTAGCTTCTACCTTGGCCTCAACTGGCATAGCAGATTGACCACTTTGAACCGCTGCAACTTCAGATGCTGTTGTTTCGGCTGTATTTTGTGGGCGCTCCTGGCGATTACGACGACGCTGACCATTATTGCGTGGGCGGCGAGGTGCTTTCTCCTGCTTGTTGTCATCAGTAGATGCTGCTTGAGTCTCAGGCTTCTTATTAGGGCGTTCATCACGCTTAGTGTCGTTATCGCGCTTTGCATTGCGATTGCGATTGTTGCGTGGCTCAGGCTTTTCATTCGACTCGTTGCGATCGCGTGTATCGACTGGCTTATTACGAGCAGGGCGATCGCTATTTTTCTCAGCGCGAGCAGGGCGTTCATTCTTACGCTCAGTCTTATTCTCAGAGTCACGTTCGTTACGGCGATTGTTCTGAGGGCGACGAGTGCTTTGACCAGAGCGTTGATTGCGGCTATTAGTCGGTTTAGTGTTATTGGCTTTTGGCTTTGACTTTTCTTCAGCTTCATCTTCAGAACTGAAAAGGCCAGTCAGGCTATCAGAAAGCTTCTTAAAGAATGATTTCTGTGGTGCTGGAGCACGAGCGGCGGCAACAGCCTTCACTGCGGCATCCTGAGTTTTAGCCGGCTCTTTAACATTGTCAGACTCTAAGCCGAAATCCATTTCTGGTTCGAAGTTCTGCTCATGGCTCGCTTGACCGATTAACGAATCATCAGGGCGTAAGCGAGTCACTTCGTAGTGAGGCGTATCCATATGAGGATTTGGCAAGATAACAATGCGTGCATCATGGCGACTTTCAATATCGGCAATCACTTCACGTTTTTCATTCAATAAGAACGAACCAACGTTTAAAGGAACTTCGGCGCGAATCTGACCAGTATTTTCTTTTGCTGCTTCTTCTTCAATAAGGCGAAGAATAGAAAGAGAAAGAGAAGGAAGGTCACGAACGATGCCTGTACCGCTACAGCGAGGGCAAACGTGTCCGGATGTTTCACCTAGAGAAGGGCGTAGACGCTGGCGAGACATTTCCATCAAGCCAAAGCGAGAGATGCGACCGACTTGAACGCGTGCGCGATCCATTTCTAGAGAGCTTTTTAAGCGATTCTCAACTTCACGCTGGTTGCGATTAGAGTGCATATCGATGAAATCGATAACGACCAATCCGCCCATATCGCGTAAGCGTAGCTGGCGAGCAATTTCTTCTGCTGCTTCACAGTTAGTCGTTGTTGCTGTCTCTTCAATATCCGCACCTTTTGTAGCGCGAGCAGAGTTAATGTCGATAGAAACAAGCGCTTCTGTAGGATCGATAACAATCGAGCCACCAGAAGGTAGTTTAACTTCACGCTGGAAAGCGGTTTCGATCTGGCTTTCAATCTGGTAGCGATTAAATAACGGAACTTTATCTTCGTACAGTTTAAACTTGCTTTCGTACTGCGGCATAACCTGCTGCACAAAGCCGATCGCTTCATCATAAGCAGACTGGTTGTCGATCAATACTTCGCCGATATCCTGACGTAAGTAGTCACGAATAGCGCGGATAACAACGTTGCTTTCTTGCAGCAATAAACAAGGGGCATTACGACGCTCAGAAGCACCGTGTATAGCCTGCCAAAGTTGCATTAAGTAATCTAAATCCCACTGCAATTCTTCGCTAGAACGGCCAATACCTGCCGTACGAACGATAACGCCCATATCATCAGGAACAGTAACGCCTTTCATTGCTTCGCGTAATTCAGTGCGCTCATCGCCTTCGATGCGACGTGAGATACCACCGGCACGGGCATTGTTAGGCATAAGAACCAAGTAACGACCCGCAAGACTAACCATAGTCGTTAGTGCAGCGCCTTTGTTGCCACGTTCTTCTTTATCAACTTGAACGATGACTTCTTGACCTTCGCGCATCACTTCTTTGATGTTAACGCGGCCAGAACCTGGGTTCTTGCTGAAATAACTTTTAGAGATTTCTTTAAGCGGTAAGAAACCATGGCGATCAGCGCCAAAGTCTACGAAAGCCGCTTCAAGGCTAGGTTCGATGCGGGTGATCTTACCTTTATAGATGTTTGATTTTTTTTGCTCACGGGATCCAGATTCAATATCTAGATCATATAGGCGCTGGCCATCAACAAGGGCAACGCGCAACTCTTCCGTTTGAGTTGCATTAATTAGCATTCTTTTCATGTTATATGTGTAGCTCTATTGCATAAGCACACTAGGCAGCTGACCGTTTGTTGGTCGTCATAGCAAAATCTTTATGGTTGCTTGATTCTATGAGTCCTACGCTTGCCACCCTCTAAGTGGCCAGAATGATCTGATGGGCGCGGAATCCCTTTCTACATGGTGATGCCTTTTGGCCATCACCAACAATCCATAATTTGATAGTGAGATGCTGCCCGCGATGTTTACGCATGGTTCATCTCAAATAAGCGATTAAGTAACCTGTACTGTATTTTACTTAATCACGATTCATTGTTATTCGTTTGCATAAAGAAGGTTTAATAATCGTTCTTCTTCTCTATACTGGCCGCTCAAAGGCTGCCAATCTCTTTGCATCAATCAATTGAAAAAATGTAAAATTGACGCAGAGGCAGCGAATATAGCAACAAATATCAGTTGCGACAAACATTTAGAGCGAATTGAAAGTTATTTTATGCCAGTAGAATCCTACAATACCAACCAAGTAAACTTGATTACCATTGATGAAGATCATGATGATCAACGAATTGATAACTTTTTATTGGGTCTATTAAAAGGTGCGCCTCGTTCCCTAGTGTATAAATTGTTGCGCAAGGGCGAAGTCCGAATTAACAAGAAACGCGCCAAACCTACACAGCGCCTAATTATTGGTGACATTGTACGAGTCGCCCCAGTTACAATTAAAGAAACCAGTAATGAAGAAGTCATTGTGCCGAAGTCTCAGGCTGAAATTATTGGTAATAGCATCTTATTCGAAGACGAATATTACATTGCCGTTAATAAACCCAGTGGCATGGCGGTTCATGGTGGTAGCGGTATTAAATTAGGTTTGATTGAATTAATGCGCGCAATGCGTCCGCAGCAAAAATTCTTAGAGCTGGTTCATCGCTTAGATCGAGATACGTCTGGCGTTATCTTAATCGCTAAAAAGCGCTCTGCGCTTGTGGCGGTGCAGAAATTATTCCAAGGTCAAAAAGCGATTGATAAACGCTACTTGGCTATCGTGCATGGTGAGTGGCCTGACTACCAGGATAAAGTCGACATGCCGTTGAAGAAAAATGAAGTTCAGGGCGGCGAACGGATTGTGCGCGTCGAGGACGATGGCAAGCCTTCATTGACCAAGTTTAAAGTGCTTGATCGCTCAAGTCGCTATAGCTTGATTGAGGCAAGACCCATTACCGGCCGTACCCACCAGATTCGCGTACATTGTCAGTTTGCGGGATGTGGCATTGCGGGTGACCCTAAATATCTAAACAAAGTCGAACAGGCGGTTGATAAGCAAGTTGGCATTAAGCGTTTGTGCCTGCATGCGTATCGCTTGGCCTTTGTTCATCCTATGACCGAAGAACTATTAGAGATCACATCTCCGCTTGAAGGTAAGTTCTTGGCATATAAAGAAAAAGAAGGCCTAACGTTCGATTATTAAGGGCAAGTGAAATAATGAGAAAGAATAAATACCGCGTTATTATTTTTGACTGGGACGGAACCTTAGTGGATTCGACCGCTCGAATTGTTGATAGCATGCAAAGAGCGTCGTCTCAGGTAGGGTTACCTGCTTTATCTAATCATGCTATTCAGCAGATTATTGGTTTGGGGCTGCCTGAGGCGTTAAGAAAGTTGTGGCCTGATATTACTGATGAGCAGTTGCAGAGTATGCGGACTGACTATTCGGCTAATTTCTCATTGCACAGTGATATTGCCGTCGATTTCTTCCCGCAGGCGCACGATTTTTTTGCTGAGCTACAAAGTTTAGAGTATGTTTTGGCCGTCGCAACAGGCAAAACACGTAGGGGTTTGGACGAAATGCTGGATGGGATGCAGGTGCGTGATGTTTTTGCTATCACTCGCTGTGCAGACGAGACCACCTCTAAGCCTGATCCGCACATGCTGACAGAGATTCTGACCGAACTGCAGTTGACTAGTGAGCAAGCTTTAATGGTCGGTGATACCAGCTTTGATCTGGATATGGCGAAAGCGATTAATATGGATGCTGTGGGAATGACTCATGGCGCTCATGAAAGTAGCATTTTATTGGCATCGGGGGCTAAAGCCTTGTGTCATGATTTAACTGAATTATTGGAGTGGATAAAACATAATGGATAATCAAAATAACGTTGACTACCCAACAAATAGTAAAGAATGGAAGCTGATTGAAAAAGTCGTTACGGGCTTGCAAGACGAGCAACGAAAGTCGCGCCGCTGGGGGATATTTTTTAAACTGGTTATGCTGGCTTATGTCATTGCAATATTTTTTGTTATCAAATCCCCAGTAGGAGGGGCAGGGCATGGTGACCAGCCCTATGCAGCGATTATTGAGGTTAATGGCATTATTGCGGCAACTCAAGATGCTAGTGCTGATAATCTGATTAAAGCATTGCGGGCGGCGTTTGATGACGAGCAGGTGCTTGGCATTGTCTTGCGCATTAATAGCCCTGGTGGAAGTCCTGTGCAGTCAGGTTACGTCTACGATGAGATCAAGCGCTTGAAAACAATACGCGAGCTTCCTGTTTACGCTGTAATTACTGATTTAGGTGCTTCTGGTGCTTATTATATTGCCGCAGCCGCCGATGAGATTTTTGCAGATAAAGCAAGCCTAGTTGGATCTATTGGTGTAGTGGGCTCAAGTTTTGGCTTTACAGGCGTCATGGAGAAGTTAGGGGTTGAACGTCGTCTATATACTTCTGGCGAGCACAAAGGGTTTCTTGATCCGTTTTCTCCTGAAAACCCAGAAGAGAAAGAATTTTGGCAGGGTGTCTTAAAAGTCACTCACAATCAGTTCATCGAGCAAGTGCGCTTAGGGCGCGGTGATCGCTTGCAAGAAACCCCAGATATGTTCAGTGGTCTGGTCTGGTCTGGGGAACAGGCACTTGAAATGGGGCTGATTGATGGATTATCTTCGACTAGTGCGCTAGTTCGGACTAAATTTAATAGCGAAGAGATGGTAAACTTCACCCTACAGAAAGATCCTTGGGAATCCTTGGTGCAAAAACTAGGCGCAAGTATTGGTACTGGTTTAGCGACCGCAGTTACCGGTACAAGCCTGCAACTGCATTGATTTGCATATAAATATTGAAAAAAGGCTAAATAATTTTGACACAGGATAAGCTGATGCCTATTATGTCGCCATCTATGGCTGAGGCAGCCTTACCTAAACGTTTAGATGCCAAAAGATTTGTAGATGATGAGGCGGTTTTAACCGGTTCATTAGATGTGAATTTATTTGAACGTTTTCAGGAAGCCGTCGAAGATGTGAATGGGGCAGTTGATTATAAACTGGCCTTTCAACGAGATGTTGGAAATCACATGTTCATTGACGGCGAATGCTCAACAAAAGCTACCTTGGTATGCCAGCGTTGCTTGGATGCCGTGGTAGTTGATGTGCGAGGGGAGTTCCAGATTGGATTAGCCTTCTCTGACGAGAAAGCGAAACATCTGCCTAAGCACTACGAGCCAGCGATTATGGATCACAATGGAAACATTGACCCATGGGAACTGGTTGAAGATGAGCTAATATTAGCACTGCCTATGTTTGCATATCATGCAGATGGAGAGTGCGAAATAAAACAGCCTAAGGCTGATACGGAACAGGTTGAAGTTACGGAAAAAGAAGATAATCCTTTTGCCGTGCTGCAGCAGTTAAAATCGAAATAGCGTTAAGTTAGGAGCCTACAAAAATGGCTGTTCAAAAAAGTAAAGTAACACGTTCACGTCGTGGTCAGCGTCGTTCACACGACTCTCTAGAGTTTGCAGCTCTTTCTACTGATCAGTCGACTGGTGAAATTCACCGTCGCCACCACGTTACTGCTGACGGTTTCTACCGCGGTAAGAAAGTCGTGGAGACTGGTAACGGCGAATAAGTCATGATGTTTACTCTTGCAGTAGACGCCATGGGCGGGGACTTCGGTCCCCGCGTTACTTTTAACGCAGCGCAGCAAATTCTTGCCGAGCGCAGCGACCTCTCTATTCAGTTTTATATTTCCTCTACCGAAACATCTTGGTTAGAAAGTGAACTTTCTCAGCTTGCTGATGCCAGTAACAATTCCACTGAGTTTTCTGAAACCCAATCCCGTTTTCATATTTATTATTGCGAGCAATCCGTCGACATGTCGGACAAGCCTTCTCATGCATTGCGCCGCAAGCAAAATTCGACCATGGCCTTGGCCCTAAAAAGCATTGCCAATAATGAAACTCAGGCCTGTGTCAGCTGTGGTAATACCGGGGCTTTGCTAGCACTGTCGCGCTACACTTTATCGACCCTGATTGATGTTGATCGGCCTGCCATGGCAAGAGACATTCCAACGGCGGCAAAACCATTATTAATGCTGGATCTGGGCGCCAATATCGATGTCGGTGCTGATGGTCTATATCAATTTGCACTTCTGTCTTCTGCTTGGCGTAAAGCCCAAGGCGTGAATAAGCCAAAGCTTGGCTTATTAAATATCGGTAAAGAAGCCAGTAAAGGCACAGAAGAAATACGCTTGGCAGGGCAGATGATTTCTGAAATTGACGGAATCGATTATGTCGGCTTTGTTGAAGCTGACGAACTGTATCAAGGCAATTTAGACATCGTTGTCTGTGATGGTTTTCATGGCAATATCGCATTAAAAACCAGTGAAGGTTTATTGCGTCACGTATCGCAGCAATTTGATCTGATGCTCAAGTCGAGCTTGCCTGGAAAAGTTTTGTCTTTCTTTACTCATCCAATTATTGAACGCTTTAAGCGACAATTAGATCCTGTCATGCACAGCGGTGCATTACTCTTGGGCATTAATGGTTTGATCGTTAAAAGTCATGGGAAATCAGACCAAGAAGCGTTTTATCAATCGATACGCTACGCCTTAGCAGAAATTGAATTAGGCACAGCTCAGCGCCTTGCCGATGAAATGGATCGCCTTTCAACTTAAGTTAGTTGCCATATTGATTATAATTTCATCAAAAATAACAAAAAACCTTATCTGGTCGAAAAATTCATGGATCTCGTGCTTGAGCTTCTCTTTACTGTAATATTTTTTCCCTCATAATGGCGTTAGTTTTTATTCGCATTATTTATTAATAGTGTTACAGCGGCGTTCATTTCATACAGTCGTAATTTTAAAATTTATTATTTTATTTGATGCCATTGAATTTAATAGAGAGGTTTTGATGAAGCAGGTCGTTATATATTTTCCTGGCCAAGGTGCTCAGCAGTTAGGCATGTTGGCTGATTTGGCAATACAATATCCCATCGTTAAAGAAACTTTTGCACAAGCCTCTCAGGCCATTAATCAAGACCTCTGGTCTCTGGTTCAAAACGGCCCCGCGGAAGAATTAAACCTTACTTATAATACTCAGCCAATCTTAGTAACGGCGAGCGCCGCAATTTGGCGAATCATTCAGCAAGAAGTTGGTGCAGACATTAATGTAGTGGCGAGTGCGGGTCACTCTGTCGGTGAGTATTCGGCACTTTATGCTGCAGGTGTGCTCTCTTTACAAGACGCTGTGCGCTTGGTTAAAAAGCGCGGAGAGTTAATGGATACTGCGGTACCAGCAGGTGAAGGTGGTATGGCTGCAATCCTTGGCTTGGATCGAGAAAAGATTGAGCAGGTTTGTGCGAATGCAAGTTCCGCAGGTGTTGTAGAGCCTGCCAACTTCAATGCTCCAGGGCAAATTGTTATTGCTGGAACAGCGGCGGGTATTGCACAAGCCTGTATTGTGGCGAAAGAAGCTGGCGCTAAACGTGCACTGCCTTTACAGGTGAGTGGACCATTTCATTCATCTTTAATGCGTCAGGCCGCAGAACCTTTTTTAGCTGCATTAGAAAGCGTAGAGTGGTCCGAGCCTCAATTTGATGTCTATCATAATTCCAATAATGCAGTGAGCTCGATCGCGGATATGAAGCAGCGCTTAGTAGAGCAGCTGTATAGTCCAGTTAACTGGATTGGTGCGGTCGAAGCATCCTGTCATGGTGCAGAGCTTGCGATTGAAGTTGGCCCGGGTAAAGTCATTACAGGTTTAAATAAGCGCATCAATAAAGAACTAATAACATTCTCGACGGGTGATAGTGCCGGTTTTGAGAAACTGTTAAATGAAATAAAAGGCGAAAGCTAATGTCTGATAAAAAGCTAGCACTAGTCACAGGTGCAAGTAGAGGCATTGGCAAAGGCATTGCCGAATCACTGATTGAGCGCGGTTATAAAGTGGTAGGTACTGCAACTTCAGAATCGGGTTGTAAAAACTTACGCGCAGAGCTGCAAGCACTTGGTGATGAGCATGATGCTTTTGTATTGAATATTGCTGACTCTGAACAAGTAAATTCCGCGATTGCTGATTTTTTAAGCAAGCACGGCACGCCGTATGTTGTTGTAAATAATGCGGGTATTACCCGCGACAATCTTTTTATGCGCATGAAAGACGATGAATGGCTGGATGTTATAAATACCAACCTTTCAGGGGTGTACCGAGTTTGCAAAAGCTTAATTAAGCCGTTGATAAAAGCGCGCGCAGGCCGCATTATTAACATCAGCTCAATCATAGGCACAACAGGTAATGCTGGGCAGGTTAATTATTCAGCAGCAAAAGCCGGGTTAGAAGGTTTAACACGTTCTTTAGCGCAAGAAATTGCCAGTCGTAACATTACCGTTAATGCGATTGCGCCGGGATTTATTGCTACAGATATGACAGATGGCTTGCCAGAAAATCAAAAAGAAGCCATCCTAGCGACCATCCCTATGAAACGTATGGGCGCGACACACGAAATTGCAGGCAGCGTTGCTTTTTTAGCAAGTGACGACGCCGCATATATTACAGGCCAAACCATTCATGTGAATGGTGGCATGAACATGGGTTAATGAACTTAGGAAGTGAAACATGAGCAACATCGAAGAACGTGTAAAGAAAATTGTTATCGAACAGCTAGGCGTTAAAGAAGAAGAAGTTAAATCAACTTCATCTTTTGTAAATGACTTAGGCGCTGATTCTCTAGATACTGTTGAATTAGTTATGGCGCTTGAAGAAGAATTTGAAACTGAAATTCCAGATGAAGATGCTGAGAAGTTGACCAGTGTTCAAGAAGCTATCGACTACATTATTGCGCATCTTTAATCTCGCAGTTATATAGTATGTTGATATTAAAAAGCCGCCTCTGTTTAGATCGCGGCTTTTTTATTGCCTGAGTAGGCAATAAAGTGAGACGTTAAAAGCTAAGTATTAAAAAATCATTGATAAGGAATCTTGGATCTATGAACTCGCGTCGAATCGTTGTCACAGGTTTAGGTATGATCAGTCCGCTGGGAAATACAGTGGAAGATAGTTGGCAGTCATTGGTCGCTGGTAATAGCGGCATTAGTGCAATCGAATCATTTGATTGCGCAGCCTTTGCGACTCAAATCGCTGGTCAGGTGAAAAACTTTGATGTTACTCAATACGACTTAACTAGCAAAGACGCACGCAAGATTGATATTTTCATCCAATACGCACTCGCGGCCAGTTACGAGGCCATGAAAGACGCCAATCTGGACCCCAGTAGTCTGGACAATCAGCGCAAAGATATTGACCCGAGTCGCATCGGGGTGGCCGTTGGTTCTGGTATTGGCGGCATTAGTACCATTGAACAAACTTGCTTAGATCTTGATAAAAAAGGCCCACGCCGAGTTTCTCCATTTTTTATTCCTGCCACGGTGGTGAATATGGCTGCGGGTAATATCGCGATTAAATACGGCTTGAAAGGCCCTAATTTCGCTATTGCAACAGCCTGCACTACAGGCACCCATAATATTGGTTATGGCGCACGAACAATTGCCTATGGTGATGCCGATATTATGGTTGTTGGTGGCGCAGAAATGGCTACCTGTCCAGCCGGTGTAGGTGGTTTCGCCGCCGCTCGTGCTATGTCCACGCGCAACGATGAGCCAGAGAAAGCCAGCCGTCCGTGGGACAAAGACCGTGATGGGTTTGTGCTTGGTGATGGCGCGGGTATTTTAGTATTAGAAGAATATGAGCACGCGAAAAAACGCGGTGCGAAAATTTATGCAGAACTCGCGGGATTTGGTATGAGTGATGATGCTCACCACATTACCAGTCCTCCAGAAGATGGCAGTGGAGCGCAAGCTGCCATGCAAAACGCACTTAACGATGCGGGTATGCAAGCGGAGCAAGTACAATACATTAATGCTCACGGCACATCGACCCATGCGGGTGACATTGCAGAAACGGCGGCGGTGCACGGTTTATTTGGCGAGCATGCCAATAAAGTCGCAGTATCTTCGACTAAGTCTATGACAGGTCACTTATTGGGTGCAGCAGGTGCCGTAGAGGCGATCTTCACAATTAAAGCGATTACTGAAAGCATTGCGCCACCAACGATCAATTTAGACGAGCCAGGTGAAGGCTGTGATTTAGATTATGTTCCCAATGTTGCCCGCAAAATGAACATTGATGCCGCTATTTCAAACTCGTTTGGATTTGGCGGTACGAATGGTTCTTTATTGTTCAAAAAAATTAACGAATAAAAGGTAAGCTAGTTTCAAATGGAATTATTTTTCGCCAATGGTGTTCTTGTCGATACGAATGCAAACACAGCCGATGCTCATCAAGGCATCAGTATTAATGACAGAGCACTGCAGTATGGCGATGGTGTATTTGAAACCTTGCGTATTGTTAATGGCCGTATTCCTATGTGGGAATACCACCAGCAACGGTTAAGAAATGCGCAAGCTATTCTTGGCTTACCCTTGGATAATTTTCTATCCGCCTGGGACGAATTTATCGCTCAAAATTGTTCCAGCGTTGGCAACGCCTGCGCTAAATTAATCATTAGCCGCGGTGCAGGGCCAAGAGGTTATAAAATCCCGCCACAAGCGCAATTAAATTGGTGGTTAAGCATCACAGACCTACCCAATATTGCCAGTAAAACTGACTATCGCTTAACCTTATGCCGCCATACGCTTTCACGCCAACCAACACTGGCTGGACTGAAGCATTTAAATCGATTAGACCAAGTTATGGCCCGCTCTGAATGGGACGAGCAAGATAACTTTGATGAAGGTATTATGTTTAATCTCGATGGTGATGTCACTGAAGGCACTATGTCGAATATATTTTGGTTAAAAGCAGGGCAAGTGTTTACCCCAGACTTAAGTCAAGAAGGAATTGATGGCTGTGTTAGGCGCTGGGTTATTGACCAGCTGGGGAATGATACTCCCGTTATTATAGAAAAATGCGCAAAGTTAGATCGGTTACTCAACGCCGATGGAGTGTTTTTAACCAACAGTTTAATGGGTATACAAAAGGTCGCTGAGATAGATGGCCAGGTAATTTCTCAAAGCCCTAAGGTTGAACAATTAGCCACTGACTTTAGTCGGCAGTTTATACCCAGCTAATCGAGTGCTAAAATAAAAAACAAGCCCAATTAATAGGCAAATTCTTACCATGTTTAAAAAAATATTCATCCTTGTGATTTTAGCGTTCATTACTTTAAGCGCTGCGATTGTCTTTGTTATGCAGCAGCCTATTACACTGGCAGAAGGAGAAGACTATGTCGTTATTGAAATCAACAAAGGTCAAACGCTGTCGCAGTTAACTTACAGCTGGCAAGCGCAAGGCTGGCTGCCATCCGCGGCGGTATTATTAATTCAAGCGCGGATATTAAACAGCGCAAAGAATATAAAACCAGGTGAGTTCGAAATCGCTAAAAATACACGAGTCTATGAGATATTAACGTTATTAACTCAAGGTTCTAGTAAGCGTTATAAAGTGAGTTTTATCGAAGGCACGCGTTTAACTGATGTTTTGCTGCGCTTGCAAGAAGCGCCTAAACTAATTCAAGATATTGAACCGTTAACAACGGCCAATGTACAAGCGCTATTAGGTTTAGATACGCATGCAGAAGGCTGGGTTTATCCAGATACCTATGTGTATCATTCCGGTGATTCAGTCTCATCTATTTTAAAACAAGCGCACTTGCGCATGCAAAATGTACTCAGTGAAGAATGGCAAGCTTACCTCGACAAACTAGCAAATAACGAAATAGAAAAACTGCCATATCGCTCAGCACAAGAAGCTTTAGTGATGGCATCAATTGTTGAAAAAGAAACAGGGCAGGCCAGTGAGCGCCCTGAAATTGCCGGCGTATTTATACGCCGACTAAATATGAATATGCGCTTAGAAACCGACCCGACGGTTATTTATGGTTTAGGTGAAGATTATCAAGGGAATTTGAAAAAGAAACATTTGCGTGATCGTACAAATCCTTATAATACTTACCGAAATAAAGGTCTGCCGCCTACCCCAATTGCTCTTGCAGGCCGAGCAGCTATTAACGCCGCATTAAATCCAGATAACGGTGATAGCATTTATTTTGTAGCCAAGGGTGATGGTAGTCATTACTTTTCCACATCGCTGGCAGAGCATAATCGTGCAGTCCGTAAATACCAAATTTTTAGGCGCAGTAAAGATTACCGATCTGCGCCAGTAGCGAACTGATCTGCATGACTGATATGCATAAATAAGCATGCTGTTAAGTTAGCCGCTCTACCCAAAAATAGAAGATACAATGAGTCATAAAAATACAATGCCTGCGCAGTTCATTACCTTCGAAGGTGGTGAAGGTGTCGGCAAATCAACTAATATTGAATTTTGCCGCCAGCGATTAGAGCAGCAAGGTTTAGAAGTAATTGTCACGCGTGAACCCGGTGGAACTGAAATCGCTGAAATCATTCGTAATGAATTGTTAAAAAAACCACACAGCGAACGCATGAGTGATGTAACAGAATTGCTGTTGGTTTTTGCTGCTCGCGCTCAGCATATTGAAGCGTTAATAAAACCTGCATTAGAGCGAGGTTGCTGGGTCTTGTGCGATCGTTTTACCGATTCAACCATTGCCTACCAGGGCTATGGCCGAGGACTGGGGTTAGAAATAATCAGCCAATTAAAGGCCATTGCACAGCTGGGTATTGAGCCAGATAAAACCTTTTTATTAGACGCGCCAATTGATGTTGGTATGGGGCGAGCGCAAGCTCGCGGCCCAGCAGATCGTTTTGAAATAGAGCAATTGGATTTTTTCAGCCGCGTACGCGAAGGGTTTTTAGCCATTGCAAAAGATTCACCGCAACGAGTCTGCGTGATTAACGCTGCGCAAGAATTGGCCGCCGTACAAATTGACCTGGCCACAGCGCTAGAGCAATTATTCGCCAATGCGGTACAAGAAACTAATTCGGAGCAGCAATAATGGCGGTTGATGAAGCGGAACTCGCTCAGCAAGGTCGAGACGCTCGGCAAGTATTATTGCAAGACATTCCGTGGACTAGCGAGTTATGGCAAGGCTTAATTGATCGCTACCATGGTGCTGGTCTGCCTCATGCTTCATTATTGTTAGGCAATGAAGGAACAGGAAGGCGGCCGTTAGTATTTAAGTTAGCTAAATTCTTGTTGTGCCAAGCGGTCGATAAAAAAACGGCAAAACGAAATGCGTATTGCAATCAATGTCATAGTTGTAAATTAATCGACGCGGGCAGTCATCCAGATTATTTTATCTGTGATCAAGAAGCTAAAGGCAAGCAAATTAAAGTCGATACCATTCGAAAGCTGAATGATTTTATATCGAAAACCCCGCAGATATCGGCCTGCCAAGTGGTGCAGATTTATCCGCTAGAAGCGATGAATCCAAACGCTTCCAATGCACTATTAAAAACACTAGAAGAGCCCTCAGGTGAATCTTATTTGTTATTAATGGCCGAGCGTTTAGGATCAGTTTTACCGACCATTCGCAGTCGAACCCAAAGAATAAGTTTACACCCACCAAATACGGAGCAAGCATTAGCATGGCTGGCCAACCGTTTAACAAATACCTCTCCCGAGGACTTAGCATTAGCATTACGCCAATGCGCGGGTGGGCCGCTAAAAGCAGAGCAGTGGTTGCGCGCAGGGTTGTTGGTACAAGACGGTGCATATATTGGTTTAATGCAAAAGTGGCTATCCGGACAGCAGCAGTTGCAAGACATCAGTAAAGCGTTAGCCAAATACGAACTACTGGATACTATAAACTGGTGGACAGGGTTAAGCTTAGATATCATGAAACTGGGGATGGGGGCGGATGCAACACAAATTACTCACCCACTACAGGCCGAATGGATAGGGCAGCTAGCGGCTACCGCATCTAAGCTAAAACTGTTAACCTTACAGCAGAAATTACAAGAAATTGCAGGTCGTCTAGCCGCAGGGCAAGGCAACTACAATGCATCATTATTAATAGAATCACTGTTACTGGATTGGCAACAGTCATTTACATCACCACAGTCGTCTTAAGAGGCCTGCATGAATCCAAGAAGTGGTATCTTATCCCTCACCATTAAAGATAAAGCTGTTTTATACGCGGCCTACATGCCGTTCATTCAAGGTGGCGGCTTGTTCATCCCAACCAGTAAGCAGTATCAATTGGGGGAAGAAGTATTCATGCTGTTAAAGCTAATGGAAGAACCAGAAAAAATCCCTGTCGCGGGCAAAGTTATCTGGGTAACCCCAAGAGGCGCGCAAGGAAATAAAGTGGCAGGAATCGGCGTACAGTTCACCGGCGACGAAACTTTAGCAAAAGACAAAGTAGAAACCTACCTAGCAGGTGCACTATCTTCAGACCGCCTAACGCATACCATGTAAAAGCCCTTTAAGGGCTTTTCTATTATGAGAAGGGGCTTAGCTTCGCCCCAGCTTTTCAGCGGGGATGCCACTATGAAAGCGAAACTGCTCATCTTTTGACTCTATCGCATCACGTTCAATTTCACGAAAAAAAGCAATGCGCTCGTCAATAGGAGTCTTACTGTAGCTTTCGGCTAAGGTTAAATAATCTTTATAGTGACGAGCTTCAGAGCGTAAAAGAGACGTATAAAACTTAGTTAATTCTGCATCTAGGTGCGGAGCTAGCTTGGCGAAACGCTCGCAAGACCTTGCCTCAATAAAAGCACCGATAATCAAATAATCTACCAGTTTCTCATCAGACGCTTTGCGCACTTCTTTATTCAATAAGCCCGCATACCTTGATGGTTTTAATCCACGGTAAGTTAATCCGCGCTTGTTTATGATTTTAATTACCTGCTCATAATGCACCAGCTCTTCGCGGGCCAAACGTGACATTTTACGCTGTAATTCAGGCTTATCTGGGTAGGCGAACATTAAATTCAATGCGGTTCGTGCTGCACACTTCTCTAAGAAGGCGTGATTGATTAGCAATATATCTTGGCGCTGTAATGCAACCTCAACCCATTTTTCTGGGGTTTCACACGGTAAGAACTCAATCAGCTCAGCCAAGTCTTTAGGGTCAACATCTTTGGCAGCAGAGTAAGTAGAAGCAATGGACATAACAATCAGCGGAGTTAGAAAAAAGGAGCCACATTATCGCAGATGCCTTTTTGAATGCTAGGGCTTATTTGCAGTTTCCTGATCTTGCTCAGTAAAGCCCGCCTTAAGACGGGTCAATAAGATTTTCAGCAATCATTCTTAAGGCGCTAATGCTCGGGATGAAAAAATAGTCGCCGCCGCGGGTTTCGACGAATCGAGGCATCTGAGTGCAAAAGAAGGGCGGCTCGTTATTATCGTCTCCCGTATCAGCTTGAATAATGTGCTTATCCGCAAGGTGGCCGTCATGGCTGCCAATTATTGGGTCTTTATCATTACCCAGCTTAAAGTCATTAGAATAATTAACCCACTGCTGTTGCACAAATTCAAACTGGCGCTCAATACTTGCTCCAATCGACATAAAAATAATACCTTGCTCCGCTTCGTCGCTAACAGCCTCATCAATGCCGCCATATGGTAAGCCGCGGCGCATCAATCGCCTGCGATCAATCAAAGCGCCAGGGCGATGAAAAGCTCCCTTTTCAGTCTCCAGCGAGCCGCGAGTATTAGTGCGGCGAGCGTGTGCGCCAATAGGGCATTTACCTCCAGATTGATCTTCGTTATAGGTGAAATCCACCCATTGACTGCGCAGCGCTTCGCGCTCTGTTACGGCAAGTTCGTCGCCTTCATTGACGCGCCGCTCAATATCGATCATGCGGGCATCTAAGCAGGCTTTTTCATCATCGCTTGCAGCCAACGTTAATGGTGCGCCGTTATCCGGCCAGCGTCCCGCCATTTTCGCCAATAATAAATCTCGGCTACCGTTAAAGTCTTTTGCGAGGTTGTCGATGTAAGCAGTAAAAGTATCAACGTTTTCGTGCAATTTTCGATACACCATAAAGGTGCCATTACGAGAAAGCAGTTTAGGTTCTGGGGCTGGGGGGTATTCTTGCGCTTCATCGACATGGCCAAGAATAAATTCACCCGTCGCCAAAGCCTGCCAGCTGCCATCACGCATCAGCTTGCCGCGCCCAGGTATGCGCTTAAGGCTATTGCCGCAGCCAGCAAAATACGGATTGCTAATGCCATCAGTAAAACCAAAGTGCTCTTTCGCCGACGGCATGCCATTTTCAAATACCGCAGAAGCGTCTTGGTAATGCAGTATCGTGCTATTGGGGCCTTTGATGCCGCTCAGAATTTCAACACCATCAGGATGTTGCTTAACTAAGCTTTCAAGGCCATTAAATTCAAACTCAATCGCATCTTGATCGCGACCATTAATTGCGACCCAAGCATGCACTTGCTCAGACTGCCAAATCGCATCCCAGTGTTCGGGGCTACTAATACCCGTATCGCCTAGTAATTCACTGCGCGCCTTCATGCCCATTGTAAAATCAACAGGAAAGCCCTTTAGGCTGCGCAACGGCAAATCCAATGCAACTAATCCAGCGTAGGTAAAGCCAATGTTAAAAGTTGCGCTGGGTTTTATAGTGTGACAATCGTCATTATCACTGGTCGGCCAAGTTTCAGATGTAGTGACCTTATCAACCAGCTGTAATAAAAATTCTCGAGCCGAGCTAGCATGCTGGAAATTTAAAAAGCAATAGCGTGCCTTAGGAAAACCATAACGGCCATATCCTTTGCATACATGGCCTTGGATGTCGTAAAGGTCTAGCACTTTGGTCGCTTCTGAATGTGTCATTGTATTTATAATCTATTTTAAGTTAGCTGTATGTTCGCTTGCCCAGGCTTCCAACTGGGGCTGCCTAAATTATTAAGCTGCACTCGCTGGAGAAAATACTTATAGGCCTGCTTAATTTCACTGCCTGACTTGCCTTGCTGGGTTAATACAAACTCTGAAAACATCTGCTTTACATACAATGCTTTTAATTGCTCGGCGAGAGACTTGTCGTTTGAACCATTAAAAAACAGGGTTGTCTCGACTTGGCAGGATTGTATGTAAGCAATAAAATCATCGGCATTATCAACTTGGTCGAAGGCGATGCAGTGTTGCCAAATCTCACGCACTAAATCCTCATTATTATTCCACATAGACGTTAAATAAGGTTCGAGTTCGCCGTAAAAGTTACTATTAAAGCAAAGGTATTTTGATTTTAAATGGTCTCGCTTTACGTCATTGCCTTGCTGAAAAAAGACATCGTTTAAAATAAACAAACGCGCAAAGTAGGTGTTGTCTGTGTTTGCAAAAAGACTGTCTTCATTAACCGGTAATGACTGTAATAAGCGCTGAATTTCCTTGTCATGTGATTCTCTATCGTTAACTGCTGATAGGGATTTCGAAGATGAATCGCCATTAATGATTGGGCATAGAGTGGTAAGCGCGAAAGCTTGCCCTGAAGTATTGGCCATTATTTCGTCTCCTGTATAAAAGTGGAGGGGGTAAATGCTGGGCCAACATCCAGGCGTCCAAGAAACTGCTGGTTCTCTTTTAATAGCTTATTGTAGGCTTTTAAAAACGCATCATCTTCCAGTTCAAGGCTTGAATCCGTGAAAGTTTTTAAGTTGTCAAATAGAGTGCATGCCGATTTAACGTCATTAGAGGAAGCGCATGGGTATGCATTATAAAAATAATTGTTTTCAACTTGGTTAAAGCGAATGTAGTTGTAAAAACCATTGAGTGGAATTGATTTAGGATAGCCCACGTTAAAACGCCAAAATAAATCCAAACCCTCGGGAATTGCAAAAGAGAAAGAGTCAATATATTGATCCCAGCTACCGTTGAAGTTACTTTCAAACATCATGTAGCTGTACTGCAGTGTTTCTCGTGGTTGAGAAGGTGCTAGATGTGGAAAACTATTACGATCAATAATCGTCCAGCGGGCGTAATGAATAAGCGATAAATTAATTAAGCCCTTGAGCCTAGAAGGAAATAGCACCACAAATTTAAATGCAGCGTATTGCCAAAGGGCTTTCCACCAAGGGATGGGCGTAATCACATTAATGGCATACGCCTTACCAGATATATTCGACACAGATAAATTCCCTTTCAAACAATACGACTAAATCATCCATAAATGCACATTCATCTTAATAGAGGTACTACTTAGGGTCTATAGCGCACAGTGGAATTGATTCTCTAAATCGCCGTAGTGCTTTATAATGTGCAGTAAATCACGCTTATTTAACAGAATCAGAGAATCTTCATGACCGTACGTACTCGCGTCGCGCCATCCCCAACGGGCGATCCACACGTAGGCACTGCTTACATCGCATTATTTAATCTAGCATTTGCTCGTAAACACGGTGGCAAATTCATCTTACGCATCGAAGATACCGATCAAAGCCGCAGTACACCAGAATCTGAACAAGCAATTTTAGACAGTATGCGCTGGTTAGGTTTGGAGTGGGATGAAGGTCCAGATGTTGGTGGTGAATACGGCCCGTATCGTCAAAGCGAACGCAAAGACGACTATGCGCAATACGCCGAACAGCTTATCGAAAAAGGCCATGCCTTCCGTTGCTATCGCACCAGTGACGAGCTAAATGAATTGCGTGAAGGTATTGCCGATTTAGGACGCGCACTGAAACCAAGTGACCTTAAGCTTTCAGCAGAAGAAGTAGCTAAGCGCGAAGCTAATGGCGATGACTTCGTTGTGCGTATGAATGTACCAGAAGAAGGTATCTGCCCAGTCGATGACATGTTGCGTGGCACGATTGAGATGGATTGGAAAATCGTTGATGCTCAGATTCTTTTGAAATCAGACGGCATGCCAACTTATCACCTAGCCAATGTTGTTGATGATCACTTGATGAAAATCACCCACGTTATTCGTGGTGAAGAATGGATCAACTCAGCACCTAAGCATAAGTTGCTGTATGAATATTTCGGCTGGGATATGCCTGCACTTTGCCACATGCCGTTATTGCGTAACGCTGACAAGAGCAAATTGAGCAAGCGTAAAAACCCAACGTCGATCTTGTTTTACCAGCGCATGGGCTATATGCCAGAAGCACTATTGAACTACCTGGGTCGCATGGGTTGGTCAATGCCAGACGAGAGTGAAAAATTCACCCGCCAAGAAATGTTTGATAATTTTGACATTCAGCGCGTATCTTTGGGTGGTCCAATTTTCGATACTGAAAAGTTAAGCTGGTTAAATGGCTTATGGTTGCGTGAACTTGATAGCGAAACCTTCGCACAAAAATTCGCGGACTGGGGTTTGGATAAAGAACGTCTACTGCCGCTTATTCCACACATTCAGCCACGTGTAGAAACTTTCGCTGATGTTGTTGGTTTAGCAGGGCACTTTCTAGGCGGCATGACCGTACTAACGGAAGAAAGCTTTACTCATAAAAACCTAGAGCAAGAGCAGCAGGTAGAAATACTGCAATTCGCTTTATGGCAACTAGAAGCAATCCGCCACTGGGATCGTAATGAAATCCAGAAGCGTATGTTCGCACTGGCTAAAAACATGGAAATCAAGCCGAAAGACTTTTTGAATCCGTTGTTTATTGCCATAGCGGGTACAAGTGAAACCATCTCAGTATTAGACACCATGGCATTGCTAGGCCCTGACATGAGTCGTGCGCGCTTACGCCACGCGATTAATGTGCTGGGTGGAGTAGGGAAAAAGAAGTTGAAAAAGATGGAAAAGGCTTATCGAGGTCATGAGGCTGCTGTTGAAGCGGCTTTGATAGAGGGCTAATTTTTGGATTGAATGATGTTCTTATGTCGTTCATTGTTGAGTGTGTGCTTCGATTACTCGCTGCGCTCGCACTCAGCATGAACGGTCTATTACATAAAGATTACCACTACCACCGTTCATCCTGAGCCTGTCGAAGGAAGTTTGTCGTGCTTCGACCACTCGCTGCGCTCGCACCCAGCATAAACGAGTTTGTTTGTTACGAAATACTTAGTTCACATCACTGTGAAATTATTACTCATTAGAACCGTTCACCCATGACCCGCTCATAACCGCTCGTCCTGAACTTGTCGAAGGAAGCCTGTCGTACTTCGATTACTCGCTATGCTCGCACTCAGTATGAGCGGGGTTTTATATATACATTGCTACTACCGTTCATCCTGAGCTTGTCGAAGGAAGCTCGTCGAAGGAAGCCTGTCATACTTCAATTACTCGCTGCGCTCCCCATCATCAACACTTTTTTCATATAAACATTACCACCACCTTGTCTAGCCCCATTAAAATAAACTATATTAAAAAACACCAACACCATCCAAATAAAACAAGATCAAGGAGTGATTATGTTTTGGGTATACATCCTCGAATGCAGTGATAAAAGCTTCTACACTGGCCACACAGATAACCTAGAGCAGCGCATAGCCCAGCACGAAACGGGATATTTCAGAGGCTGTTACACCTATTCACGCCGCCCGCTAGTCTTAAAATTTAGCCAAGAATTCGCAACTCGAGAATTGGCGCTTGCCTCAGAGCGGCAGATTAAAGGGTGGTCGCGTAAAAAGAAACAAGCCATGATTGATCAGGACTGGGATTTACTGAAGGCACTGGCTAAGAAGCGGTATTAGAAATGTTTATATAAAACCCCATTCATGCTGAGTGCGAGCATAGCGACTAATCGAAGCATGACGAGCTTCCTTCGACGAGCTTCCTTCGACGAGCTTCCTTCGACGAGCTTCCTTCGACGAGCTTCCTTCGACGAGCTTCCTTCGACGAGCTCAGGATGAACGGTAGTCGCAATACATATATAAAAAACCGTTCATACTGAGTGCGAGCGCAGCGAGTAATCGAAGTACGACAAGCTCAGGATGAACGGTTATGAGTGAGCGGCCCTAATAAAACAACCCCCGTTCATGCTGAGTGCGAGCGCAGCGAGTAATCGAAGCACCTAACCCATTGAAAAAACAAAGGAAAATAAAAATAAAAGTTGACACTATTACAGCTCGCGCATATTATACGCCCACGTTTTGAGACGGGGCCTTAGCTCAGCTGGGAGAGCGCAACACTGGCAGTGTTGAGGTCAACGGTTCGATCCCGTTAGGCTCCACCAAAATTTCAAAACGTATTGTCTTAGTGTCCCCATCGTCTAGAGGCCTAGGACACCGCCCTTTCACGGCGGTAACAGGGGTTCGAATCCCCTTGGGGATACCATCTACTTTCTTTTGAGAAGAGCAGTAGACACTAAGATAAATCAACCGAACATAAGAGATTATGATTCGGTTTTTTTATGCCTGTCGTTTGAGTTTCAACATCCTGCAAAATGCAGCAGGCAAAAAAATACCCAGCAAAGCCAGGTATTTTATTTGAAGCCACTCATCTGATTTCACTCTCAATCACGCATCAATACTAATCAAACTCAATACTGTTATCAGAACCGATTGAAAGACCAGGATCATCGAAATCAAAAACAGGGGCTCGTGGCGCATCGCCAGGAGTTGCAGGGCTGATGCCATTAGGAACCGCCGCCACAGGTATTCTAACTCGGCCTCTAGTGCTGGCATTTGAATTGTTTTGCGAATTACCCGTCGCGGTTGCAGTGATGAACGCAGCAGGATCTTGATTATTCACCAATGCTGCGGCAACAATATCCGAATCAGAAACATTCGCTGAACGCAGGGCAGAAGCAATATCATTAGCATCAATATCGGCGGCAAGAGCAATACTCATAACAGAAGCCGCATCAATACCCGCCGCAATAGCTTCCGCAAGAACATCAGATTTACAGTCTGCATCAGCACAGTTCGCTAGCGCAGCACTAACCACATCAGAACTGATAGCGCCGTCAGCGTTTAGGCTATCAGCAAGGTCGCCGGCCAATACGCTTGTGCTGGCAGCCATTAAAAGAGCAGAAGCCAATAGATTTTTTATCATAACGATTCTATCTAGGTTGTTTAACAATCTGATTATTATATAGCCTATGTCGGAAGCTTGCCAATGAAGAAGCGCTAAGCCTAAATTTTTAGCAAAATAAACGCTTCACCCTTGTAAGCTCCAGGCTCAATATAATATCGATTACCCAGTAATAATGCTGCGCTTTTATTATCCGCTTTATGCCCAGTAGAGTTGTGTCCGTGCACCAAATAATCAACACCCTCAACAACATGATCACTGCGCTTGGAAAAATTGGAGCGCGACCACAGGCAAATCTCTAATTCTTCCTGCTCAAAATCAGCATAGTCTGCCCAAGAATCGCTCGGAAAATCAGCATGCAGCAAGCCATAAGTCTTACCATCTTGGCCCTCTAGCTGCATCGCAATAGGAAGCTTGCCTAACTGCTCAAGCCATTGCGGCCATTGCGCAGGGTCAGAGCTGGCAATCCACTCACCTCCATTTTGCAACCACAGCATCTTATGCTTACTGTTATTATATTTTAAGCCGCTCAGCATAAAATATTCATGATTACCCAATAACGAAAAAAACCAATCTTCAGACAAAAGCCCAAGCATCTTGGCAGAATCTGGCCCACGATCGATTAAGTCACCCACGCAAAATAAACGGTCAACATTAAAATCAAAGCCAACATCAGTCAGGCGACTTAATAGGCGCTCATAGTGACCATGAACATCACCCACAACATAATCTGAACCCGCAGTATTCTTAGTAAACTTAAACAGCGTACTATGAGGAGTGTTCTCTAAAAGCATCATAACGAACTCTCTTTATTTGACTTTTCTTTAGCAGGTAAGTCGGCCCAGCGGGCAATACAGCCAATAGCCAAAACGAATATAAACATAAATGCATTAGCTGGAATCTGCAGATTAAAGTCAACTGTCGAGTGAATTAAGATCGCGATAATCCCCATCGCGCTCGCAAAGCCCAAGCCTTGATTAATGGGTCGCCTTCTTAATCGCATACTCTGAATTGCCCAAAACAAAACCCAAGCCACCGCTATCACCAAACAGAAAAATGCCAGCGCGCCAAACTCCGCTAAAAACTGCAAATAATCATTATGGGCATAATCATACAGCCGCGCCGAAGTCACATCGTCGCCCTTGTATGCAGGATACGCATATTTATAACTGCTCGCCCCAGTACCTAAAATAGGATTCTCTAACCACATATTAAAGGTATCGCGACTCACCTCATCACGGCTTTCTTTCTCAGTGCTCGAGCCCTGCAAGCGCTCAGCCACTTTATCAACACCAAAAAACGTACCCACAATCGCAATATCAATAATCAACAGGCTCGAAAGCAAAATAGTCGTCGACGCAGACTTATTTTTCATTAGCAGCAACGCCAAACCACCCGTGATCATTAAGCTGGCAAAAAACGCCGTATTCCCCATGCGCGAACGAGTCATTACCAAGCCGATCACCATAACTGCCAACAGCAAACGCATAATCACCTTAGGGCTTAATAACACCTCAATAAACTGACGCAGCTTTTGCTGCCAATTCCCAGAGTAGCGAGTAGAAGAGGCAAGTAAAAACCCAATCCCTAGCGCTAAAGACATTTCCAAATAACCCGCCAAATGATTGCGATTAACAAACGTGCCAGTCGCCTTACCCAGATACGTCCATTTCTCGCTAAAGAAACTCCACTCTAGTCCAGTCATTACCATGATAGAGCCATACAGCGCTTGAAAAGCCGCCGCAATAATCACCAGCCAAATCACGCGCTCAGCGCGACTGCGAGAATGTACATGCAGTAAGGTAAGAGTAAAAAAGGCCAGTAAAGCAATTCCCTGGATGAAAGCAAAATACCCCTCATGCGGGGGAGAAGAGGTGAGCAGCCACTGTATTAAACACTGCAATAAAACAATCAACTGCACTGCACCTAGAGCAATAATGACAGGCAGCGATTTTTCAATACTAACAGGCAGCTTACGCCTTTTATTGGCAGGCAAATTGAATTGATAGGCATAGGCATAGGCCCCAAGCGAAACAAAAGCCAAGGCAGAAAACAAACCCCAGCCCCAGGCAGGCACACCGGCAAAAGGCAGAGGTAACACAAATAATAAAAATTGATAAAGACGCCAGCTGAGCATAAAAACAAGAAACCTAACAATATAATAAGCAAAAAAATACCCAGCAGAGCCGGGCATTTTTTGAAACTAAAGAACAAGCAAATACTAGCCAGCAGGACTAATGCTGCTTGGCTCTGTACCAGGTTGAACATTAGAAGTAGGAATGACTGACTTCTTAGACTGACCTTGAGTCTGTTGAGATTGACCACCTGCAGTCGCTTGAGTAACAGCAGCAGGAGAAATGTCATTGGCAACAGCAGCAGCAACAATATCAGATTCTGATACGTTAGCAGAACGCATTGCTGTTGTAACAGTCGCAATATCAATATTCGCAGCAAGTGCTAGAGACATAACAGAAGTAGCATCAACGCCAGCGGCAAGTGCCTCAGTAAGAACGTCAGCTTTACACGCTGCGTCTGCACAACCCGCAAGGGCAGCACTAACAACTTCAGAACTAGAAGCGCCTTCAACATTTAAGCTGTCAGCAAGAGAGCCAGCTAAAGCAGAAGCGCTAGCGGCAAGTAAAATAGCAGAAGCAAGTAGATTTCGTATCATAATAGTTCTATCCATGTGGTTAATAATTCGTGCATTGTATAGGCAATGGCGAAGCGTTGCCAAGCAGAAGATGAAAAATAAACGCCAACAGCAGTAAAGCATACAAGCCAATAATATAAATATCAGCAGATATAGATAAAACGATAAGTTAATTATTGTTCTGGGTTTATTTTGTGACCGAATTCACGTACAGTGCGCTAAAATTTATGGGCACGTCAGAAGGCGTTGTAAATACCCGCTAAGGATTAGCTTCAACACACAATACTAGCGTATATTTCTAGCCCTGCTTTATTCAACAGCAGGATATTACAATGAAAGTCTTGATTGTATTTGGTACTCGACCCGAGGCCATAAAAATGGTGCCCGTCGTTATGGCACTAAAAGCACAACCAGAACATTTTGATGTGCAAGTATGCGTAACTGCTCAGCACAGAGAAATGCTCGATCAAGTACTAGAATTATTTGAAATCACCCCAGACTTTGATCTTGATCTAATGACGCCAGGCCAATCGTTAGGCGGTTTAACGTCACGCGCACTGCAAGGTTTAGAAGAAGTATTCCAAGCTCAAAAGCCCGATCTTGTTTTGGTACACGGTGATACCACCACAACCTTCACAGCATCACTGGCGGCATTTTATCAGCAAATTAAAGTCGGCCATGTAGAAGCCGGCTTACGCACCCATGATATTTACAGCCCTTGGCCAGAAGAATTCAATCGTCGCGTAACGGGCCTAGTGGCAAACTATCACTTCGCCCCGACAGAGCAATCGCAAAACAACCTATTAGCCGAAAACACCAAGCCGGAAACCATTACTGTTACCGGCAATACCGTAATCGATGCGCTTCAATGGGTGGCTAATAAAATAGAAACCAACGAAACTACCGCCGAGCAGCTGGCCAGTCGTTTTCCCTTTTTAGATGCCAGCAAAAAAATGATTCTGGTAACAGGGCATCGCCGAGAAAACTTCGGTGATGGATTCTTGAATATTTGCCAAGCACTTAAAGATATTGCCCAGCGTGACGACGTGCAGGTTGTTTATCCCGTACATTTAAACCCCAATGTGCAAAAGCCCGTTAATGACCTATTAAAAGACGAGCCCAATGTGCACCTGATCGATCCGCAAGATTATTTGCCATTTGTCTATTTAATGAAGCAGTCACATATAATTTTGACCGACTCGGGTGGCGTACAAGAAGAAGCGCCGTCATTAGGCAAGCCGGTATTAGTTATGCGTGATACCACAGAGCGTCCAGAAGCCGTGGCCGCAGGCACGGTTAAACTAGTGGGCACCAATGCAGAAATAATTAAGAATTCTGTAATAGAACTGCTCGATAATAAACAACTCTACAAAGCCATGTCGATTGCACACAACCCATACGGCGATGGCAAAGCAAGCCAATACATCGCAGATTTTTTAGCGCAAGAAGCCAACAAGGAAGAGCAGTAATGAAAACGGAAATAGCATTCAAAACAGTCAGTGTTATAGGCTTAGGTTACATCGGCCTACCAACTGCAGCCGTTATTGCTTCTCGTGGAATCAACGTAATAGGCGTTGATGTTAATCAACACGCCGTAGATACCATTAACAATGGCGAAATTCACATAGTCGAGCCCGATCTAGACATAGTAGTGCGCGGCGTAGTTTCTACCGGTAATTTACGCGCCACCACAACCCCTGAGCCTGCTGAAGTATTTATGATCGCCGTGCCAACGCCGTTTCATAACAGTGATGATGGCTCACACAAGCCCAATCTTGATTACATTAAATCAGCAGCACAAGCCATTGCCCCAGTATTGGTAAAAGGCAATTTGGTTATACTAGAATCAACATCACCCGTAGGCGCAACCGAAAAGCTAGCAGGCTGGTTGGCCGAAGCGCGCCCAGACTTGTCATTCCCGCAAGACAAGGGCGATACTGCCGATATTAAAGTAGCCCATTGCCCAGAGCGTGTTTTACCAGGCTATGTATTACAAGAATTAGTATCCAACGATCGCGTAATCGGCGGCATGTCTAAAGCCTGCAGTGATCGTGCAGTAGAACTTTACCAAACATTCGTGCGCGGCGAATGCGTTATCACCAATGCCCGCACAGCAGAAATGGCCAAGCTAACCGAAAACTCTTTTCGCGATGTAAATATCGCATTCGCAAACGAGCTTTCAGTCATTTGCGACAAATTAAAAATTAATGTGTGGGAATTAATCAAGCTAGCCAATCGCCACCCACGCGTAAATATTTTAAGCCCAGGCCCGGGTGTAGGCGGCCACTGCATAGCAGTAGACCCATGGTTTATTGTTGATAGCTGCCCAGAAGAAGCCAATATTATTCGCCAAGCACGCTTAACTAACGACGCAAAACCTTTTTATGTGATTGATAAAATCACTCAAGCAGCCGATCAATTTAAAAAGCCTGTAATTGCTTGCCTAGGATTAGCTTTTAAAGCCGATATTGATGACTTGCGTGAAAGCCCTGCGTTGCAAATCGTGGAAGAATTAGCGAAAAGAAATATCGGTGAAATTATTGCGGTTGAGCCAAATATTAATGATTCAGAAATGCCTAAGTCGTTAATTGAAGCAGAGGTGCAATTAACTAGCCTAGAAAATGCACTCGAAAAAGCGAATGTTGTAGTTGTACTTGTTGATCATAAGCAATTCAAAGCAGCAGGTGCAGGACAGTTTGCTGCGAAGGTTGTTATAGATACCCGGGGGGTTATTTGAGTACTTTTCAATATTTTATCGTAAGTAAAATGCGGGAGCACGCTTCGTTTTTAGTAATGCTTGGCGCTGCTTTTTGTATGTTTGCTATAAATGTTATTGGAAAAAATAATTTATCTCCTGAAGCGTACTCTCAGATGGCAATGGACTTAATATTTCTAGGATACTTGGGGACTCTAAGTTTTCTGGGGGCGGATAGTGTGTTTATAAGGAAGAGCAAGGTAGATGCAGTAGGGAAAATACAATGTTCAAGGGAGCTATTTGTGAGTATGGGGGTGTCATGCATTGCCGCTTGGGTTGTTTTTCCAATTCTTGGTGTGAGTTTTATTGATTTAGGGGGAGCTAGTATATCGAGCGTGTGGAAATATATTTTGTTAAGCTTTCTTGTTCCATTTTTCATGATTGTATCTACAATGCTTCGTCTTTGTGGTGATTTTATAGCCGCGCAGATTATTCTAAATTTATGGAAACCTATCTTTTTGTGCGCGCTCCTTTATTGTGTATTATTTAATGAAATCCAGTCGGAGATAGGAGGGTTGATTATTGCAGCCCTTTTTATAGGTGCTGTAGTGGCCTGTGGACTTTTTTATAAGCGCGTTGATATTGAGGTTGATAGGTGTAGTGATTCGCTTAAGGGGATGTTCCAGTTGCAATACTCGTACTTGTTATCATTTGTCTTTTTTGCTGCTTTAGGTAGTGTAGATCGGGTGGTGCTGAGTGGAAGTGTTGAACCTGCTCAATTTGCAGAATACATATATATGGTAGTCATACTTGTATTTCCTATAAATATGATATCGAATTACTTTGGCTACAAAGAGTTAGTGCGCGTAAAGCAAGGTTATGTTTTAGAAGCATTTGAAAAGTCAACGAAACTTATCCCACTAGCTTTGTGTTTATATCTTGTATATTCACTTTTAATCTATTTCCTGAAAGACCTTATTGGGCTAGAGCTGAATTTCTATGTGTGGGTGTCTGCGCTGGTTATTGTCGTATGTAAAATGCCATATTCAATGTTCTCAGCGATTATGGGCGGGGTTGGTAATTCAACTGATATCAATAATGCAAATTACATTTCGTTAATATCGCTGGCTATTGGAGCCTTGCTCATATATCTCCTTGCAGATCTACAATACTCACTTCTTGTTGTCGCAGGGCTCTGGATTATTAGGGTTTTTCTCTATTATGAAAAATCTAAAAAGTACATCGTTAATCGTTAAAATAAAACTATTATGATGGGTGTCATTGCTGTCCTGTTTAGATTTATTTTCCCATAAAGAACATGCTGATAGTTTAAATAATAATTTGGTGGTTAAGTGAAAAGTGTCCTTGTTGTTTCGAAAATTTTCTTTCCAGATAAAGGTGCTAGGGCAATACAGGCATTGCGCTTTGTTAAAGCTCTAGCATCTACCTATAAGGTAACGGTATTAACAGCATCAGCCCCATCAGCTGGTGAGCTCGAATATTTAGGGGTTGAGATTATAAGTGTGAGTGAGAGGTGTTTTAAGAATAAACTGGTAAATAAATATATTACTAAGAGTAGTGAGCACCTGTTTCCATTTCTTGGATTTATTTGGTCGCGTAATGCGGTAATGGCTTTGAATGATCAGCATTTTGATATTGTACTGAGTCTATCGTCGCCTGTTGATTCGCACCTTGTTGCTAGTACGATTAAAAGAAAATTTAAAAATGCAGTTAAATGGGGTGCTTTCTATAGTGACCCCTGGCCATACAGTATTCTTCCAAGCTCGTATCGACGGAAATATCCAATATTTTCATACCTGCAAGAAATTTTAGCCAGAAGTCTTTTGTTCTCGTGTGATTTTTTGCTTTACACAAACAATAACGTTTCTAACTATGTATCTAATGCGCTGAAGGTAGATGTGAAGAGCAAATCCTATGTTGTTCCGCACCTTATCTCAAATGATAAATTGGATGTTAAGCTTGAAGACTCAGCATTGAGGATTGTTCATGCTGGCCATTTAACAAAGGAACGTATTTCTTCGAGATTTTTTAAAGGATTTAAATTATTCTTGCAAACCGATGCAGGCAGAGGATTCAAACTTGTATTTATTGGAAAGACTGATGCTTCTATAGCAGAGAAGGTAGATGATAACGCATTGCATGATAATGTTTTATTTTTGGGTCTTAGGGATCAAGATTATGTCGTAGACTATCTAAGGAAAAGCTTTGCATCAATAATTTTTGAAGGTGACCTCCCGGAGAATCCTTTTATTCCTAGTAAATTAGCGGACGCCTCATCAGTCCTTAAACCAGTAGTTGCTTTGACAAATGCTGGAAGTTCTATTTTTAAAGAGTTTCCTTCCGGTGGGTTTGTTAAAATCTTACTCCATAGTGACACTCCTGAAATAATATCAGATAAGCTCGTTAGATTTACTGATAAATTTAAGGTGGCAGAAGCGAATTATTCAGAGTATTTTCAGTTTTATGATAATAATAGATTGCTATCTGTTTTAGATGGGATAATTAAAGAGAAGTGCTTGTGAGTTCTAAACAGGGGGGGGCGTTAGTTTTTGATAAGGCGAATTTTATAATAAATATTGTAATTCTTATTATATTATTTCGTGTATGTATAGATTCTTTTTATAGTGGTGAAAAGCCAATAGTAATTGTATTATTGTATACAGCTTTTGTTTATTTTACTTCGTTGTATTTATTGCTGTCAGCACAGTATGCAGTAGCTAGGTATAAACTAATTCTTCTGACTTTGGTATTTATCTCTTTAGCAGTATCGTTGCTTTATACTGACGTCCCTGCTCGTGATCATATCGTAGAAGCGCTTAAGATTTTTACCCCAATTATTTTTCTAATCTCCGCTACATCTCATCCTGAATTAATGAAAAGGGTCTCTATCAAATTTAGGAAATATTTTTTACTGATAGCATTTGTTATTGTGATTCTAGGGGTTTTAAAGTACTTCGTAGATAATAATCAGTACGGATTAGGTTTATACGACTTTTACAAAAACAATCCAAATCACGTACTTGCTCAAGTCATATTGAAACTGTCACTAATTAGTCTTTCATTTGGTTTTTTTGCTGGTCTGTTTTCATTGGCGCTCATATTTTTCATTAATGTCAGGTCGGCACTTTTATCTTATGTCATCTCTACTTTTTTATACAGTAAGAAGTATTGGAAAACAAAGAATTTTAAAAACAAGTCATATGTATTAGGCGTGCCTATTATTATTTTAGCGGCGGTTTTTGTTGATTTTAATGATTTGTTTATTCGAGTTGTATTGAAGGGCAGCGAGGGTGGCGATTTTGTTACGAGGGCGTCAAGTGGCCGTAATGCAATTTATATGTATTACATACAGAATGTGTTAGCCGACTTTTCATTTTACGAATGGTTTTTTGGTGCAGGACCTATTTGGTTAAGTTCTACTGGCCCTGAGTTATCGGCACATAATGACATACTTAACACTATTGTTAGTTATGGTATTTTAGGTTTTCTTTTAATATCTTGTTGTTATTACTATTATTACCGTTCAATGAGACTTGAATCAAAATCATTATTTTTTGCTTCATTTACAGTATTATTTTTAACAAATGGAGTGCTTTTTCATCAGTCAAATATATTGTTTGTTTTGCTTTACTATTACTGGGGGAGGAGTGAGAAATAGACTCGTTTTTCAGTATGAATTTCAGCCAAATAATTAATTTATTATGAATATTATTTCACTCGCGCTTACTTGGTGAAAGCTGCTTCATACCTGAAATAATTTCGTATGGTATATGAATTAGGGGGGGTATTTTACATTAGGCTTATTAGCTATAATTAAAGTTAATGCTTATTAAAACTACACTGAAAATTATATTCTGGTGATCAATTTGATTGCTCAAAAGTACTGAGACATAATGCTTTTCAGTTATAGTGCGCAAGAACTAAAGGGACGTAATGAATAAAGTGAAACAGATAATTATCGGACCAGCCCCTCCGCCAGTAGGTGGAGTTAGTGTAAGTGTTATGAACTTGGCAAGGCTTTTTGATAATTTTAATTTAGATTACTTGTTATTTTCCACAAGTAGAAGACAGCAGATGGAGAACCTATATGCAAAAAAGAGCATTTCTCAATACTTATCCACTATAACAATATTACTTTCCTTTATTAGATTTTTATTAAAAAATCCCGATGGAAAAACTTGTCATTTATTTGTTGTTTCTAATAGTGCGTTTATTCGAGACTTGTTGTTGTTGGTTACGCTTAAGTTATTCAAGAAAAAAGTTATTGTTCATCTGCATTCGAAGATAGAAGGCGAGATTTTTGTAACTAAACGTTTTATTTGTTTTTTTGGGAGATGTTTATCGCTTGCAGAGACAGTCCTTGTCTTGTCAGAAAAACATAAAGGTTACTTCTCTAAATATATAGATACAAATATTGATATTCTTGAGAATTTTGTGTTCAACGATAAGTGTAGTGAGGTGGTGAGTCGAAATGATGAATGGCTATATGTTGGGCGACTGTCGGAGATGAAAGGGTTTTGGGACTTACTTAACGCAGTGAATTTATGCGTAAACCAATATGGCTATAAAGATTTAGTTGTAAATTGCTTAGGTCTTGCTGAAACGACGGCAGAGAAAGTTAAAATTGAAGAATATGTTGCTATTAATGGAATCGGGAAAAATATAGTTTTACACGGCATGATTACGGGAGAAGAAAAACAGATTTTCTTTAGGGGGGGGAAGGGGTTGATATTTCCTTCGCATTTTGAGAACTCTCCAATTGTGTTGAAAGAAGCAATATCAGCAGGTATGCCAGTAATATCGTCAAATATAGAGGCAAATACATATATTCTTGAACGTTCTGGAAATGCAATATTCTTTAAATCAAGGGATGTAAGTTCACTTGCTGAAACAATCGCAGTGATGACAGAGGATCTAGGTAAAGTGGCTTCATTGACTGAATGTGCGAAATCTGCTTTTAAATATGATGAAGACTATGCACTTAATTTGATTGAAAGAGTTGTAGTATAAATGAGTTTTGTGGATTTTATTTACAGAGTCGCATCTTTTCTCCCATCATCAATTATTTATGGGAGGTCATTCCGCAATGCCAAAAATCTGAGTATTAGCTACCAAAAGGCTATTGATAAGAAAAAATTTATAGCTGATTATGAAGAAAAATCAATACGCAAAATTATTCAGCTAGGAGAAAAAACCCCTTTTTATGCAGGGATAAATTCAAATAGCTTTGAGGGCGTTAATTTTATTGACAAAGATCTCATAAGTAACGCAGCTGGCAATGCTATTTATACCAAGGCATTCTCTGACCTGATGACTACAGGAGGTACTTCAGGAAAGCCACTATCTTTCTATATTAATAAAAATAGAAAAGGTGTCGAATGGTTTTGGATGACGCAGGCTTGGTCTTTAGTAGGATTCAATCTGAAAACTTCTTGGCGCGCTGTTCTTAGGAATCATCAGTTGGGTGATAAGGATTACACTACAAACCCGTTATTGAAAGAAATTTGCTTTGATAATTTCAGGCTTGATTATGATTATCTTTGCATGATTACTGCAGAAATTAATAAAAGAAACATTGAATTTATTCATGCTTACCCAAGTGCAGCATTTACATTAGCTACGCACTGGAAAGAACATAAAAGTAAACCAGAATGTGTCAAAACATTCCTTTGCGGAAGTGAAAATATTTATCCGTATCAAAAGCATTTAATTCAAACTGAATTGAACTTAAGAATGTTTTCGTGGTTTGGGCATAGTGAGAAATTAATTTTAGCTCATGAGAATAAAGAATGTGAAAACTATCACGCCAACCCTTTCTACGGTAAAGCTGAACTTGTTGATGTTAGTGGAAGAAACATAAGTGTGCCAGGTGAAATTGGTGAATTAATAGGCACCGGTTACATAAACACCAAAACAATCTTTATTCGATATCGTACAGGTGATTATGCTGAGTTCGTTGGGGATGCTTGTCCATGCTGTGGGCATATAGGGCTTACATTTAAAAACATTAAAGGTCGATGGGGTGGCGACAAAATATATTTAGCCAACTCCAAATTCGTTACAACAACAGCATTAAACTTACATGATGATTTGTACACTAAAATTAATGGCCTTCAATATCATCAGTCTAAAAAAGGTGAGTTAGAGATCTGGGTAATCCCGAATATACATTGGACTAATGAAGATGAAATAAGGTTACTAAGTGAGCTAAGCAATAAAATCAAGAAAGATCTTATCTTTACGTTAAAGCGGGTTTCGGAACTTCAATACAGTAAGAATATGAAGTATCAATTATTAATACAAAAGGTTAATTTGTAATGAAACAAGTTACACAAACATTACGTACAGGGACAGTGGAAGTTAATGAAGTACCTATTCCTACATTGAATGATAAGTTCGTATTGGTTAAGAATACTGCATCGGTAATCAGTGCAGGCACCGAAAAAACTAAAATTGATATGGGTAAAAAGAGTCTTTTGCAAAAAGCACAAGCTCGCCCAGATTTAGTTAAGCAAGTACTTCAAAAAATTAAAACAGAAGGTTTGAAGAAAACATTTCAAACGGTTAAGTCGCGTTTAGATTCTCCTTCGCCGTTAGGTTATAGCTGTGCGGGTTCTGTTGTTGCCGCTGGCGGATTAGTTGAAGGAATTCAACCAGGTGATCGTGTTGCTTGTGGCGGTGCTGATTATGCCAACCACGCAGAATACGTTGCGATCCCAAAAAATCTCGTCGTTAAAATTCCTGACAACGTATCTGATGAAGAGGCCGCTTTTACAACAGTAGGCTCTATTGCCATGCAGGGCGTTCGTTTAGCAGAGCCAAAGCTGGGTGAAACCTTCTTGGTTTTAGGCTTAGGTCTGTTAGGTCAGATTGCTGTTCAATTATTGCGTGCTAATGGCTGTAAAGTAATTGCGACAGATTTAGACGCGAGTTTGGTTGCACAAGCTGAAACCTTTGGTGCAGTTGGCGCCGCTGCTGGCTCAGATGTAGAGACTGTTTGTAAAGAATTAACCGCTGGTCACGGCGTTGATGGTGTATTGGTATGTGCTGGTACTGCCAGTAATCAGCCTATTGAATTATGTGGTGCGGTTACACGTGAAAAAGGCCGTGTTGTAGTGGTCGGTGCTGTACGCATGGATATTCCCCGTGAAGATTTCTTCAAGAAAGAAATTAGCGTGGTTATCTCTCGTTCATATGGCCCAGGTCGTTATGACCCAGTTTATGAAGAGAATGGTAACGATTACCCACTGGCTTATGTTCGCTTTACCGAGCAACGTAATATGCAGACGTTCCTTGAGTTAGTATCGCAGGGCAGTTTGGATATTAAATCACTGATTACGCATCGCTTTGATGTTGATCAAGCTGAGGAAGCTTATCAGTTGATTGAAGGTGATAAAACAGAGCCTTATTTAGGCATTGTTATGCAATATAGCCACAGCTCTACTGCTAATCAGCAGGTTGCTCGTATTGCTACCAGTACTAAGCCATTAACCAAATCTAAAATAGGTTTGTCTTTTTATGGTGCCGGTAATTACGCGACAGCCAGTCTTTTGCCTCCTTTGGTCGACAAAAAAGAAATCGAACTACGTGGGTTGGTAACTGCGAGTGGTCGTACTGCGCAGGGTGTTGCTAAACAGTTTAACTTTGCTTTTTGTGCAGGTGAATTTAACGAAATTTTGGCTGATGATACTGATGCCGTTATGGTGACGACTCGCCATGATACTCATGCCGAAGCGGTTAGTGCGGCTATTAATGCAGACAAACACGTTTATGTCGAAAAGCCTGTTGCCCTTAATGTTGAAGAGTTAAAAACTATTCATGCCGCTAAATTGGGCCATGAAAATGCTCAATTGATGATTGGCTTCAACCGTCGCTTTGCCCCTTCTACGGTTGCTGTGCAAAAGCATTTTGAACAGGTTAAGTCGCCTCTGGTTGTTAATATTCGCATTAATTCTGGTGAAATTTCTGCTGACCATTGGATTCAAGACCCTGCTATTGGTGGTGGTCGTGTGATTGGTGAAGGTTGCCACTTTGTAGATTTAGCGTCTGCGCTTACGGGTAGTAATCCAAAAACTGTTACGTGTATTGGAACGGCTAAAGCCAATAAGTCTGCGTTATTGAATGATAACGTTTCTATTATGATGACGTTTGAAAATGGCAGTATCGCTAATATCATTTATACCGCTGATGGCTCTAAAGCTATGCAGAAAGAAACAGTTGAAGTATTTGGTGGTGGCCGAAGCGCTACGATCAACGACTTTAAAGAAGCTGTTTTATATTCTGGTGATAGCAATAAAGAAACTAAGAAATTAATGGCTCAAGATAAAGGCCAGAAGGCTATGTTGAGTGCCTGGGTTGAAGGTATGAAATCTGGCACGCCTTGTGTCGATTATAACTGCCTAATGTCGAATAGCTTAGCAACGATATTAGCTGTGGAATCATTAGCAACAGGCACTTCGCTGAATGTTGACCTTTCAATTTTAGGATAAGAGCATCGGGGCTACGGCCCCGATATTTGTTATGTCATTAATCACATTAAATCAAAACGTCTTAGCCAGTGTTAAACACAACTCTTATGCCGGGCAAGATCCTTTTGATGGTTTAAATAGCCATTTTTTTAAGCCAGTACCTCAGTTAAGAAAAGGTTTGTTTGGCCTTGCTTGGATTCAGTTTCATAAGCGATCTATCTTCAATTTACGGCCTTTATTTGCAGTTCCTGCAGGGCGTAATCCTAAAGGTATTGGGTTATTTATTTTAGGACTTCTTGAAGATTATAAAAGAACTCAAGATGAGTCCTTTCTTAAAGAAGCGACTGAGTTGGGTGATTGGCTTTTAACTCAACAGAGTAATTTGTCGGCAGAAGGAAAAGCCCAGTGGCAGCATGCTTGCTGGGGTTATCATTTTGATTGGAATGCTCGCGCGTTTTATGTGCCTAAAGGCAAGCCTAATGTTATTACGACTATTTATGTTTCGCAGGCGCTTTATGCACTGGGGCAAGTAACTCGTGATAACCGCTTTACTGAAGTTGCATTAGATTCAGCGCATTTCATTGTTAAAACTTTATATAGCGAATTTGATGGGCGTAAGTTTTTTGCCTACATTCCTGGTGAAGAAGCCTTTGTTCATAATGCCAGTCTGTGGGGTGCGGCATGGGTTGCTTTTGTTGCTGATGTTACGAGTAACGATGAATATAAAGAGCTTGCGCTAACGGTTGCTAGGCAGTCTGTTTCTGAGCAGGGTAGTGATGGCTCATGGGTATACGGTGCTAGGCATCATCATCAGTTTATCGATGGTTTTCATACTGGTTATAATTTAGAAGCATTGCATGTTTTGCGTACGGCATTAAATGCTACTGAGTTCGATTCTTCTATCGAGCAAGGTTTGGCTTTTTATAAGCAAGAAATGTTCGAAGCAGATGGCACTGCTAAATACTACAATACCAATCGCTACCCGCTGGATATGCATTCGGTCTCACAAGCTGTGTTAACGTTACTTAAAGTCAGTGGTGAGCAAGAAGATACTGAGCTGGCCGAGAAAATCATACAGCGATCAATCGATACTCTGTATATGCCAAAGCAGCAGCGCTTTGTGTATCAGCAGCATAAGTATTTTACCAATAAGATAAACTACATTCGCTGGACTCAGGCTTGGGTTTATTATTCGTTTGCTTATTTTAACCGCGTAACTTCTGAGAAGAAAAATGGAACGAATTGAGTTTTTAGGCTCTCCTATGGATAGCGCTAGTATGGTCGAAACGGTTTCTTACATTGCTAACCGAATCGAGAAAAAAGAATTTTTACAGCATGTCGTGGTGAATGTTGCCAAGCTTGTGAATATGCAAAAAGATTCTGAATTGGCGGCGTCTGTTAAGGCCTGCGATTTGATCAATATCGATGGTATGGGTGTTGTTATTGGTGCTCGATTTATGGGGCATGATATTCCAGAGCGGGTGGCGGGGGTTGATTTGTTTCACAACCTGCTGGATATGAGTGTTGATAAGGGGTTTCCTGTTTTTTTATTGGGCGCAGAAGAAGCCATTGTTGAGAAAACAGCTGCGAAAGTTAAAGAGCTGCATAATGGAATTCAAGTTGCGGGCTATCATCACGGATACTTCTGGGATGACGAGGAAGCTGTGGTTAAGCAGATTAAAGAATCGGGTGCTCGATTGTTGTTTGTTGCTATTACCTCGCCTAAGAAAGAGAACTTTATTAATAAGTGGCAAGATCAGCTGGGTGTTGATTTTGTGATGGGTGTTGGTGGTACGTTTGATGTGGTTGCGGGTAAAGTTAAACGTGCGCCTGTATGGATGCAGAATTATGGGCTTGAGTGGTTTTACCGTGTGATGCAAGAGCCTGGTCGTATGTGGAAGCGTTATGCTGAAACTAATAGTAAGTTTGCTTGGTTGTTGCTTAAGGAAAAAATTAAGTCTAAGAGTTAGATGTTTTGGTGGTTTTTAAGAAGTTCACCACGGAGCGCACGGAGGCGCTTCGCTTCCCTCGTTAACGTGAGGGAAGGTAGTGCATATCCTATTTTACATGGGATATAAAATACTTAATAAATAGCCTCCGAGTGCTAACAAAAACAGTCCAATTAATGCATTACTCCACAATCTAGTCATGTAGCGTTCTTTTAGGCGTTTCTCTTTAATGATCATAAAAACAATGATAGCCAGCAGTAATAATGTAGATTCGCTTCTGACCAGTAGGTCGGCAAAAGGTGAATCCATTAAATTGTCTGATGCTGGGTATATTTCATTGCTTATTGTCTGAAACATTTCTCTGCTGGTGACTATGTAGCTAATTACTATGCAAAACCAAACATTAGTAAATAAGACAACTCGGTTAGTATATTTTAATATTTTCATAAAACGTATCCATGTTATAAGCCATCAGGCTGCGATAGCGGTATTAAGTAATGTTGTCTTTCAAGCATTGCTTTTGCAGTTTCTATACTATCAAATTCCGTGGTCATCAAATACTATGAGTATCAAATGCTGTGAAAAACAATGAATCCCTTTGGTTGCTGATGCATTAAACATAGATCGTGATTCTGATGTTCGTCATACCTTTTATCATGAGTTTTCTTCTATTTTAAAGCGAAAGTATCAATTTGATATGATTGGTTTTATGGCGCACAACGGAACTGATTTTGAATATTTCTGATGATTTTTAGCCTGTGTTGATCGGGTTAGTTGCGGTTTTACCACGGAGTACACGGAGGCGCTTCGCTTCACGGAGGAGGGTTAGGAATTTACTGTTGGCTTCGTTATCTTTTATTCAGTAGGCCGTCAATCGTCATGCTCATATCCATTTGTTCACCTGCCCATTTTGTTACTGCTGTTTTTTCATTGATCGTTTGATGAATGTCTTTTGGTATTGCTTGTTTTAGTGAGTCTTTTAGGTCTTTTGTTTGCTCGTATTCTTGGCAGTGTGCGCAGGTAAATTCTGCTGGGTTGTTGGCTATTATTGTGTCGGCTTTTAGGTTGTAGGGGGCTTTCCAGTATTTCTCTACTTTTGAAAAGCATAGGCGTTGTGCAAAGCGTGTGGGCTTGTCTGTTTTTGCTACGGTGCTATGAATTGAGGGTTTGAGTGTTAGGTAGAACGAGCCTTTGTGCAGTTCGCGGTGGTGGTAGCGGCAGAGTGTGACTAGGTTTTCGAGTTTGGTTTCGCCGCCATCGGCCCAGTGTTTTATGTGGTGGCCTTCTGTGTAGCGGGTTTCGCAGCAGCCTGGGAATTGGCAGCCGTTGTCTCTTATGGCTAAGGCGCGTGCCATGGCGGGTGGTATTATGCGTGATTTGCGGCCTATGTTGAGTACGTTTCCTACTTCGTCTTCTTCTACTATGAGTAAGCCTGCATCACAGGCCATGCGGCGTACTGTGCTGGGTGGTAGCCATTGGCCGTCTAGGTGTTGAGGGCTCTGATTTAATGAGCCTGCTTGTATGTGTAGGGTGAGTTGGCAGCGTTCTGCGCTTTTTAGTGCGGTGAGTGAGTTGGTTGATGCGTTTTGGGCGGTTGCTAGGTAGTGTTCTGATAGGGCGATTAATGCATCGGCTCTGCGTTGTGGGAAGGTGAGTTTTTCTTCTGTTTGGTTGAGTGAAAACGTTTCCGCGGAAACGTTTTTTGGTTCTGTTTTGTCTTTTTGTTCGACTTTGGTTTCGGCTTCGATTTCTGTTTCGGCCAGTTTGTCGCCGAGTTCTTTAAGTGTTTTGGCGACTAGGCTTCCTTCTTCTGCTGGTAGTTTTGCGTGAATGATCCACATGCCGTCATTATCTTGGTAGCACATTACGCTGCGGTTTTCTTTTTGCTTGTCATCTTTCGCTATGTCTTGTTTTGATTCTTGCTGCGCTTTGGTTAGGTTGCTTCGTTCTTCTTCTGCGGTCAGGGTTTGGTCTACGGTGCGATAGGCTTTTACCAATTTTTCCATGTGTTGTGCGGTGCCATATTCGGCGATGTTGAGTAGGAATGATTCATTTTTTGGGGTGGCGATTTTTGTTAGGGCGCGTACTTTGGAGAAGCTGAGTTCGCCTTTTTGGAAGGCTGTTTTTGTTTTTGGTAGGTTGGTTAGGGCGAGTGCAGCTCTTACTTTTTCTCGGGCGGCTCCCATGCTGATTCCGCATTTCCAGTTTAGCCAGTGGACGCAAGATTTAAGACCGTAGCCTGACCAGGCTTTGCGGTGTTCGAATTCTGCTATGAGTGTTAAGAAGCGATAGTTAGCGGCGTTAATTTGTCCGGCAAGGGTGGTGATTTGGTCGGCTAGTTGATCGTTGTTGATAAGGCTTATGCTGGGGTTGTGAGTGTCGGGGTCGTTAGGATTTTGGGCAGTGTCGTAACTAGTGAGCGGCTCATTTATGCTGCTTATTGGCAGTGGAATATCGGTTAAGTTTTCGCTGATATTTAAAGCATACATAAGGCCACCCATGCAGAATTAATTCTTTGTTTATTTTACCGTATTGGGGCGGTTAAATATCAAAAATCCTTGGGCTTATTAGATCGATTATTACTATAAAATATTTTTTAAGTTAAGAAATAATACTGTGGGGATAATGGTTGTTGGGGAGGGTGATGCACTAATGATGTGGCATGGGCACATGGGATTCTTGGGTGCGCAAGCGTTTAGGTTTTTGGCCAATTGGTTAGTTTTATTAAAGGAATTATCCAGTTAATCACAAATGTTGAATAAGATACTGCGAGTTCTTTTTTGTGTTAGAAAAGTTGAGTGCTTCGATTACTCGCTGGGCTCGCACTCAGCATGAACGGTCGAGGGATGAACGGTGTAGGTGTAGGTTTACGCTTGCATCCGCTCATCCTGAGCCTGTCGAAGGAAGCTTGTCGAAGGAAGCATGTCAAAGGAAAAGAATTCACCACGCATTGCGTACAGGTATGAGTACGGATATGCTTTCTAGTAAGTACGTATACTTGTACTTGTATTCAGTTGTGAGGCTTTATGCAAACTATCAGTTATTCCACCTTTCGCAGTAATCTGTCCAGTGTGATGGATAGTGTTAATGATGATCACAAACCTGTTTTAATTACCCGCCAAAATGGCAAACCTGCCGTTTTGATTAGTGTTGAAGATTTCGAGTCTTATCAAGAAACCGCTTATTTAATGCAAAGTCCTAACAATGCTCAGCGTTTGAATGACACCATGGCCGATATTGAGGCTGGCAAAACGTTGTCTCACGGCCTGATTGAGGAATGATTTCGACTGAGAATTTCCCTTGTGTTCAGCTAACCTGGTCTAAGCAGGGTTGGGAGGATTATCTTTATTGGCAATCTACTGATAAAAAATGGTTAAGCGAATTAATACGCTTATTAAAGAGGCGATGCGCGAGCCTTTTGAAGGGATTGGGAGTCCTGAGGCGTTAACACACGGTTGGGCAGGCTATTGGCCTAGGCGATTAGATCGTGAGCATCGGCTAGTGTATACCGTGCTAAATGGCAGTTTGGTTGTAGCGCAGTGTCGATATCATTTTTGACTGAAACGTTTTTCTTAAATTACGTGGCTCGTGTTATCTTACTTGTTTTATATTTTACGCTTTTAGGGAAATGAAATGTTAGTCCCAGTTATTATGGCCGGCGGTTCCGGCACTCGTTTATGGCCGTTATCTCGCACGGCTTTTCCAAAGCAGTTTATTGCGCTTACTTCCCAGTTAACCATGCTGCAAGAAACCGCTGCTCGACTTAACGGTTTATCTAACGCGGCGCCGATGGTTATTTGTAATGAAGAGCACCGTTTTTTGGTGGCTGAGCAGATGCGTCAGCAACATCTTCATCCTTCTATCTTACTTGAGCCTGTTGGCCGAAATACCGCACCAGCCATTGCTTTGGCTGCTATTAAGGCGGTTGCGGATGCTGAGGCGAGTTCTTCTCAAGAATCGCCTGTGCTGTTGGTGTTGGCCGCTGATCATGTGATTGAAGATGTTGAGGCGTTTCAGCAGTGTGTTAAGACGTTGCTGCCACAAGTACAGGCGGGCAAGTTTGGCACTTTGGGTATTGTGCCAACGGACGCGGCGACGGGTTATGGTTATATTAAAGCGACTGACGGCTGTGTGAGTGAGTTTGTTGAGAAGCCGGATGCCGAAACAGCGGCTAAGTATGTGGCTGATGGTTATTTATGGAATAGCGGCATGTTTTTGATTCGTGCTGATCGCTATTTAGACGAACTGAAAAACTTCCGTGCTGATATTTATGATGCCTGTGTTAAATCGATGGTGAATACGCAGCAAGATTTAGATTTTGTGCGTATTGATAAGGCGGCTTTTGAAGCTTGCCCTGATGAGTCGGTCGATTATGCGGTGATGGAGCCATTGGCAGCGAAAGGTGAGGTGGTGGTGGCGCCGCTGGATGCTGGCTGGAATGATGTGGGCAGCTGGTCTGCCTTGTGGGAAATTGCTGATAAGGATGCGCAAGGCAATGTGGTTGCTGGGCAAGATAAAAAAGACTTTATTTTGCAGGGCACTGAAAATTGTTATGTGTATGGCAGTAAGAGCAATGAAGGTTCGGGGCGTTTGATTGCGACCTTGGGCGTTGAGAATTTGGTGATTGTTGATACGCCTGATGCTTTATTGGTGGCGAATAAAGATAAGGTGCAAGATATTAAGAAGATTGTGGCGCAGATTAAAGCGTCTGGCCGCACTCAGCATCACCAGCATCGTATGGTTTATCGCCCTTGGGGGATTTATGATTCTATTGATAACGGTGAGCGTTATCAGGTGAAGCGCATTACGGTTAAGCCTGGGGCTAAGCTTTCTGTGCAGATGCATCACCATCGCGCTGAGCATTGGATTGTGGTGTCGGGTACGGCGAAGGTGACTAATGGCGATAAGACGTTTTTGGTGACTGAGAATGAGTCTACTTATATTCCTATTGGGCAGGTGCATGCGCTTGAGAACCCTGGGGTATTGCCTTTGGAGATGATTGAGGTGCAGTCTGGGTCTTATTTGGGTGAGGATGATATTGTTCGGTTTGAGGATAAGTATGGTCGGGCTTAGGGGGATTCTACTTCGATTACTCGCTACGCTCGCACTCAGTATGAACGGCTTTCTACCGTTTGTACTGACTTTCTACCGTTCGTACTGACCTTCTACCGTTCGTCCTGAGCCTGTCGAAGGAAGCATGAACAGATTTCTACCGCTTGTACTGACTTTCTACCGCTCGTCCTGAGCCTGTCGAAGAAGAGCGAGAAGATTTTTAAGGGCCAAGAAAGACACTTACCACCGAGGCACCGAGTACACAGTGAAGGGCGGAGGAAAGATAATTAGTTACTAAGTCGTATTAATTTGGGGTTTCTTTGTTGTTGGGTTTTCACTTTTGGTTTTTGGTGGGAGACTGATATTTTTGCTTGGGGTACAGGGATGTACACTATTAAACATCATGGCGCTGTGAATGGCGTTACGGGTTCTTGCCATCAGCTTTCGCTGGATGGCTCTTGTTTTAGTTCTGATAAATCTCGTTCTGTTTTGATTGATTGTGGGTTGTTTCAAGGTGACGAGTCTTTTGATCGTGATGTTGACGATTCTGCTGCGAGTTCTGCTGTGGCTCGTTTGAAGCAAATCGATTTTCCTATTGAGGATGTTAAGGCTTTGCTGGTGACTCATTGCCATATTGATCATGTGGGGCGTATTCCTTATTTGTTAGCGGCGGGTTTTGACGGGCCTATTTATGCGACTAAAGCGACGGCGCTTTTATTGCCGTTGGTGATTGAGGATGCGCTTAAGGTGGGGGTTACGCGTAATCGTTCGATTATTCGTTCTGTGATGAAGCGTTTTGAAAGCCAGTTGGTGTCGGTTGAGTATGGTCAGTGGTTTGATGTTGAGGGTTTTAAGACTCGTGGTAACTCTCATTTAAGAGCAAAATTCAAAGTGGCTGGGCATATTTTGGGGTCGGCGTACATTGAGTTTGACGTGCGTGGGGCTGGTTCAAGGAATCGAAAGCGAGTGGTTTTCTCTGGGGATTTGGGTGCGCCGCATTCTCCGTTATTGCCTGCCCCTAAGTCGCCTTATCGCTGTGATGAGTTAGTGATAGAGAGTACGTATGGTGATCGCTGTCACGAGAGTCGCCTTCATCGTAGGAAGTCTTTGCAGCAAGCCCTTGAGCGTTGCTTGGTCAATAAAGGCACGGTTTTGATTCCGGCGTTTTCGATTGGCCGTACTCAGGAGTTGTTGTATGAAATTGAGCAAATTATTCATACGGGGTCGTTGCGAGATATTGATGTGATTGTTGATTCCCCACTGGCTTCGGGCTTTACCCAGCATTATCGCGAGCTTAAGTCTTTGTGGGATAAAGAAGCCCAGCGCAAGGTTGCGAGTGGTCGGCATCCGTTATCGTTTGAGCAACTGTTGACGGTTGATTCGCATACAGAGCATGAAAGGCTTTTAGAACATTTGAAAGACAGCGGCCGCGCAGCGATTGTGATTGCGGCCAGTGGCATGTGTGCTGGCGGTAGGATGCAGAATTATTTGCAGGCGCTGTTGCCGGATGAAAGGACGGATGTGATTTTTGTTGGCTATCAGGCGAAAGGGACTCCGGGGCGGGATATTCAGCATTATGGGGCGGGGGCTGGGTCGAAAGATAAGCAGGCTTATGTGCAGTTTAAAGAGGATGGTCGCGCGGGAGATAAAGTTATTATTCGGGCTGGGGTTTATACCTTGGGTGGCTACAGTGCGCATGCGGATCAGAAGGATTTGGTGAATTTTGTGAAGCGGATGCGGGGGCGGCCTGAAAGGGTACGGGTAGTGCATGGGGATGATGGGGCTAAGTTGGCGTTGAAGGGCTTGCTTGAGGGGTTGGGGTGTGAGGTTTTGATTCCTGTTGGTTAGTGCAAAAGATTTAGAGCTTTTACCACGGAGGGCACGGAGGCGCTGCGCTTCACGGAGAAAAGATAACAAAGGATGTAGAAAAGAAAAAGGATTTTTATGATTGCTCGGTCTGTGGATGAGGTTGTTATTGGTTGTGCTATTGAGGTTCATCGGCACTTGGGGCCTGGGTTACTTGAGTCTAGTTATGAGCGGTGTTTGATGTACGAGCTGGCTCAGAAAGGGGTTTATGCTCAGAATCAGGTTTTATTGCCGATTAACTATAAAGGGGTGGAAATTGATGCGGGTTATCGTCTAGATATTTTAATTCCTGATACGTTAATTCTTGAATTAAAAGCGGTCGATAAGTTATCGCCCGTCTATACTGCTCAAGTCTTGACCTATCTAAAGCTAACAGGAATAAAAACCGGATTGCTCATTAATTTCAACGAAAAAAAGCTAATAGATGGCCTAAAACGAATAAGCCTTTAAATTAATATTTAAGCTTTTCTCCGTGTAGCGAAGCGCCTCCGTGCACTCCGTGGTGAACCGCTGTTAGGCTTTAGTTGTGTAACCTTCAGGGTTTTGGCTCTGCCAGTTCCAGCTATCGCGCACCATATCATCCAAGCTCATCCCTGCTGCCCAGTCCAGTTCTTCCCGAGCGCGAGTAGCGTCAGCATAACAAGCCGCCACATCCCCAGGGCGGCGGTCGACTAGTTTATAAGGCACGGCCACTTCGTTAATCGCGGCAAACGCCTTCACCATTTCTAATACGCTAATGCCATTGCCCGTGCCTAAGTTATAAGCTTGAACACCTTTAATACCGTTAGCCGATAGCAATTTCTGTACGGCTTTGACGTGTCCCTTGGCCAAGTCGACCACGTGAATGTAGTCGCGTACGCCGGTGCCATCAACGGTATCGTAGTCGCTGCCGAAGATTGAAAGCTCGGCGCGGCGGCCGACGGCTGTTTGGGTGATGAATGGCATTAGGTTGTTAGGCGTATCGCTTGGGTCTTCGCCTATGCGGCCGCTGTTGTGAGCGCCTACTGGATTAAAGTAGCGCAGTAGGGCGACTGACCAAGGTGTGGTTGCTTTATTTAGAGCATCGGATTCTGGTAGATCGCGTAGCATGTCTTCGATGATTAATTTTGAGCGGCCGTAAGGGTTGGTGGCCGACAGCGGCATGTTTTCGGTGAGCGGTAATGTTTCTGGGTCGCCGTAAACCGTAGCGCTGGAGCTGAATACTAGGTTTTTGCTGTTGGCCTTTTGCATCGCTTGGCACAACACTAAGGTACTGTTGATGTTGTTGTCGTAGTATTCGAGCGGCATTGCGCAAGATTCACCCACGGCCTTTAAGCCCGCAAAGTGTATGGTGGCGTCGATGCTATGTTGCAGGAATATTTCATCCATTAATTTCCCATCACGCACATCACCTTTGATAAAGGTAATTGTCTTTCCTGTAATTTCTTGGACGCGTTTTAGTGACTCTTCACTTGAGTTGGCAAGATTATCGACAACGATAACGTTGAAATCAGCTTGTAATAATTCGATGCAAGTATGGGAGCCGATGTAACCTGCTCCGCCGGTGACGAGAATGGTGCTCGCGTTCATTGTTATTCCTTGTAATGTCTATTGTTTCGCAGTATACACAAGCGGCAAGTGCTATAGACAATTTTCTTGTCTGTGACATAATGCGCCAAATATCATTAGTTTAAATTATAATTGTTAGTAGGTCGCGCTAGTGACCGAATGCAACAGGGAATAATATGTCAAATCAAGGAATGATTCGATCTAGACAGGGGAGTTTTAACTTTGTCTATCGTTTAATAGATCTCTCAATCATCTTCAGTGGGCTGTTTTTTGCAGCGGCTGCTTATGGTGTGAATTTTTCTCCTATCTATACCACTATTAGTCTGGTTGCGGCGGTGGCATTTATGCTATGCGCTGAATCGTTGGGCTTATACCGCTCTTGGCGCGCCAGTACACAGGCCCGCATGCTGTTTATGACCACGGCAACTTGGTGGCTATCGGCTATGTTTGTTTTGCTGTTGGGCTTTTTCGCTAAAATCAGTTCTGATATTTCACGCGTAGTGATTGGCGGCTGGATTGTTGTCAGTTGGTTTAGTTTGATGGGCTGGCGTTTGGTTTTTCGCCAAGTTCTTCGTGCGATGCGCGCGCGCGGTTATAATTCACGCTCAGCTGCGATTGTGGGTTTGAATGACAGCGCTTTGCGAATGCGCGACCAGATTATTAGCGCGCCTGATTTGGGTATTCGTTTCAGTGGTTTTTTTGATGATCGTTGCGTGCAGCGTTTGCATGAAGAGCACCCTGATGAAGTATTGCTAGGTTCGATCAATGAGCTGATTGAGCAGGCAAAACAAGGGAAGGTTGATTTGATTTTTATTGCCTTACCGCTGAAAGCTCAAAAACGAATTTCTCATATTTTAGAGCGCTGCGGTGATACCACGGCCAGTGTTCATTTAATTCCCGACTTTTTCACTTATAACCTTTTGCATGCACGAATGGGCTCGGTAGGGTCTGTTGAAACGCTGAGCATTTATGAGACTCCGATTTTAGGCTTTAATGATTTTTTGAAGCGCAGCTTTGATGTTGTTTTTTCTGGTCTGATTCTGTGTTTGATCGCTTTACCGATGCTGGTTATTGCGGCGGCGGTAAAGTTTACTTCCCCTGGGCCTGTGATTTTCAAGCAAGCCCGTTATGGGTTAGACGGTAAAAAAATATTTGTTTGGAAGTTTCGCAGTATGTCAACCATGGATAATGGCGAAAAAGTTGTGCAGGCGACAAAAGGTGATGCGCGCATTACTAAGGTAGGGGCATTTATTCGTAAAACGTCGCTAGATGAGTTGCCGCAGTTTATTAATGTACTGCAAGGGCGTATGTCGGTTGTGGGGCCAAGGCCTCACGCGGTTGCGCATAACGAAGAATATCGCAAGTTGATTCCTTATTATATGCTACGCCATAAGGTGAAACCGGGCATCACGGGCTGGGCACAGATTAATGGGTTTAGGGGTGAGACAGATACCCTAGATAAAATGGAAGGGCGTATTGATCATGATTTGGATTATATTCGAAATTGGTCATTATTTATGGATGTTAAAATTATTATTCTCACCATCTTTAAAGGTTTTGTAGGCGGTCACGTTCATTGATTTTTGTTTTTATTATTTATTGCTTCTTATTGTTAATGCTTTCGGTTTTTAAATCAGCGGAGTTTTTTCTTCCGGCTATTTATCAATTTGAAGCGTGGCTGGGTGGGGATAAATTAATGCATTTGAAGTTGTCGATTGTATTAAGTGTGTTGGCTTGTTTTGTGGTGAATAAAATCAAACCAGACTTTCCCTTAAATAAGTTCTGGCGCCTGGCTTTGATGCAGTTTTTTTTGCTGGTTTGCCTGTTAATCGACGAAACCCATCAGTATCTTGCAGCGTCTAGGCGCTTTGAATGGCTGGATTTTTATTATGGCGCGAGCGGTTTGCTGATTGGTTTGTCTCTTTATTGCGCGGCATTGATTCTTAATCGGGCGCAGAAATTAGTACTAAAGAATGGGTTTTAGCGGGTGTAGAAGAGAAGTGTAAAAAATGCAAATTTTTTCTTCATCCTTTAGTGACAATCAACAATGTAACGGTTAGCATTGCGCGAAATAGGTTAATCGTTTTATTTTATTATTATTTAGGAAATATGTTATGAAAGCTTGGAAGCTGTCGCCTTTAGTTGCGGCCATTGTCAGTGTTAACGCCGTTGCTATTGAATCAACGGGTATTTCTTTGGGTGGCGGTTTAACGTTCACGCCAACGATTGAGTTAAGCACTGAAAACAATGATAACATTTACAGCGAAGAGACGAATGAGCAGAGCTCTACGATCAATCGCATAGCCCCTTCATTTTCACTTGCCGGCGATTATGGCAAAACAACGTTCAATACTAACTACTCCGCTGAGCAAGGTAGTTACAGTGCCAATGGCGATGATGATTATTTAGATCAATTGCTATCGGCTGATGCTTCTTATGAATTGAATGCTCGTCACCAGTTCGATATCGCTGCTAGCTACATTGACGCACACGATGCCCGTGGTTCTGTTGCTGGTGCTGAATCTGCAAACTCTGCCGACCCTGATGAATACAACCAAACGACTGCGGGTTTAACTTATGTGTTTGGTTCTGATACGTCTATGGCGAATCTTGATGTTTATGCCGATACGTTTGCTAAGCGTTATGACAACAATGAAGCATTAACAGCGGGTCGTGAATACGACCAAAATACGTTTGGTGCTTTGGTTGGCTATAAAGTAAGTTCTGCTAGCGAGATTTTGTTTGAAGCGCGCCAGTCTGAAATTAATTACACCGACTCTGCCGTTAAATTTGATAGTAGCGTGCAGCATTTACTAACGGGTATGCGTTGGGATATTACCGGCGCAACTACGGGTGAAGTTAAAGTCGGTCGTGTATTACGTTCTTTTGATGATAATGCGAAAGCGTCTGCTGCTCACTTGAACTGGTCTGCTAACTTAACGTGGAAGCCATTAACGTATTCTACTGTTGTGCTAGCCAGTAACCAGAGTACTAACGAAAGTAACGGTACCGGTAACTATATTGCTGCATCGACGACTAGCGTTTCTTGGGATCATGAATTCTCTAGCTTTATCAGTGCCGGCATTTCTGCTAACTATGGTGAAGATGAGTACGCTAAAGTAAAGCGTAACGACATTAATAGTGGTTACGGTATTAACGCGACATACTCTCCTTTGACTTGGATGGATGTGAATCTTTCTGCTAGCCAGTCTTTACGTGATTCTAATATCGCGGGTTTGGATAAAGAAACAAATATTATCAACCTGGGCATTACTCTAGGTTTATAAGCTTTTTTGTTATTCGTGTTATTAAACGGCTTACCATGTGTAGGCCGTTTTTTTTGCTGGTATTTAGTTGGGTAGTTTTCATGCAGCGTATTTTTTTACTTGTTGTTTTTTCCTGTTTAAGTTTCATTTCTTTTGCGAGCGAACCAGGGCTTTCTGGCTATCGCTTGGGTGCTGGAGACTTGATCAGCATTAATGTTTATGATGAAGATGATTTGAGCCTTGAAGTGCGCATTGGTTTGTCTGGACAAATTTCTTACCCTTTATTGGGTGATGTGGTTGTCTCTGGCCTGACGCCTAAGTTGTTAGAAGAGAAGCTCACCAGTGGTTTAAAAGGTCCTTACCTGATTGCTCCGAGTGTGAATGTTTCTATTATTGAATATCGTCCTTTTTATGTCATTGGTGAAGTTAAGAAGCCCGGCAGTTATCCTTTTCATCCTGGTTTAACCGTTGATAAGGCAATATCTATTTCTGGTGGTTTTACTGAGCGCGCCTCAAAGGGCAGCATTTATGTGATTCACGATACGCGCAAGCAAAGCAAGGAACGTGCAGAGAAGCAAAAGGTTGAGTTGTATGACGTCATTCAGCCGGGTGATGTTGTGACAATTGAGCAGAGTTTCTTTTAATAGATTATGGACATGGATATGAAAAATAGCGCAGCTGTAGAAGTTATCGATTTAGCGCATTACTGGCTGGTTGTTCGCCGCCAATTTAAAAAAATTATTGCCCTCAGTATTGTAGCAACGCTGATCTCGATACTGGTGGTATTGAGCCTAACCCCTAAGTATTCGGCCACCTCGACATTGTTGATTGAGGCGAATGAAAGCAAAGTTTTATCGATTGAAGAGGTTTATGGTCTTTCGGGCAACGGTTCGGAATATTTTTTAACCCAGTTTGAAATCCTTAAATCCCGCGATATGGCGAAGCGCGTGGTTAAAAAATTAAACTTAGTGAATGTGGCTGAATTTAATCCGTTTCACCCCAGTAATAAAAAATCTTTTTCTATTAAAGCGATGATTATGGGTGAGGCTGAGCCACCTACGGAAGCGCAAATTTTAGCTAAGACGATTGATAGTTTTTGGGCGGTGGTGAGTATTTCTCCGGTGCGGAAAACTCAGCTAGTTAAAATATCTGTCGAGAGCAGTGATCCTTTGCTTGCTCCGGTTGCGGCGAATGCTATTGCTAATGCGTATATCGAAAGTCAGCTAGAAGCTAAAGTAGGATTAACTCAGCAAGCGGCAGGTTGGCTGGGCGATCGCTTAGGTGGATTAAAAGATAAGTTAAATGACTCTGAACAACAGCTGCAAAATTTTAGAGAGAAGCATGATCTGATTGACGTTGAGGGTGTAAGTACACTTGTCGCCAAAGAGCTGGATCAGGTGGCTGAGCGCTTGGTGAATGCGCGCAGTGAGCTTTTGGACTTTAAAACCAGTTACGCTCAGTTGCAGTCTTTAGATGATTATTCTTATGACAGCTTGAGCAGCTTGCCGATTATTTTGAATAACCCACTGATTGTGCGTTTAAAAGAAAGTGAATCGACTACTGAGCTAAAAGTGTCTGAGTTGTCCCAGCGCTATGGCCCTAAGCACCCTAAAATGATGGCGGCGCAGTCTGATTTGAATGCGGTCCGTGCGTCACTATTGACTCAAATGAAGCGCATTGCTGACGGTATTAAAAACGATTTCGCGGCGGCTAAGTCAAAAGAGAAATCTTTGGTGGCGGCGCTGAATAAAACGAAAGGGCATATGCAGTCGATTAACCGCACTGAGTTTGAGCTGTCGGATTATGTTCGTAATGTTCGCGCCAATAGAACCCTGTATGAGACTTTCTTTAAGCGAATTAACGAAACCGCTGAAACCGGGACGTTGCAAACTGCCAATGCTCGTATCATTGATGTGGCTGTTATTCCTGAGTCCGCAGTTAAGCCCAAGAAGAAACTGATTGTGATGTTGGTTTTGGTGGTTAGCTTGATGTTTGGTATTGCCTTGGCGTTTTTATTGGATGCGCTGGATGCGACAATTAAGCATGCGGATGATGTTGATCATAAACTAAATGCTTCTATGCTCGGCTTGCTGCCATTATTACCGATCCCTAAAGAAGGGGCGACGGCCGAAAATGCGGCGGTGCGCGCCTTTATGCAGGGTGATCATGTAGGCTTTAAAGAGTCGGTTCGTACTCTTAGAACAAGCCTTACGCTGGCCAGTTTAGAAAAGCCGGTGCAAACCTTATTATTTACGTCTTCTATTCCTGGTGAAGGTAAAACTACAACCTCGGTTAACTTGGCTTGTGCTTATGGTCAGATGGAAAAAGTATTATTAATTGATGCGGATATGAGAAGGCCAACCGTTGCTAAGCAGTTGCGCTTACCTCAAGGCAGTCGTGGTTTATCGAATGCAGTGGCGTATCCTGAAATGTTGGATGACAGTATTCATACGATTGAAGATTTGGGTATTGATGTGATGCCAGCCGGCGCTATTCCACCGAATCCATTAGAGCTGTTATCGTCTAAGAATTTCATTAATATTTTGGAAACTCTGAAAGGACGTTATACCAAAATTATTATTGATAGTGCGCCGATGCAGGCGGTGAGTGATGCTCTGTATTTGTCGACGTTAGCCGATGGTATTGTGTATGTTATTAAAGCAGATTCCACCCAAGATAAGTTGGTGATTTCTGGCTTAACCAGATTGGAAGACTCTAATGCACGCGTATTGGGTGTAGTTTTGAATCAGGTTGATGTAGAAAAAGAAGCGCGTTATGGCGCAAACCACGGCGGTTATTACGACAGTTATGAATACAGCAGCTAGTAAAAATACTAAGGCTTTATTGGCTTTTATTGCTTTAGGTTCATTGTTTTTGGCAGCGCTGCAGATTGTCATTGTTTCCGCTAGCCTTCATTTTTCAAGCCTAAAGCAACCCAGTATTGAGCAGCCAGATAATGCTTGGCTCGATCTGGCGGAAGTATTAAGTATTGCAAACCCAGATGTATTTTCGGCTAGGGCGTCTTTTTTAAGGCAAAAAGCTACCTTGCTGGAGTTCAAGTTGCAGCAGGATGACTTTTTAAAGGAGGCGCTGGAGAATCTGGCGCGGGCTGCTGAAATTCGACCTTTATGGCCTTATTATTCGTTGGCCGAGTTGAATATTCTCGTTTTGCAGAATGCGGCGGCCGAGCGAGTGCAAGAGAAGGTTGCTCATATCATTAAGCTGGCGCCGAATGAGCGCGGTTTGGATAAGCATTTATTAGAGCTGGCATTTCACAGCTGGGATAAATTATCTTCTGAACAGCAGCAATGGATGTTAACGCGATTAGCGATTGTTCCTGGCGGTACGCTGAAATATGTTTATTCGGTGGCGAAAAGCCTGAATCATAAAACGGTTATTTGCACTAACTTGCCTTATAGGAAGATTAAAAATCTGTGTAAGGCAAATTAGTATTTTGCAGGTGGTATTAACTGTTAAGCAGTAGCTTTTCTACTCGTGCAATATCATCCGGAGTATCGACGCCATGCCCAGGTGGGGTGTCTGTGATGCCCATGTGGATTTTCTCGCCGTACCATAACGCTCGCAATTGCTCTAAACATTCGGCTTGCTCGATTGGGCATACCGACATGCGAGTGTATTTTTGCAAGAAGGATACGCGGTAGCCGTACATGCCGATATGGCGATAGACGGGCATAATGTTGGTGATCTTGTCTTGGCCGTGCTTATACAGTTCACGATCCCATGGAATGGCGGCGCGACTGAAGTACATTGCAAAACCACGGCCGTCTAATACTACTTTCACAACATTTGGATCAAATGCATCTTCTGCGCTTTCAATGGCTGTGCATATTGAACTCATGCCTGCTTCTGGGTTCAGCAATAAACCTTGCGCGGTTTGTTCGATTAGGGCTTTTGGTACCAAAGGCTCGTCGCCTTGTAAATTGACCAATACGTCGTCTTTATCCCAGCCTTTTATTTCAGCGACTTCAGCGATACGTTCTGTGCCGTTTTCATGATCAACTCGAGTCATGACAACATCAGCACCAAAACCTTTGGCGACATCATAAATGCGCTGGTCGTCAGTGGCGATGACGATGTCTTTTACGCCTGTTTCTAAGGCGCGTTCGTAGGTGTGCTGAATCATGGTTTTACCACTGAGTTCAATCAGAGGTTTGCCCGGTAAGCGGCTGCTTGAATAGCGCGCGGGGATTACAATTTTATAATTTGCCATGGTACTGGTGAAACCTTTTACTAATGTGAGTCTTAGATATTTTGTGTTTTTTCAAATTCTGGCAGCATGGCTTTTATATAAGCTTCTTCTAACGGCATTCTGCTGCCTAATACGATGTCGGCCACTTCGCGTGCAACACCTTTACCACCGGCGGCGTCGGTAATAAGATCGGAGTGTTCTTTTACCAGCCAAAAGCCATCGGCTGGGGTGATGCTTAAGCCAATGCGTTTCATTACTTTTAAATCGATCACGTCGTCGCCAACGTAGCAGACTTCGCTAGGCTCTAAGCCGAGCTTATCCATTAAGCTACTGAGCTTTTCCCATTTATCTTTGCAGGCGGGATAAAAGTGAGGAATGTCTAGGTCGGCAATGCGTTTTCTAAGGGGCGCACTGTCTTTGGCAGAAATAACGGCGGTGGTGATGTCGTAGACATTCAGTAATTTAATACCAACACCGTCTTTTACATTGAAATGTTTTACTTCTTCGCCGTTAGCGCTATAGCTTAAGGTGCCGTCGGTGAGTACGCCATCGACATCAAAGACTACAAGTTTAATGTCACGGGCTTTTTCTTTGATTGAATTTGGAAGGTGCACCATAAAGCTCTCAATTGTTTCATTATCTCGCTATTGTAAAGCAATAAGGCAGCAGCGAAAAATATTAAAGCTGCTATAATGCTCTAGTTTATAATAAAAGGGGGGGGATAACATGATCGATGCTGCTAATGATCGTAAGTATGGATACGCGGGCTTAATTCCTTTGGCGGTCGGTTTTGCAGGTGCTCTTTTTGCAGTATCTGGTTCGGTTCAAGTGTTTCTGGACTATTCGCTTTTAGTCTTAGTGTTCTTAACCGGTAGTTGCTGGGGTGCGTTGCGTACCAAGAAAAAGAAGGCCGAAGATTGGCAGTTGGGTTTTACCATTGCTATCTTTTTATGGGGCTGGTTTGCTTCTTATTTGCCACAGAATATTTCAGTATTAATGCTGTTGGTTGGCTTCTGGATGCTTCGCTTCTTGGAATCTGACAAAGTATTCCAAAAAGTTTATACCGAGCAATATCACGATATTCGTCGCAAGCTAACTTGGGTTGTAAGTGCTTTGCATGTGATGGTTTTTGTATTAAGTAATTACACCGATCAATTATCTTAAATTGATCTCGCTTTGGCTGCTTGCTTTTGTTAAGCGCAGCCAGAGCTGTTTCTTTGGCCTGCTGGTCATTATTTTTCTGCTTTGATTTCTATCTAATCCTGACTGACTCACTCCTAATTGGTCGAATGCGATAATCCATTGATCTAACTGCATTGGGTGCTTGCCCGAATAAAATCCTATTGTTTGATCTTGCTGACTTTTAATTTCAATGGTGAGTACTAGGTTGCTATCAAGAATAAGCTGTAGAAACCTCTGCTTATCTTCTATTAACTCTTGCCATGGGCTATGAGCTAATGTGATATGACCCAGCATGACGGGGTGCTCTGGATGCAGCAAAATACGCATGCTTTCGGCAGTTGTACTAATGCTATTAATGGGTGTATTACGAACTTCTAAGTAATAATTGCCGGGCTTGTCTAGCTGCTGTGCAATGCTGATCGCTT
>JBLGBO010000015.1:0-90790 GCA_047616865.1 Oleispira sp.
GTTGAGTTTGAATCAATTCAAGCCATTGTTGTTTTGTGCGTTTCATAGTTTTCACCTCAAATTATGTGAGATGTATGATATGGCCACACGAAAATTATTGAAGGAGGTGCTTGGTTAGGCGCTTACGACAAGATTGACGGTATCGTGGCCGAGACAGATATTATCAAAGCTAATCGTAGAATTCAGCAACTAGAAGCTGACTTGAAAGAAATCGCAACGGAACGCGATTTCTTAAAAAAAGCCAAACGCTTTTTTCAGGATCAAAAATAGATACTTTCAGATTTATCCAAAAGAACCAATCTCAATACAAGATTACTTGGATGTGCGATTATTTTGGTGTTTCAAAAAGTGGATTCTATAGTTGGAAAAAGCGTGCTAAATCTAAAAAGGTTGATAGGGATAACTCTCTCTTACGCGAAATTAAACGAGTTTATCGCGGCCAAAGAAAATCTTATGGCAGCCCAAGAGTCTACAGAGCATTGCGTAAGAAAGGCGTTGTGTGTAGTCGTAGGCGAGTTGCTCGCTTGAAACGGTATTAAGGCTTCTGTAGTCGGCCTGTACAGCATCAGGCCTAATAAACATGACATCTAGCAACAGACAGATAATGTATTAGGAAGTGTTGATAAACCTACTCGACCAAATCAGCAATGGGTCGCCGACTTCACGTATTTAAAAACAGGCCAAGGTTGGTATTACTTTTCCATGATATTAGACCGCTATTCCAGGAAGCTTGTGGGCTGGCCAATGCAAAAAAATAGGTGTTTCACCTGGCGGGTTTATTATGGTTCATGGTCAACGTAACAATCTTGGCTGGCTTTCTTTAATTACACAAAGGCTAAATTGGACAAATGGGTGTATCGCACTAACAAACTCGGAAATGGATGAGTTTATGGCGTTGGTGGATGTTGGTACAAACATACAAATTTCATGGTAAGCATGTAACAATTTCCAGAAAATGTAATTGGAAAAATAGTCTGTTTTTTCGAAAAAATAGCCAGCTCTCTCAATAGTTGTAGCAGCATACTAAAAATGCTAAATAACAATGCGCTGAAATGCATCTCGGTCAAAAAATCAGCCACCTATCGGCGTGCTAAGCGTTAGTTGTAGTTCAGTGTGTATCATTAAGGAGAATGTACGATGGAAGAAATTTTTTGTAGTTATTATGATGAGGAAATGGAGCACGACGTACCGTTGCAACCAAATCTAACCGAAGCCATTTCATTTTTTAAAAATTTTGTTTGGGAAAATAATAATAAAGATTCAACAATGAAAATGTTGATTTTCAAACGTCATGAGGATATGACGCATCTCTATTTATCTCATCTTTAAATAAGAATAAATGGGAGGTAGGTGCAACGGTATCTACTCGTAGGCGTTTTCTTGGTCCGTTTTTTAAACGAGTAATCTTTGAATCATTCATAGATAAAACTGAAGTTGAAGCAATAGAATTAATAAGTTCGTTTTATCAAAAAACATCAACTGAGTTTATCGCTTTATTGAAAAATAATAAATATTAAACTACTAGCCTTTAGCCCCCGCTACACACGGCATACGGGCCCGCAGAAATCGTCTGTTTGAGGTTATAAAGCGGTACTTGGATAATTGTTATGATTATTTACGAATACATGCTGAGTTGAACTTCAAATCGCCGGTGCAATATAAAGGAATCTTTGCATACTGCTAATCAGTAATAAATTGATACTCTCTATGTATCTTTCCTATGCATCCGGCGGCGCTAAGCGCTGCCGGATTGTACATCGATTAATATTGCCCAACTTGATAAGTACCAGCTTCAAAACCAAAAGGTTTTGCTAGACGAATCCAAGAGTTAATTTGTACGATTGATAACGTTAAATTTGCAATGTCATCTTGACTGAAATACTTTCTCAGGTCGGTGAATGATTGTTGCCTTTGCTCTGTTGAGTCATTGAGTAGGGTGACAGACTCTGCCCATGTCAATAATGCTTGCTCAGATTCGTTATAAAAGTTTGTTTCTTTCCATGCCGATGATGAGTAAACACGTAATTCACTTTCCCCCGCAGCAACCGCTTCTTTAAAGTGCATATCAATGCAATAAGCACACTGATTTATCACTGATTTATCACTGATACTCTGTATCTCAATAGCTCCATAAAGGCCTCATCAATAATGTTTAAGCTCTTGATGTATTTTTCTGTTTGTAGCATGCAATTCATTAAGTTCTTAGGAATATTTTCAAAAGGTATTCTTGGCATATTAGCTCTCGCTTATGTAAGTGGGTGACAAGATGCATTGTATGCCTACCTAATAATGACTAGAATAGATGATATATATCAAATAGTTTTGCATAAAACGCAAAGGTTCATATGCTAAAGTCAGTTCGTATATTTTTAAAGGTGGTTGAGTCTGGTAGTTTTTCTAAAGCTGCCAAAGTACTCAATATGGCTCCTTCATCAGTTACTCGTGCCATTGATAATCTTGAACATGAACTGAAATCTGAGCTATTTAAACGCAGTACACGTCAATTACTGCTGACGGATAAGGGGCATGTTTTTTTAGAGGGGGCGTCTAATCTGGTCTCTGATTGTGACTCTTTACTGATGTCTATGGCAGGCAGCAACAAAGAGCCTGAAGGAAGTCTGAGAATTTCAGTATTTGAAAGTTTTGGTCGGTTGAGTGTTTGTCCGATAATTCCTGATTTTTTGAAAAAATACCCAAAGATAGCGATTGAGGTTGAACTGGAAAATAAAGTAGTCGATTTAGCCGCAGAAAATATTGATTTGGCTATTCGTGTAGGAACACCAAAAGATTCAAGTTTAAAGTTTCGTAATATTATTCCAAATCATACTTTTGTTTGTGCATCACCCGATTATTTGTCACAACATGGCACTATTGAACAGCCGGAAGATTTGTCATTACATAATTGCTTAGTGCTTAATCAAGAAAGGCAAAGAACTTATTGGCATTTCAAAAAAAACCGCCGTAATGTTAAGGCCTTAGTTAATGGTAATCTTAAATCAAAAGGTGGCACACCATTATTAGAAGCTGCCTTATGTGGACTTGGTGTTGTGCAGCTTTCAAATTGGATCGTATCTGATTATGTGAAAAGTGGGCAGCTTGTCGTTTGTTTACGAGATTGGGAGCCCCTTCTTAATGAGCAGTCTAGTGGTAGCGTTTATGCTGTATACAAACAAGGTATCTATAAAAACCCAAATATAAGACTGTTTCTTGATTATTTAGTTGAAAAAACACATGACAAGCTGCTGCAGCGGACCTGGTAAATACACCCTGCGCCATTGAGCAAGGTATTCAGGCTGTAGAAAAATAGAATAACCGCTCAATATAAATCACAAATCAGGTAAGTAGCACTTTGCCGTTTACCTGATCGTTTTATGTCCATATTCTGCTCGAAATTACTGTCCGTTTTAATCTTTATTGTTTTTTTCAAGCATCACTTTTAACGAACGAATTTCTGCCGCCAACTCATCCATAGTGATTTTACCATCGGCCTCATCTTGGGCTGCACGTTCTTTTGCATGCTCATCCTCTAAAACATTCACCACAATACCAATAACCATATTTAAAAAAGCAAAAGCGGTTAAGAAGATAAAGGTTAAATAATAGATCCAGCTGAGAGGGTGAACTTCCATCGTTTCGTACATCACGTCCGTCCAGTCTTCGAAAGTCATTACGCGGAATAACGTAAGCAATGAAATTGAGATGTCGCCCCAAAGGTCTGGATTAATTTTAGCGAAAAACGTTGCGCCGACTGCCGCGTAGATATAAAAGATGATAAACATCAGTAGCAGAACATAACCTAATTGCGGTAATGCGCGTATTAATGAGTTCAGTAACATACGCAGTTCTGGAATGATGGAAACCATACGTAATACTCTGAATATTCGTACTAGACGCCCAATTAATGCCATTTCACTATCATCAATCGGAATTAAGCTGACGACGACAATAATGGTATCAAATACGTTCCAGCCACTATGGAAGAAACGTTTTTTATTTTCTTCTGCAATGAAGCGGATGGTAATTTCAATGAGGAATATGATGGTGATGGCTAGGTCTAGCCATAATACCAGTTGCATAATGCCGTCTGGTATTTGATAGGTTTTTGCCCCAATCAACAGTGCAGATAAAATAATGATACTGACAACAAAGAGTTCAAATATTTTGTTATTACGTAAACGGAGCGAAGCGTTTTGGATTTTTTCAATCATCATAATGTTATGTACTTGAAGAGATTGGTTTTAGAATGTAAATGATTAGGTGTAAAAACAGGGACAATCGACCACTGGGTATGATCGATTGCTTGGAGGCTGTTATTGCTTCTTTAGATACGCGCTGATTAAAACAATCCGAGTCCCATTAACCTTGCCTTCAACATGCAGTGGGTTATCGGTAAGGGAGATGTTTTTCACCATCGTGCCACGCTTAGCGGTGAAGTTTGCGCCTTTAACCACTAAGTCTTTAATTAGGGTCACGCTATCACCTGCAACGAGTGGAGCGCCGTTACTGTCACGGGTTGTTTCAGCGCTGAAATCAACCATGCCGGCTTCTGCCCATTTTTGTACGTCTTCTTCAAAGTACATCATGTCGACTAAATCTTGAGCCCAGCCTTCGCCTTTTGCTTTTAAGGTCTTAAGTTGACGCCATGCCATAACTTGCACAGGAAGCTCTTGGCTCCACATGCTGTCGTTCAAGCAACGCCAATGGTTGCCATCGATGCTATCTGGGTCGTTGATTTGGTCAGTACAGGTTGGGCAAAGCATGACGCTCTGTTCGACGCTACCATCGCTAGGTGCAACTTCAAATTTGGTAACGGGGGCGTCAGCAGCACATAATTCACACTTGGAGCCACATCGTGCTAATAGGGTATTTTCAGTAGTCATTATTAAAGCCTCAAAATTCAGGGGGGTATTATGCCACTGATATATGAGATGGGGAATGAGGGTGATGATTTACCCGCATTCCCTAAGCGCTATGAAGCACAGACCGCCTTCATGCGAATCTTATTTGTCCAATGTAAAAAGCCATGAGATGTGGAGTATTGGGTATTAACCGCGACGATCTCACTGGGGCATTTTTTCTGCAATGCTTGGTACGCCTGATTGACATAATCTGTGTCGAAAGCAAAACCAAGGATAACTGTCTGCTCAGTGTTCACTTCAACAATGTGTTTATCAAGGTTAAGTGCTGTTGGCGTATTCGCAGAAACATCTGACATATGAGACATATGGATGCTGTGAGTGCAGCCTGTCATTGCAAAACTGACAAGTAATAGGAATTTTTTCATCTAATATTCATCCTAGCCTTTTTGGCAGTAGCCAGTAGCAATTACTTCACGTTTGAATACTAAAAAATAAACGGTGGTTTGATGCTTAGTCAAAATCCCTTCCACTTTACCACCAACACATTGGCGTTTTAGATCCATGATGGCTTCATCGATGAAGTCGTTAGAAAATGCAAGGCCAAGAAAATTCCAGCTATTAGATTTTGCTGTGATCGGGGTATTACGTTCGGCGGGTATTTGAGTAAGGGATACTGAGTTCAGACTTACACAAGCGCTTAACGTTAGGCAGGTAGCAATTGAAACGAATAATTTTTTAAACATGGTTATTTCCTTTATTGAATGCAGGCTTAGTGGATGCAGTAGCCACGGATACGAACGATTTCACCACTGACAGGGCCAAAGCTTTTCGCTTCGCGAACTGAGGTTAATCCCGTCAATTTACCCGTTGGACATTCGGCGTAAATATAATCCATAACCTTGTTGGCATACTCGTCATCGTAGACTGGGTTTCCTGTTCGAGGTCCCATGTTTACAAGTGCTAGAATGTCGCGAATTTGTTGAAATTGTTGCGATGCCTGACCTTGAGAGGCAACTCGTCCAATTTCGGCTGCAGCGGCTGCTTCAAAACCAAATTGGCTGATCTGAACATTAAAGGGTATTAGAGATCCTTGGCTTTGATCAATCTCGCCGATTTGAACATGATCAAGGCGAGCACATGCTGTTAGTAAACCAACAGCTGCTATTGCGAAATATTTACGCATAGCGATTCCTTGTTAAATATTGGGGGCGGGATACTAATGAGAGAATAGAGAAAGATCAAGTATTGTCAGAAATACTTGATCTTAATTGATGTTTACTGGCTATCGACAGGGTTGTTGTATATCACACTGTCGTTGGATAAGCCGTTTTCTGGTGACTCGTCCAGTACAGATTCAAATTGCTTGAGTCGCTTTTTAACCGATAATAATTCAACAATAATGGTCCAAGAATTCACCAAATATTGAAAAGAATTACTCACCTGGCCAAAGGCGGTAAGAATTTGTTGCAGAATACCGAAAGTAATTGCGCCAACGGCAATGGTGGGTACTAAGAGGATGAATACGAAGATATTGTCCGCTTGTAAATATAAGCTTCTAGCGACGTTGAAATACATGTAATGAAAATACAGACGGAAATAGTTTTTTCGTACATTGGCAAACAGTTCGCTGAGTGCAAGCGGTTGCGCTCGATTTTCATTGTCTTCGCCATAAACTAGTTCTTTACGGAATGCGGCTTCTACTTTTTGATTATTAAATTGCAGCCCAGGTAATTTGATCCCGACTAGCGCTAAAACACCTGTGCCGAAGATGGACCAGAACAATGCTGCATAGAATAGTGGATGTGCAATTTCACCGACGATTGGCAATTCAGAGATGTATTCAGACAATACCCAAAGTACCGGTAAGAAGGCGAATAATGTCATAACGGCTTCGATTAGAGAGACCCCTAAATCTTCCATAATGGTCGCAAAGCGCATGGTGTCTTCTTGAATACGTTGTGATGCCCCTTCAACATTACGTAATTGCTTCCAGTTTTTGGTGTAGTACTCGTTCATGGCAGTACGCCAGCGGAAAATGAAGTGACTGACTAAAAACTTAGTCGCAACGTAGATAAAAATAGCTAAGAAGGCAATTTCGGCAAATAACATCAATAGGTCAAATAACTGACTGGTTGCTGAGCTTAACTCTTGTTGGCTGACTATTTTTTCTGCGGCATTGGCATCGATAGGTTTTAGTAGTGATTGCACTAAATCAAAAAACGGGCGACGCCAGTTATTGATAGCGACGGAAACCTGTACTGAATAATAAGTGGAAAATAAAATAGCGGAAGAGCCAACAATAGACCACCACTGCCATTTGTGTGGGGATACTTTAAACCAAAAGAAGGCAAAGACTGCGGTGCAGAGAAAATAGAAACCGTAGAATAATAAGAAAGAGTTGGTAACGAAGTGTCCTAATCCGATGACGGGATCAGTATTAGAAATATCCAGCCCGACGAGATTGGCCATCTGTTCGTTGAAACCGTACCAAATGGCAGAAGCGGCAGCGGCAAAAATTAATACGGATAAGAAAAATAGCCGCGGGTTGGGAAAGAAAGATTTAAACATAAGAGTAAATAACCTTATTTTTTACAATTCAGCAGCCGCTGAGTGTAGATCTAATTATTGTATTGAGAGTAAGAACGTCTTAATAAAGTTCATTCCTGCTAGCGTTTGGCTAGGGAAGGTAGATTGAACTTCTTACTCAGTATCTTATCCAGTATTGCCACAGGTAACCAGCGTTTCAGTAGCGGTAAACCAAAACTGCCATTGCCAATTCGAATCACGGCTTTAGGGTTGTTTAATAATTGCTCAACTAAGGATTCTGCAAATTCTGCGGCGGGAGTTGGGTTATCTTGTGAGGCAGTTGCTCGCGCTTGAATCGCTTCTTTTAACGGCGCATAGAGTGATTTTGGTGTAATACGTTGCAGCACATTATTTAGCGAGTTATCACCAAACTTTGATTCAATAGCACCAGGCTGCACGGTAATGACATTGATGCCAAAAGGGGCAAGTTCCATTCTTTGTGCATCTGATAAAGAATGCAGTGCGGCTTTGGTTGCGCAGTAGGCTCCAGAAAATGGGGTGGTGGTGATTCCTGATACCGAGCCAATATTGACGACTTGAGCATTAATTTTCATATCGTTTTTTGCAAGTTTTTCTTGGATGATGACTTTTTTTGCCATTAAGAGTGGTAAGCAAATTTTGGTCAGTTCCATCGGGGCGAAGACGTTGGTTTCAAATTGCGCGCGAAGGTCTTCAATAGGCATATCGGCTAATGGACCCATGGCGGCATAACCCGCATTATTAATCAGCACATCGAGATAGTTATTATCTTGTTTAATGTGTGCAATGGCATTATGAATGCTGCTTTGGCTATTAACATCTAATGCGAGTTTGGTAAGGTTGGGGTGTTCAGCCAAGTCATCTAGACTTTGAATATTACGGGCGCTGGCGTATACGTGGAAGTCTTTGGTCAAATACTTTTCACAAAGGGCGCGACCTATGCCGGATGAGCAGCCCGTGATTAAAACAGTTTTCATGAAGATGCCTTTTCTTTAGTGGTGCTTGTATTCGCCATGATTTTATTAGCCGGAGTTTTATCAAACCAAGGCTGAGCGTGTTCCAATTGTTGGGCTAGTTGGAATAATGTTTTTTCATCACCAAGTGGTGCAATAAATTGAGAACCTAAGGGTAAACCTGATTCGGTCCAATAAAGAGGCACCGACATAGCAGGTTGCCCAGTGAGGTTGGCCAGCTGAGTGAAGGGAAGTTTTTCTAAGTTTTCCAGTGCTAATTTTTTAGTCATACCTGATTTTAATAATAGCTTTTGCAAGCCGAAGGTATTCACGAGCTTGGTGCCAATGCGATCTATTATTCCTAAATCAAATTGACCGATGGGCACAGGCTCGCTGCCCAATGTTGGGGTTAATAATAGGTCATACTCTTGATGCAGTGCATGCATACTTTGGCTGAATTCATTCCAGCGACGTTTAGCGGTAACGAACGCTTCTGCTGAGATTTTCTTACCGATATAGCCCATCAGTTTGCTTGTATCTTCGACATCAAGGTTACTGAAATTGCTGTTTAACAGTTTGGCAGCAAACTCAAGATCTGCCGCGACGTGGCCATAGTACATGGTTAAATAACTATCGGTGAGGTCGTCAGCATTAATGTAGGGGTGTACTGCTTCTACGGTATGGCCAAGAGATTCAAGTAAGTTGACGGTATGCTGCACGGACTTAATCGCATCTTCAGTTACTGGACGATCGAAAAAAGACTGCACGGTATAAGCAATTTTTAATGGTCGCACAGGTGTCTCTAAGCAAGCTAAATACCCAGTTTCTTTACGCACGGGATATGGTGAGCTGCCATCGGGGCCTGCGACAATATCTAGCATGGCTGCACTGTCACGAACCGAGCGAGTTAATACATGTTCTGCCGCTGCGCCATCCCAAAGCTCACTAAAATAAGGCCCCGTCGGTGTGCGTCCGCGAGAAGGCTTTAAACCAAATAATCCACAACACGCTGCGGGAATCCGAATCGATCCACCACCATCGCCGCCTGATGCCATCGGCACGATACCCACCGCAATCGCGGCCGCTGAACCACCGCTAGAGCCACCAGGGGTATGGTTTAAGTTCCAAGGGTTTCTGCTTGGGCCAAATGCTTTGGGCTCAGTCACGCCCATTAAACCGAATTCTGGAGTATTGGTTTTGCCAAAAATAACAAGGCCAGAAGATTTATAGCGTTTAACCATTTCACTATCACTAGGAGAAATGTTGCCTTTAAAAGCGGCGCTGCCATTACTCATTGGCGTACCTTCTAAAGATCCTAATAAATCTTTTAATAGAAAAGGCACCCCAGAGAAAGGGCCTTCAGGTAAGCCTTGTTTAATCTGCTGATGACCAAAGTCGTACAGCTTGGTGATAATGGCGTTGATGGCTGGATTTTCTTGCTCGGCGTGAGTGATGGCAGTGTCTAATAGCTCGGTCGCACTGATGTCTTTATTTTTGATCAGCTGCGCTAAGCCTAGCGCATCGTAGTTGGCGTAATCTGTTAGCATCTAAAGCCCCAAAGTGACGATTCTTATTTTGAATATTTTTGCGGTGTAGGGTAATAAGAGTACCCAACTTTAGCACAGGGTTGGGGGAACCAGAAGGCATTAACGGGTTATCATCATGAGCCAATAAACGTGTGAATAAGAATTTGTCTTGACCCAACAGGAAAAAATGAGCATTTTTAGTAGTCATGAATTATGACTAGATAGACGCTAGTCGTTAATAATAAAAATAATGAGATTGCGTATGAGCATTGAGCAAGAGTATAAGCAGGCTAATATCTCGATTGACCCCGTTCGCTATTATCTATTATGGCTGAAGGTGACTCTGTTAAAGATTCTGTCTTTGGGTCTTTATGCTCCTTGGGCCAATCAAATACTTAACGAGTATTTATTATTAAATACGCGTTTAAACGATCAGGGTTTTACACAAGCGCCCAATGCAAAGTCTATCTTTAAAGCGCGCCTTACCTTTTTTTCTATTCTGTTAATCGCCATCTTGTTCATGCAAATTTTACCCGCGTTAACTGGGGTTATACAGTTACTTATCTTACTGAGCTTGCCTGGTTTTTATTTGCTTGAAAAACGATATGAGTTAAATGCTATTTCATTGGCGAATACGGCGGTTCAATCTAAACTTTCATTAATAGAATTTTATAAAACGATAGCTCTGCCTGCGATTATTTTTACAGCTTCAGCAGGTATTATTTTTAATAATGAAATTATTGATAGCCAGTTTCTAGCCAGTATTGAAACTAAAGAGTCTGCTGCGGTATATGCAGAGGGTTCTTATTTGGCGTTAGCGGAGCAGGAGGCTCTTGCTTCTGATCACGCCGATCATACCGATGAGCATATGGGTAATGTTGAACCCTGGAATGAAAATATTTCGCAGGAAGAAAAAGACTATTTAGATGGCCATGAGAAATCTCATAACCATGGCAGTATTGCGTTATCGCGATTGCAAAAATACCAAGTAGCTAACCAAGGCAATCAATTTATTCAATATGTTTTGGTATTTATTCTTCTGTGTGTTTTATGGCCGTGGGTTGATTATAAAATGCTGGAATATCGCGTTAGAAATACGAATTTTCTGGGGAGTGAGTGGAAAATTAAATTTGGGGTATTGTCGCTATATCGACTGTATCTTGCGGTGTTTATACTGATCGTTGTGATGCTAGCCTTTATCGGATTGATGCTGTCAATTTTCTTAACTGGAAGCGAAGGTATTGGCCCTGAATTTTGGAGCAATCTTTTGGCTAATTTTCTCTGGTTATTACCTTTAGCTTTGTTTGTGATTATATTCGCTTTTAATTTGTTATTTATGTGGCGTAAACAGTGGTTATTAGGCAGTTTAGTGAATACTCATGTGAAGACTAAAAATGACTCTTTATCGCTATCTACATTGGTTTTAGCGGTGACGAATAGTTTGGTTGTTTTCTGTACTCTTGGGCTGGCACTGCCTTGGTATCATGTGCGGACAAGGCGTTATTTTATTAATCACTTTAAAATAGGCGCCTAAAGCACGCGTTCAATACTATAGATTACTAAATTGACGACCTTTGATATCAATGGCCAAGAATGGAACTTCTTGTTCTGTGAGCCACGCTAGACCTGCTTCTTCTGCAAGCATGGTTAACGTTGCGAGGCTGCCAGCGACTAAACATTGTGGTGCAAGCAGAGTGACCGACGCCCAATGATTAACCGGCCAGCCAGTATTCGCTTTCATTATGTGGCAATAATGCTGGCCATCGATTTGCATAAATCGTTCGTAGTTGCCACTGGTTGCCATCGCACCTTGATGCAGGGTCATTTGTGTAATTGCTTGTTTGGGTTGCTGTGGATCTCGTATGCCGATACTCCAGCCCGACTTATCCATTTTGTCGCCAATCACTCGAATGTCACCACCAAGATCGACAAGACCGTGCTGAATCCCTAAAGACTGAAAAACTTCTGCGGCTCTATCGGCAGCGTATTCTTTACCAAATCCTCCGAAATCAATTTCCATATTTTTTTTGGGCAAAAATATCTGATCTTGATCCCATTGCACTGCGGACCAATTGATTAAGGGTAATATTTTTTGCAGATTTTTTTTATTAGGTAGAGTATTGGATTTGAAATTCCAGACTTGTCGAAGAATACCCGAGGTTATATCAAAAAGCCCATCGCTTTGCTGATGGCAAAGCTGAGCATAATTTAATAAACCTGCGGTTTCAGCATCAATTTTAGTACTTTTAATGCCCGCGTTTTTATTGATGGTTTGTAGCAGGCTAGAATCGAGATAGCGACTGTACTTTTGCTCAATGCGCTGCACTTCGGCTTGAGCTTTTATGCAGGCTTGTTGGATGGCAGCGTCTTCTCCTTGCAAAATAAAGCTGCAAGGAGAAGCCATGGCGGTGAAGTTGTGTTGGTGAATAATCATCGGCTAAGACTCACTAGAATTTATAGTCGATACCAGCAGTAAAGGAGGAAAAATTAACTAGGGCAGGGGTTTCATCACTATCGCGCCCGAACAAGGCAAGAACTTCGCGGCTAGTATATTGCTGCCAATCAAAATGCAGTGCCCATTTCTTAAACTTTAACTCACTATTGAAGCCGATGGTAAAAGCACCGTAACTGGAGAGGCGATAATCGCTCGAATTTAATTGATCATCGGCTGGGTTTTGCACCAGTGAATAAAAGTTGGCTTTTGTTTGGGTATAATAACGCACCAGAGGTGTCGCAATTAAACGGACTTTCCCTAGATCGAACGCCTGCGCCCATTTGAAATCGAAGGTATGCGATGCAATGCCCCAATCATCGTAATAATAACGATAACTTGAGTGCAGTGCAGCCCCATCGAGAACGTCAGAAAACTGTTTATGCTGCACAGAGAACGTAACTTGATCGCGGCTATCGGGTCGTCTATCTTCAAACTTATAAGGGTCCGATAAATATCCTGTCATTTGGGTAAAGCTAATGCCCGCTTGTACGCTGCTGTACTTATCAATAATTTGATTAATACCTTCGTAAACCGAGAAACTGCGTTTTTTGCGGCCATCCGCTTCTTTACGCGATGCGGATAAGCCAGTATCGGTTGGGGATAATTCATCATTACTAACAGACATTGAACCAATTAAGGTGGTGTGTTTATCGAATATTTCGACAGTGCCATCCAATCCTAGCGCAATAGATTGATAGTCGTTTTCTGTCGATAGGGCTAGCAAACCACCAGCAGTGCCGTGAGGGAAATATTTTTTTGGAGCAACTTTTATATCGATTCTTTGCTCTTCAATACTTGCGCCACTCATCAGTAAAGTACTTTGGCCATCAGCACCCTTGTAGGTTTGGGTCGGCGAAGCGCCACTCATGGTTTCGAATTGTAATTCACTGGCGAGATACCAAGACTCACCTATGGGTGTTCGATAACCAAATTGCTGAACATCGATTTGATAGCGTGCTATTTCCGGTGTAAAGGTTCGTTCTCTAGGAGCATCAGCTTCTTGATAACTGGTATAGCGATAGCTGAATGTTCTATCGCTTGGCACGACTTCAGCTTGGCTAGGAATTGCCATCGCCGCAGCGGACAGTGCGCTAAGGGCGGTAATTTTTTTCATCGAGGAATTCCTTTTCAGTTACAGCCGCAGCCGCCACCAGCGGCTTGACCACCACCTGACGAACCTTCTTTACTGAAATATATATGATTATCTAGAGAGCTGCCTAATGGATCGGTTGCCGAGGTCATGATGTCTTTGGATAAATACCCTCGTTGCCAAGGCTTGACTGTGGTGCAGCCAGTGGCAATAACACAGCTGGATATAAGCATGAGTAGTATAATTTTAGGCATAAGTTATTTTTTGCCCTTTAGCAAAGAGGCAATTTTTTCACTGAGTTCTTTACTATCCGTTTTTTTAAAACCTTCATGGATCAGGCTCACTTTACCTTGGCGATCGATTAAATACGCGGTGGGCATTCCTTTTAAGCCGTATTGATCGGGTGTGATGCCTTTAACATCTCGTGCTGTTGGATAAGCCACGGGGAATTCTTTAAGAAATGCCATTGCCTCGTCTTTCTCTTCATCAAGGTTAATTGCAATGACTTCAAAACCTTGAGTACGGTATTGCTTACGCAACGAATTTAATACGGGTAATGATAGGCGGCAAGGGCCACACCAAGATGCCCAGAAGTCGACATACACAACTTTGCCACGATAAGACTTCAATTGGATACTGCCCTGTGTTTCTAAACGCGGCAATTTAAAATTGGGTGCTGTGTCACCCACATTAACAGCAAAAGCGCTGTTAATGTTTAAAGCCATTATTAAGCTGGCGATAATGGCGAAAGGGTTGAGCAGTTTACTAATCATCTAATATTGACCTTTTAATATTGTCCTTTATGAGAAGATTGAAAAATCGTCTACATTCAATGGAAACTGGTTGGCGAAACTATTGTTATCAATGCCAAGCTCTTTGCGCAACGCAAGGTTGATGTGAGCGGGGGTGAGTATTTTCCCATTCGCATCAGGCTGCCCGGTTGTGCGGTTTAGCGTTTGCGACCTAAATTTATCGGTAGAAGCACCAAATACATTGCCTCCTTTACCACTGCCTGTTGGGTGCATAACCATAACACTAGTGACGGGCCAATGGTCTTTACCATTGCCAGAATTGTAATAGGGAGTGCGACCAAAATCAGAGCCTATAACAACGGTGGTTTTATCGGCAATGCCTGCAGCTTCTAATGCTTCCTGTAAATACGCAACACCTTCAAGCAGATCTCCTAGGCTTTGGTATTGGGCATTATCGTGATTACCGTGGGTATCGAAACCACCGGTACTGATATTAGCACTGGCTGCAACACCTGCTTTAAAGGCTGCGGCAACTAAAGACGCTTGGCGCTTAAAACCCTGTTCACGGTTATTCATATGATCATTGGTCGGTTTAAGCGCTTCGATTATTGCCTTCTCTTCACTGAGCTTAGACAAGTTATTGTCTTCTTGGCGCACAGTAAAGAGTTGATTCAACTGCTGTCGACGTAATGGCAAGGTTTCATTGCTTCTTTGTCTTGCTAATCGTTCAGCCTGGGCTTGTTTGATTTGAGCATAAACGTCGGTGCTTTGGTCTCCGTTACGGTAGTGATATCGATCACTGTTCGGATCAGCTAAGCGGTCAATGAACCCTGCACTGCTGGCGCGGGCGCGAGAAACGATGGATGCGGTGAAGTCATAGCCGCCATTGCTAATATACGCCATGGGTAAGCTCGGATTTTTACTGGCGGCAAACAATGCGGCTAAACTTGGGTAGCCCATCTCTAAATTACCACTCCAGGTCGCGCGGTTGCCTGTGCTGTGGTTATTTGTGCCGTTATCAACGCCATTAATGACGGTGAGTTTATCGTGATACGTAGTGAAAAAGTTCTGAAACTGATAATCAACTCGGGCCGTCGTATCATCGTTATTATTGATTCTTGGGGTATCGCTCCAAGTCATGCCAGATACTGGATTTCTCTTGGTTTCAGTATTGATCGCCACAGAGTTAATAGAGCCTTCATTACGAGCATCTGGGCGTTCAGATAAATACTGGCTTGAATTACCTTTGGGATCACATAACGAAGTAGGATCCCAGCCACCACCAGCATTCACCATCACTAAAAAGTGATCAGGGGCTGTGGCGGCATAGGCCTTAGAAGCTGTTAGTGGCAGGCTGGCTGTCATACCGGCCGCGGTAAGCATTTGTATAAAATCACGACGTTTCATGGCAGTCCCCTTATTCGTAAATATAACGATAGTCAGAAAGTAAATAAGTCATCACTGCCATCCAAGAACGGATGACATAATTTTCATCGTTCTCAATGCGTAATTCACTCTCTAGATATTGATCATTGTTCTCTCTATCCCAGCGAGCGCTGCAGGTATATGGAATGCGAGTAGAGGGCCTAGGATCAAAATCATCTCGATTTTCCAACCTATTATTTCCTGCTTGCCAGGTTGATAAAAATAGCTGGTAAGTGGCTTCAACTTCGGCATGGGACAGGGGGAAGTTTTCACTTAATAGCGTGCTGTGCAAATATTGTATGTTCTTTTTAATTTCTTCAATATTCGCAGTCAATTCATTACCATCGGTATCATAGGGTGCGATATCTGGGCCAACAAATCTGAAAAGTCGGCGTTCATTAAGTTCCGCGGTTCTGGTTTTAGTAAAGTCAAATGCGGTTGCGCGACAGGCCATTTCAACGGCCATGCGTTCTTGCATCGCAACCATTAAACCACTGGGGTTATGAATACGCTCAATCACTGAGTCAGAGTCAATGCCACCAAACATAATGCGATTATCTTTGTCGTTAGCTTGTAGTTCATACCAATCGAAACCTAACGTCGCTTTGAGTTTTCTTTGCAACATTTCAGGGGTGAGTAGGCGAGTCGCGCCGATATGGTCTGCGGCGATGACTTTATTGGTATCGACGGTATTGGCTCGATAATAGGGACTTAATAGCAAACCGGTAACCGCTGTTTTTATATTCCAGTTATCCGCTACCATCGCTTGGCCAATGTTCGCTAGGATGCCTCGCTGTGCATGGTAAGCTGTCACCTTATCAGGATCGGGATTATTGCCGGGGGCATCTAACAAATCTTGCCCTATGATGCCTTTATAGAGGTGGCGAGTAATCGCCTGTACAAAGCGAGGATCCTTGGCAATTTCACGCCCTAACCATTGCAACATCGCATCAAACGAGCTTCCGTCACCGGACTTGGTGACTTGCTTGCCAGCCAATCCTGCCGCTTCAATCGATGAAGGCCATACTTCAGTAGGTTTGTAGCGGCCGCGCTCATCCCAATGTTGAAAGGTGGAGGCTACTGGATCCATCACTTGATGGCAGGCATAACAAGCACGATTCTGTAAGGTTGGAAAAGCACTGGTGGTATCAATATCGTCTTCAGGACGAGAGCCTTCGATGGCCAATATGTCGGTATTCAAAAACATTTGATAAACCATATACGAGCGATGGCGATTCAGGTTTGTATTGGTGGTTGGAAAGCGGTTTAAAAACATCGCAGAGGTTAATATGCCTGCATGAGGAATACCGGCGAGTTTTGCGGGTTTAAAGTCGTAAGGATCATGACGCACGGTCGCGCTAGAATAGCCCGAGTAATAAGTGCCACACGGAGCATTATCATCATCTAACTGAGTAAACGTCGCTGTAGGGCTGAGTAATTCTGCGTCGTAAACTTTTTGGCTATACCAGTTAACCATGGTGTAGTTGGCTGTTACGAGTTCGGTAATAGGGCGATTATTACGGACAATATAATTAATCAGCTCTAAGCCTTCCCGTGCTACTGCGTCGTTAGCAAAAACATTGGTACAGCCGCGGTTAATATCATTGATTCGATCTTGTGCTATTTGCTCGTCTTCTTCACCTTCAATATTAGGATAAGCGCTGTCGTACCAGTTTCGATTTGGATAGTCATCTCTGTCTAATAAATTTAAAGCGCCATTAAATTGATTAACTCTGAGGTATTTGTCGGTTAAAAATACGTCATTGAAAATTTCAGTTAGACGCACGTAAAATTCATCTTCGCTCATTACTCGGGTCATCACCGCCGCGAAGCCAGCTTCCCCTTCATTAGCGACTTGGTTGACTTCAGCATTGGTAGGCAGGCGGCCAGCCAATTGAACCGTAGCATTTCGCAGGGTATTCGTTAGAGGTAGAGAAGATACACCCTCCAAACTGGTGGTTGCTTGGTAAAGAGATAAACCATTGAAAGCATACATGATGTATTCGGCGACATCGTTGGCACACTGGCCATCACAATCTGAGGCTTTCGCGCTGCCCCCTGTTGGCATGGTTAAAGAAATCACCTCAGCCAATGTCGAAATATTGGAACAGGTCGCGCAGGCAACTAACGGTTTACCGTTATCGGTTCCATTACCCTCGGCACCATGACAGCCGGCACACTGCTGATTATATAATATTGCTCCTTCAGCGTTGTAGCTGCCGAAATCGAAATCACTTTGTACCGATGCTCCACCAACATCACCATCGTATTCTTGTTGGCAGCCTGCAAGCGCTGACAAAAAGCATATTATTGCTAATAAGCGAAGTGTGTTCATTGGGGAGTACCTGATTCAATTTTAGAGTTTTAATGTACCTAATAGTGTGGCTTATTTCTGCTGATTGGGTCACGTTAAGAGTGTATAAAGTGTCGTGTTTGTGTGATTAAGTGTTACATAAATTACTTTACTAGTATTAAGGTGCTAGCTTATTGAAATTATTAACTTTTTTCTCAGTCTAAAATTAAAAAAGATATTAACGGCGTTTTCTTTCAAATTATTAAACCTGTCTATACTTACTAAACACGATTAACGTTATAGGCAGTGAAATATTGCAGTATTTTATTTCTTTTATATTACTTGTTTGGATCCCATTAGCGTTTTCAATTGAACCTGTTGAAGTTGGCAGCTTAAGCGCAGGATATTCACTGAACGATCATGTTGAATATGTCGAAGATGCTTTGGGGGAGTTTGAGGCTGAGCAATTAATGCGGTCAGATCAGCTATGGCGTACGCACGATAAAGAAACGCTATCTTTTGGTTATACACGTTCAGTTTATTGGTTACGCTTTGAAGTGCAAAATAATGATGAAATAGCGGTTTCTCATTTGTTAGAAATTGCCTATCCGGTTTTAGATAATATTAGTATGTATGTCTACGATGCTAAGAATGGACAGCAAGTAGCACAGCACAGGTTAGGTGACAAAATCCCCTTTAGTTTAAGGCAGATTCAGCATCGGCACTTTGTTGTCCCTTTAGATTTAGAACCCTTGCAGCAGCAAGTTTGGTTATTACGTATAAAAACCTCCAGCGCGATGCAGATTCCCATGACTATTTGGCCGGAGCGTGAGTTTTTTTTACAAGACCAGTCTCGCTTAATGGGGTTGGGCTTGTACTACGGAATCATGTTCATCATGGTTTTATATAATTTGTTTGTCTTTCTGTCAGTACGTGAAGAAAATTACCTTTATTATGTCTTGTATGTCGCTTCTATGGCGGGTTTCTTAGCCAGCTTGCAGGGCTTAAGTTTTCAGTATATTTGGCCTAATGCGACGAATTGGAATGATAGTGCAATTCTTGTCATGCTGGCAGGTGTGGTGATATTTGCTTGTCTGTTTACGCGTAATTTTTTATTTTTATCTAAAGGTGAAGAAAAGCTCAATTTTGCTTTTGGACTCGTCATTATTTCCTCGGCATTTATCGCCATCACAGTAAGCTTTTTTCCGTATGCCATTTTGATTAAAGTATTGATTGCTATTGCGGTAGTCGGAATTAGTTTATCGATTTATGCCGGTATTTTACGCTGGGGCCAAGGATATACTGCGGCTCGATATTACACCATTGCTTGGTCAGCCGTATTATTGGGGGGAGTTGTATTGGCGCTGAATAAATTTAATTTTATTCCACGTAATACCTTTACTGAAAATGCGGTGCAGTTAGGGTCCGCATTAGAAGTTATATTATTATCATTTGCGTTAGCAGAGCGTCTACACCAAGAAAAGAAAGAACGTTTTGAAGCTCAGATAACCGCTTTAAATCACGAGCGTATTGCCAGCGCTGCGCAGGCCGAAGCGTTAGAGCAAGAGCGCTGCGCTCGTACCGCACAAGAAAAAGCCCTTGGTCATGAACGCGATGCTCGTGAGGCTCAAGATCGAGCTTTAGAGATTCAGCGCAAAGCGAATGAAACCTTGGAAGACAAGGTCAAGGAGCGCACCAATGAATTGGAGAGTGTAAATCAAAAGCTGGCTGAGTTAAGTACTACTGATGCTTTGACTGGGGTGCGTAATCGTCGTTATTTTGATCAAATGCTGGACCGTGAATTTAATCGAGCCCGCCGCGAGCGTGAACCACTATCAATCTTGATGCTGGATATTGATCATTTTAAACAAGTTAATGATGATTATGGGCATCAGGTTGGTGATGATGCATTACGTCGGGTCGCTAATGTGCTGCGTGAAGTTGTTCATCGTACTACTGACCTTGTTGCGCGTTATGGGGGAGAGGAATTCACGATTATATTGCCCAATACCGAGGTGGCTGGGGCTTACACGGTCGCTGAGAAAATTCGTACTAATATCGCCAAGCAAGAGTTTGATACCGAGGGTATTACATTTTCTATCACTATTTCTATTGGAATAATGGGGGATGAGCCCAGTAAGGACAGTAGTCCTGACTTTTGGCTGAAAGAAGCGGATGACGCATTATACAAAGCGAAAGAAGAAGGGCGTAATACGGTGGTTTTGGCCTCAGCTTGCTCCAAAAAAAATGACTCTAAAGGGAATACAATATAATGGCACTTAGTACGATGTATTGACTCAATTAACACTTCTAAGTCGGTTGTAATTAAGGTCTTAAACTATTAATCAGGAGTAAGGTATACTGGTTTTTTATAACACGTTTTGATTAGTAGGAATTAAATGATGAGGGGGTTTCTTTATCACCTGGTTCGCTCCCCATGGAAGTTGGCGCGTATTGGGCATAAGCGTAGCAAGCGCCGTATTAGAAGAGACTTATTAGTTATTAAGCTCGCATTAGCGCAAGAAAAACAAGAGACACGAGAGATGCTCGCTGTGTATCGCAAGTTCACTCATGGCGAAGCGACTGAGCTAGAAATGAAAGCGGCGAATGAGCAGCTAGTCGATGTATTGAAAGGATTGGGTATTGGCATATTTGCCACGTTACCGTTTGCGCCTATCACCATTCCTTTTATCATAAAATTAGGCAAGCGCTTCGGTATCGATGTCTTACCCAGTGCGTTTTATGAAAAAGATAGAAAGATAAATAAGGACGACTTAACGCTAGGTTAAGCGTTAGCGTAAAACGTAGATAACAATTCAACTTGGCTTAATATAGGCCACTCGCCTTGTTCCGGTTCACACTGAAATTTTATTATCTGATTTTGCCAGCTAAATGACAGCGCAAAAGCGTGTAAATAGCAGCGATCGGCGGCCGCGCCTTTATAGCGCTGGTCGCCTAGAATCGCACAGCCTAAACTTTTTAACGCAACGCGTATCTGATGTGTTTTGCCAGTTTTAGGTTGAATCAAATATAAGCGTTTTGCTATTGCCTGATCGGTCTCTAAGGCTATTGAGGTGAAGTAAGTCGCCGCTGGATTTTTCTGCTCACGGGTTAATAACCAGCTACCATTACGACCTTTTTCCATATCCCCTTTGACCCAGCCTTGCTTCTTTTTTGGCTTGCCGAGTGCGATGGCTAAATAGTGCTTTTCCACTTGGTGCTGGCTAAATAATTGACCAAATGTTGCCGCTGCGGCAGCTGACTTAGCAAATATGACAAGTCCTGAAGTGGCTTTATCTAAGCGATGAACAGGCCAAAGGCGCGAAATGCTAGGGTCTTTTTTTTGAATTTCAGTGAGAGCTCGTTGTTGCAAACTGTGTGCACTGACATCCCCCTGTTCAAGCTGCATGCTAATCCCAGTGGGCTTATTCACTATTAGCCAATCAGTATGGTTATGGACGATGGTAAGCGTTTGCTCACTCGGCGCAGCAGCATTAACCATTAACGGTTTTGCTCTTCAAGGATATTTAATAAACGACGAACCAAGGCTTCGAATGTTTGGGCTTCTTCATTATCTTTGCTGGCATTAAAACTGTACATTAAACGCTCAATCTCTTCTTTTGACATGTATTGAACGGCGACGGGATTGATCATGATTTGGATTCTCTTCTAAAAACTCTGTAGGCACTCATTAGCTCGGCCCAGCGGCAGCGCATTGTATCTTAAAGCTTCAATAAAGAAAGCAGGATAATACGAGTAGTAGGGTGAAATTAGATAACAAATAACAACAGCAAGTTTTCAACAATAAGCGATACTGATAATAGCGCTAATAAAATAGGAGGTATTTTGTGAGAAAATTAACGCCGTTGTTCATCATCTTCATATTGCTCATTAGTACTCAGGTAGCCGCTGTTGAAATTGCTCGCAATAAACAGGGGTTAACTAGCCCTGTTTTAGATGCTAAAGAAGCCTACCGTCGTGGTAATACCGATTTGGTGGGGATTAAGCTGTCTGATGGCATGTTATTGCCGGGTATAAAGCCAGAGCGACAGGAAGGTATTCAAAAGCAGCATAGAGTGCGTATTCTCAATCGCCACGGACCAGAGTTGAATAATCTAGATCCGCAGGCGGACAAACAAGATATGAGAGAGTTGTATAAGCTTAAGCGTTATGCCAACCGTTATAACCTGACCATCATGAAATTGATTAAGGTGGAAAAGCTTGAACATCAGAGCCGATATCGGTATTAATAGCGCTTAATTAATGTGAGAAATGGCTTTAGAGTGAAAAATAAAATATGAACTGTCGTCTCAGTTGCGGAGCTTGTTGCATTGCTCCATCGATATCTTCGGCTATTCCAGGAATGCCAGACGGTAAAGCCGCAGGTCAGCGCTGTATTCAGCTGGATGATAACAACCTCTGTTTACTATTTGGCCTGCCTGAACGACCAAAAGTCTGCGCTGACTTTGGCGCAGAAGAATGGGTATGCGGCAGTAATAATGAACAGGCGATGCTGATTCTAACTGATTTAGAAAAAACGACTCATTAGCCAGACACTAGGCCGGTACTAAACCAGAGATTCACTCGTTCAATTTGAGAATGGCTATGTTTAAACTTGTATTTTATGTTCCTGAAGATCAAGCAGAAGCGGTTAAAATAGCCGTTTTTAACACTGGCGCTGGCAAGATAGGTAACTACGAGCACTGTTGCTGGCAGGTTCTAGGGCAAGGACAATTTCGGCCTTTAGCGGGATCGCAGCCTTTTATTGGAGAGGCGCCGATTGCGGATGAACAATCGCTTATCGAAGTGGTTAGTGAATTTCGTATTGAAATGGTCTGTCATGATGATGCCATTCATGCCGCGGTAGCAGCATTAAAAGAAGCACACCCCTATGAAGAGCCTGCTTATGATGTATGGCGCTTAGCTGAGATCTAATCTGTCTTTTATCGCAATACCAAAGACATGAGTAGGCAGGTGTGTGTTTGAATCTACATTGAGCATATGTTTGCGATCAGTAAAAAATTGTCTCAAGGTTTTACTGATGGTCGGGAATGCGAGTTCTTGCCATGGAATATCGGCTTCGTCAAAAAGCTGTACTTCAAGGCTTTCTGGGCCACAGAAAAAATCTAAATCGGCCAGCTCGCCATGAAAAAACAGGTGTACTTGGCTAATATGCGGCACAGTGATCATGGTATATAAGCGAGGATTGTCGATGCGGGCGTTGGCTTCTTCCAAGGTTTCTCGTAATGCACCTTCTTCCGTGGTTTCACCATTTTCCATAAACCCTGCTGGTAGTGTCCAATAACCTTTTCTAGGTTCAATCGCGCGTTTACACAATAAAACCTGACGGCCATGAGTGGGCAGAGTACCGGCAACGATACGAGGATTTTGATAATGGACCGTATCGCAATTTAGGCAGACATAGCGCTGGCGATTATCTCCCTCTGGCACCAGCTGGCTGATGGGGTTGGCACATTCTGAGCAAAATTTCATCTTGATTTCCGTATTACTGGCCGTGTTACAGTGTGCTTTCACTGAGCCTTCAGTATATGTTTATTTACCAACTTGATCGAGCAAGGTGAAAGCTTTGAGTTAATAAACATTATTTCTGTATTCTAGTCAGTATCAGTCGTAAAATAGTTTAATGACTAAGCAGACACTTCTTACACAGTTAATCAGCAGCGTGCAACAGCATGATGCCCGTATTATCCACCAGCCCAGCTTTGCTCAAGCGGGTGTTTTGGTTGCGATAACGGATGAACTCGACCCGCATCTCATATTAACCCGCCGTGCCGATCATTTAAGTACTCACAGTGGTGAGGTTGCATTTGCAGGGGGAAAGCGTGACGATACCGACCCTGATATTGTCTTTACTGCGTTACGAGAGGCGCATGAAGAAATAGACCTTGCGTCTAAAGATGTTCGGGTGATTGGTCAACTTGATCAAGTCATTTCCCGCTTTGGTTATGTTGTTACCCCTATTGTTGGGATTATTCCTGCAGATCTAACATTTACCGCCAATTTAGACGAGCTGGATGCTATTTTTAAAGTGCCCTTACGTTTCTTTTTAGAAACAGAGCCTCATGATTATTTTGAACGTGGCTCCTTTGCGATTCCTAGCTTCCATTACGAAGGATTCCGCATTTGGGGATTAACGTCGATGATGATTACTGAGATGATGAATAATCATTTGAACGCTGATATTACCATTCGTTTTTAATCAATTAATAAGAGAGACTTTATGCTATACCAATTAGGCAAGCGCAAACCTGTTATTGAAGGTGCTCATTTTATTGCAGATAGCGCCAGTATCATTGGCTCGGTCGTATTAAAAGAAAATGCCAGTATTTGGTTTAACTGTGTTATTCGTGGTGATAATGATGTAATTACCATTGGTGAAAATAGTAATGTTCAAGATGGTGCTGTATTGCATACCGACCCAGGGTTTAAATTAACACTGGGAAGAGGGGTTACGGTAGGGCACAACGCCATGGTGCATGGTTGTGAGGTGGGTGATTTTACTTTAATCGGTATTAATGCGGTGGTGCTTAATGGCGCTAAAATTGGCAAACACTGTTTAATTGGTGCTAATACCTTTATTCCAGAAAAAATGGAAATTCCAGATGGGTCATTGGTAGTCGGTTCACCTGCAGTGATAAAGCGACAATTGTCTGAACAGCAACAAAAAATGCTAGAGCTTGGCGCGTATCATTATGTACAAAACGGACAACGCTATGCCAAAGAGCTTACCCCTATAAAAATTGAAGATGTATTGCTAACCAACACAGAGTAACGTTGCTGTTATAACAGTGATAGTGACAGAAATAATAGAAGGCACATTCATTGTGGACGATCATAAAAAACCATTATTCAACGAAAAAGCAGAACCTGCTGTGATTAAGTCACCTTGTGTGCATATTTGCTGTTTGGATGAGAAAGACATTTGCTTAGGTTGCTATCGCAGTTGCGATGAAATTTGTAAATGGGGCGCGATGGATAATGAGCAACGCAAAGACGTTATGAAAAAGGTCGCTGAACGAGAGCAAGAAAGTGGCAATATGATGAAGTTTTAATCAACTTTATTTTTTATTTTATTTGAGCACATTTTATTTATTTTATATCGCTTTAAACGTTAGGATTTATTATGACAGTTTTAGGGACACCGTTTTCACCTTCAGCAAGCAAAGTTTTATTATGCGGAGCGGGAGAACTGGGTAAAGAAGTTGCGATTGAGTTTCAGCGCTTGGGTTGTGAAGTCATTGCACTAGACCGTTATGATAACGCTCCCGCGATGCAGGTTGCCGATCGCAGTTATACGTTAAGTATGTTGGATGGTACTGCGTTAGAAAAAATTATTAAAGACGAAAAGCCTGATTATATTATTCCTGAAATTGAAGCCATTGCGACCGATACTCTGGCTGAGCTAGAGCAGCAAGGATTCAATGTTGTGCCATCGGCTCGTGCAACTCAGTTAACGATGAACCGTGAAGGTATCCGACGTTTAGCGGCTGAAACTTTAGATATTCCGACCTCGAGCTATATTTTTGCTGATAATAAAACCGATTTTATTGCGGCGGTTAATAGTATTGGCTTACCTTGTGTTGTAAAGCCGATCATGAGCTCTTCGGGTAAGGGGCAGAGTACTTTAAAAGCTGCCAGTGAAATTGATGCAGCTTGGGACTATGCTCAAGAAGGTGGTCGTGCTGGCGCTGGTAAAGTGATTGTGGAAGGCTTTGTTGATTTTGACTATGAAATTACTTTATTAACCATTCGCCATTCTGATCTAGCATCTGTAAAAGAAGGTTTGCTTACTACCAGTTTTTGCCAGCCGATTGGGCATCGCCAGGAGAATGGGGATTACCAAGAATCTTGGCAGCCGCAGGCCATGTCCGAAAAAGCCTTAAAACGTGCGCAGGTCATAGCAGAAAAAGTGACGACTGAACTGGGTGGTCGCGGTTTGTTCGGGGTCGAATTATTTATTAAAGGTGATGACGTTATATTTAGTGAAGTTTCACCACGCCCACACGACACAGGTTTGGTGACGTTAATCTCACAGGATCTTTCCGAGTTTGCTTTGCATGTGCGCGCCATTCTAGGTTTGCCCATTCCTAATATTGTGCAACACGGTCCTTCGGCTTCAGCAGTTTTATTAGTTTCGGGTGAAAGTAATAATATTCAGTATTCTGGTTTAGATAAAGCATTAGCGGAAATTAATACTCAGCTAAGATTGTTCGGTAAACCTGAGGTTTCAGGACAGCGTCGAATGGGAGTCGCTTTAGCTCGCGGCACTGAGGTTGGTCATGCTTGTCGTAAAGCATTGGCGGTGATTAAGGCGATTAAAATTAACGTGAGTTGAATCAAGTTAATGCGTCTTTGTTCAAGACTTTCTTGCCTAGCATTTGATTGATAAACATTATTATTCCTAGTTGTTTTGTGTAAAAACTCGTTGGCAATTTATAGGTGGTTCATGAAGGTGCATCGTTTAGGCTTGGTCGTTGTTTGTTTGAGTTTCTTATTAACATTAAGTTCTTTGACCGTTCAGGCTGAATTATTATCAGCCTTTAATGTACCCAAAAATCCAGCGATTGATTTTTTTGGTTTATTAGAACTCTCGAGCGACCTTCAAATAGACCCACGAGATGCAGAGCGTGACGATGAGAAGGTCTCGTTAGGGACTTTAGAGTTGGGAGTGTATTCTGACGTCTCGAATGTTATCGCAGTCGATGTGCTTATTGCCTATCAAGAAGATAGCGCTGCCATGGTATTGGATACATTAACAACGACTTACACTCCTTCGGCCCGACCTAAATGGCATGCTGCTGGAGGAAAAAATTATTTACCTTTTGGCGCGTTTTCAACGTTTCAATTAAACGATACTTTAGGACTTGAATTAGCAGAAACGAATCAAATTTTTGCTAATGTAGGGTTTCACGGTGATCAATTTATTAGTGACGTGTACGTTTATGAAAATGAGGAAGGGATTGTTGGCAAAGTAGGGGGGCGAGTGGGTTATCATACGGATGTTTTTCACATCGGTTTTGATTACATCGACTCTCTGTATGAAAGCCCTGCTTATGGCATGCATGGGCAGTGGACAGTTGAGCAGTTAACGCTACTGGCAGAACATATTGTTGTTGATCATTATCGGCTGAATGAAAAAAGCTATGCTGAGCAATACGAAATAGCTTATGACTTCAATGGAATTGTTATTGCTGTTTCTTATCAAATAAATGACGCACTCAAAATATTAGAGTTACCGCAAGAAAAGGCTTCTATTACGATCAGTGCGCCCATTAATCATATTTCACAGGCGGGTATTGAATTATGGAAGCAAGACGGTATTGCCAGTATTGGCGCGCAATTTTCCCTTATATTGTAAATATTAAATCACTGTCTAATTCATTTTGTTGAATAGAGGCTAATCTTTATTTTTAGCTTCTATCCATTGCGCCATATATTGCGTACTTTTCATCGAGTGATGACGCAGCATTAATCCAACAAAATTATTTTTTCTATTGGCTGTTAATTCATCAGATTGGCTTAGTATTCGTGATATTAGTTTTCCTTGCCAGTAAGCTTTATCATATTGCTGGCCTAATATTTCAAATCCATGCTGTTGATATTGATGATAACTCGATTCGTCTTGATACGCCTTTATGGCAGCCTCGGCGAATGAGGCTGGGTCGTTCATCATTCTCTCTAATGGAATAATTTGACCGTTCCAACTCAGTTTTTCATCTGTTGTATTTAATTGCATGCTCTCTATGTCGATCATACCTTCAGCACCTATGCTGGTGGTGATATTAGGAGTACCACATGCCATAGCGTCGCTGAACTTGCCTTTTATTCCAGCGCCAAATCGCAGAGGGGCTAATAATATACGGGCAGATTGGATTACGGCTTTGGCATCTTCAGCCCAGCCCTTTATATGAAAGCCTTGTTTTGCATTATGTAACTGAGTTGCTTTAGGAGGCGGGTAAGCGCCATAAATATGCATCTCAGCTTTTGGTAATTGTTTGCGAATCAGTGGCCAGATGTGTTGCTTTAGCTGTAATACAGCATCCCAATTTGGCGCGTGGCGAAAATTTCCGATACTAATAAAATTAGCTCTTTCTGCAAAGCTGGGTAGTCGCTTTGTATCATCTTCTTTTAATGGCGATAACATAAAAGGCAAATACATGAGTTGCGACTTAGGGACTTGGAAATGTTCGATTAATAGTGCGACCTCGACTGGAGAAATCATCAAGGTAAGGTCGCTGCGAAAAATTGCCGCGACTTCTCGGATGGCTAAATCACTGTGCAGGTACTGGGTGATTTCAGCAGGCTGAGAAATATCAACAATATGTCCTTTTTTTATCGCACTTTGTCGAGTTTCTCGCAGGCTGTGTAAATCTTCAGTATTTAAAACCCGCAATGCGCTGGGACAGAATTTCTCAACTCGCCAGCCAAATTGCTCTTCCATCATGAAGCGATCAAAAATCACCACGTCGGGATTTAGTTCAGTGATATAACGATCGAAGCTTGAATTGTTGAGCTCAATCGCCTGACAAATCACGTCATGTTCAGCCAAATCAGCCATGTGTTCACTTAATTGCGCAGGGCTTGCAAATGTAACCTGCCAGTCTTGCTCGCGGATAGCCATTATTAGCTGCATCATACGACTACCAGCCGCGGATGAGTTAGGTTCAGGCCATACATAGCCGATAATTAAAATGTGCAAGATAAGTTACTCAAGATAAGGTGCAGGTGCTCATTATATGAAGGTGTTTGTATGAGAGCAATCAACAATAATATATCGATCGATTCCATAGTTAGACGTGTATTACTATTACTATTGTTAATGTTAACGAAAGCCCCTAGAATGCGCCGATTAATTTCAATACCAATACTTGGTATATTTATAGGGATGTTGATTCATGAGTAAATCTTATAATAAGGGGCTGAAGTCCTTTGTTGCGTTAACGTTAGCGCTAAGTTTAGGGGCTTGTAGTAGCAGTGGTTCAAGTGATTCTGAAACCTCTAAAGGTCAGCAAGTTGGCAATACAAATTTTTCTTTTAGCGTTGAAAATCCATCCTTTGATGGCCCGACGAGTCAAGTTAGTCAGTTACTATTCCCCGCCTTAAATTACCTAAAACACGCATTGGTTAGTGATGCACTGGCGGCAGATGCCGTATTAACTAGCGATATTTATATTGTAAGAGTTAATACTGATGGAGAGATTGTTGCTTTAATTCAGCCAACGGCACCTGTTACACAGCAAGCAGATAATAGTTATAAATTTTCCATTGCGGAAGGTCGTCAATCCGATATCGTTATCTTAATCGATATCAATCAAAAAGCAGATATCGCTTTAGGCAAAAAGCTCAATGCAGCCAACTACCTATATCACCCAGTAGTTGATGATAAAGCAATGGTAGTTGACCTTGGCTCAAGTGCTGCTTTTGATATTTTCATTGAAGAAATTGACGATTTTTCTAAGATCAGTAGCGCTGAACTTGATAGAATTATCGACAGTGCTCAAGAGCGTTTAATTGAAGTGGGTTTGGAAGAACAAGATTATACGAGTTTGTTAGCTAGTATTCGCTCCAAGATTATGAGTCAAGTTGAGACCAATACAGCACTGGCGGTTATGGTTGATGATACAAATGTTGTTGTCTCGAATGATGATGCGACAATCGAAGAAGATAGGGCCAGTATTAAGGCGTTTTTTGATGAAGCTAATACGCTTTATAGTCTGCAAGATGAGTTTGTTAAATTTGGTAATAGTGAAAGCAGTGATGTAGATACATTAGCGTCACAGGGCGAAGAAGCAGGTAAAGCCTTAGAGCAAGCGCAGACAGCCTTACAGGCACTCAGCCAAGTTGAGCTTGTAGTTAATAACTTCATCGGGAGTGCTCAAGTAACTGCGGCAAAGCAGACCAGAGATATCAGCAGTTTATTTGCTGGAGATAGCTTGTCACAGCTGACGGGTACTATCGAGTATGATCAAAATGGTGCTTCTATTATCGTTAATGGTCGTTATGACCAAGTAATCTTTGACCAGCTGACTGCCTCTGTAGCGACCAATGGTCAGAATGCAAATCTTGATCTGTCAGGGACTTTAGAAAGTCCTACGGCTAAGTTGGTCATTAGTAAAGGGGAGATGACAAGTTATGCTGATCTTGCGAGTGCCGGTTTCCTTTTATCTGAACAAACGCAGGAAATCTATGCCGATAAAATCAATGCGCTTGAGTTGTCATTAGAGTTAATCCTAACAACAAAAACGGCTGCCTCAGCTAGCTTTAGTGGTGAGCTGTCGGCTAGCGGTATTCGTAGCACTGACAACTATATTAAATATGTGGGTGGCGAAGCAGAACCTATTTTTAATCTTAAGCAAGCTAAATTCAAAGGTGAGTTGAGACTGGCGGGTAACAGTGTTGCGTTAGACTTGGAATTCACTTCTCCAAATGCAGCAACATTTGTACCGAATAATCAAACCTATGAAGCTGGTAAGTCCTATCAGGATATCGCCAGTTATAGCTATAACGGTGATGATAAGTTTGAAATACATCTGCCAATGTCAGATCATTCTTATTTAGCTAAGAGTGATAATTATACTAAGTTATTTGTTGAGGAAACTGGGCTTTCAGATAATCAAGAGAATTTGAATGTATACATTCGAAATAGTTTTATTGAGACAATTCAAGCTCACTATATCGAAATTAATGGAATTTATTACTTCTCTATTCTAGGGGCTGATTTAGATGAGGGTGTTCATCAAATTTCAAAAGAAGTCTATGGGAAAACATTTATTATTGATTATAACCTTGAGGCAGACAAACTTACCGTAAATGTTGTAGCGGATGACGGAATAATTAAGGATGTTTATACGTTTAATGCTGATCAAACAGATATTGTTGTTTCAAGGTCCAACGCTCGAAATGTGAATCAGCGTCAGTATCATTCAGATGGTGTTATTTTCTCTAGTGATAACCACTCAAGCCTGACTGATTATGTTGAAGGTTTATCATTATATGTTCAAGAATTTAATAAAGACTGCTATAGCACTTATTATGTGGACACATCATTGCTTGTTTCTGGTGAATCTCAACCTATAACGGTTAATAAATCTACTTGGGATTATTGTCCGGACAATGCTAATACAGTGAATATCAAATATTCATTAACGACTGAAGAGTTTATTTTTGATATCGATAATAAGTTTAATAGTTATAAAAAGTATAGCTTGCATTCTCTAGCGACTACCGCGATAGACAGTATTGTAAGAACGCGTACTTATCTTGGCGGCTATGAAAATATTCAGACGTATTATTTAGCGGAAGGTAAAACACTTAATGATTATTTGACTAATTACTTTGAGCTAGAGAATAATTGTGTTGTTAGTAGTTCAAATCGTTGCGGAAGTACTTGGTTCTTTGCTAATGGCGTCGGTTCCATTTATACCGGACTGAATAGTCTTGAAGTTGTTGATCATCAAGCGCTAACAGCCTTTGTTAGTGATTTAGACAGCCCTTACGAAGAGAGTGAAAATAACTTCCGTTTGTATGATGTAAAAGCCAATATTGAAGTGCAGTTGAATGTGTTGGGAACGACTAATCTTGAGGCTGAAGTTAGCCGCACTGGTTATAACGATATGATTATTTCTTTATCTGTGAATCATAGTGACTTGCAGCAAGCTAAATCAGGTTTGACGATATTGATTACTAATGTTTCAGGTAAAACTGATCAGTTTGTTGTTCTAGGTTCAACTGGAATGACACTTAACCTAAGCGATTATGAAAAAGAAGGTAATATTCGAACACTGGTATATGGTAAAGAAACGGCCACTATTACTAGAACTGATATTGGTTTGAAACTAACGTTCTCTGATGGTACTTTCTATAATTATTAATTAATAAAATAGACCTTTAAAAGGCACGTAAGTCTAAAAATATTAGATTTACGTGCCTTTTTTATTATTCAGAGCAAATTTAATACGATGTTATGTACTCTTTATGTCATACCTTTCTATAGTATTTACTAGCACAATATTTCTTATCGCTATAGCCGTTGGTAACTATGCTAGTGCTGATAGTCGAGAAAGCGATAAAATAGTTTCAATTGTCTTTAGCAGCGAGAGCTATAGTGAAAGTTTTTCACTATTAGACTTGTATGAAGATGATCCTTCCTTTGTAAAAAAAGGCAGGTCACTCTATAGTCATACGGAGTTGAATATGGAATACCGTTTTAGTTTTGATCAGCTAAAAGCACATTCTTATCTTATCGGCTATTTCAAACGCTATGACTACCAAGCTAGGCATTCCAATGGCGCAGCAGAATTATATTATGTGTCTCAGCATGAGTTTGAAGGTGAAGCCTTAGCGTTGGATTTGGAGTTGAAATTTGATACTTTGTCGAGCCAAGGTTTGAGGCTGGGTTATCAGTGGAATTTCAACCGAAATGCACGTTGGCTAGTGTATTTGGATATCGGGCAGAGCGAGCAATTAATGTCTGCTAATGTGGACGGTTACTTAGAGCAAGACCCAACTGACTCTGCTTCAGGTAATAGCTTAGCGGGTGATATTTATTTAGATTATTACTTTCAGCAGGATCCTATTTATTCAAGGAGTGTGAACCCTGCAAAGGGCCAAGTCTTTGCGGTATCCAGTCAGTTGGACTTTAATACGGATATCAGTCGACATCATATTTTACTAAAAGACTTATATTTCCTTGCACGTTGGCCTAATGCGCCGTATACCCAAAATGAGATTAATAGCCAAAGGGTTCAAACACGTGATGATGGCAGCTTTAATATTCGTCCTCTCGGTAGTGGTCGCGAAAGTTTTAGCTCTTTAGATCAAACATTAGCGATGCGAATTTATTCTCAGCATGAGCTTAATAATTCATGGGGAGAATATGATTTTGTCATGGATGTTAATCGTATCTACTTAACGAATCAGGTTAATTTAGGGTTACAAAAACGAGTTTCTAAGCAGCAGTATTGGCAGCTTAAATATTCAATATTAGACCCTGCTGTAGAAGCGACTTGGCAGGGCAGTAATATTGGCTTTAAGCTTAGGGTGGATCATTACAATGTGAGTTCCATTCAGCAGATGACTCTTTCTATGGGGTATTATTTTTAGAGCCTAAATTTATTTCTTTTGTCTCGGCTTTAACCGACTCACCCCTAATACCACTAAAACCATGCCCAGACCGTGATAAATAGTAAATACCTCACCCAATAGCACAACGGCCATAATACTGGTCATTATCGGGCCCACGGTTCCCGTTAGCGCTGCGTTGGCTGCGCCGATGCGTTTTACCGCTTCGCTGATCATAAAAGAAGGAACAACTGTCGCCGCAAAGGTTAATAGCAGAACAATCGCGATGAGTTCGCCACTGAACTCCCAGTTATTACTATTAAAGCCAGTGCGACCTAATGGACTGAGTGTTAGCACCAAACCCGTGTGGATTATGGTTGCGAATGTAGCGCTGGCCATTGAAATACAGGTGAACAATAAGCTGCCCAAGCGATCAATATGCTTTTTACTGAATAGCATATAGATGGCATAAGAAAGCGCGCTTAATAGAATCAATAGGCTGCCATGAATGACCTGCTCACCCTGTAAGCTTAAGTCTTGTAGGAAAATGCAAATAATACCGGCATAACATAAGGCCAGTGCTGCCATCTGCTGCTTGCTGACTTTATGCTTGAATATGATCGCGCCGAGTATCACAACTAAAGTGGGGTAGGCGTATAAAATGATGCGCTCTAGTTGAGCATTCGCCAGCTCTAAGCCTTTTAAATCTAAAAAGCTTGCGAGGTAATAACCAAACAAACCGACAAATGCGGCGCCAAGCCAGTGCTTAAAGGGCAGTCTATCCTTTTGCTGTAGGAGTTTTTGTTTCTGAATTAAAACAGAGCCAATGAATAGATACACAGGTAAGGCGAGCATCATGCGCAGCAGCATGAGGCTCAATGCATCTATACCATAGCCGTAAGCCCATTTAATAATAATGGGCTTACAAGAAAAGAGTAAAGCGGCCCCTATGGCGAAAGCAAATCCTTGCTTATTGGCACTATCGATACTTGAATGATTCATAGGCTTCTTTTAATAAACACTTAATAACTCGTTGAACGCAAACAAGGCAATGCATGCTGGTGAATCGTCGTTAGGGCAGATAATACAAGTATCGACACTTTTTAACCATTTGATACAAGTTTCATTTGTCCGTAAGGGCCAAAATCCGTATAATGTAGCGCCATCTTGTACAGAAACTTGCGTTCTGTAATTTTACACATTTCTCCAGTTCCCGGATCCTGTATGACACGTTTTATTTTTGTCACGGGCGGTGTTGTTTCCTCATTAGGGAAAGGCATCGCATCGGCTTCATTAGCCGCAATTCTAGAAGCACGTGGCCTTAAGGTTACCATGCTGAAATTGGACCCCTATATTAACGTCGATCCGGGCACGATGAGCCCGTTTCAGCATGGTGAAGTTTTCGTCACCGAAGATGGTGCTGAAACTGACTTAGATTTGGGTCACTACGAGCGCTTCATCAATACTAAGATGTCTCGTCGTAATAACTTCACTACCGGTCGTATCTACACCGATGTTCTTGCTAAAGAACGTCGTGGTGATTATCTAGGTGGCACAGTTCAGGTTATTCCTCATATTACTGACGAAATTAAACGTCGTGTAATGGACGGTGCGGAAGGTTCTGATGTTGCTTTAGTTGAAATCGGCGGCACAGTAGGTGATATCGAATCACAACCTTTCCTTGAAGCCGTTCGTCAAATGAAAGTTGAGCTAGGTTCTAAGCGCGCGTTGTCTGTGCACTTAACCTTGGTTCCTTATATTGCGACTGCTGGTGAGACTAAGACTAAGCCAACACAGCACTCAGTTAAAGAAATGCGCACCATTGGCCTACAGCCAGATGTATTGATCTGCCGTAGCGATCATAAAATCGACGCCTCTTCTTTACGCAAGATCTCTTTGTTCACTAACGTTGAAGAACGTGCTGTTATTCCATTGGAAGACGCCGACACAATCTACAAAATTCCTGGTGTTTTACACGAAGCCGGTCTTGATGACTTGATCGTTGAGAAGTTTGATTTAACCTGTCACGAACCAGATCTTAGCGATTGGGATGCCGTGATTGATGCCAAGCTAAATCCAGAGAAGCAAGTCAATATTGCCATGGTTGGTAAATACATGGAGCTTCTAGATGCCTATAAATCGTTGATCGAAGCTGTTGATCATGCAGGTATTCATCATAAAGCCAAAGTGAATATTCAGTTTATTGATGCCGAAGTGATTGAGCGTCAAGGTACCGATATTCTAAAAGGTAAAGATGCGATCTTAGTACCCGGTGGCTTTGGTCATCGTGGTGTTGAAGGTAAAATTCGCACGGTTCAGTTTGCCCGCGAAAACAAGGTACCTTTCTTAGGTATTTGTTTGGGTATGCAGTCTGCGGTTATCGAATTCGCACGTAACGTTGTTGGATGGGAAGATGCACATTCTACCGAATTTGACGCTGATACGACTCACCCAGTAGTTGGCTTGATTACAGAATGGACTGACGCAACGGGTAATACCGAAGTGCGTGATACCAGCTCTGACCTAGGTGGCACTATGCGTTTAGGCGCACAAGAATGTCGCTTAACCGAAGGTTCAAATACTGCGATTGCCTATGGCCAAGAAGTCGTAAATGAACGTCACCGTCACCGTTATGAAGTAAACGCTACAATCATTGCTGAGCTTGAAAAAGCCGGTTTACGCATTGCCGGCCGTTCTATTGATGGCGACTTGGTTGAAGTTGTGGAAGTTGTTGATCACCCATGGTTTGTGGGTTGCCAATTCCACCCAGAATTTACTTCTACTCCACGTCATGGACATGGATTATTCAGTGCTTTTATTAATGCAGCGATTGAACACAAAGCATCGGTATAGCAGAAGCTGAATTAACGTTAGAAATCTGAACATTTTTTATAAAATAGTACGTCGCGTTGATCGCTCTTTAGTATCCGCGGCGCAGCAAGATTAAAATACGGAGAAGATAGTTACATGGCTAACATTATAAATATCAAAGCACGCGAAGTTATGGATTCACGCGGCAACCCAACCATCGAAGCGGACGTTACTTTGGAAGGTGGTTTTTTCGGTACAGCTTGCGCTCCTTCTGGCGCATCGACCGGTTCTCGCGAAGCATTAGAATTGCGTGATGGCGATAAAAGCCGTTATTTAGGCAAAGGCGTATTGAAAGCCGTTGCTAATGTAAACGATGTAATTAAACCTGCTCTAATCGGCATGAATGCTCTAGATCAACGCGCTCTTGATAGCAAGATGCTTGAACTAGACGGCACTGAAAACAAAGCGACTTTGGGCGCTAACGCTATTTTGGCTGTATCTTTGGCGGCTGCTAAAGCGGCGGCAGTTGCAAAAGGTGTTGAGTTGTATGAACACATTGCAGATCTAAACGGTACTCCGGGTCAGTACTCTATGCCATTGCCTATGATGAACATCATCAACGGTGGCGAGCACGCGGATAACAACGTTGATATCCAAGAATTTATGGTTCAGCCAGTGGCTGCTCCTACTTTTGCTGAAGCACTTCGCGCTGGCGCAGAAATCTTCCATAGCTTGAAGAAAGTATTAAGCGAACAGGGTATGAGTACTTCTGTTGGTGACGAAGGTGGTTTCGCACCTGATCTAGCGTCTAATGCCGATGCACTTGCTGCAATTAAAGTTGCCGTTGCCAATGCGGGTTATGAGTTGGGTAAAGACATTACGCTTGCACTTGATTGCGCAGCGACTGAATTTTATGTTGATGGCAAATATGACATGAAAGGTGAAGGTAAGGTTTTTACTTCTAACCAGTTCTCTGATTACCTAGCTGAGCTATGTGAATTATACCCAATCGCTTCTATCGAAGACGGTTTGGACGAGTCTGATTGGGATGGTTGGAAATACCAGACTGATATCCTAGGCAAAAAAGTACAATTGGTCGGTGACGATTTGTTCGTAACCAATACCAAAATCTTGAAAGAAGGCATCGAGAAAGGTGTTGCTAACTCTATCTTGATTAAATTCAATCAAATCGGATCTTTGACTGAAACGCTAGAAGCGATTCAGATGGCAAAAGACGCTGGTTACACAGTTGTTATCTCTCACCGCTCTGGTGAAACTGAAGATACTACGATTGCTGATTTGGCTGTTGGTACCTGTGCTGGCCAGATTAAGACCGGTTCTTTATGCCGTTCTGACCGTGTATCTAAGTACAACCGTCTATTGCGCATCGAAGAGCAATTGGAAGGTAAAGCACCTTACAATGGTTTGAAAGAAATCAAAGGTCAGTAACATTCTGATTAAACGTCGGATGTGTGAGCGGCAATAGATTCATTAAGTCACTTAGACCTCTTGCTTGATTTCCAAGTATCAAAAAGGGAAGTGGGATTTTTATTACGATAAAAGTTCGCTTCCCTTTTTGCTTATGTCATACAATAAATAATCAGCACTAATCGCTAGTGCAAAATAACAATGATGGATGAGGGGGTTACGTGGCTTTAAAATGGATTTTATCCTTATCTGTGCCTGTGTTATTTATTCTCGTTTTACAATATCGCTTTTGGTGGGACGATACGGGGGTTGTAGCAAGCTGGCAGTTGCAGCAGCAAATGACTGAGCTTGAGCAAGACATTGCGGCGCAACAGGTGCGTAATGATTGGTTGCGCGCAGAAGTTGACGACCTTCATCGCAGCGATGAGTTAATCGAAGAAAAAGCGCGTGAAGATTTAGGCTTTATTGGTAAAGACGAAAGCTTTTATTTGATTCTTGATAAACCGTGAAGAGTACCTAAGTTTAATGTCCAGTTGTGATGTAAAAAATAGAAAAACGTGGTTGGTACTACCAGCGGCAGGCATTGGTTCACGCATGCAGGCTGATCGCCCAAAGCAATATTTATCAATGACAGTGAATGGAATTACAAAAACTGTTATTGAGTTCACTTTAGATAATTTACTTAGTTATCCTGATTCTAGAAATACACATATTACTGACGTTGGCTTTCATAAAGTGGTTGTTGTTATCACTAAGGGAGACCCTTATTGGCATGACATTAATATTGCTCGTGGTTACGATAACAGTGAGCGCATTTTAGTCGTTGATGGTGGCAGTGAGCGGTGTTATTCCGTTGTGAATGCTTTGTCGGCGATAGACCAAATGGAAGTGAAAAATACCGACGAAAATTTAGATGAAGTCTGGGTTGCGGTGCATGATGTTGCACGCCCTTGTTTATCTTATGCTGATTTAGACCAATTATTTTTAGCGGTAGGCAATTATAAGGACGGTGGCATTCTCGCGACTCCTGTGCGCGATACGATGAAGCGCGGCATTGTTGTAGACTCTAAAGAAAGCCAAATTGATCGTACTGTTGATCGCGAACAGCTTTGGCATGCACTAACACCGCAAATGTTTCCGTTAAAACCTTTATTGAATAACTTACAGTCGGCATTAGCGGAGGGTTTTGAAGTAACAGACGAAGCATCAGCAATGGAGTATGCCGGTGCTCAGCCTAAACTGGTCAGTGGACGCAGCGATAATTTGAAAATAACGCGTCCAGAAGATTTGAAATTAGCAGAGTTTTATTTAAATAATTTTTAAAATAGAGAGTATGTCGATGCGTATTGGTCATGGTTTTGATGTGCATAAATTCGGTGAAGGTAATTTCATCACTCTTGGCGGCGTTCAGATTCCTTATAGCCAAGGTCTGATCGCACATTCTGATGGTGATGTTGCCTTGCATGCCGTATCAGATGCACTTTTAGGTGCGTGTGCATTAGGGGATATTGGCAAACATTTCCCTGATACCGACGAAGAATTTGCCGGCGCTGACAGTCGTGGTTTATTGCGTCATGTGATGAACTTAGTCACAGAACAAGGTTATAAAGTTGGTAATGTCGATGTCACTATTATCGCCCAAGCGCCTAAAATGGCGCCGCATATTGACACCATGCGTGAGCGAATTGCAGAAGACCTTAGCTGCACCTTAAGCCAAATAAACGTCAAAGCAACGACCACAGAAAAACTCGGCTTTGAAGGGCGAAAAGAAGGTATATCGGTTCATGCCGTTGCCTTGCTAATCAATATTAAATAATACGAAAGAATTGAGAAACATCATGTGGAATTTTGATTGGCCAAAAGCCTACCCTGAAACCAATGCTCACGGCATTTTAAAACTTAACCCAGAAGATTTTCAGGTAGACGAAATTCCTATGATCTCGCCGTGTGGCGAAGGCGAACACATTTACCTGCACATCAAAAAGCGTGAAGTGAATACCCATTGGGTGGCGCGTTTGTTAGCGGAAAAATTTGGCGTTAAAGAGCACGATGTTAGCTACGCGGGGCAAAAAGATCGCTACGCCGTCACTACTCAGTGGTTCAGTATTTATGCGCCCAAAATAGAAATGGTTTTAGAGTCTCGTCCTTTTCCAGAAGAGGATATCGAAATACTCACACAAACACGTCATAGTAAAAAATTACGCCGTGGTGATTTGCTTGGTAATCGCTTTAATATTGTACTGCGCGATATTAAACCTGTTGATAGTGCCGACTCCCAGCAAGCGGCTGACTTGCAGCAAGTGATTGAAAATAATCTGCAAAAAATAAAACTAAACGGCGTACCGAATTATTTTGGTCTGCAGCGCTTTGGTCGCGGTGGCGGTAATATGGATCAGGCGTTGGCTATGTTGACGGGCCAACGTCGTGAAAAAAATCGCCAAAAGAAAAGTATGTATTTATCCGCAGCGCGTTCTTACATCTTTAACCAAGTTCTAGCGGCTCGAATTGAGCAAGGACTTTGGGGTCTAGCAATGGTTGGGGATATTGATACCTCGGCCAACGAAACCCACGATGCAAACAAAGCCACTGCACCTATGTGGGGTCGTGGACGTTTGAACTCGCAAGCAGAAACCTTAGCTCTTGAGCAGGCGATTTCTGAGCCATTGCAAGACCTGTGTAACGGTATGGAGCATGCTGGCTTAAATCAAGAGCGGCGTGAAATCGTATCGAGTATCGAGACGATGCAGTGGCAGTGGTTGCAGGATGGAGAGCTGAATATCAGTTTTGCACTGGCTTCAGGTCATTACGCAACTTCGGTATTACAAGAGTTCATGCAAGTTGAAGAGCCAGAGCGCTTCGACGAAACCCCTTTTGTTTATAATCAAAGCAAGCCTGCCAGCGAGCCTAATAATGCAAATAAAGAAGAGGGCGCATAATGGCTTTTCTCTTATCGAATGACGACGGCGCTCACGCGCCAGGATTGGCTCAACTTACGCGATCGTTAAAAGACGCTGGTTATATTTGTCATGTCATAGCCCCCGATCGTGATCGCAGTGGTGTTTCTAACTCTTTAACTCTTGATAGACCTTTGCATCCGTTGCATTTAGATAATGGCTTTATTGCTATTAATGGCACCCCAACAGATTGTGTTCATCTAGGATTAAATGCTTTATATCGCGCGGAAGAATTTGCGATTGAGCGGGTTATTGCGGGTATTAATTCCGGCGCAAATTTAGGTGATGATGTTATTTATTCAGGTACTGTTGCCGCTGCGATGGAAGGTCGTTTTTTAGATAAGGCACCTATCGCTATTTCGCTGGTAGGGAAGATACATTTTGCTACCGCGGCAAAAGTATTGCTAGCCTTGCTACCGAAGATCGAAGCTTTGTCGTTACCTGAGCGCACCATTATTAATATCAATGTACCGGACGTTCCTTACGAACAATTAAAAGGCATAGAGATTACACGCTTAGGTCATCGAGCGCGGTCAGATAACCCAATATTGACCACAAACCCTCGTGGTAAAGAATGCTACTGGATTTCTGCTGCGGGTGACGGTGCAGATGCTGGTGAAGGCACAGATTTTCATGCTATTGAGCAAGGAAAAGTGAGTATTACGCCAATTCAGGCAGATATGACGCATGGAAATGCATTAGAATGCTTATCCCAGCTAACCAGTATTTAATACCTCTTTATTAATAGGCAGAGAATTAGGTAGCGGATGATTTTACAAGGATCTACAGGTGAATGATCAGCAATTAGCTGGCATAGGGATGACATCTCAGCGCACACGTAATCGTTTAATACAACGATTACGTGAGCGTGGCATTGAAAATCAACAAGTATTAGGTGTGATGGCTTCGACCCCACGACATATATTTATTGATGAAGCGCTAGCGCATCGTGCTTACGAAGATACCTCTTTGCCTATTGGTAATGGTCAAACCATTAGCCAGCCTTATATCGTTGCCAAAATGACTGAACTGCTCTTGGCAGCAGGAGCGCTGAATAACGTATTAGAAATCGGTACGGGTTCAGGTTATCAGACGGCTATTTTGGCACCCTTGGTAAAAAAACTTTATAGTGTTGAGCGTATTGAGCCGTTATTAAATAAGGCGCGACAACGCATTCGTCAATTAAAGCTAAATAATGTTAGCTTTAAACTGTCCGACGGCCATTGGGGGTGGGAGCAATCTGGCCCTTATGATGGCATTATTGCGGCGGCGGCACCGGAAAATATTCCGCAAGGGTTATTAGACCAGATGGCAGAAGGTGGCCGAATGATCTTACCGGTGGGTGGTGAAAAACAATCCTTAGTATTAGTAACCCGCACTGGGGATAAGTGGCAACGAACAGTATTAGAAGAGGTGAAGTTTGTGCCTTTTCTTCCAGGGGTTAAGAAATCTTAATTTCCTAAGTGTCGGCGTATTATATTACTGTATAAGCATCTGCGTAGGCAGTTGAATTTAAAATGAAAAACCTGCAATTGCAGGTTTTTTTTTAGCATTAGACTTAGCTTTCAAGACCGATAAGGAATTATTGTGAAATATTTGTGGTTGTATTTAAAAGGTATTGGGATGGGCAGCGCCGATGTTGTTCCTGGCGTATCAGGAGGCACCATTGCTTTTATCACTGGAATTTATACTGAATTATTGGATTCTATTAAATCGATTAATATCAATGCTCTCGTTACACTCTTTAAGCAAGGTCCTAAAGCCGCATGGCAGGCAATCAACGGTACATTCTTATTCGTCTTGTTATTGGGGGTTTTAACCGCCATTTTGACTTTAGCCAAAGTCATTCACTATCTGTTAGATCAGCATGGGATTTTATTGTGGTCTTTTTTCTTCGGTTTAATCCTCGCATCAAGTCTACACATGGGTAAACAGATTCAGCAGTGGCATAAGGGAACCTTTGCCGCGCTATTAATCGGTGCGCTTTGTGCGGGTTTTATTAGTATTGCTAGTCCGTCGAGCATTGAAGCGAGTTACCTTAATATTTTCTTTGCTGGCAGTATCGCCATTTGTGCAATGATATTGCCGGGTATCTCCGGTAGCTTCATTCTCTTATTAATGGGCTTATATGCACCTGTGCTAGCAGCGGTAAAAGGCTTGCAGCTAGATATTATGTTGATATTCGCAGTCGGTGCGGGCATTGGCTTGATGTTGTTTTCGCGCTTATTAAGCTGGTTATTACACCATTATAAAGATTTGATGTTCAGTTTATTGACCGGTTTCATGCTGGGGGCACTGCTAAAAGTATGGCCTTGGAAAGAAACTATTAGCTTTCGTTTAAATAGCAAAGGGTTGGAAGTGCCTTTTGAGCAGCTCAATCGCTTGCCTGAGTGGGTGAATAATGATCAGATGTTGTGGGCTTGCTTGCTGGCTTGTATCGGTTTTTCCTGCGTTTTCTTGTTAGAAAAGGTTTCTAATCAGCAAGACGAAGGCTAAAAAGACACAATATGGGAAGATGACTTCCCCGTAGCGGAACAGGTTTTCCGCTACGCTAGACGCTAAATGTCTGGATGTTAGTCTTAGTTACAAAATTAGAACGATTTTTTATGTCGTTTTTAGATTAAAAAAGAATAAAAAGAAGTGTTTTAATGGTTTTTTATTAAAGCAATTACATGGATTTGCAAAAGGCATAAAGCTGTCATTTATATGTGTCAAAAAAACAACTTTCGAAATCAAATGTTTCAGACTGCAACTTATGTATCAATCATCGCAATTTGTGTAGTTATGACAGGTTGTCTTAGTAGTCGCGAATTCATATCAACTGAAGAGAAGTTCAGTGAAAGCAAAAAGGCGACGGGTTTTCATATAGTGGAAAAAGGTGACACTTTGTTCTCCATTGCATGGACATATGGATGGGATTACCACGAGTTAGCTAACACTAACTCAATCACCAAACCGTATATTATCTATGTGGGGCAAAAAATTGACGTGGTAACACCACCTCTGGTTAAAAAAACAGCAATTGTTAGTAGTGACGGAAAATCGTCGAAATGGAAGCCAAAGCGGGAAAAGCCTGCTAATAGCAAGGTTACAACCCGTCTTAATACGCCAAATAAGCCGTCATTAGCGACCAAGAAAGGTTGGAGATGGCCTGCGAAAGGCAAGGTTATTGGGCGCTTCTTGGCCAATGATTCACAAAACAAGGGTATTGATATCGCCGGCAAATTGGGGGAATCTGTAAATGCAGCTGCGGCAGGGACGGTCGTTTATGCAGGGAAAGGTCTTCGTGGTTATGGCAATTTAGTGATCATAAAACACGATGCAACTTTCCTTAGTGCATACGCCCATACCAGCCGCATTCTGGTCCGCGAGAAAGAAAAAGTTAAAGCGGGGCAGATAATTGCCGAAATAGGATCTACTGGGACGAATCGAGTGAAACTTCACTTTGAGATACGTCGGAACGGCAGACCAGTAGACCCTCTTCAGTTTTTGCCAAAGTGGCGTACTGAGGGAGGGTAAAGTTTAATCAATCGTTCTGGTATGAAACCTGAATCATAACAGGAACAACTAGAACGAAATAAAAAGGCGGGACGACACATGGCAGCTCAACAGGAAATCAGTGCAGAAACCTTCGATGATGTAATTGAAGCACCGACGAAAGCGACAGCAAAAAAATCAGCAGCGCCTGTAGAGCGAACAAGCAAGGCGCCGCAAGAACGATTTATCGCCGAGCCTAGTGCCGCCAAAGCCTTAGATGCAACACAACTCTATTTAAATGAAATTGGCTTCTCGCCACTTTTATCCCCAGAAGAAGAAGTACACTTTGCTCGTCTAGCTCGTAAAGGTGACGAGAAAGGCCGCAAGCGCATGATTGAAAGTAACTTGCGCTTAGTGGTGAAAATTTCACGTCGTTATGTAAACCGTGGTTTATCACTATTAGATTTAATTGAAGAGGGCAATCTAGGCCTGATTCGAGCAGTAGAGAAGTTTGATCCAGAGCGTGGTTTCCGTTTTTCCACTTACGCTACTTGGTGGATTCGTCAGACGATTGAACGTGCCATCATGAACCAAACTCGTACCATTCGTTTGCCAATTCATGTGGTGAAAGAACTTAATGTTTATTTACGTGCTGCCCGTGAACTTGCTCAAAAGTTAGATCATGAGCCTTCAGCAGAAGAAATTGCAGACTTATTAGAGCGTCCTGTCGCTGATGTTAAGCGCATGCTAGCGTTAAATGAGCGCGTAACATCAGTTGATACCCCATTGGGTCCAAACTCTGATAAATGTTTATTAGATACCGTTGCTGATGATCGCAGCGCTGATCCTTGTACAACCCTTCAAAACAATGACATCACTGGTAGCCTGTCCGATTGGCTTGATGAGCTTACTGAGAAGCAGCGTGAAGTCGTATCCCGTCGTTTTGGCCTTAGAGGCTATGAGACAAGCACCTTAGAAGAAGTTGGTCGTGAGATTGGTTTAACACGCGAGCGTGTGCGCCAGATTCAAGTGGAAGCTTTAAAGCGTCTACGTGAAATTATGGAAGGCCAAGGGCTGAATGCCAGCACAATTTTTGGTGATGCTTAGTCTTCAAATCGTAGAAAGCTTTTTGCTAATAATCTAATGATAAAGTGTGATGCAGTTGGAAGTTTATAAAGAACACATGTTTAAGATTTTTAGTTAGCTTGAGCATTTAGAATCTAAGACTATGATCAAATACAGAGTTAACAGGAAGTGACTGCCAGGGTGGCAAAAAGGAAGGGACCGGACAAGGTGGTCTGTATAGGATGAAAGGGATATTAGGGTGCTAAAGGGGCTACGGGAAGTAGCCCTTTTTTTATGCGCGCTATTTAGATAAGTAAAAAGCTAGTACAAAAAAGCTACTTTTCTAAGTATTGCAACTTATCCGGTACGCCATCCCACTCTTCAGCATCATCGGCTTTATCTTTCATTTCAGTAATATTGTTATCACGCCACTTTTCAGACAACTCAACGTTCAATTCAATAAACTGCTGTTGATCAGCAGGTACTTCATCTTCAGAGAAAATCGCTTGTGCTGGGCACTCAGGCTCACATAGTGCGCAATCAATACACTCATCTGGATCAATAACCAAGAAGTTTGGGCCTTCATAGAAACAATCTACAGGGCATACTTCAACACAATCTGTGTACTTACATTTAATACAGTTATCAGTTACTACAAAAGTCATTGCAGTCGATCTCCTCATCTCATTGGGTCTATGCCCATCACGGTGGCGACATTCTAGTGATGACGTTGAAATACCGCAAGGTTATAAATTGAATAAACTTATATCATTAATTAATAATGGTATGCAATTATTTGCATATCATACGTGTTTTTCTAACTTAACATTGATTTAAGTCGATAAATTTCTTCCAATGCCTGCCTGGGCGTTAGGTCATCTACCGCAAGTTCAGCAATAGCGATTTCAATATCAGAAGGCCCTTGAGCGAACATATCTGACTGCATCGGGCTGATACTTGCTACTTCTATTAATGGCTCTACTGGCGACTGAGCTGGTGTCTTAACTGGCGCCGTATTTGACGGATTATGAAAACTTTCTTTTTCAAGCAAATGCAGTTTATCTTTTGCCTGTTGAATAACAATTTTAGGGACCCCTGCAAGTTGAGCGACTTGCAGTCCATAGCTTTGGCTAGCAGGACCCGGTTCGACGTTATGCAAAAAGATAATTCGATCATCATGCTCGGTGGCGGTAAGGTGAACGTTCACCACATTACCAATTTGTTCGGGTAGAGTTGTCATCTCAAAATAATGCGTGGCGAATAAGGTTAACGCATGCACTTCATTGGCTAGATGTACTGCCGCCGCCCAGGCCAGTGACAAACCATCAAAGGTACTGGTGCCACGGCCTACTTCATCCATTAATACCAAGCTGTTCGGTGTGGCGTTGTGAAGAATATTAGCGGTTTCAGTCATCTCAACCATGAAGGTCGAGCGGCCACCAGCTAAATCATCAGCAGACCCCATGCGGGTAAATATTCTATCAACAGGCCCGATGGTGGCCTTATCGGCAGGAACATAGCTGCCAATGTGCGCCAACAATACAATGAGAGCATTTTGACGCATATAAGTCGACTTACCGCCCATATTCGGGCCGGTAATAATAAGCATGTCCTGAGCTGAGTTGAGGTCTAAACCGTTAGCAACAAAGGGGTCTTCGAGGATTTCTTCAACGACAGGGTGACGCCCCGAAGCAATCTCGATACCGCGTTCTGCAACCAATTGAGGTGGCGTAAAGCGTAATGTACTCGCGCGCTCTGCAAGATTAATCAATACATCAAGTTCAGCTAAACCGGCCGCGGTATCTTGCAAGCTAAATAGATCTTGCGCTAACTCTACAACTAATTGTTCATAAAGATGCTTTTCACGAGATAGCGAGCGGCTCTTAGCGCTTAATGCCTTATCTTCAAATTCTTTGAGTTCAGGAGTAATAAAGCGTTCTGCATTTTTCAGTGTTTGACGACGTACGTATTCAACCGGAGCGGCTTCAGATTGTGCCTTACTGATTTCGATAAAATAGCCATGCACGCGGTTATAGCCGACTTTTAACGTTGAAATCCCCGTTTTTTCTTTTTCACGCTGTTCGATTTCTAGTAAATAATCCCCAGCGTTTTTACTGATGCCTCTAAGTTCATCCAGCTCTTCATCATAGCCAGGAGCAATCACGCCGCCATCTCGGATAATAACCGGAGGATTGTCAATAATGGCTTTTTGTAAGGTATCAACCCACTGCGGGTATTGCTTAATCAAGGCCGATAGTTCTTTTGCGCGATCGGCATTTAAGCTGGTTAACAGGGTTTGCAGCTCAGGCAGACGAGCCAAAGCATCACGCAAACGCGCTAAATCTCTTGGTCGAGCAGAACCTAGTGCGACACGAGATAGAATACGTTCAATATCACCAATGCCCTTTAATTGCTGATGCAAAGGTTCCCAGTGGTAATCATCAATCGATTCGGCGATAAGCTGCTGGCGCTGATTGAGTGTTTCGCGATTACGAATAGGGCGGTTTAACCAGCGGCGTAATAAGCGGCTGCCCATTGCGGTTGCTGTTCTATCCATCACCCAGGCGAGGGTATGTTCGCTGCCGCCTTGCTGATTAATATCAATTTCAAGATTCTTACGGCTAGCAGGATCGATGATAATGGCATCATCAGGTTGCTCGATTAAAAGCGTACGAATATGCGGTAGTCCCGAGCGCTGAGTATCTTGGGCGTATTGTAAAAGCGCCCCTGCCGCTTGCACTGCGACAATTAAATGTTCGCAGCCAAAGCCACGTAAATCTTTGGTTTTAAGCTGTGTGGTTAATAAACGAAAGGCCGTATCCGATTCAAAATGCCAAGGTGCTTGAGATTTGGCTCCAGGGCGATTCGTTAGGGCTTCAGGAAATGCTTGGTCTTCATTATATAAAAGCTCTGCGGGTTTGATACGCTCTAACTCGGCTAATAAAGAGTCTTCACTCGCGACTTCCATCACCACAAAGCGCCCAGAGCTGATATCCAGCATGGCGATGCCATAAATGTTTTCTTTATTTTGCTTCTGTTTATTCACTGCGACTAATAAGTTATCACGGCGTTCATCTAGAAAGGCTTCATCGGTTAACGTGCCGGGAGTAATCACCCGTACCACTTTACGTTCAACCGGACCTTTCGATGTTGCAGGGTCACCGATTTGTTCCGCGATACCCACGGAAACACCTTGGCGTACTAACTTACCGATATAGCCTTCTGCAGCATGATAAGGTATTCCTGCCATCGGAATCGGTTCACCACCACTATGGCCACGAGCGGTAAGGGTAATGTCTAATAAACGCGAAGCTGTACGCGCATCATCATAAAACAGCTCATAAAAATCCCCCATGCGATAAAACAGCATGATCTCAGGGATTTCAGCCTTGAGGCGGAAGTATTGCTGCATCATAGGCGTGTGGGTGGTAGCTGCTGACTTACTCATATGCGCGCTGAATTCCTAATTGAAAATAACAAAAGCAGCATTGTAAGTGATTGTGGGGCAATTGAACAAAGCATCTGTGTCATGGTATTCAGTAAAGTTATTACAAATGACAACTTAGGCGTTAAAAAGTACTGTATTCTTGAGAAGAAAGTACTGGGTAAAATACTGTATATTTTGTCTCAGCTCCTGAGAATTCTTGGCATTAAAAAAATAATTGGTACCTTGAGATTCTTTATTCATGGGGGTTGCAGAGTGGTTGATTGTTTTTTGTTATATGAAATCAATTTTATGACTTGGCCTATCTCATAAGCTATGCTTAAATACTGGTTAAATCTACAGTAAAGAAGAAGATGATTAGAATAATCTGATCATCCAAGCTAAATATAAGGAACTTCATAATGGATGCAAATAAGCAAAAAGCACTTGATGCAGCACTAGGTCAGATTGAACGCCAGTTCGGTAAAGGCTCCATTATGAAAATGGGCGACCAGCCACGCGAAGCGATCCCGTCAGTATCAACAGGTTCTTTGACATTGGATGTAGCGCTCGGCATAGGTGGTTTGCCATATGGCCGAATCGTTGAAATTTATGGGCCAGAAAGTTCAGGTAAAACAACTTTATGTTTGTCAGTAATGGCACAAGCACAAAAGCAAGGCAAAACAGTTGCTATCGTTGATGCCGAGCATGCACTTGATCCTTTGTATGCAGAGAAGCTAGGTGTAAATCTAGATACTTTATTGGTTTCTCAGCCAGATACTGGTGAGCAAGGCTTGGAAATTACCGATAGCTTGGTTCGTTCAGGTGCGGTTGACGTTATCGTAATCGATTCTGTTGCAGCATTAACACCTAAGGCTGAAATTGAAGGCGATATGGGTGATCACCATGTTGGTTTACAAGCACGTTTAATGTCTCAGGCATTACGTAAAATGACGGCCAATGTTAAAAATGCCAATTGCTTGGTAATTTTCATTAACCAGATTCGTATGAAAATTGGTGTGATGTTTGGTAACCCAGAAACGACTACCGGTGGTAACGCGCTGAAGTTTTATTCTTCTGTACGTTTGGATATTCGTCGTACCGGTGCGGTGAAACAGGGTGACGAAGTAACGGGTAACGAAACTCGCGTTAAAGTTGTTAAGAATAAAGTTGCGCCTCCTTTTAGACAGGCAGAATTCCAAATCTTATATGGTGAAGGTATTTACCATATGGGTGAAGTGATCGACTTGGGTGTTAAGTGCGACTTGATCGATAAGTCAGGTGCTTGGTACGCTTATCAAGGTGATAAAATCGGTCAAGGTAAGGCAAATGCAGCAAAATATTTGTCAGAAAACCCTGCTATCGCTGAAGAGATAGAAAAAGAAATTCGTAAGCAATTAATGACTAGTCAAATAAAAGAAGATGCTGACAAACCAGAGAAAGCTGACAAGGTTGAAAAAGCTGAGAAGCCTGAAAAAACTGAGAAAGCTAAAGACGCTAAAGCAAAAACTGAGTCTTAGGATTCGTAATGTATAAAAGAACTTCAGGGTTTTCTAAACCAACCGAACTCTCTGAAAGTGAATTACGCGTGGCAGCTATCAACTTGCTGTCACGTCGTGAATACTCCCGTCATGAGCTTTATCAAAAGCTCATTGCTCGCACTTCTAGCGAGACCTATTTATTACAATTACTCGATCAACTCATTGAATCAGGCTATCAAAGCGATCAACGCTTTACTGAGTCTTTTTTACGCTCCCGTATTAACCGCGGTTTAGGTCTTATGCGTATAGAGCGTGAGCTAAAAGAAAAGGGCATAGCGCAAGATCTTATTGAGCAAAGTGTGCAAGCCGATATCGACTGGTTTGAATTGGCTTATGATTGTGGTTTAAGAAAATTTAATTCTTTGGATTTAAATGATTATAAAGAAAAACAGAAAGCATTTCGGTACTTAGCCTATCGTGGATTCTCTATGGAGCAGATACAATTTGCCATAGAGCATTACTTAGAGTTACAAAAGTTATAGAATAATAGTTATATCAAATAGCATTTTTAGAATATTAGTTAAAAACCCCTTTCATATCCGTATTACCTTCTAAGCTGTCGTCAGAGTCCATTGACAGATCCGTAACTTAAAACGAACATCGAGCCTAATAATAATTCAAAAGAACAGTTGGTCAGAACTCTAGCGCAGATGTACATGTAATTTTTCGGCGTTTCATAATAATAAGCACCACTGTTATATCAGTTATCGAGGAAAATTATGCCTATTTTGCCACAAGTGGCTATGCCATTTGTTCGCTTGCTGTATCAGTTTTGGTTGGAATGTAATGTTTCCAAACACATACTTGATGATATTTTAGGCATGGATATTACTACCGAAGGTAAGGATAAATTTGGCATTTCTAGCCACAAAATGGCTGAGTTACATCAAGCAGCAGTAGAGCAGACTAAAGATCCATCTCTAGGCGTTCGCTTAGGCCAATACATCGCAAAATCCAATGTCATAATCAATGATATGTTATTAAAGTCGGCAACGTTGGATGTAGGGCTTGAAGCGTTAATCTCTCACTCTAAGGTCATATCAGAATCTGGCTGGTTTGAATTAACGGAGATTGATGAAGGTAGTGTTCGCTTATGTTTTTCAGCAGGTAAAGAAATAACGTTTAGCAGCTATCAAAAAGATATGGTTTTTTCTGCCGTGCATGCCTGCTTTTTAAGTGTATTTTCTGATGCTAATAAACATATAAAGTATTATTTTGATGTGAAAAATGTAAGTGGTGTAGAGCATAAAAAATTATTGGAATGCTCTATTGAGGCAGGGAATGATACCTATATAGAAATCTCAAAATCTTTACTCATTAGAGAAAACCCAAAGGCTGATAAAATATTATTCGATAAGAATTTATTATCAGCGAAGAAAATTATTGCTAAAAGAATACAAAGATTGGATCTGTATATTGAAGTAAGAGATGCGATCAAGCGTTGCTTATTACAGCGTAATGCGACTCAAGAAAATGTTGCTCAGCAGTTAAATTTAACGATACGAAACTTACAGCGTCGCTTGAAAGAAGTGGGCATAACTTATCAAGCTATATTGGATGATAGTCGTGAGGCGCTAGCATTAAATTTAATTAAAGATCTTGATATTCCCCTATACGAAATATCTTATCTCGTGGGATTCACTGAACCTAGCGCTTTCTATAAAGCATTTCGCCGCTGGACAGGAAAACGCCCTGGAGATTATCGCCAAGACGTTATAAAGCAGACGGGTCAAGCGACTATGAGTAGTGATCCTACTTTAGTCTGATCTTAATCGTTTTAATTAGTGCAGCTTTAGGCGTGGGCGAATTACTTTATTGATGTGACCCACAAGGGATAATAACAAAGTATGGGCATAACCGTGTAGCGCAATTTGATGCATGCGGTAAAGTGATACATAAACTAAGCGTGCGATACGACCCTCAATCATCATTGAACCTTTACTTAAATTCCCCATTAAACTGCCGACGGTGCTGTAACGGCTCAGTGAAACGAGTGAGCCTTTGTCGTGATAGATAAAATCGGGAGCCGGTTTTCCTGCGCGTAATGCCGCTAGAACTTTTAATAAGTGAGTCGCTTGTTGATGTGCCGCTTGTGCCCGAGGTGGAACAGGCTTGCCATCAGCTTGTAATAGAAATGCACAATCACCAATAGCAAAAATGTCATTATCAAGAGTGGTTTGTAAGCTTGCTTTCACGGCTAGCTGATTGACACGATTGGTCTCAAGCCCTGCAATGTTGGCTAAGAAATCCGGTGCTTTTACCCCTGCCGCCCAAACTTTTAGTTTAGCCTTAATTAAATCACCTTCTTTAGTAATAAAACCATCTGCTGTGATTTCAGTAATCATCGTATCGGTTAATACGTTAACGCCTAGCTTTTCTAATTCACGTTTGGCAGCGTTAGAAATTCGTTTGGGTAATGCGGGTAAAATTTGTGGTCCAGCTTCAACTAAAGAAACCTTCAGTTTGTCTGTATTGAACTGGCTCATACCGTAGCTCGCTAAAGCTTCTGTTGTATTGTATAGCTCAGCTGATAATTCAACCCCTGTCGCCCCAGCCCCCACAATTGCAATACTCAGTTCTTCAGGGTTATTGCTGCCATTGGCCTTAATGAACTGATTTAATAATTTTTGATGAAAAGATTCGGCTTGCTGGCGCGCATCTAAAAAGTGGCAATGCTCTGCAGCCCCTTTGGTACCAAAATCATTGGTGACACTGCCGAGTGCAATCACGAGTTGACCATATTCAAGCTCGCGCTGTGGCAAAATTTCTTCACCTTCATCCATAATCGCTGCTAATTCGATCATTTTGGTCTCGCGATTGAGGTCTTTCATTTTGCCAACATGAAAAATGAAACCGTGCTTTTTGCCATGGGCTTGATAATTTAATTCATCAATTCCAGAATCTAGAGCCCCTGTTGCAACTTCGTGCAGTAACGGTTTCCATAAATGAGTATGGTTGGCATCGACTAGGTGGATTTCTGCCTTGCCTTTTTTTCCCCATTTATGACCCAACTGGGTTGCGAGTTCTAAACCGCCTGCTCCGCCGCCAACAATGACTATTTTATGCACGATTAAATCCTATGAAGGTGTAAATTGTACGCATTATATCCGACAAATTGGCGAGTGTGCGCCACATAACCAGATTATTTCTTTTTCAGCGAGAGGTCCGCAACGATTATTGGCTGGAAGAATGTGCGTGATAATTCAAGTTAGTGCCGATATTTGCTTTATCGAGGTCATGAATATATATTATTTATTTAGAGCACTAAATAATAAGGCGACGATGAACTATAAATTAGAAGTCAAAAACCTGTATAAAGTGTTTGGAAATAAGCCTAAAAAAGCCATTAAAATGCTTGAGTCTGGTGCGACTAAAGATACGATTTTTAGTCAAACAGGGATGACGGTTGGCGTACAAAATGCTTCTTTGCAAATCAAAGAAGGTGAGATTTTTGTCATAATGGGCTTATCGGGTTCCGGTAAATCAACACTTGTGAGACTACTCAATCGTTTAATTGAGCCGACGCTTGGACAAGTTCTGATTGATGGTGAAGACATTACTCGACTTGATATAAAAAGCTTAAGGTCAGTTAGGCGTAATAAAGTGAGTATGGTCTTTCAATCATTTGCCTTGATGCCACATTTAACCGTATTAGATAATGCGGCTTTTGGTTTGGAATTGAGTGGCGAGGCGAAAGGTGTGCGTCATGAAAAGGCGATGAATGCACTTAATCAGGTGGGTCTAGAGGCTCACGCACAAAGTTACCCAGATCAGTTATCCGGTGGTATGCAGCAGCGTGTTGGCCTTGCTAGAGCTCTGGCCAATAATCCCGACATACTCCTAATGGACGAAGCTTTCTCGGCTTTGGATCCTCTTATTCGAGCTGAAATGCAGGATGAGCTAGTTAACCTTCAAAAAGCCCATCGGCGTACCATTATTTTTATCTCTCATGATTTAGATGAAGCCATGCGTATTGGTGATCGTATTGCCATCATGCAAGGGGGAGAAATTATTCAGGTTGGCCAGCCTGATGAGATACTGCAAAATCCTGAGAACGATTATGTAAAATCTTTCTTTAAAGGCGTCGATGTCAGTAATGTTTTTAATGCCGGTGATATCGCTACTCAGGGCGACGTAAAGGTAATTAAACAAGCAACGGATACTGATCTTTCTCAGACGCTGCTTGAATTGAATGATTCTGACTCAGCCTATGCGTACATCACTGATGAAGATGACCATTTACGCGGTGTTATTTCAACGGCAGATTTGTCGGGTAACTTATTAAATCAAAACCAGCTTGAGCAGGCCTTTATTGATCTTCAATCGATCACCGATACGACTCAGATAAATGAAGTGATAGGGAAGGTAGCGGCGTCTCCTTGCCCAGTACCTGTGGTAGATAAACACAATAAGTACCACGGGGTGATTAGTCAGCACCAGCTGTTAGAAACGCTAGATAGGGAGAATCATCATGAGTGAACAAGCGAGTGATCCTTGGGCTGCGACTGCCCCCGTTGAAGATGCTAGCAGCAACCCTTGGGGCTCGATGGAATCTAGCAGTGCTGAATTAACCTCCAGTTTATCGGCAGGTGCTGACGTAGAGGAACCACTTTCTTTGAGTGACCCTTTTGCCCATGAATGGATACCGCTGCAAGACTGGGTTGAGACGTTTGTCTCTTGGTTGGTTTTACACTTTAGACCGGTTTTTTCAGCGATCAAAACCCCTATTGATACCACACTGCAAACCATTGAGAGCATGCTGCAAAGTGTATCTCCCTTAATCATGGTTCTGCTCTTTGGCTTGTTGGCCTGGCAACTGGTTGGCAAGCGATTAGGCTTGATGACAGCCCTTGGCTTATTATTTGTTGGTGCAATAGGGGCCTGGCAAGAATCGATGACAACACTTTCATTGGTATTAACCTCTGTGCTGTTTTGTGTGTTAATCGGAATTCCTGCTGGCATCTTTATGGCGCGCAGCGATCGTAGCCAAAGCATTATCCGGCCTTTATTGGATACCATGCAGACGACTCCCGCCTTTGTGTATTTGGTGCCTATCGTAATGCTGTTCGGAATTGGCAATGTGCCTGGTGTCATTGTGACTATTATTTTTGCCGTGGCTCCAGTGATTCGTTTAACTAACTTAGGCATTCGACAAGTGCCTGCAGACTTAATTGAAGCCAGTCAATCATTTGGTGCCAGTGAGCGTCAAATGCTGTTCAAAGTTCAACTACCGCTGGCTATGCCGACGATTATGGCGGGTGTTAATCAAACCTTGATGCTGAGTTTATCGATGGTGGTCATTGCCTCGATGATTTCTGTAGGTGGGTTAGGTTTGATGGTGCTGCGAGGCATTGGTCGCTTAGACATCGGACTCGCAACGGTGGGGGGGATTGGTATCGTTATACTGGCCATTATTTTAGACCGTATGACTCAGTCATTGGGCCGTTCTAATCGAGAAAGAGGAGTGGGCGCTTGGTATACCAAAGGGCCTGTCGGATTGATGATGAAGTTGAAAATAATATTAACCTTTAAAGCAAAAAAATCATAAGAGAGGGAACTATGAAAAAGCTATTAAGTGCATTGGTCGCCGTATCATTATTCATGACAGCGGGCCTAATTCATGCCAATGAAAAGCCAGGTAGTGGGGTTAAAGTGCAGGCATTGCACAGTCCTATTTCTGAAGAAGCATTCCAAACAATGGTGCTTAACGAAGCCTTGAGTGAACTTGGCTATGAGGTTGAAGTTACTAAAGAAGTTGATTACAGCGCCGCGTATACGGCGATTGCCAATGGTGATGCAACCTATCTAGCGGTTAACTGGTTTCCTTTGCATAACGCCATGTATGCCAATGCTGGCGGGGATAAGGTTTTTTATCGCCAAGGGCATTATATTGAGGGGGCTGTGCAGGGGTATTTGATCGATAAGAAAACCGCCGATAAGTATAACATTAACAATATCGGACAATTCAAGGATGCAAAGATTGCCAAATTATTTGATACCGATAACGATGGTAAAGCAGATCTAACGGGCTGCCAAGCAGGCTGGGGCTGTGAGGGCGTTATTGAGCATCAGTTAGATGCATTCACATTACGAGATCGAATTACTCATAAACAAGGGCAGTATGCTGCGATAATTACCGATACCATTGTTCGCTATAACGAAGGGCAGTCTATTTTCTATTATACTTGGACGCCATACTGGGTATCAGGAAAGCTAGTGCCAGGTAAAGATGTTGTGTGGTTAGAAGTGCCACGTTCGGCTAATCCAAATGGCACTGATACGGCTTTGCCAAACGGAAAAAACTATGGCTTTGAGATTAATAGTCAGCGCATTGTCGCTAACAAAAAGTTTACTAAGAAAAACCCAGCGGCAGCGAAGTTATTTGAGGTGGCTAAATTACCGATCAATGATGTAAGCGCTGAAAATATGCTAATCGCTAACGGTGAAGATTCGCAGAAGCAAATTCGCCAGCACGCTTTAAATTGGATTAAAACAAACAAAGCCACCTTTGATGGATGGCTAAAAGCGGCTCGTGCTACGAGTAAATAATTATTTACTGTACGAACTAATTCGATTAACAGTGGATTAGTTCGAATTTGCTACAATATTTGCACATACTTGCTGGTTGAGTGCTTCTTCAGCGCTGTAAACGGGCAAGTTTATGCAGGTATTTAATAGCTGCACTAGCTTGGTTTGGTAGTCGGAATCATCTAAGCGAATCAATGCTTGAGCATATTCGTTATACAGCAGGGCAAGACGCTTTTCTTGTTTCAAGGCATTATCAAATAATTTAATCGCATCATCTTCATCAGCACCATAAGTCATGCCACCAATAAAACCTCCCACACGTTCTATTACACCGATATCAATTCCGGCGAGCATTGCGCTGTAAAGAGGGTGTTGAGGGGATTTCTTATGCAGTTTTTGCAAGGCTGTTTGTGTTGGACCTAGCAGGCCTGAAGCTGTTGCTGCACCCGTGGATAATAATTCTAAGCGGCGAGCTTTTTGATAAGCATCACCGAACGTTAAAAAGTCGAAGTTCTTTAATACCGGTATCAATGGCTTCATGATTGTATCGACTTCTAAATACTTTTCTGCTTTGTGATTTGTCGGTATTAAGAAGGTTGTATGGATGAGTTTGGCGTAGAGTGCGGGCAATAATCCGGCAGGGCCTAAGCTCATGCCGAGTTCATAAGCTTGCTGATATTGACCTTGGTAGTGTAGGCGCCAAACTTGCTGTACGGCTTCTGCCAGAGGCTCAAAGTTTTGCTGCAATATAGGCGCTAGCGCAGGGTGAGTATTAGGCTGATTAGCGAGCTCAATGAGCTGCTGTGATAGTTGAGGATATTTAGTCATCATCTCTTGTACCAGAAGGCTATCTGGCCAAGGGAGTTGAATACCTGCGGTGAGTAGTGGCCAGTTTTGCTGTAACAAATCACCCGAATAATCGAATTGAGTCAATGTTCGCGGGTAGGGCTGCCAAGAATGTATTGCTTCTATCGTATGCTCTGGTATCTCATTGGCAAGCAATGACGATGCAAAATATGGAAAAGTGAAAAGAACAATTAAAGCACCGAGTCGCAAGCTCATGGATATTTCCAAAAATAAAATACTGGCGCAGTATAAAGAAAAAGCATGAGCAGCGAAGGTTTTATTAGGCCAAATAAGGCTGTTATATCTTACATTGGGGTTATTTAAATGCAGAGCCCGCTGGCTGACCAATCACTTTTAGTATTTTTGCTAACGGGCAAAAGCCTGTGAAAGATGCTTGCAACATATTAATCCCCACAAAGGTCGTAAAGCCTAACCAGTAAATAGAATGAAGCTGAGATAATAAAACGCTAATAAGAATAAAAGTACCGGCAATGGCAAATACAAGGCGATCAATGTTCATAAAATACTCCAAAGTTGTGTATTTCTATATTCTCATGTAGTTATGTTGATTCGTCAACCTAACTTTCTTATTTCTGTGAGAAAGTCAGTCGCTGGAATTATGCCTAGCAAATAATGCGATTGTGGCAAAGTTTGTTTCTCTTGAGATCTACTTATTCCGCACGAGGCAAGCTATAATCGCGCCAAAATATTTTTATCAAACTGAGATCTCAGTATTTGATCCAGTATGTAATGGACCGTGTTAACTATGAAAAGCTCTGATATTCGCCAAGCATTTTTGAATTACTTTAATTCTAAAGGCCATGAAATTGTTGCCTCTAGCCCACTGATACCGGGTAATGATCCGACTTTATTATTCACCAATGCCGGTATGGTTCAATTCAAAGACGTATTCCTTGGGCTGGATGATCGTAGTTATACGCGTGCGACGTCTTCGCAGCGCTGTGTTCGTGCTGGTGGTAAGCATAATGATTTAGAAAACGTCGGTTATACCGCACGTCATCATACGTTTTTTGAAATGCTGGGTAACTTCAGCTTCGGTGATTATTTTAAGCAAGACGCCATAAAATTTGCTTGGGAGTTCTTAACGTCAAAAGAGTGGATGAACCTACCTGCCGATAAATTATTGGTGACTGTGTATGCCGATGATGATGAAACCTATGATTTCTGGCATAAGGACATGGGCCTAAGCGAAGATAAAATTATTCGTATTGGTGATAATAAAGGCGCGAAATACGCTTCAGATAACTTCTGGTCAATGGGAGATACAGGTCCTTGTGGCCCTTGTACTGAAATTTTCTATGATCATGGTGAACACATTTGGGGTGGTAAGCCAGGAACTCCAGAAGAAGATGGTGATCGTTTCATCGAGATTTGGAATGTGGTATTCATGCAGTTCAACCGTACTGAAGATGGTGTTATGCATCCACTGCCTAAGCCTTCGGTTGATACGGGGATGGGTCTTGAGCGTATTGCTGCAATTATGCAAGGCGTGCACAGCAACTACGAAATCGATTTATTCCAAGCGTTATTAAAAGCGGCCGCCGACGTTACTGGCTGTGCCGATTTAGAAAATAAATCATTACGCGTCATTGCCGATCATATTCGTTCGACCAGTTTTTTAATCGTCGACAGTGTTTACCCATCCAACGAAGGGCGTGGTTATGTATTACGCCGCATCATTCGTCGTGCAGTTCGACACGGACACATGTTAGGGGCCAAAATTGGCTTCTTTCATAAGTTGGTTACGGCGTTGGTTGAGCAAATGGGTGATGCTTATCCAGAGCTTGTTAAGCTTCAGCCGCAAATTGAAAAAGTATTACGCTTAGAAGAAGAGCAGTTTGCTAAAACCCTTGATAAAGGTATGGGCATTTTAAATGATGCGATTAGTACTTTAAAGGGCGATATCATTCCGGGTGAAACCGTATTTAAGCTTTACGATACGTTCGGTTTTCCAATGGATCTAACCGCCGATGTTGCGCGTGAAAAGAATTTGAAGATCGATGAAGCGGGCTTTGAAGTCGCTATGGAAAATCAGCGAGCTACCGCACGAGCGGCAGGCAACTTCAATATGAAGGGCAGTGCCTCTCTTGACCTGGAGGGTTCAACAGCTTTCTTAGGTTATGAAAATTTAAATAACCAAGGTGCTGTACAAGCCTTGTTTGTTGACGGTAATAAAGTCGATAGTATCTCTGCAGGCACTGAAGCTTTGATCGTATTAGATGAGACCGCTTTTTATGGTGAATCAGGTGGTCAGTCTGGAGATACGGGTTTCTTAAAAGCAGATGGAGTGGTTTTCCAGGTTAAGAATACGGTTAAAGAAAGTGGTAATCATATTCATCAAGGCATCTTGGTTGAAGGGGCGGTTAAGCCGGGTGATAAGCTGATTGCAGAAGTTGATGCTGATAGACGTGCTGCGATTACCTTGCATCATTCAGCTACCCATATTCTGCATGCGGCTTTGCGCAATCAGTTGGGTGAGCATGTTGCGCAAAAAGGGTCTTTAGTAACGTATGATAAATTGCGCTTTGATTTCTCTCACTTAGAAGCGATGACGGCAGAAGAAGTGGCGATTATCGAGCAGCGAGTGAATGCGGAAATTCGTGATAATAGCGAAATTAGCACTCGCTTAATGAATATTGATGATGCGAAAAACAGTGGCGCGATGGCCTTGTTTGGTGAGAAATACGATGATGAAGTACGTGTTTTGGCAATGGGGACTGGTGAAGGTGCTGATCAATTCTCTATTGAATTGTGTGGTGGTACTCATGCTAAGCGCACTGGCGACTTAGGTGTCTTTAAAATAATTTCAGAAGCCAGTGCTGCTGCCGGTGTTCGTCGTATTGAAGCGGTTGCGGGTCAGGCGGCGTTAGATTTTATCTCAGCACAAGAAACGACTTTAAATACAATTGCCCGTTCGGTAAAAGGCAGCAGTGAAAATGTCGGTGAAAAGGTTGAGTTGGTGATCGCTAAGAATCGTCAGCTAGAAAAAGAGCTAGAAGCATTAAAAGCGAAGCTTGCAAGCTCTGCTGGTTCAGATTTAGCAGCACAAGCGATTGAAGGTAACGGCTTTAAAGTCTTATCAGCGCGTATCGATGGTACTGATGTGGCGACTATGAAAACAACTTTAGACCAGTTAAAAGACAAGCTGGGTTCTGCCGTTATTATGCTGGCCGCTGAGACCGACGGTAAAGTTACATTATTGGCGGGTGTGACCAAAGATCTTATCGGCAAGATAAAAGCCGGTGATATTGTAAAAGAATGCGCCCCTTATGTTGATGGTCGTGGTGGCGGTAAGCCAGAAATGGCTCAAGCAGGGGGTAAGAATGCTGATGGCATTCCTCAAGCGTTAGCGGCATTTATAGCATTGGTTGAAAAGCTATAATCATGCTCACAGGCTGAAGAGTTAATTACTTTAGGGTAATGAATGTAAAGTTATTACCTTTATTGTAGAGAATAGAGAAAAAGGCGATTGATAATTGAATCAATCGCCTTTTTTTGATTTAGCTTTCTACTTTTTGATTTAATAATAAACAAATTTAGTGTTTAATTAGGCCCCTTTTTCTTCAGCTAGTTAGAATCATGGCGTTATACGTACAGAAGTACGGCGGAACTTCGGTAGGCACCGTCGAGCGCATCGAGCATGTCGCTGATAAAGTAAAGTCCTTCCATGATGCAGGTCATCAATTGGTGATAGCTGTATCTGCAATGAGCGGTGAGACGAATCGTCTTATTGGGCTTGCAAATAGCATATCGGATAATCCAAGTCCCCGAGAAATGGACGTACTAATATCAACCGGCGAACAAGTAACGATTGCTTTATTAGCATTGGCGTTACAAAAACGCGGTATTGGTGCTAAATCGTTTACCGGTTGGCAAGTTGCGATTAAAACAGATAGCTCACACATGAAAGCGCGTATTGAAGATATCGATACTCGTGCAATGAAAGAGCAGTTAGATGCGGGCAATGTTTGCATCGTCGCTGGCTTTCAGGGTGTGGATTGCAATAACAATATTACGACTTTGGGTCGTGGTGGATCCGATACCACGGGTGTTGCTCTTGCGGCGGCGCTGGGTGCGGATGAAGCACAGATCTATACGGACGTCGATGGCGTATATACTACTGATCCTCGGGTAGTGCCTAATGCACGTCGCATGGAAAAAGTGACTTTCGAAGAAATGCTAGAAATGGCAAGTCTAGGTTCAAAAATATTACAGATTCGCTCGGTCGAGTTTGCTGGTAAATATAAAGTACCTTTACGTGTACTTTCTACCTTTGATGATGGTCCTGGCACACTCATTACGATGGAGGAGAATAGCTCCGTGGAAAATCCAGTTATTTCCGGTATCGCGTTTAATCGCGATGAAGCCAAAGTTACCGTTAAAGGTGTGCCTGATATTCCAGGTGTGGCTTCTAAGATTTTGTGTCCAATTAGTGATGCAAATGTTGAAGTTGATATGATTGTACAAAACGTAGCGGAAGACGGTACAACCGACTTTACCTTTACGGTACATAGAAATGATTACGCGAGAGCGTTAGAAATTTTGCAAAATACCGCCTCTGAACTTGGTGCTCGTAATGTATCGGGAACTGATGATATCTGTAAGGTGTCTATGGTTGGTGTTGGTATGCGCTCTCATGCAGGCGTTGCTAGCAAGATGTTCAAGGTATTGGCGGACGAGTCCATCAATATTCAAGCAATTACAACGTCGGAGATTAAAATTTCTGTTGTGATTGCAGAAAAATATTTAGAGCTTGCGGTGCGCGCTCTGCACACAGCGTTTGACCTTGATGCTAAGGAAGAAGCTTAATATCAGGCATTAGTCTGATATATGCTTCAGCATGGGCCGGAGTGCCCATGCAGTACCAAAAGTTCTGGATTATTCCCTTCTTTTTCTTTCATTTTGTCAAAGGTAGACAATACTGAATAGAATGGTAGGGAAACTTCTCGTCTAGATATGTAGAAAATATAGATAGACAAACACCCTAGAAACAAAGCAGTTCTGCAAAGTATTAATGTACTACGAAAGTACAAAGGAAAGATTGGGAGAATCTAATGCTAATTTTGACTCGTCGTGTCGGCGAAACATTAATGATTGGTGATGAAGTTACCGTAACCGTTTTAGGGGTTAAAGGTAATCAAGTTCGCATCGGCGTTAATGCACCAAAAGAAGTCGCAGTACACCGCGAAGAGATATATCAGCGCATTCAGCGTGAGAAAAATGGTGAAGGCGAGCCCAGCGGAAACTTCTAACGTATTAATATTTATGAAAAAAATCCAACTTTTTTATAAATAGGACTATGCAAGAGCAAATAATCTGGTATTATTTGCACCGTGTTGAGGAGAGGTGGCTGAGTGGCTGAAAGCGCGCCCCTGCTAAGGGTGTATAGGAGAAATCTTATCGAGGGTTCGAATCCCTCCCTCTCCGCCACTTTAATGTTGTAAAGCATTAAATGGTTGTTAACACAGTGTGCGCTTGTAGCTCAGCTGGATAGAGTACCTGGCTACGAACCAGGTGGTCGTAGGTTCGACTCCTACCAAGCGCACCATTTATTTATTCTTCGTAATAAATAATTCTGTCGTAAAAGTAAAAAGTAAAAGTTTTGAAGTGCGCTTGTAGCTCAGCTGGATAGAGTACCTGGCTACGAACCAGGTGGTCGTAGGTTCGACTCCTACCAAGCGCACCATTTATTTATTCTTCGTAATAAATAATCCTGTCGTGAAGTAAAAAGTAAAAAGTAAAAGTTTTGAAGTGCGCTTGTAGCTCAGCTGGATAGAGTACCTGGCTACGAACCAGGTGGTCGTAGGTTCGACTCCTACCAAGCGCACCATTCCTTCCTAAATAAACTTCCCCATATATAGTCTCTCGTTAATCTAAAGTTCAACTCGATTTTTAATTATAAGTCTTCTCCATATATTTTTTCTTAAGATTTCTATTTTTTATATCACACGGTTAGCGTCGTAACGAACGACTGCTTTATCCTCGTCTCATGCTAATTACCTATTTGTTGGGTTATTCATAATCATCAGCTTAAAACCTTTGGTCTTATCGTGTTTTTTTTGTAACAAATAATGACGTGATATTTTATATGACACGGCAAAGGAGTTGCATATGTCGGACTTGGTTCTGATTGTTGATGACGATGAAAAAATTTATAGCAATACCGAGGCTTTTCTTGAAGATGAAGGTTATCGGGTAATTATTGCTACCAGTGGTGAGCAGGGGTTGCTGCTCTTGCAGCAGTATCGACCTAAATTTGCTATTGTTGATATGCGCTTGCCGGGGATGGATGGTAATCATTTTATTCAGCGGGCCTCTCGGCAGCAATCGCAATTGCAGTTTTTAATTCATACAGGGTCTATTGAGTATAAATTGCCAGAAGTGCTGCGTGAGAACTCGCAAGTGTGTCAGTCTGTTTTTTATAAACCTTTGTTTAGTATGGAAGTTTTAGTAAAGGAAATGTGTGGTTAATATATCTAAAAGTGTCATTAAACTTGTCAAAATGAAGCTTTTTGCGTACATTAACCAGCCTTTTATCCTATTTAGGGAAGTGCTTGCACTTGAAAATATAGGCGAGTGAATTATTTAATGAGGATCAGCCGGCATGTCTGAGCTAGTTTCGAGTGGTTTGGAACTCATGGCCTTTGGTATGGGAACAGTATTTTCGTTTTTAGTATTACTGATTTTCGCTACCAGCCTGATGTCCAAAATAGTAAATAAGTTTGCCCCCGAGCCAGTTGTTGTACCGCAAGCTGCGGTAACGGCACCAACTCAAGGCGCAGACCCGCAGTTGCTGAAAGTTTTAGCAGCCGCAGTAAAAGAGCATCGTGCGCGCCAAAAGTAGCGCACGAATTCGGATCACCTTACGTCAACAACGTTAACGGAAGAAAAGGCCATCATCCATGACCGATTCTAAGAAACCTCTTGGTATCACAGACGTCGTATTACGCGACGCACACCAGTCTATACTGGCTACACGCATGCGCATTGACGACATGCTTCCTATCGCCGAAAAATTAGATCAGGTTGGCTATTGGTCACTTGAATCTTGGGGCGGTGCAACATTTGATTCTTGCATTCGATTCTTGGGCGAAGACCCTTGGGATCGCATACGCGAATTCAAGAAGGCGATGCCTAAGACTCCGCATCAGATGCTTCTTCGTGGTCAAAACCTTCTAGGTTACCGCCACTACGCCGATGATGTTGTAGAGAAATTCGTTGAGCGTGCTGCCGTTAATGGCGTAGACGTATTCCGCGTATTTGATGCAATGAATGATCCGCGCAACCTTGAAACAGCATTAAAAGCCGTTAAAAAACAAGGTAAGCATGCGCAAGGCACATTGTCTTATACCACTAGCCCAGTACATACACTGGACTCTTGGGTAGACCTTGCCAAGAAAATTGAAGATATGGGTGCAGACTCTATCGCCATTAAAGATATGGCGGGTGTTCTGACTCCGTATGATGCTTTCGAACTTATTACTAAGTTAAAAGCACAAACAGATCTAGAAGTTCAATTACACGCTCACGCAACGTCTGGCTTGTCTGATATGACAATCTTGAAAGCGGCTGAAGCGGGTGTTGACCGCGTAGATACGGCTATCTCTTCGATGTCGATGACTTATGGTCATACTGCAACAGAATCTGTTGTCGCGGCATTGGCAGGTACAGGTCGTGATACCGGTATTGACTTGCTACTATTAGAAGAAATCGCTGCTTACTTCCGTGGTGTACGTAAGAAGTACGCTAAGTTTGAAGGCGCACTACGCGGTACAGATTCTCGTATCCTAGTCGCTCAAGTACCTGGTGGCATGTTGACTAACATGGAAAACCAGTTGAAAGAGCAAGGCGCTTCTGACAAATTTGACGAAGTATTAGCCGAGATCCCGCGCGTGCGTAAAGATCTAGGTTACATTCCTTTGGTTACTCCAACCTCTCAAATCGTAGGTACTCAAGCAGTACTGAACGTATTGACAGGTGAGCGTTACAAGTCAATCTCGAAAGAAACTCAAGGTATCTTGAAAGGCGAATACGGCGCAGCACCTTCAGCAATGAATGCTGAATTGCAAGCTCGCGTATTAGACGGCGCTGAAGTTATTACTTGTCGCCCAGCCGATTTGATCGAAAACGAAATGGATCAAATCATTGCTGACGTTGATAAGCTTGCGGCTGATAAAGGCTTTAAGCTTGCCGCAGATAAGATTGATGACGCACTAACGTATGCATTGTTTCCACAGGTTGCTCCAAAGTTCTTGGAAAACCGTGGTAACCCAGATGCTTTCGAACCTGCTCCTAAAGGTGTAGAAGAAGATACTTTTACTATCTCTGTTGATGGCAACGATTATGTCGTTAAAGTTGATGACGGTGGTGATGTTACTGAATTGGCCGCTGTGAATGGCGCACCAATGAGCATGGGTGGTTCAGCTCCTGCGGCAGCAGCTCCAGCAGCAGTTGGTGGTGGTGATCCTCAGAAAGCACCACTTGCCGGTAATATCTGGAAAGTTCTTGTTCAGCCAGGACAACAAGTTGCAGAAGGTGATGTTGTTGTCATTCTTGAAGCAATGAAAATGGAAACAGAGATTCGTGCACCTAAAGCAGGCACCATTGGTAGTGTAACTACTAGTGAAGGCGCTTCGGTTAAGGTTGGCGATACTCTGTATACCATCGCTTAAGGAACTGACGAATGGAAAGTTTAATTAATCTTTGGCAGGACACTGGTTTTTACCAGTTAAGTATTGGCCAATTTGCGATGATATCAATCGGGTGTTTATTGCTATTTTTAGCGATACATCCGAAGTTTCAATTTGAGCCTTTGCTTTTATTGCCAATCGCAATCGGTACTATCTTTGTAAATATTCCAGGCGCTGATTTTTATGCGGCTGCTGTGTATGCAGAGGACGGCCATTTAGATAGCCCTGCAGGTTTGCTGTACTACATTTATCATGCAGGTATTGAAACGGGTTTATTCCCTTTGATTATCTTTATGGGTGTAGGCGCAATGACGGATTTTGGTCCGCTATTAGCAAATCCTAAAACTTTGTTGCTAGGTGCAGCTGCACAGTTCGGTATCTTTGGTACGGTAGCTGGCGCAGTATTAGCAACCGATGCTGGTTTAATGGATTTCACGATTCAGCAAGCCGCAGCGATTGGTATTATCGGTGGTGCTGATGGCCCAACGTCTATCTTTATTGCTTCTAAGCTAGCGCCTGAACTATTAGGTGCTATTGCGGTAGCCGCTTATTCATACATGGCTTTGGTTCCTATGATCCAACCGCCAATTATGAAACTGTTTACTACTGAAGCTGAACGTAAGATCGTTATGGTTCAGGCTCGTGAAGTAAGTCAATCTGAAAAAATTATGTTCCCGATCGTTGTGCTTGTATTGGTGGCATTGTGCTTACCTTCAGCAGCACCGCTATTAGGTATGTTCTGCTTCGGTAACTTGATGAAAGAATCTGGCGTAGTCGATCGTTTAAGCGATACAGTACAGAATGCTTTGATCAATGTAGTGACTATTTTCTTGGGCTTAGGTGTTGGTTCTAAGATGAGTGCTGATTCTTTCCTAAACTTTGATACGCTAAGTATCTTGATTCTAGGTTTGACAGCATTTTGTGTGGGTACGGCAGCAGGTGTATTGATGGCTAAAGGTATGAACTTAATCGTTAAAGATAAAGTGAATCCTTTGATCGGTTCTGCTGGTGTTTCCGCTGTACCCATGGCAGCACGAGTGTCGAACAAGGTTGGCCTTGAAGCTAACGGTCAGAACTTCTTATTAATGCATGCAATGGGTCCAAACGTTGCGGGTGTTATTGGTTCTGCAGTAGCAGCAGGTGTGATGATTAGCTTCTTGAGTTAATCTCTTAAGCTCAGTTGTTACCAATAAAAAACCGGCCTCATAGCAATATGAGAGCCGGTTTTTTTATGTCTGCTGTTTATGGGGAGTGCATGTGTTTAAAGTGGCTTAAATTGGTTTACCCTATCTTGTAGTGAATGACCAGTTATATTTGTAATTTTATGTAGTCTAATTGGCTGTAAATAGGTAAAATCGCGACGTTTTGTAAACTTGCCGTAATTTATGGGTTAAAAAGTATCTATAAAGTGCGGAATTAATTAACCAATAATGGAAAAGATGTATGGTTAATCAAATATCGCGCCCAACACTCGTTAATCATCGCTTTGCGTGGTTTATTTTTAGCCTACTGTCTCTGCTATTACTATTGGCTGCCAGTGGTAATCAATTTTTATCTTTCACAACAGATTTTCGCAGTTACTTCAGTCCAGATAATCCACAATTACAAGCCTTTGAACAGCTAGAAGCGGATTTTAATAAGCAGGATACCCTAGTATTTCTGGTGGAGATGGCCGATGAAAAAAGCTCTGTACTTAATCCTACAGGGATAAATTTCTTAAGAGAATTAACGAGCAGCGCTTGGCAAATACCTTTCGCCAGACGAGTTGATTCATTAATCAACTACCAGCGTATCGAATCAACTGAAGACGAACTCATCGTTGATGATCTAATCGGCTTTGATTCCATAATAACTCAGGAAAGGATGGTTCAACTTTCCAAATATATTCAACAGCAGCCACGTTTATTAAATAACCTTATTAGTCATGATGAATCGCTAGCACTCGTGGTGGTTAGTCTAATACTACCTGATGGTGATGAGCAGGCAACCAAGGTACTCGTGGCCGATGCTAAAGCCCGCTTAGAGACCCTTGCTCAAGAGGGCATCAGTATTAAATTATTTGGTAGTGCGATTATCAACTTAGCATTAGCTGAAGCTGTTGAAAGAGACATTGCCTTATTGATTCCATTAAGCTATTTAATAATTTTTGCAGCGATCTTCTTTTTAACACATTCTCTCAGTGGCACGTTATTAGCGCTGTCAATGACACTGCTGAGTGTCGCTAGTGTATTTGGTCTATTTGGTTGGGCAGGCATGCAGCTAACTCCGGTAGTAGGGGCGGTTCCATCAATGATCATGATTATTGTCATTGCTGACTGTATGCACATATTAGTATCGTTTCAGCATTATTTAAAACAAGGCTTTGAAAAGGCGGAAGCGATTAGTGAAGCTGTTCGAGTCAATATAAAACCTGTGTTAATCACCTCAATCACAACAGCTCTTGGCTTACTGTGCTTGAATTTTTCGGAATCACCACCTTATCGCGACCTTGGGAATTTGGTTGCAATGGCCGCCATTATTGCCGGTATCTTAGCGCTTACCTGGTTTCCTGCTTGTTTATTCATTTTTTCAACAGCCAAGGTTCCAAAAGATAAGAGCCATTATATTATCGATAAATTTTTTAATGTTATATCCCGTTCGGTATTGCATTACCCTCAGCGAATCATTGCAGCATCCATTCTCTCAATAACTATTGCTTTTGTTGGCATCCTACAATTGGAATTTAATGAGCAGTGGCACCAGTATTACGATGAAAGTTATGACGTTCGCAAAGCATTAGATACCCAAGACGATAAGTTATACGGCGTTAACTTTATCCAATACTCGATCGCCAGTGGAGAAGCAGAAGGTATTTATAATGTTAATTATCAAAAGCAGCTTGATCAGCTGGTTAGCTGGATTAGCGAGCAAGAAGATGTTGGCTATGTTGATGCTTTATCTTTGCAAGTGAAAGAACTCAATCAGAAGTTACAAGCGAATGATTTACAATCGTTTAGAATACCCGACTCCAGAGAGGTGATTGCACAGTCTTTGCTGGCATACGAAATGTCATTACCACTGGGTATGGGAATGGAGCAGTACGTCAATATTGATCGTTCATCGACTCGCTTAACCGTTTATTTGCATAAGTCTACATCGAAGCAATTGATATCATTGGATGAAAAAATATTGGCTCAAACCAAAGCGCACTACCCTATGTTACATCTAGAGTCGGGGACGGGCCTAGATATGGTTTTTGCAAACATATCAGACAGTAATTCATTGAGCTTATTAAAAGGCACTGGATTAGCGCTGCTGTTGATATCGATAGTATTAATATTAGTGCTTAAGTCTCTACGCTTAGGGCTTATCAGTATCGTTCCAAATGTTATGCCAGTGATTCTAGCTTATGGCGCATGGGGCTTTATTTCAGGGCGTATCGATTTAGGCTTAAGCATTGTTGCCTGCATGAGTATTGGGCTTGTGGTTGATGATACCGTTCACTTTTTATCAAAATACAAATTAGCACGACAGCAAGGTAAAACAACTGAGCAAGCGATTAAATATGCTTATAGCACTGTAGGTGTAGCAATGGTAATAACAACCTTTGTATTAGCTGCAGGATTTTCATTGTTGGCTTTATCTTCATTTTCACCTACGCATGGAATGGGTGCATTACTGGCATTAACCGCTATTTTTGCCTTAATAATAGATCTCCTATTTTTACCTATTTTATTGATTGCCTTTGATAATTCGCACGAAAAGTGCCGATAAAAAAATAACCGATTTCTTAATTATTATGAGTGCTAACCAAAGTAGTTCGCACCAACTAACTGTTAATAGAAGGATTTAAAAATGACATCACAGTCAGTTACTCTAAATGATTCAGCAGCAAAGCGTATTGTTGCATGGATGAATGAACGCTTTCCTTTTGCGAATGCATTACTTTTCTTTATTTTATATTTGACCAGTGCCGCCGTTGCTCGTGCTGCATTAGATCAAGAGATAAAGGTATCACTCTTTGATGTTGTAAATTGTTTAATTACATGGGGCTTATTTTTAGTCATTCGTGTTTTTGATGAACATAAAGATTATGAAGAGGACGTGTTAAATCATCCTCAACGAGTTTTGCAAAGTGGCTTAATTACTTTAAAACACTTAAAAATATTGGCCGGTATTTCAATTGCCGCTCAAATACTATTCTCATTACACCTTGATCATTACACCCTAGGCAGCGCGACTATTAGCTGGTTAATTATGTTTACCTATCTTTGTTTGATGGGTGCAGAATTTTTCTGCGGAGAATGGTTAGAAAAGCGTTTAACCTTGTATGCTTTTTCTCACATGTTGATCATGCCTCTCATCGTTTTTTGGTTAGCTAATATTGCAACTCCGAGTGATGATATTAGAAACGTTTTAACACCTTCATTATACGCCATGATGCTATTAGCATTTGTCAGCGGTTTTTGCTTTGAGATTGCCCGTAAAACAAGAGGGCCGGAAGAAGAGCGTGAAACAGTCGATTCGTATTCAAAAATATTTGGTACGAAAGGATCTGCTTACGTTGTTATGGGACTTATAACTGGCATGTTATTCAGCCAAGCCTTGTTACTGTTTTTCTTAGGCATCGAAACCATCTGGGCTTACGGAATTGCTCTGGTCGCTACTTATATACTAGCGATAAAACAAGTTTTCAGTTTTGTTAAAGCGCCTGCTTTAAAAGGGCGTGAAAAAAATGAAGCGGCTATTGCCGTTAATATGCTCGTCGGTTATCTGGTGATCATTATTGCAGTACTGGTTAATAATGGCATCGCAGGGAGCATCATCTAATGACACAGTTGAAAAATAACCAAGGAACCCAGCAGCTTATCACTCCAACTCGTCATTTGTTTGCCACAGAGCATGAAGCAGAAGTCGAAGTACGTCATAACGGCAATATTTGGCAAGCAGAAGCCGTCGATGTTTCAAAAAATCATCTATCGATATTTTGTGAGCACTGTTCTGAATTTGAAACAGATAAAAAAATCGATTTGGTTAAAGTCAGTATATTTGGCCAAACTTTCGATTTTACTCAATTAACCTTGATAAAACGTGAAGCCAGTAATGGGCGTAAAGTACGTTTGGTTTTACGTAATGATAAAGATGAAGTAACCAGTCGTTTGTTATGGCAGCTCAGCTATGTTTTGCGTCAAAACGGTAAAGTAGCAGCAACCATTAAATACGACGAATTCACCCTGCCTAAAGTACCTGCACGTGGTCTATATACAGAAGACGCGCGTTTAGAGCGATTGCAGTATGTGCGTGATAATACCGACGCGACATTCGAGCGTGTGGCAGAAACCACACTAGAAGCAAAAGCATTAGTCAGTAATATTGAAGCATTTGTAGGCTCAGTAGAAATCCCCGTGGGTATTGCCGGACCTTTACATATTAAGGGTGGCCATGCAGATGGTTTATTTTATGCGCCTATGGCTACAACGGAGGGCGCACTATTAGCCTCTGCTACTCGCGGAGCGACGGCCTTGTCTCGCTCCGGTGGTGTAAACGTACGCGTCATTGGTCAACGTATGTTACGAGTCCCCGTTTTCGTATTAACGGATTTAAACTCTGCTTTATTTTTTGCCGAATGGGTGAAAGATCATTACTCAGAAATTGCTGAGCAAACTCGTAAATATTCAAATTATGCCAACCTAGTCGAAGTGAATACCGAGTTAATGGGCAGAACGGTTCACGTGCAATTTGCTTATGAAACTGGGGATGCTGCCGGTCAGAACATGACCACTACGTGTACTTGGCAGGCATGCCAATGGATTATTGCGCAGATGCAGCAATTTCCTGGTATCGAATTTGAAAACTTCATGGTTGAAGCAAATTTATCGAATGATAAAAAAGTAACCTATAACTCATTTTTGAAAGGCCGTGGTGTTCGAGTACTCGCCGAGTGTTTATTAACTGAGGAAGTTTGTCAGAAGGTTTTAAAAGTAACCCCTAAGCAATTATTTACCGCTTACAACCAGTTTATTGGTGGCAGTATCGCGTCGGGCATGATCGGTATGAACATTAACATCGCTAACGTGATTGGCGCTATGTTCACCGCAACCGGCCAAGATATTGCGTGTGTACACGAGTCATCTATTGGGCAACTGTACCTTGAATTAACTGACGATAATGAAATTTATGCCACCTTGCGCCTGCCCAGTTTAGTGGTTGGCAGTGTTGGTGGTGGTACTAGCCTTGCGCAACAGAAAGAATGTTTAGAACTGATAGGTTGTGCAGGCCCAGGTTGCTCACATAAATTGGCAGAAGTAATCGCAGGTTTCTGTTTAGCGTTGGATCTATCGACATTGTCAGCGATTGCTAGTGATCAATTTGCTCGTGCTCACGAAAAGCTAGGACGTAACCGTCCGGTAGAATTTTTGAAGCTGGGTGACTTAGATAGTGACTTCTTTACGCGCTCAATGCAGTCTTATTATCAGCGCCAAAATATACTTGTTGAAGATGTAAAGCAGATCCAGGTAGACAGTAAAGGCAGCAGCATTATTACTGAGCTGACTGCACACAAAATCAATAAATTGGTTGGGCATTATCCGTTTGAACTGAAGCTTGCAGGTTTACCTGAAAGCAAAAAAGTCATGGTTAAAGTTAAACCTTTAGATGATGAAGTTATTCTCATGCTCAACAGCATGGCATCAATGTGCGATGCACGTTTAGCCCATGCTTATAATGAATTTAAAAACGGTATTGGCTTTAAAGGCTGTCATACCCGAGAGCTTGCTGTGATGGCTCAGACCGATGAGCGCTTCGTTAAAAACGCACCGACGACCTATTTGGCTTGGCAAGATGAAAGTCGTGAAGCGTACGTCATCGTGCAAGAGCTCATGGAAAATATGGAGCTCATGGACAGTGCTGATGATACTTCAGGTTGGACTTCAGAACATATACAAGCCGCTATTCATGGCATCGCAGAAGTTCATTCTATCTGGTATGAGAGAGAGGAAGAGTTAGCAGAAAAAGATTGGATCATCGACGCCCCGACGGCAGCCAACATGGTTGAAAAAACACGCCTTTGGGAAATGCTGGCTTCACATTCTATTGAAGAGTTTCCTGAATGGTTTAGTGATGTCGATTTAAATCGCTTCCGCGATCGCTTATACAGCATGAAAGATTGGTATGGCGAAATAGATGCGATGCCAAAAACACTGATTCATAATGACTTTAATCCTCGCAATATAGCTTTCCGTCGTCAGCCTTCATTAGAAGGGCAGGAGAAGGGATCATTAACACTTTGTGCTTATGATTGGGAATTAGCGACGATCAATATTCCACAGCATGATTTAGCAGAGCTATTGGTATTCACTTTACAACCAGATTTTAATCCTGAAGACGTTGAAGTGTATATTGAACAGCACCGTCTTGAATTAGAAGCCCTTACTGAAAAGAAAATAGATGCGCAGCAATGGCGTCGGGGCTTTACTTTGAGTCTTTGGGACTTGGTTATTAACCGCTTCCCTATGTATGCCATGGCCCATACGTTTAGGCATTATGGTTTTATGGAGCGGATTCAAGCGACCTTCCGTAAATTGTTGGATAATGAAAATGTTCGCCTGCTTGCTTTGGAGGAAAAATAAATGACAATTGAATTATTTTTAACATCAGAGCAAGCCGTTAAGGTTGATGAAAATCTGCTAGGTGGAAAGGCAAAGAATCTTGCGTGGCTTTCACGACAGGGTTTGCCCGTGCCACGTTGGTGGGTATTAACGACTGAATGTTTTACCCAGCAGTTAAAAGCACTAAACATAGAAGAGTGGGTGCAAGAAGAACTTGCCAAACTCAAATCAGATGATAAAACCGTTGAAAATGATGTTATTGCACAAGTGGCAGCGAACATTCAAAAAGCAATTGCTGAGCAACCCTTGTTGCCTGAAATTCAGCAGTTAGTACGTGAAAAATTATCCGCTGATATTTTAAATTCTATGTCTTTAGCCGTACGTTCCTCAGTTGTCGGTGAAGATGCTGAAGGTGCTTCGTTTGCAGGGCAAATGGATTCGTACTTGTACCAGCAAGGTGAAGCGGCGGTTTTTGGATCGATCATCAAGGTGATGCAAAGTGCTTTTAACCATCGTGCACTGGCTTACCGAATTCATAAAGGCTTGAATATAACCGACATCCGCGCTGCCATTATTATCCAAGAAATGGTTGATGCTGATGTTGCTGGAGTTATGTTTACGGCCAATCCAGCCACTGGTAATCGTCGACAGGCGATGATCTCCTCTACCTGGGGCTGTGGTGAAGGCATTGTTTCTGGTGCGTGTAATACCGATGAAACGACAGTCGGTTTGTTTGATAATGAAATTGAAACATTAATTAATAATAAAGATACGACCTTTGTTTTTGATCAATCGTCATCTCACGGTGCAAAAGAAATTGCCGTTGAAGCGAGCAAGCAAGACATTGCATGTTTAGATAATACACAAGTTTTCAAACTGCGTGATCTAGGGTTAGAAATTGCTAAGACGTATCAAGTTCCGCAGGATATTGAATGGTGTTTGAAAGATAATGAGTTCTATATCTTACAAGCTCGCCCCGTAACCAGCTTGCCACCCCTGAATTCTGACCAAGACGATGTTGTCGTATGGGATAACTCCAACATTCAAGAATCTTATTGTGGTGTTACTACACCGCTGACGTTCAGTTTTGCGAATAAAGCGTATAAAACTGTGTATGAGCAAACGCTGCGTTTATTAGGCGTTAGTGAAAAGGTCGTACAAGAGCAGCAAGGCATGTTAGAAAACATGCTGGGCCTTATTCATGGTCGTGTTTATTACAACATTAATAACTGGTATCGAGGGTTGTTATTTTTACCGTCTTTTAAAACCAATAAGTCGGATATGGAACGTATGATGGGATTAACCGATCCCGTCGATATGATCCAAGATCAAGAGTTAACTACTAAAGATAAGATCAAAAAAATCCCCCAAATCTTACGTGCACTCTATGCGATGTTCAGCCGTTTCAGAAATATGGATGCGCTAGTTCATGATTTCCGCGAATTGTTCCGTAAGGAATATGAATCCATAGATCGTGCTAGTTTACATACACTCACCATTGGTCAATTAATTTCTGAAAGTCGCCGTCTAGATAAATCGTTATTAGAGAATTGGACCACGCCGATTGTGAATGATTTCTACGTGATGATGATGAATGGACGCGTTCATCGCTGGTTAGAAAAAATAGCGGTTGAGAATCCAGAAGTTGTTCAGAACAATTTGTTATCGGGTGAGGAAGGCATAGAAAGTACAGAGCCGACCAAGTTTTTATTACGCATGTGTGGTTACTTGCGTAAATATCCAGTCACTAAAAATCTAGTATTAAACTCTGAAAACTCGGTGTTATTAGGATTGATACAAACCCAAGATCCAAAGTTCTATCGTCAATGTCAGAATTACATTGAGCTGTATGGTGATAGAACCATGGGAGAATTGAAATTAGAGTCCATTACTCTACGTCAAGATTCTTCCTTTATGTTTGCTATCTTGAAGAACTTTTTAGCTAAATCTGATTTAACCTTGGAGACACTTGCTAAGAACGAAGCAAAATTCCGTGGTGAAGCGGAAGAAGCGGTTATCCCAGTTATTAAGAAAAATTTGGGTAAACGCGCGCTGAAGAAGTTTAATAAAGATTTATCTGCGCTGAGAGATGCCATTCGTAATCGTGAAAATATGCGTCTAGCGCGTACACGTATGTTTGGTTTGTATCGTGATATCTATGTTGAAATCGGTCAGCAGCTCGCTTTCTATGGAAAATTAAACGACGCTCGTGATGTGTTTTACCTGAGCTTAGAAGAAATCTACGCCTATAAAGATGGTCGTGCTGTTCAAACTCAATTACAGCCTTTAGTCGATTCTCGTAAAGAAGAATTTGCCTCTTATGAAGCCGAAGACTTGCCGCATCATTTTTGGACGAAAGGTGCGGTGTATTGCAATAACGAATTTGAATACCCTCATCAAAATGAAGATGTGGATATGAATGCTTCGAACTTAAAAGGTACGGGTTGTTATCCTGGAATCGTCGAAGAAAAAATTCGATTGATCTTCTCTCCAGAAGACGAGCTTAGTCTAGATGGCCAAATACTGTGTACCGTAAGAACGGATCCAGGCTGGGCACCCTTATTCCCAACGGCGGGTGGCATCATTGTTGAACGAGGTTCGACGTTATCCCACTCAGCGGTAGTTGCACGCGAGCTAGGTATTCCTGCGATTGTTGGCGTACCTGAATTGACTAAGATTTTACAAGACCAAGAGTCAGTTCGTATGAACGGTACTACAGGGAAAATAGAGCGCTTGGATATTGAAAATGTCTAAGCCATTAACCGGAGTGGAACTGCCCGCTGAATTCTTTCAGGTTGCAAAAAATGTCTACCAAGGGGATCCGTTATGGATCCCTGAAAATGAAGATAAAATTAAGCAGCAGTTTTCAGCCAATAATCCCTACTTCAATCATGGTCAAGTGAAAGTCTTTAGTCATGAGGCGGATACTCGATTAGTCGGTTTCTATAATCCTGATATCGAAATAGAAGGCGAGAGTATTGTTTATTTTGGTTTCTGGGAAAGCCAAAATACCCTAGCGATTAATCAACAGCTGTTTGCCCAATTTGAACGTTGGGCTAGTGCTATCGGGGCGAGTAGGATTTATGGTCCTATTAATTTTTCCACCTATCAGAATAACCGTTTAAGAATTGATAGTTTCGAAAAATCGCCCTTTATTGATGAACCCTATAATCCTGATTATTACCCATTATTGTTACAGCAATTAGGTTTCGAAAAAAAGTACGGCTATACCACTGCGATTAATCAAAGTGTGGATAACCTAGTTGTTCAGATTGATGTTCCTTTTAAGGGGTTAAAAAAACAGGCGGAAGGACAGTTTGTATTTGAGCGCTTAACGGGTGAAATTTGGTTAGAGAATCTAGAAAAACTTTACCCTTTAGTCGATTCGATATTCAGTGAGAATTTTGCCTATACCCCCATTAGTTGGGAAAGTTTTCAGGCCTTATGTGGTGAAAGTTTTGCTAAAAAATTGTGTCCAAATAGCTCGGTAATTGTTCGAGATGGTGAGGGCGACATTGCCGGATTTTTTATTACTTATCCTGATTATGGCAGCTTAGTAAATCAACAGGCAATTGATAAGGGTATTCAGTTAACCGCTGCTGATATTAATTACGTAGAGCATTACCCACTATTAAAAGCGCCGCGTTTATTATTGGCGAAAACTTGTGGTGTTGCGCCAAAATATCGTTCAGCCAAGCTATTTCCGTTAATGAGTATGCAGCTTAGCTTATGGGCTAGCGGTTATTATGAGCATGTATCAGCGACCATGGTGCGTGATGATAATGCCTCGATGAGTTTTTATAAAAGCCTAGAGAAAGCCGGTAATAAAGATTTTATTACTCGTGGCTATGCACTTTTTACCAAGCCTATTACAGTGACTAGTGAGGAGGATTAATGATGGATAATGGAAACTTCATCAGCCGTTTCATTGATAATGCTCAGTCTCATCCAGATAAAATTGCCTTGCAGTTACCGATCATGGAAGGACAAGTATGTCTCGATGAAGAGTCCATTAGTTATGGCGATTTATCTCAGTTAGTCTCTGCATATCAAGCGCTTTGGCAGCAAAAAGGCTGGCAATCGGGTGATCGGGTTGTTGTCATTCTTAAGCCCAGTAAAGAGCTGTATGCCATTGCGCTATCTTTATTTTCTTTGGGTATTATTGCCGTATTTATTGATACTGGCATGGGACGTAAAAAAATCCAAATGGCAGTGCGCGATTCAAATGCAAAAGCCATTATCAGTATGCAAGCCTTGATCAAATTGTTTTGGCTGATACCTGCACTTTGGCCTTTACAGCGTTTTGCAATTGATGGCCAAGGCCTAGGTTATAAAAATTTATTGCAGCAAGTTCGCCCACTCATTACGGGCGCGACAACATTAACCAGTATTGCGCGCAACGATACCGATCATGGTCTTATTTCATTTACTTCGGGCAGTACAGGCCGGCCTAAAGGTGCCGATAGAACTCACTTCAGTCTTATTCAGCAACATCTTGCGATTCGTGACCATTGGCCGGATGAAGTGGGTGACATCGACTGTCCGTGTTTTCCTGTCATGGTATTGCATAACTTAAGCTGTGGTTTGACGACCATTATGCCTAAGGTCGATTTAGCTCAGCCTTCGCAGGTGAATGCGGAAGTCGTGATCGCTCAAATTCGGCAGCATAAAATCACACGTTTAAGTGGCGCACCGGCTTATATCGAAGGCTTAGTTAAGTATTTGAGCCAGCAGCAAGGTGATTTAAAAACAGTTGATGAAATTAAAAGCATTGTCGTAGGTGGGGCGACGGTTTCTAAAGCGTTAGCCAGATCTATGCGGGAAGCCTTTCCTCTTGCCAATGCTAGGATTGTCTACGGATCAACAGAAGCAGAACCAATTTCAGATGTCTCTATCGACGAATACCTGAGTGAGACACAAGCCGGGTATCTCGTTGGGCATATCGCCAGTCAAATTGATTTATTAATTTCTAATGTTGATGATTTAGAGTCGCAAGGGAAATTGATTACTGAAAACGATCTTATCCAAGGTGCTTGTGGAGTGGCTGAAATTGGCGAAATTTTAGTAAGTGGGCATCATGTATTAAAACAATACATCGATAACCCTGCTGCCAATCGTGAAAATAAAATTCCGCGGACCAATGTTGAAGCAACCAAGTCGGTCTGGCATCGCACGGGAGATTGTGGCTATCAAGATCAGGAAGGTCGGTTATGGCTAAGTGGACGTATTAAAGACGTTATTCGTTGCAATGGTCATACGCTTCAGCCTTATCCAATAGAGCAGTTACTCGATCAAGATAACGATATTCAGCGTGCGGCGGTTGTCAATCATCAGGGTCAGGTTTGCCTTATCGTTCAGCTAATACAGACCGAACAGGCTAACCAACAAGCATTCATAGAACGCATTACCGCTATTGCTGCGGAATATTTTTTGCCGATGGGCTTAAGTCATATTCAATATTATACCGTCGCTAATATGCCGGTTGACGGTCGTCATAACAGTAAAATCGACCGTCCTTTATTGCGTGAGTTTTTAGCGAAAAATAAAATTAATAATAGCCAATTGTTAGCGCTGTAACGAGTGAATATTCATTATGTTAAATAAAAAATCACCTTTTATTATAAAATTAAACAGAGTCGATTTAATTACACTGTCCAGCGTATTGACGACCTTTATTGCGATGACGTATGCCATAGAAGGGCACCTTTATTTCTCCATGGCATTGCTATTTTTGGCCATGACCGCCGATGCCTTAGATGGCATGTTAGCGCGAAAATGGGGCTTGGAGCGTGAGTTCGGGCGTTATCTTGATGGTTTTATGGATGTGCTTATTTATCTGGTTGTACCTAGTATCATCATGCTGCAATGGCAGTTCGATGGCTATTGGTCGATCTTTATTTTATTGATGATTGCCTGTGGTTGTATTCGTTTATCGGTCTTTAATCAGGTGGGTAATGTCGAAGATACCAGTAACGCTACTAATGAAAAAAAATTGGCCTATAAAGGCATGCCAGTTTTTTGGAGTGTCTTTATTTTAGCCGCAATGATGATGTTAGAAAAATTGATCGGTTTAACCTTCTCTCATATTTTATTAGCCATGAGTCTAACGGTATTCAGCTTTTATATGATCGTTGATAAAGCATTTTTTAAATTCAGCTCTTTAACTCAAATTTTAGTATTAACGCTAAGCGGCTTTGTTATCTTCACTGTTCTTGCTTTGCAGCAATACGGGCTTAAATCTCCGATTAATGTTGTATTACTCGCACTTTATTTACAAATCCCCGTGGTTATTGGTGGGGTATTGCATATGGTAATCGTGAAACGTAATTATTTATCGGCGCTGGTTATTCCGATTCACCAAGGCTGGTTTGGGGCGAATAAAACTTGGCGTGGTTTGTTTGTTGTGCCTTTACTCACCGCTTTTGGGGGCTTGTGTATGATGCCATTGGAGTGGTTATTAATACAGGCGATTGGCACTAGTTTATTAAGCCAATGGAATCTTGCCTTATTGGGTTTTATTGCGGGTGTAGGGTACGTGCTAGCAGAACTGCCGAATTCATTTTTTAAGCGCCGCATTGGAATTGAAGCAGGGGTTGTACCGGAAGATAAAAAGTATTGGTTCATTGCTCTTGATCAATTGGACTCTGCATTAGGTGTTGCGATTGCTTATTGGCTGATGCTGGGTATCTCTTTAGAAACCGCATGGGTTTATGTCATTAGCTTTCCAATCACTGCGTTGTTAGTAAAGCAGTGGTTGTTTGCTAAAAATTTAAAATCTTCAGCAGCCTGATTACTTTCCATAACAGGTTAGCGGCTAATACAATTACGGCCTTGCTCTTTCGCGCGATAGAGGGCTTGGTCGGCACTCTTCATTACGGCTTCTGGTTTTTGTTCCGTCAGTCTTTGGGCAATACCAAAACTGACTGTGACTTGTACATGAGTCGCTGCCGCTTTCGCTTTAAGACTGGATTTAGCTTTCTCTTTTTTACTTTGTCTCTTTGGGCGGCTTGCTTTATCTCGAATGATCAAGGGGTAGTCAGCAATATCCTGTCGAATGCGCTCAATAAAAGGCTCAGCTTCTGCGGCCTGTTTACGCTTAAATAATAGCGTGAACTCTTCACCGCCATAACGAAAGGCTTGACCACCGCCTCGTACTTTGGCTAGTTCCCGCGCCACAATCCGCAAAACATCATCACCGGTATCATGGCCATGAGTATCGTTAAATTTTTTAAAGTGATCGATGTCTGCCATCACCACACAATAATGTTTACCACAGTGCTTCAATTCATTCATTAATGCTCGGCGCCCAGGAAGCCCAGTTAGCTCGTCGAGAAAGGCGAGGTCATGACTATTGAATAGTAGCGTTATGAGCAGTGCACAAGCGATTAAGCTGCTAAATAAACTGGAGATGCTACTGGCATCAAACCAAGCGCAGAGCAGGGTGCTGGCGAGCATACAGGCGAATAAAACGCAGTGGCTACGATCGCGCTTAATCAAGGTATGAATAAATAAGATTATGCCCGCAATGACGAGCATAACTGTAATGGCGATAGGCAGAAGCCAGTCCCTCATTAAATGTTCTGAGTCTTGGCCGAAAGGCTGTAGCGCTAAGTATTGGCTTAAGATCTGAGGATAATCAGCAACATAGTCAACGACTAGGTAGGCACTCACTATCTGCAGGCTGATAATAGCTGCGAGTAAGCCACCTAGGGGAGAGATTAGTTTGCGTTCGGGAAACCAATAAATGATGAAAAAATTCAGTGGCCAATAGAAACTCAATAAGGTGAAGTAAGCCCGCACAGCATCTTGCTCTAACGGCGCCTGTAAATGAAATTGAATAATGCCATAGCCAAGTAAAAGGTTAGCCGCAGCCATGGCAATCCTGCCCTGTACAAATTGCTGGCCAAGTAAAATAACCACAATCGATAGGCCATACGGCAGGTACTTTAAAAGAACTTGATAGCTATCTTCCAATTGCGCTGTAGCAGGCAGCAGTAAAACCGCTGTTACTAATAAACAGACAGCGATCAACCATGGGCGAATGACGCTTAAAAGAGAATGACCTAGTTGATATAAGGTCATTAAAAAAGAATAGGTTGCCTGCATATACTGAACTCTCATTCCTTGAGTATTCAGTATCGGAGATTTTGACAAATATGCCAGTTACAGAATGTATGGCTTGGTGAGTATAGGTAAGTCGGATTAAGCGTTAGCTAATTTTACCGGTTACACGGGCGCGCTTAGAGCCAACTTCAACGGCTTGTTTATTCGCGGCCGCTTTCTTGTCTAAATAAGTATCGACCAAGTTTTTAACCGCAATGATCAAGCCCATTGCCACAAAAGCACCGGGAGGCAAAATAGCGAATAAGAAATCAGGATAGTCGCTAAAAATTACGATCTGCCAGTTCACCGCCATTTCACCAAAGATTAAATCCATATTCGTGAACAGCGTACCTTGGCCAATCACTTCACGAATAACACCTAATAGAATCAAGACCACGGTAAAACCAAGCCCCATGGTTAAACCATCGACGGCTGAAGGCAGTATGCCATTTTTACTGGCGAAGGCATCTGCACGGCCTAAAATGGCGCAGTTGGTTACGATCAATGGAATGAAAATGCCTAGAATCTGATACAGCTCATACGTTAAGGCCTGCATCACCAATTCGGTCACTGTCACAAACGAAGCAATGATCATCACGAACGCTGGTAAGCGCACAGCATCAGGAACGTGATTACGGATCATAGAGACAGCAATGTTAGAGCCGACCAGAACTAAAATAGTCGCTAAACCTAAGCCGATCGCATTCACCACCGTGCCGGTAACGGCCAGTAATGGGCACAGACCCAATAGCTGAACGAGGGCGGGGTTATTTTTCCACAGACCGTCTAAAGAGATCTCTTGTAAGGATTTATTCGCCATGTGCAATATCCTCTTGCTGAATGTCTGACTTGATCATGTAATCTTTATCGGCGGCTAATTCTTTGCCGTGCTTTTGAAAAAATGTCAGCGCCAAACGAACAGCGCGTACAACCGCTCTAGGAGTAATGGTAGCGCCGGTAAACTGGTCAAACTGCCCGCCGTCTTTTTTCACTTCCCACAATTTTTCTGCTGGTTTGATTAAAGACAGGCCAGGGAATTGAAGAATCCAGGGGTGCTTTTTTGCTTCAATTTTATCCCCAAGCCCCGGCGTTTCTTTATGATTAATCACCCGAACACCGGCTAAGCTACCATCTAATCTTATGCCAACGATCATGTCGATATTAGTGGTATAACCATCGGGCGCGGTGACCGGTAAAATAATAGTATGCGCTTTGCCATCTTTACGCGCTATATACGCCACAGCATCGTCGGCGATAGGGCCTAATAAGCGAACATTAAATTCAGTATGAATCTCATCGTGCGACAGTGAGATGGTATCGTTTAATAAATCGTTATCATAAGCGCTTTGCGGCACAATTTCGTGCAGGGCTTTGGCTTGAGCGATTTGAATATTTTTTTCGATGCTCTCTTTGGTAGCGACTTGCGCAATACCAATTGAGCCCGCGGTAACAATTGCAAACAGGCCAAGACCGACAGCATTTTTACGAATGGATACTAATAGCTCTTTCATGATCAGCCCTCCTTGCTTGAGTTGTCGGCAACCGTTTCAGGTTTGGCTGGCATACCGCGCTTCGCTTTATCGTGGCCATACGTTCTTGGTTGGGTATAAGTATCGATTAATGGTGCGGCAAAGTTCATCAGCAATACAGCAAAAGCGACCGCATCAGGGTAAGCGCCCCAAGTACGAATGACAAAAATAAGAATACCAATGCCGGCACCATAAATTAGCTTACCCAGTGGGGTAGTTGACGCCGTCACTGGGTCAGTTGCAATAAAGAAAGCGCCCAACATGGTTGCACCAGTAAAAATATGCAGCGACCAAGGGACATACAAATCGGCATCCCAGCCAAATAACATAGAGCAAGTGCCCAATGCCGCTAATAGGCTAAAGGGAATGTGCCAAGTAAAAATACGTAGCGCTAATAAGGCTAAACCACCGATTAAGAACGCAATATTGACGAATTCCCAACCACCTGCAAACCAGTTACTGGCCGAGCCACCCAATGTTGCATCGGCAAATAGCGGCCCTTGCAAAATTTCTATCGAGGTTTCGTTATTGGCTAAATGTTTATACGTATCGAGTGGCGTAGCTCCAGAAAACCCATCACTTAAAGCTGGCGTACTAGAAAAAATAACACTCAAAGTATCAGTCAACGAAAGCGTTTGCTCAGCGTTCAAAAAGAAAGGTGATGCCCATGTGGTCGTCATTTGTACTGGAAACGAAATCAGCACTAAGGCATAGCCGACCATTGCAGGGTTAAAAGGATTATTGCCTAAACCGCCGTATAAATGTTTGGCAAATACCATAGAAAAACTAACAGCAACCACCGTCACCCACCAAGGGGCAAAAGGCGGTAAAGCAATACCCAATAAAACAGCAGTTAATAGCGCACTGTTATCTTTTAAGAAAAAACTAATGGGGCGTTTACGAATTCTTAAAATAATTGCTTCGCAGGTCAGCGCCGTTATCGCCGCTAAGATAATATTGATTAAATTACCCCAGCCAAAAAAGTAGGTCAGGGCGATAATACCGGGCACAGTGGCCAGAATAACCAGTAGCATAATACGGCTGGTGGTATTGCCACCGTGAGCATGAGGAGAGGTGATGTTAGCGAAAGCCATGTTATACACCTGCCTTATCGAACTGAGCCAATTCGGTTTCTAGCTCTGTTAATTTTTGCATTTGTTTATCTAAGCCTTTTTGTAATGCGGGCAAAGTCTCTGAACCTTGCTCTTTGGCCAGTTCGAATCGTTGTTTGGTTTTATCAATACGATCTTGCTGAGCGCGTAATTTCTTTTCGATATCGTCGCGTGAAATTTCTTTTTTCACAACAGGTGCTGATTTTTTTGCTTCTGCAATTTGCAGTGCTAATAACTTCACCTTATCGCGACGGGTGGCAACGGCTTTCTCGAACACTTCTAAGTTGTCAGCTTCTTTCTCGTTCTCTATCGCGTCGGCTTTAATTTCAGCGACTTTATCCATCGACTTTTTTAAACCGGCTTGGGCTGCATCAAGCTGCTTTTGCAGTTTTTCCAAATCAATAGGTTCAGGCTTAGCGGCTGCTTCTGCTGTAGAAGCTGCTGCATCATCAGTAACATCACCATTTTTCGCCGCTTCTTCAGCCGCCTTAGCCGCGGCTAATTTTTTCGCCGCTTGTGCTTTTTCAGCGGCAGCGGCACGTGCTTGTCGTTTTGCTTCTTTTTCAGCGGCTTCACGGTCTAAACGATCTTGGCGAGCTTCAAAGCGGATTTTAGAACGACTCGATTTTTCGTGAGCAGCACGTTCTTCTTTTATTTCACCCTTGGCATGACGGTAGTATTGCACCAGCGGAATCTGGCTTGGGCATACATACGAACAGGCACCACATTCAATGCAATCAGCAATGTTATGCTGCTCGGCTTTATCTAACTCACCGGATTTACTAAACCAATAAAGCTGCTGCGGTAATAGATCAGCGGGGCATGCCTCGGTGCATAAACCACATCGAATACAGGCCGACGCAATATCGTTGGCGGGCAGTTCTTTTTGGCTTGGCGCTAAAATACAGTTGCTGGCTTTTAATATCGGCAACTCATCACTGCTTAAGGTGAAACCCATCATAGGGCCGCCCATAATAATGCGCGGCTTTTGAGAACCTAAAAGCTTTTGGAATAAACTTTTCTCTTGTTTGAACCCTACAAAATCTAATAAGTGCTTTACCGGCGTGCCGATTAATACTTCAACATTTTGCGGCTGCTCAACGGATTCGCCGGTTATGGTGGTGATACGAGAAATTAACGGCTTACCTTTGGCAATCGCGTGATAAACCGCTTCACAAGTACCGACGTTTTGGCAGACCAAACCAATGTCCGCAGGAATGCCACCGTTAGGCACTTCTTTACCGGTAAGAATTTGAATTAACTGTTTTTCGCCACCTGATGGGTATTTCGTTGGAATAGTGACAACGGTAATAAAGTGCTCGCCATGTACTTTATGCAGAGCATCTTCCATCGCCTTAATGGCTTCAGGTTTATTATCTTCAATGCCAATTAAACAGTTACCGGCAGCGGTAAGTTTCATTAAAATTTGAATGCCGCGAATGGCTTCTAGCGCGCGTTCACGCATCAACATATCATCAGCGGTAATATACGGTTCACACTCGGCGGCATTGATGATTAGGGTATCAATCTGCTTGCCTTTAACCGCCATCTTTACTGACGTTGGGAAACCTGCGCCGCCCATGCCGGTAATGCCGCAGTCACGAATACGATTAATTAAAACCTCGTTATCTGCTTCTAAATAATCGCCAATGTTGCGCGAGCCATTAGCAATTTCTGCTAACCATAAATCTTCACCATCGCTATCGATAATAACGCAGGTGCCTTTAAGGCCAGAGCTGTGAGGTAATTCACGCTGCTCAATGGCTACAACGGTGCCTGACGTTGGTGCGTGAATGGCAGCGCTAACAAAGCCTTTTGGTTGCGCAATTAACTGGCCTTTCAATACACGATCACCCACCGCAACAATCACTTCGGCGGCAGCGCCAATGTGTTGGCCAACCGGAACAATTAATTGAGCAGGTAGTGGCAAGTAGGCAATTGGAGTTTGAGTTGATTGGTGCTTGTTTTCTTGTGGGTGAATACCACCATCAAAAGAGTGCAGAGTTATTGCTTGCATTAGTGCACTTCCTTTACGAGATGTTTTTCTTGGTGAGTCGAGGCAATCAAATTTTCGGGTTTATCCCAGTGCCAAGTTTGCAGTGTTGTTGCCATAGGCACCATATCGATACAATCCACCGGGCAAGGTTCAACGCATAAATCACAGCCCGTACATTCATCGGCAATGACAGTATGCATCTGTTTAGCCGCACCCATAATCGCATCGATTGGGCAGGCTTGAATGCACTTAGTACAACCAATGCATTCGTCTTCACGAATAATGGCAACCATAGGCACATCTTTTTCAGCGCCGTGCTCTGCATCCAATGGCTCAGGCTCAACCCCTAATAAATCGGCCAAAGCAATAATGGTACTTTCACCACCGGGTGGGCATTTATTAATTTTCTCGCCGCCAGCAATGGCCTCGGCATACGGTTTACAGCCAGGATAAGAACACTGGCCACACTGAGTTTGAGGCAGCAGGTTATCAATTTGGTCGACAATAGGATTGCCTTCCACTTTAAAGCGAACCGCAGCAAAACCTAAAATGGCACCAAAAATAATGGCAAGAGACGCCAACAGCACAATGGCAATTAAAATAGAACTCATTATTAAATGCTCACCAAACCAGTAAAGCCTAAAAAGGCTAATGACATCAAACCTGCTGTAATCATCGCGATAGCAGAACCTTGAAACGGCTTAGGCACATCGGCCACGGCAATACGTTCACGCATCGCCGCAAACAATACCATTACCAACGAGAAACCGACGGCAGCACCAAAGCCATATAAAATCGATTCAACAAAACTGTTATCACGCTTAATGTTTAATAACGCGACACCCAATACCGCACAGTTGGTGGTAATGAGCGGTAAGAAAATACCCAATACACGATATAACAATGGGCTGGTCTTTCGCATCGCCATTTCGGTAAAACCAACCACCACTGCAATCACCATGATAAAACTGATGGTACGCAAATATTCCAACTCCAGTGGAATCAGCAAATAGGTGTACACCAAATAGCTGCATACCGACGCCAACGTCAATACAAACGTTGTGGCCGCAGACATGCCTATTGCGGTTTCTAATTTATTCGAAACCCCCATAAAAGGGCATAAACCTAAAAACTGAACCAGTACAAAGTTGTTCACTAAAATCGTACTGACCAAAATCAATAAATAATCGGTCATAATTGGGTGCTCACTCTCATCATATAGGTGAAACTAATCGTTTTGGCTGCGTATTGTATAAAAAATAAACACAGCTGGAAATTCGGCGCCTCATTATCCCAAATAGGCGTTATTTCTTTCAAGCATGTTTTTGGGTATTTTAAGCTCATTTTGTTATATGTATAGCGCTGGTTAGCTTACTTCCTTTAAATAGCTCCATATTGCTTAATATGCGGTAGCAGATTCCCTGTAAAAACTCGTATACAATGACGCCTTTTGCACCCTTGGCATTGTAGGTAATCTATGACTGATATTCTGGTAACTCAGGCAAACATTGAAGAGGCGTTAGCGTCTTATCAAGATCCTTACTTAAATACTGACCTTGTCAGTTATGGCGCTGTGCAAAAAATAGACATACAAGGTGATAAGGTGAGTATTGATATTCACCTGCCATACCCGTCTGATTTCCTAAAAGGCGGCACCGAAGAAATCCTTAAAGTCATGGTTGGTAATGTTGACGGCGTAGAAAGCGTCGATATCAACATCAGCTGGGAAGTGAGTGCGCACAAATCCCAAAATACAGTGGAAGCGATCAGCAAGGTAAAAAACATCATTGCCGTTGCCTCCGGTAAAGGCGGTGTGGGTAAATCCACCACCTCAGTCAATCTAGCCATTTCGTTAGCCAAAGACGGCGCCAAAGTTGGCTTATTAGACGCCGATATTTATGGCCCAAGCCAAGGCTTATTAATGGGCGTTGCCGAAGGCACTCGTCCAGCGACCATCGATAATAAATGGTTTGTTCCTATAGAAGCCCACGGCGTAAAAACCATGTCGATGGCGTACCTAACCACCGACGATACCCCTATGGTATGGCGTGGGCCAATGGTGTCTGGCGCGTTAATGCAAATTTTAACTCAAACCGCTTGGGGCGAATTGGATTATTTGATTATCGATATGCCACCGGGCACAGGTGATATTCAACTAACGCTATCGCAAAAATTCCCCGTGGCAGGTTCGGTCATTGTTACTACCCCACAAGACATTGCGTTATTAGATGCGAAGAAAGGCATCGAAATGTTCCGTAAAGTGAACATTCCAGTATTAGGCATTATAGAAAATATGAGCATGCATATCTGCTCAAACTGTGGCCATGCAGAACATATTTTTGGTGAAAACGGTGGCCAAAAAATTGCCGACCAATACGATACTCAACTACTAGGTTCATTACCGCTATCGAAATTTATTCGTGAACAAAGCGATGCCGGTGTTCCTGTTGTCGTAGAACAAGAAAATAGCGACGTAGCTTTAATGTATCGCAACCTGGCCCGCACCGTTGCGGTGGCATTAGCCAAGCGCACCGCGAACGACCAACAAATTCCAAACATCAGCATCTCTGACGACTAACGTCTGTAAAGATAAAAGGACAATACCATGCGCTTAAGTGATGGTGATATTGAAAAAAGAATTGAGCAAGGTTCCATCAAAATTGAACCTGCACCAGCGCCCGCATCGATTGCCGGCATTAGTGTTGATTTACGCCTAGCCAACAGTTTTCGCGTATTCAGTAATAACACCGTAACGCACCTAGATTTATCGGGCGAACGCGAACAACTTACGCGCGACATGGTGCGTATTATGAGTAAAGAAATTATCGTAGAAGACGACGAGCCTTTCTTTATTCACCCTGGTGAATTGGTATTAGGCGCAACGCTAGAATCGGTAACCATACCTGATGACCTAGTCGGCTGGTTAGATGGCCGCAGTTCATTGGCAAGACTCGGATTAATGGTGCACGTTACCGCTGGTCGCATTGACCCAGGTTGGGAAGGGCAGATCGTATTAGAGTTTTTTAATAACGGTAAACTACCCTTAGCGCTACGCCCAGAAATGGTCATTTGTGCGTTGTCTTTTGAAACGTTATCTAGCCCAGCACTTCGTCCATATAACAAGCGTGTTGACGCTAAATATAAAGGGCAGAAAGGCGCTGTGTTTAGTCGTATTGCTAGCGACTAAAGCTGTTTGTTTATAGCTACGAGCTATAAAACTAAATTATCGAGCGGGCTATTCGTGCCCGCGAAATGTTGACCAATTACGTGGGTATAGATTTGTGTTGTAGACACATCGCTGTGCCCTAATAATTCCTGTACTGTTCTGATATCTCTTCCATTTTGTAATAGCTGGGTCGCGAAACTATGTCTAAACGTGTGGCAGCTGATTTTCTTTCGATTTAAACCAGCGTTCTCCACTGCTTTCTTTAATGCTTTACGCGGCACAGAATCATGCAAATGATGACGGCAAAGCTTATCGGTAATCGGGTGCTTACAAATAGTGGTAGAAGGAAAAATAAACATCCAGGCAGGTTGACGATAAGCGTTTGGATATTTCTTACCTAGCATGTGAGGTAAGGAAGGACCAATGCCTCGTTTATTATCTTGTTGCTGTAAGTTAATCGTACTTTCAATTAAATGCTGCAAAGGCTGTGCAAGGGAAGGGCTTAATATGGTTTGACGATCTTTTCCGCCTTTACCATCGTGTACTGTAATGCTATTCCTTTGCAAATCAATATCCTTAATTCTTAGCCTTAAGCACTCCGTAATTCTTAATCCTGAACCGTATAGAATTGAAAATATAACTTTATCTCGCCCAGAAAGGTTATCCAGAATTAGCTGAACCTCTTGCATCGTTAAAACAATGGGCAAGCGACGCTGCCGCTGTGCATAGGTAAACCCTAAGTCGCCTAGAGGCTGGTTTAAAAATTGGTTATATAAAAAAGCTAAAGCATTTAACGCTGTTTTTTGAGTATTGATGGCCACATCTCTGTGATTAGCCAAATAAGAAAGAAATGAAACAACATGTTCAGGGGCGAGATCTTTTGGGTGCTGCATACGATGAAAACGGATGTAATCACAAATCCAGTAAAGATAGGTTTTCTCTGTTCGCATACTGTACCCACGCATACGAATATTTTGACGAACGAGGTTGATGAAAGGACTTTTAGACATAAATAAACCCTCTTTAAATAGTATTATTAACTGTGAATTAAAACACTGGTTTTTTATACAGCTTATTTTTAAATATTAGGCTGTTTTTTGATCAATTGCACGAGGAGAATTGTAATTATGCGTGTTTGCACTGGAAGAGTTTTTAAAAATGTAGCAGAATCAATACATTATCAATATGGATGCTGACATAACGAGACCCTCGTTATTTAGGTAAACGCGCATGCGCGTATTTCTGGAGCTTGGAAATGGATGTCAAAAATTACCGAGTTAAATCAAATAGTTGTATCGGAGTCGTGAAATATCACTTCCGTGCAAACGCGCATGCGCATGATTAAAATGTTAGCACTCTTAAATTATGAATATTCATACACCGTATCAAGATCGCCTGAATAGAGATCCCGACTTTGTTGTTGAGTACGAACTCGACCCTTGCGAGGAATTGAAAGAGTCTAAGCCGGGTCAAGG
>JBLGBO010000016.1:0-88975 GCA_047616865.1 Oleispira sp.
TGCTAGTAGTCCACAACGAAGGCGAGAGATTAAAGAGTAAGCATTCCTTTGCATTTATTTTACCAGCGGTATTCTAGTGTGGCGCTAATGCGTCTGGGTTTTATCGGCAGGTCATCAGGGAATGATTCTGGGCTTCCCCAGCCGGAAGGGGCCTTTATCACTTCATCAAAAACATTCTCAATACTGACAATCGCCGTTAAACTATCATACTGCATAGGCGTGATGCTCAAGCTTAGATTGGTCATAGCCTGGCTGTCGAAATCAGAGCGAGTATCATCAGGGCGACGCGTTCTTGGACCCCAATAACGCTGTTCAAGAAACCACTGCATCGTTTCATTCATGTCCCAAGTCATGTTGAGATCTATCGTGGTAGGTGAGACAAAAAACTCAGACTTCTGGTACTTCGGCCCATCGCCTCGAGCATAGGCAAGGTTACTTTCAAAACGCAATGACTCTGAAGCTTGAAAGCTGGCAGTATTCTCAAAGCCATAATAGCGGTACTGTTCAGTACTATTCAGAAATACGCCCGAATCCTCAAACTGTTGCACTCCCGTTGTTGTGAAGACAGGAATTATCTTGTTATTAACCCAACTCACATAAGCAATATGATTGAAAGCCCACTGTGTATAGTTATGAGAAAATTGTGCATCCAATGTATCCAGTTTTTCATAGTTGAGATTGGTTGCGCTAACTTCCTGATTGAGGCTAGGTGGACGAAATGCACTCGCGAGTTGAAGCTTCACAAGTTTGCTATCTGAAAACTCGTGGGCCAAAGCCAAGCGGGGAGAATAGGTATCTTCGCGGCCTTCAAAGTAATCCCAGCGAACGCCTGCCGTTATACGAGTGCTTTCATTTGCTTTGATTTCATCTTGAATCACAAGGGAATAACTTTCCTGTTCTACTCCGTACAAGCTCCAGACATTGTATGACAACTTATCAACAGACTGTGGCTCAGAATAAAATGGGAATGTCGTTGCTACTCCTCCCTGAGATCTTAACAAAGCGTCTTCTGAATATTGATTAAAATCAAAATTAGTTGTGTCACGCGTACGTGGCACATCAATATGACTGACAATACCTTCGATCAATATACGCTGGCGCTCAGAAACATCACCCAACCATTGTAAACGCCCATAACGTCTTTGCACTGTGCTCTCAGTATCTAGATAGAAGTCTCCAGGGAATGGCTCGAACAAAATACCAGGAGTTTGAGTGGCCGTTGAACAAGGGCCAGACACGCCAAGCGTATAAGGTGAGGCCACACTACACAAACCTTTTGGAATCACTAAAATACGGCGATCAAAATGATGCAATTGTATGCCAGCAACCAACTTAAGTTTACCCACACCAATACTCCCTAAGCCCTGTGTCAACTGAAATGCTTCACTACGAAGCTCATCCTTAAAGTCATCACTATCGGTTAAGTATGCTGATGCACCCAGCATATCCCCTTGCAGTACCGACATATAGCTAGCATCAATTTGTGTTTGTTTATATTTTGCCTGAACCGTAACGGCATCGAAATAACTTCTAGTATCCGCTTTAGCGGGTGTTTTTGTTGCCAAAGACTGCCCCCAAGCTCGTAAAGAGTCATGCTCAATCATCGGCGAATAACCCTCTGTTTGCCTACGCAGAGCCGTTAGGGAAACCTGCCAGTCTTCACCTTCTAAACGCTGAGTTACCGCCGCAGAATGAGTATTAAACGAGCCACCAGAGAGATGCGCAGCACCACCCTCTGTTTCCCGAACCGTCACAATATTAATGACACCATTAAGTGCATACTCACCATAAAGTGCACTGCCTGGCCCCTTAATCACTTCTATGCGGTCTATCGCTGACAGAGGCATAGCCAACACAGCAAAGGGCTGAAGGTCATTGCCCGACACTTGAGGCACTCCGTTCAATAAGATTTGAACATCACCCTGAAAGGTATCCGAAATATTACCGCGCACATTAGGGTTTGTTCGATAAGCATTTGTTAATGCTTGAAAACCAGGCAGCCGTGTTAGCGCTTCTAAAACCGTTTGGTAGCCGCGCTTGCGCAACGTTGCGCCATACATCACGTCGACCACACCTGGAACATACTTAACGTTTAATCGCGTTTTAGTCGCGATATCGGTCTGTATGGCAAACAGCTCTAAGAAAGCGTCTTCGGCTATAGAGGCATCTGCAATAGTACCTTCTTGCGCTGCAGCAGCGCTCCCAATAAAGAGAAGCAGTAACATAAACGCTTGTCCGCGTAGCTGTTGCCTTTTGTTTTTCTTCAACATCGTGCGCTGTACCCAGAATAATTACATAAAAATTGCCCGCATAATCCGCATTATATAAACACTAAAACATGTGTTTTTCACCTACGAAGTTGAGAGAGTTCACCATTACCATTGATATATAAATAAGCGACGCTTTTTTCTTGCGTGAAATGGTATTTATTTAGGCCTTACATTATCTTCTAACATCGCCAAAAACTTATCGAAGCGCTTCTTGCGAGTCTCTTCTTTTTTAGCACTTGTTAATCCGTAAGCAATGATATTGCGACTGCTTTTGCTTAAAGAATCAAAAAAATCCTTAGTGTTTCCATCATTTTTTGTACTAGCCTCGACAGCTGCCAGAAAGTCTTCAGGTATCTCATTATCATGCGAGATTGAATACGCTGCCTGCCAACGGCCATCGGCTTTGGCCGCCTCTACATGAATAAGCCCCGCTTGTTGCATCAGCCCTTGCTCGATCAATACCGCGACATGTTCAGTATTACGCTTCGACCAAATACTCTTTGCACGCCTGGGGGTAAGACGCTGAATATAACAATCACCATCAACTGATTTTTTAATACCATCGATCCAGCCCCAGCATAAAGCCATTTTAACAGCGTCATTCCAATCGATTGATTTTATGCCTGATGCCTTTTTATATATTTTCAGCCACAGTTCAGTTTCAGTATTATGGTTGAGCCTCAACCATTCATAAAAGCACTCAGGTGTTTCAAAGGGTTGTATTAACTTGTCATCCACTACGGGCATTATGAACCTGCTATTTTATTTTTATGATCAGGATTATTAGTTTACATAAATTGGTATTGTCGGCAATGATTACTAACGGACTAAAAATAGAAACGAGTACAACAATATATTTAAAAAATATTCATTTAATCAAGCTTAAGCTGACTTCGCTCCCAAGCTGATACCTTTACTTCGATGTGCTTTTCATCAAGGTCATAATACCGAGTTCAAGAAAAATCAATTTTTATCAATTCTCACAATAGGCGTAAAAAATGTAATTCCTACCAAGCTGATAACAAGCCCACAAAAAATAAGAGGCATATTATTATTGAAGAAAGTAGGAATGATAGCAATTGATACCCAGAGCATGGATATCCAAGAGATGCTCCAACCGCCATTACAATTTGAACATCTTTTAGTTCTAGCTGAACCCATAAAAAACTTGCTGCTTCGACTAATCGTCGGTTTATTACAATGCGGACAGTTGTACATGAATATCCCTTCTCATATAGCTGTAAAGTAGTGGAGATTAACTATTATAAACCTAAGTCATGTGATGTATTCGATTGTCACCTTCATTTAATTAACTCTCCCTAGTTGCTCACTTAAAAAATCAAATACTAGCCGAACTTTTTTACTGGTATGAAGTTCTCGATGACATACTAACCACATTTCCAATTCTATGGGAGTAAAATAATCTACAAATGCGGGTTCTAATTCTGGATAACGATTAGCAATATGGTCTGGTAAAAACGCCAGCGCGCCACCTTGCAGTATCATTTGTAATTGCACTAATTGGTTTTTGCAAATCACAGTAAATTGATCACTGCGCACAGGAAATCCCATACCCAATAAATAATCTTTCATTTGATCGCTGTGATCAAAACCAATTAATTGTAAATTACTCACTTTGTCCGGGGACTTATTAGCGAAGTGCTTAATATAATCTTTGTGGCCATATAAATACGCTTTTTCTGACCCTATTTTTTTAGTAATTAAATCAGCTTGTGTAGGTCGCTGATAACGAATAGCGACATCAGCTTCGCGGCGCTTCAAATCGCTTATCGCATTAGATACCTGAAGCTCTAACTGAATATTGGGCGCGTACTCTTTAAACTTCGTAATTAACGGCGCAAAGCGAAAGTAAGCATCTAGCTCGGTTAATGATATGCACACCTCACCACTTACTTCATTACTTTGCCCCTGCGCCACTAAGGAGAATTGATTAGCGGCTTCGGCCATTTGCTTAACATATTCGTATAAACGCACACCGCTTTGCGTAAGAGATAAGCCTTTGCCTACTCGCTCGAACAGGGTCACTTTAAGCTGTTCTTCTAAGCCCGCAACCTGTCTGCCAAGTGTGGGCTGGCTCATGCCTAAAGCGCGCCCTGCAGCTGATAGCGAACCTTCATCAGCCACCACTAAAAAAGCCCGTGCATGATTCCAATCAAACTGTATATGCTTCCAATCCATATGCTCTCCCCCTATACCCCATTCATTTATGCATAGATATAGTGCATAAATAGGTAATATCCAAACACTTATGAATCAATATACTCATTAAATCATCTACCCACAAACCATGAGTCAGGAGAGTAATATGAGAGTTTTGGTATTAGGCGCAACAGGGGCCACTGGCCAACTCGTCGTGCGTACGCTTTTACAACAACAGCATCAAGTCGTGGCCTTAGTCCGTGATACAAACACGCTGAATGCTCTGAACACTGAGTTTGGTGATCTACTCACTCAAATTAAAGGCACTGCATTAATGTTAAGTGATGCTCAACTATCAGAATTAGTTAAGAGCGCTGATGGCGTAATCTCCTGCCTTGGACACAACCTAACCCTAAAAGGCATATTTGGGGCGCCTCAGATGATGGTAAGAGACAGTATTAAACGCATAATAAATCTGAACACAACTCAACGAACCAAGCCACTTAAAATTGTATTAATGAATTCAAGCGGCGTACGCAATAAAGATCAACACGAACCCATCTCAATTTTTCAGCATCTTGTTTTGGCATTATTACGAACGTTATTGCCCCCCCACAGAGATAACGAGCAAGCGGCTAATTACTTACGCACGTTGGATATTTTAAACGCTAATGTTCAATGGGTAGTCGTTCGCCCTGATGCCTTGATCAACCAAGATGAAGCAAGCGACTATTCTTTATTCTCTGCCCCTATTCGTAGTGCTATTTTTGATTCCGGCAAAGTCAGTCGCATAAACGTCGCCAGTGCGCTGAGCCAATTATTAATGGACTCAACACTTTGGAAAAAGTGGCAAGGAAAAATGCCTTTAGTTTATAACGCTGAAGAGTGTGAATGAATTACCAAGCGACCCTGACATCAAATGCTTCCCCTACTGCTGAAGAGCATGCATCAACAAATGTATGCTCTCCTATAACTCTAATAAACCTAGCGATCTCGGACTGGTCTTCTGTTACGTCTATATTCGCAGCTGCTATGAAGGCCGTTAAATCTACACTGGTATTCCATCCATAAGTTTCACCTTTGGCAATTACTTCAGTTTTAACGATTTCGTCAGCGCTATAAAAACCGTCGTCGTTAATATCTAGCCAGACTGCCCACTTTATTGTTTCGTCGACTGCGTCATTACTTGCGCCGCTGATATGTAAGTTCAAGGTTTTATTATTGGGATCGATTAATGCTATTGGGGTTAGACCGCGATAGTCTGACTTATCCGTTTGGAAATTAAGATCCGTTCCATTAATAACAACTTGGCCGATATCGTTTTTGGGATCAAGACCCGTAGTGATTCTACAATATTGATCGCTGACTGAAACCGTATGAGTGAAGTCGTCTTTATGGTACTTAGTGCTATCGTCGTTTAATACGTATGCGTCATTTTTTACTGTTAGCGTAACTTGATAGTCACCAGCAGTTGCATAGGTATGCAGTGGATTTTCTTCACTCGATGTTTGGCCATCGCCAAAATCCCATAAGCGTTCAGTCACTTGACCCGTACTGCGGCTATCGTCGGTAAACTGTACGCGCAGCTTTGATTTTTCAACGCGATAATGGCTCAGTACTCCCTCATCGAACAGTTTTATTTTTACAACTTTAAAGGCAGCCACGACATCGTCTACTTTTTCATTGCTTGGCAGCATGTCTATCGCTGGGTCATTGGCTGTACTTACCAAAAGCTCTGCGCGCTGCTTTAGACATTGCGCTATTTCTGTATGATTCATCGTTGGAGCCCAGCAATTTCTAGCGGCATCTATATATAGGTTATAGGCTGCTTCCATTCCCCACTGCTGTTGCAACAGATAAAACGGATAGGTGATCATACCGATACTGAGGTAGTTATTGGCTTCTGTCTCATCATAATCGAGCATGCTTGCAATCGCGCCGTATTCGGTAACGATTTGGTCTAGTCTACGCTCTAGGCCACGGTTTTCTTCGCCGTGCCGCCAGTAATTTGTTTCTCCAGTGTATTCCCCTGTGCGCTCGACGTATTCATACCACGCCATAACTCCGGAAATATCACTAAAGGCTTCGTGTAGCGTTCTGAATCCCTTACTAAGATCGGCTTGAAAGAAGTCGACACCCATTAAACGATTCAAGACACCGTGTGCCACTTCATGACTAATGGAGTCAAGAGATGAGGCTGAAAGCTGGAAAGGAAGGCCATCACCAAAGGTGGCATAAGTGCCGTCCCAATAACCTGTGGGAACATTCATCGCGCCATAATGCACCCGTATACGAAGCTTATCGTCTATCGGTGGTTCACCAAGGTATTTAACAAACGTATCGTAAACCATGGTGCCGTAAAACATGGCATCGTTAATGGTTGAATAAAGCCAAGCACCCTCTTCATCACCGATGTAACGATGAGTATTGACTGGACTCTCTGCGCAAGGATATTGGTATATCGGAAATAAAATATCGTCAACCTGGTTTGCTTGGGTATTGGTGCCATTATTGCGGCCCATTTCCCAATCGATATCACGCTCATAATTCATGTCGATAATGCTCACTAAGCCATTATCGAATATGCACACGCCTTCTTCGCTACGATGAATGGATAGGGTATCGCGCTGCTCTGTATAAGTTACTGGAAATCCTTCAATGTCTGTTCCGCTACTTGGGGCCTGGCCGTAATACCAAGGATACAAATAATTTCCCCCCGGACCCGATAGCTGGGTATTGCCAATAAAGTCGTGGAATTTTATTAAGCTACCTTTAAGTGCTAAGCCTTTTTCATTACTGGGGTAAATGATAAAGGCTGAAGTATTGGCAGGGATGATTGTGCCTGTTGGAATATTGATATCATAAACGGACTCTGAGTCTGTTTTTAGCCAAGCAGAGTAACTTTCGTTATCGATTTTATTACCAAGGTCATCTGCCCAATATACCCAGATCGAATTCGCTTTATTAGATTCACTGAGCTCAGTTGCCGCATTAATTTGAATTTTGCCTGCTAGGCTGCCGGTATCACCGTCTTGGTCACGGAAGTAAGCGTGATTTATAGCATGGGTAGGAATACCTTCCACCGGTACTGGAGTTGGCGGTTCTGTTATTGGTGCAGTGCTTGAGCCACCACCACAAGCTGTTAATGAGGCTGCTAAGCATGCAGCTAGAACGGTGCTGTTTAATGAGATTCTCAAGTGTATGTACCTTTGCCTATACGCATCCAATGCTTGTCCAATGCTGCCTAAACACTGTTTATAAAATACGCAAGAGTAAACTTCTACTGAGTTATTGGCAATGGTCTTTTATTGAATAACACTGTTCTGGCTAGCGTCCTTTTATCATTAACTAATAACATTAAAGACAGCACTTGCTCTGGCAATGCGCTTTGAATCGACAAAAAAAATAACTATTGGCAAAGGCCATATTTCTGCCAACCTTCTCTACATCGTTTGCTTGGTTTTCATAAATTCCTTATTTTCATGGCGGTGTATTCGTCAGGGTAATTTTTCTTTGTCCGTTAAGTTTTTTCAACGCTAATGATCGTTAGATGAGCATCATCACTGATCACTTTAAGGTCGATAACATCCGTACGTATTAAGTCACCATCTTTTAGCAATTGCCCATTCACCATGGCCTCACCATTAACCACGTACAGCAAAGTTTCGCCGCTACGATTTACTTCAAAATTTTTATAAACCAAGCCCGTGTCGATCACGGTATGGCTATCAAAACTTTTAGTTTGCTCTGGATGGCCACCATAAATACGATGTAGCTGGCCATCGTCGGTATCGTAAATTTTATAAGCGGCGTTGCTGCCAGCAGTTTCTGGTAAGACCCACACCTGTAATAAACGGGTGCGACCTTCGTCAGGATTAATCTCGTTATGATCAAAGCCTTCTCCGCCTGCACGCTGAACTTGCGCTTGATTCGCCACCATGGATTGACCGTGCTCCATTGAACCTTCATGAGTAAGGCGTCCCTCTAACATAATGGTGATAACGTCTACCTCAAGGTGTGGGTGCATGCCTGATTCACCAAAAGGCACATAGCGAGCATCGGCTAAATAAACAAAGTTGCCTAAACCATTCCAAGTATCAGCTTTGCCACCAATTTTGGCATCTTTCACTAGTCGGGTTTCTTCTATTCCTGCAAATCCACCAAGAGGTAAGCTGTCACGAGATAATATGTTCATAATGTATTTCCTTTGCCTTAACGGGCTGTTAATTCGATTATTTGTTCGGCAGTTCCAAACTGTTAAAGCTATTATAGGGAGTACATTAATTAAAAAAATCGAGTAATATCGACCTACTAGTTCGAATTTACTGAACAGTTATCAGGACCATTATCGATAACATTAAAAGATGAATGCACGGAGCACTATGAAACTGACCTTAGACGCCTTAACGGTATTGGATGCGATAGACCGTAAAGGTAGCTTTGCAAGCGCCGCCCAAGCATTGTTTCGAGTACCTTCTACCGTCACCTATACCGTGCAAAAGCTAGAAGAGGATTTGGGCTTTGCAATATTCAAGCGTGCTGGCCGCCGTTCAGTATTAACCCCAGCCGGGAAAGTCTTGTTAGATCAAGGCCGACAGTTATTAGACGCCGCCCAAGAAGTTGTGAACAGCGCCCACCAAGTTAACAGTGGCTGGGAAGCAGAATTGAATATTGCTATCGATACAGTGTGGGATATTCAACGTTTCTTGCCGATACTGGCCGAGTTTCAAAAGCTTAATAGCGGCGTGCAGGTCAATCTCAGTGAAGAGGTTATGGGCGGAACGTTAGAGGCCATTATTGAGCAACGCGCCGATATTACTATTGGTGGCCCACCCCCTGTCAGTCCGATTCAAGGTATTCAATTTGAAAGTATTTTCAATACGCGGTGGCTTTTTGTCGTGGCCAAAGCACATCCGTTAACGGCCCTCCCCCAACCTTTAACCGACCATAATATCGAGCCCTACGTATCGATTGTAATACGCGATTCGGCAACGCAATCGCCCATTCGCGCACATAGAAGCCTGAGTGCTAGGCCTATGCTAAGAGTAGCTAATATGGAACAGAAAATTCAGGCACAATTACAAGGGCTTGGGGTTGGGTTTTTACCTAAACACAAGATTCAGCCCTTGTTAGAAAGTGGCGAACTAGTGCAATTGGAAATTGAAAAAGACGCCCCCATCACACAGCAATATTGTGCATGGCGCACTACCGATACTGGACGGGCAACGCAATGGTTTGTGGATAGAATACTGTCGGCGGCTGAAGAGTAAGTTATTCGTTAATGTTCGATCTACAGATGCATGACCATAGCTTTCAATCTAGTTACCTAAAGGTGCCTAATTGACGATTTCTATCGTGTCTATAACATCGTAAGAACATTCACAACAACAACAACAACAACAACAAGCTTCTGATGATGATCAAAACAAACAACCCGGTAACAAGCATCCATAAAATAGCAATTTTTCCTCTAGGAATGATCAATGCTTTTCTTTTAGTCAATTCACAGGGCTGCATTTTAATCGATTCGGGCTTGCCCAATACAGAAGGAAAAATTGAAAAGACACTGAAGAAGCTAAACCTAACCTTTAGCGACATTAAATTAATTGTCATTACCCATGCTCATATTGATCACGCGGGTAATACGGCAAAAATAAAATCATTATCTGGTGCGCAGGTCATTGCACACGAAGGTGATCTTGTGTACTTCAGGGGCGAGAAGAAAATGCACTTTTGCAGCACCGGTTGGTTTGGTCGACTATTCAGTAAAACAGGAGCTATCCAAAAGTCATACGATCTATTTGAACCCGATATTTTACTGACCTCAAAGACTCAGTTTAGTCTTAATACTTATGGTATTAATGGCGAGGTAATTTCAACTCCGGGGCATACAGAAGGTTCGATTTCTGTGGTTATTGAAAACGATAAAGCCATTGTCGGAGATCTTGTCTCATCAGGAATATTACTCGGGGGTATAATAAGAACACATAAGGCAAAACGCCCGCCTTTTGAAGATAATCCACTGCTGGTTAGTCAAGAATTGCAATCAATGGCTAATAGAGGTGTAACGACATTTTTCATGGGCCACGGCGGACCACTTCCTCAAACAGAGATATTGCGGCATATCGATAAACTCAAGAAAATATCTCGTTAGGTAAAAATAGCTTTAGTGTTTAAAAACTAATTTTAATAATATGCGTGCGTTGATTTTATGTGACGCCACAATTATTACTGTTAATACTTACCGGTTACTAAGCCATCTATTCAGACACCTACACTGGTAACGGGCTCTGGCGATTGAATTTTTTTATTTGTTATAACGGTGTATTCGTTCGAATAATTGTGACAAGGAGATAGAATTATTTTTCTAAAATTCCGTATTTCAATAAGAAATCAGAATTATGTAATTCAAAGCCACATTTTTTAAGCCAATTGGTCGCCTCATTTATATTTGAAAATACTAAGCGTTCGTAGTTTTCTTCTGTATGAGGAACAAGTTTTTCCAGCAGCATTTTCTTAACCGCGCTGGGTGAATATACGTGACAATCTTTAATACAGCCATTGTCTTTAAACCATTGACAGTGCTCGATTATGTGAGGTTCTATATCTGGCACCCCCAGCTCCCATGCGTCGAAAATGGACAAGATGGCCCACTCGCCCGATATCAAGGGTTGAGCTATTTCTTTAAATTCTCTCATATAAGCGATGATAGCTTCTTCATTCCACGACCCTTCAAACCATTGCAGGAGTACTTTGTTATTAACCTCTAACTTCCATTGACCATGAATATTCAACACTTACCTCCTAAGCCTGCCTTTTAGCTTTCATCTCTATGTCTAATACTATAGTTAATTTGTGATAAATTGCTTACTTTACCTTCTATTGTCACTTGTGCTGTATTAATGCGGTGCTAGAAAATGGCTATTATCAAAAAAATTACACGTCACGTTATCAAAGGGGTCGCTAGGAGTTCGAACTTCCCCATACATAAAGGGCTTCCAATACTGGAGACAATGACTTTCCGTAATCGGTAACAGAATAAGTTACATTCAGAACTTTCTCATCAAAGACATCCCGCTGAACGATATCTGAACTTTCTAACTCCCTAAGTTGCTCGGTTAACACTTTTTGGCTAATCGGTTTCATCATTCTTTTTAACTCACCAAACCTTTTAGGCTGCTCGATTAAAATATGAATGATCATAGGTTTCCACTTACCACTCATTAAACTTAGAGTAGAAACAACGGGGCACGCTAATGGATTGTCTAAATTGCTCTCGTTTTCCATTTGTATCACCGAGCTCCGTTCATGTATAACATTTGGAAGGACAGCGAACTGAAATATTCATTAAACATCACTCGACCCTCCTTGCCACTGATGACTGCTAACTTAATAGATTTTTCGTAAATCTATTAATAAAAAATTAAAATTAGGCTAAGAATTATCGTACCAAATCATATATTGCACTAACTACAAATACGATAGCTTTCACTAAAAAAATAACAATATCTAATAAGTAGCCTAAAAGAGTCACAAGATAACCCAGTGCGATAACAAAATAATCGGCATACAGAGACAGCTTAAAATAGATATCTTTTTCACCTGTTAGCTCACAACTGTTCAGTTGAGCTTTGTATTTATCAGACCAAATAACAACATTGCTAGTTGACCGAACTAAGAAACTTTTCTTCTCATGTGTTTTAAGACGATAACCTGTCCAGCCTTCATGATAAGCCAAATAAAGATGCTTGGGATCATTCAGACTTATACGGTTATTAATATTTGATTTTGAATTATACCAACCAATAAAATCAGTCGCGTCCCTAAAAGAAGATCTACTTTTCAACACTCCCTTCGTACTTTTTAAGTAGTGTTCCCACGTTCCATTAATTGCTTGAGAATACCCCTTGGCGGTAGAGTCGTAATTACTACCAAATTCATGCCATTTATTTTCACGTTTTGGTTTTGCATCGTGTTTAAACGCCGACTCTTGCCTGATCATGCCAAGTTGAATATGTATGGGGGTATTCCATTTTTCTTCTGACGCTTTTAATGACACATACCAATCGGGATTTTCTTTTAACATTTTGCACGCGTTATTCGAAAATCTTGTTGATTTGCTTTCACCACGATTAAATTTACTCTCGATCGCAATGATAATTGCCAAAATCACAAACACTGCTAATAATATTTTCGTCTTCACTGTACTTCCGTTTCTTCCTTGATGTACTAACTCGTCAGTCATTCTGATTTAAAGGTAGTGACTGGAATCATATTCACCACCATAGCGTTAATATTAACACCGACAAGTAGCGAAAAGTTATCTAATAAACAGGTGTAATCGAGTGATATAAGTCCTCACTATCAGCTTCGTTGTCGAGTACTATAGAACCTTAACTCTACACTTAGATGCGATGCAAGGACCCACGATGACCATTATGCAGAAGATTTATTGGCTGATCGCCAGTATCGGTAATCTATTGGCACTGTATTTATTCAGCCAAGATGGAAATTTTAATCATGGCTTGTTATTGCTAGCGACGGTCGGCTATACCGTCATTGGGTTTTACGATATGCACTTTAGTCGTCACAGCCTGAATCGGTTGTATCCTGTGGTTGCTTATATCCGTTATTTTCTTGAGTCATATCGGATCGAGATACAACAGTATTTTATTGCCAACGATACTGAAGAAAACCCTTTCAATCGTGAGCAGCGCACTTTGGTTTATCAGCGTGCTAAAAACATTAGCGATACAATTGCCTTTGGTACACAACGTAATTTATTAGAAGAAAATTATCTAAGCCTGTGGCATTCGCTTGAGCCAAAGGTGGTTAAGGATAATGTTAAGTCGGTAGTAATTGGCGGCCCAGATTGTAGTCAGCCTTATGCGGCATCTTATTTAAATATTTCTGCGATGAGTTTTGGGTCTTTAAGTTCGAATGCCATTGAGGCGCTGAATTTAGGCGCGCAAAAAGCAGGTTGTTATCATAATACCGGTGAAGGCGGTGTAAGCCCCTACCACCTTAAGCATGGCGGCGATGTTGTTTGGCAAATCGGTACTGGGCTATTTGGCTGTCGGACCGAGGCGGGAGATTTTTGCCCTGAGCTATTTAGCCGAACGGCGGCTAAACCTTCTATCAAAATGATTGAAATTAAACTGTCACAGGGTGCAAAGCCTGGCCATGGTGGTGTATTACCTAAGGCTAAAATCACCCGTGAAATTGCTGACATCCGCCAGATTCCGATGACAGAAGATTGCATATCTCCAGCGGTTAATCCCGAGTGTCGTACGCCTCTGGCGTTATTGGCTTTTATTGCTCGTTTACGCGACTTAAGTAATGGCAAACCTGTGGGCATTAAGTTATGTATTGGTAATCCAGCCGAGTTTTTATGTTTGTGTAAGGCTATGTTAGAGACGGGGATTACACCCGATTTTATTACTATCGACGGGGCCGAAGGTGGCACAGGAGCAGCGCCAGTCGAGTTTAGCAATCGCTTGGGCATGATGTGCATGGAAGGTGTTTATTTTGTGAACAACGCTTTGATCGGTGTAGGCCTTAGAGATAAAATTCGTATTATTGCTGCTGGAAAAACAGCATCGAGCTTTGATTTGCTCTCGAAAATTGCAGTAGGGGCTGATGTGGTTAATGCCGCGCGCACCATGATGATGGCGATTGGCTGCATTCAATCCCGTCATTGCAATAACAATAAGTGCCCTACAGGGGTTGCGACGCAAGACCCCGCCCGAGCGAAAGCAATTGATGTATTGGCTAAAAGCGATCGGGTTAAGAACTTTCATCACAATACGCTTAAAAACTTTTATGAGCTTGTGGGTAGCATGGGGCTGGATGATCCGGCTGACTTAATGCCACAAATGATTAAGCGTAGAAGCTCTGATGGTTTATTGATGCCAGTCGCTAGCCTTGTTGAGCCACTAACAAATAACGAATTAATTAATAACAAAGATGCGTCTGAACCTTGGCAGCACTGGTGGAATCAAAGTTCTGCTGAAAGTTTTTATGTTTATGATAACCACGTAGCACCGACTAGGGTGAGTATTGACTGATTTTTGTATTGTAGAGGGAGCTATGTCTTTAGCTAGAGTAGCTTAGCTCTGCTTTTTTACGCGTATCACGCATGCAGACTTCTAGGGTAAAGGTTCCCTCTGCACTTTCAAATGGTATAACGATGATTTTTTGATTTTTGATGTGTTCTGGTTCAAAAAAGTCATCCAAGTGGAATTCGGGCTGCGTCATATCGAAATTAAAGCCTTCTTGCCATAATTCTTTTTTAGCGCCCCCCGTTACCATATTGGTGATTTCACCCGCGAGGTTGGTGATTTCATCATCCAGCTCTGTAATCTCTTCACCCAACATTTTAGAAGCAATCGCTAACATGGCTTCCCGAGTAAAGGATATCGCCATGGTGCATTCAACGAACTCACCTGTCATACAGATAAAGCCTGTCACACTCCCCTCTGAGAACTTGGTAGGTTTCAGGTAAGGAGTCCCCGCCTTCGGGGTCATGGTGGCCATTGTCTCTAAAACGTTTAACAAACTGTTAATAAAAGGATTAATGTAATTTACATTCATATACTCACCTAAGTAACACTATAGGTAAGCATAGCTAATACGTGGGGAATTACTGAATAAGATTGGAATTTTTTTCTCAGGGCAAAAAAAGGCTATATTCTGCCAAAAAGGCAAAAAAAAGGTGAACCTATAGGTTCACCTTTTTAATAACTGCAGGATTTTTTATATAGCTAAAATACAAAAATAACAACAATCGAGTTACTGATTAATAATCATACTTAGTATCAATTTTTCTTTTAGCGATAATATACTGCTCTGTATCAATCACTGATAACGACAATTTTTCGTCAAGAGAGTTAATCTCTTTCTCTTTTTCGTTTTTCAAGTGATGCTTAGTAATATCGTAATTAGCAGTCATTGCTCCATTTTTACCACTAATTGGGTCCCATAGAATGGAAGCAGGCCACATTAGTAAATTCAAAATACCTAAACCAGGCTCACCAGCGTAAAATGATCCGCCACCAGGCAACAAACCTAAAACAAGTCCAGTTGTTTCACTTTTCTCTTCAATAAGAACGCCATCTCTTTCGAACGCGCTGTACTCTCTTTCTTGCAGCGAATTTAACCCAGAAGCACACCCAGTCATTAATACTACAGAACTAATCGCGGCTATTTTCTTTACGAACTTCATTGAGATATCCTTATTTTTAAATTTAATACTAATTTTCCGCGGCCATTCTACTCATTTGAATAACTAATGTCTCTAGCAATAACTATTTATTATTAGTTTCTGTCTAAATTTGAAATTAATTTTTTACTTACGGCAGATATCAACAAAAAAAGTCAAAAAAAAGGTGAACCTATAGGTTCACCTTTTTATTAACAGACGTCTGCCTGCACGTATTTAAGCAGAAAGAACCGCTTGTACAGCTGGCATTAGCTGGCTCTTACGAGACATCATACCTGGTAAGTACATCAGGTTATTCTCTGCAGCTTCGCCATAAGCCAAGCCTGCAAGTTCTGCTTCAGCAGCAGAATAAACAACTAAATGAGAGTTCTTCGTTTTAGTATCTACGATTGCGAAAAAGATAAAATCCAAACCTTGCTTGGCTTTTTCACCTTCCATTTCTGCCAACAAGTCTGCTTTACGGTCAAGCAACTGTTCTGGCAATAATGTTTCAGCAACACCGTAGCCTACTTTTTTACCGTTGATTTCATAGTGTTTGAAATCGCCTTTCAATACGTCGTAGGTTGATACATCGGCAAGATCAGATTTTGCTTCCATCATTGCTTGACCAAACGCGTACAAGTCTTCGATGCCAGCAATCTTAGCTAGCTTTTCAGCGTAGGGCTTATCTTGTGAGCATGTTGTTGGCGATTCAAAAATCAAGGTATCAGAAAGAATACCTGCTAGTAGAACACAAGCCGTGGTGCTGCTTGGCACTTTACCCATTTTCTCGAAACGATCCGCTAAAATAGTCGCGGCGCTGCCCCAAGGACGAATATCAACAGACATTGCTGTATTAAACGTAATTGGCTGATCTTGAATGGCGTGGTGATCGATAATGGCAACAATGTCGCTATTATCAACATCTTTGTGCAGCTGTGTTTTTTGGTTAAAATCAACCAAACCTACTTTCTGCCCCTCTACTTTAGAGATCATTTTAGGCACTTCAACACCGCAATAATCAACAACAAAGGCGGTTTCTTTGTTCAATTCACCAGCACGACGTGGCTCACCACCAAATAACTCAGCAGCGCCGATAGCAGAACCAATGGTATCGCTATCTGGGCTAAGGTGGCCCAACCATACTAGGTTGTCTGTTTCATTGTTTTCTGGGGTTTCTAGATCAAAAAAAGCCATTCGATTACCTGCATAAACTACATATTGGAAGGTGGAACTTGAAATTGACGTAATTATAACCAAAAAGAGCTTTTTGGTCACAATAATTTAGGCTTTTAGTTCTATTCTCAGCGTGTTATTGACCTACCTTATACATTAGGCCGAAAGCTGCTTTAACAGTAAAGACAGCTCTGACAATGCTGATTAAAATTAAGGGGGTAGTCTAAACTTTTTCCATCTTTGCGGTTAGTGTGACAATTAATGCCAAGCTAACGCCAATAATCGCGGCTATCGATAACTGCGCTTCTAATGCTGGCATGACTCTAAAAACATTTAATAAGCTTGAAACTAACAATACCAGTAGACCTGCTGTTTTAATGCTTTCCATTACAGGGTTCATGCGCAGCCAAGCATTACATTTAGGGCATTTAGCTTGCTTAAACAGTCCGCTACGGCGGCGCTCTTTAATGTCCATATTATTAATACTGGCTTGGCATGCAGGGCAATTTATTTTCACTTTGAATATCCTTATGTTGAATTAATCTTGGGCGACTGAATTTTGGGGGGCTTTTATTTCTCGTAAAACTCGAAAGCCTAAATCTTTATATTTTTCTACTTTACTAACCCCTACTCTTTTCGATAGATGTACATAAGGCTGAGGATTCAGCCAACTAGAACCTTTTGATATAAAATCAGCACAACTTCCATTCAACCGAGGCTCCATCGTAGAGGTTGCACCTTCATGACTTGGAGAATCACAATCAAGCACCCACTCAGCAAGGTTTGAAGTCACATCAAATAAACCAAATGGGTTAGCTGTAAACCGACCGGCAGGTCCGGGCTTAGATAATTCAGTTCCCTTTGGACAACCGTCTAAATGTCTTTCGCAATGGTCTAGACCTTGTATGTATTCATCCCCCCACCAGAATTTAGTTCTTGTTCCACCACGCGCTGAATACTCCCACTCTGCTTCACTCGGTAACCGATAAATTTGATTCGTTTGCTCACTTAACCATTCGGTATAAGCAATAGCATCTAACCAGCTAACATTATTAACTGGCTGGCTTCCTCTTCCCCAGCCATTATCGTCTGGGCAATTTATAAAGGTTGATTTGCAGAAGGCATCATATTCAGCAAACGTTATTTCTGCGATGCCCATTGCAAATTCTTGAGTTGAAATAACCTTATGTTGTGGACTTTGATTTTGAAACGTTTCAAAGTTCACTCCACCTACCACTCCTGAGCCTGTTGGAATAATAGCGAGCTTAGGACCTACACTTCCATTTTTTAGAGTATCTTGAAGATATGTAGGCATATGTGGCGGTTTATTTTCTGTACAAGCAATAATAAAACCGCACAAAAATACAAAACAAAATGTACGGCTAACATTAATTAATTTCACTTATTATTTCCAATTTCTATTTATAAATTCAAAAAGTAAAACTCTAAGAAAATACTAATTAATTACTGATTATTTACCAGTATTCAAACGACTTCTCGTTTCGCTTTTAAAATAATTAATAACGCTAGGCTCATACCAACAAGCCCAACTACAGATAACTCAGTCTTATATTCTGGAAAGACTGAAAAAAAGTTTAATAGAATAATGATTAACTGAGTCATCAAACCCGTATTTTTAACAGCCTACATTTTTGGATTCAAACGCAACCAAGCATCACACTGAGGACACTGCCGCTGAAGCACAAATCCTTCTTTTCTCCGGGCTTTTGCATCCTTATTATGAATAGTCGCTTGGCACGATGGGCAATCAAATTTCACGGTAATGCCTTATTTTGTATCTACTTTGTGTGCTGTATTTTATGGTTTTTTCATTTCTCTTAAAACTCGAAAGCCTACAGCTCGATTTTTATAGCCGCTGTCAACCCAGCCTCTTATAAAAAGATGAACATAAGGTTGAGCATTCAACCAGCTACCTCCGCGGAATACCTTTTGGCCACAATTGCCTTCTAGTCGTGCTTCCATAGTATTGTTAGCGCCCTTATGATCAGGAGAATAGCAATCTAAAACCCATTCATGTAAATTCGAGGTCACATCAAATAAACCAAATGGGTTAGCTTTAAACCGACCAGCGGGCCCAGGTTCAGATAATTCAGTTCCCTCTGGACAACCACCTAAGTCTCTATCGCAATGGTCTATACCTTGTATGTATTCATCGCCCCACCAATAATTGGTTGATGTTCCAGTGCGTGCAGCGTATTCCCATTCCGCTTCACTGGGCAAACGATAAACCTGATTTGTTTGCTCACTTAGCCATTCCGTATAAGTCATAGCATCTAACCAGGTAACATTAATAACGGGCTGACTTCCTCTTCCCCAGCCATTATCATCAGGGCAATCAAGAAACGTAGATTTACAAAAGGCATCGTATTCTTTAAACGTTACTTCTGCGACGCCCATTGCAAACTCTTCAGTGGAAATTACTTTATGCTGAGGGCTGTGATTTTTAAAAGGAATAAGTTCTTCGCCGCCTACCACGCCAACTCCTTTCGGAATAATTGCGAGCTTTGGCCCAAGGCTACCATTCTTTAAAGTATCCTGTAGATAAGTAGGAATGTGTGGCGGTTTGTTTTCTGAGCAAGCAACTATAGAGCCGCAAAAAATAATGCAACTAAATAGATTCCTAACTTTAATTAAACTCATTTAGTCTCCCCGAAGCCGATAATAAACCCTAGAGCATTATTAACTCCATTGTAAGCATATTGGCTATCGCCATTAAAGGTGTCTCTAGTAATTCCTGTTGTTGTAATACCAGAACCAAGTATTTCCAAAAATTTAGTCGCCATTAATTGTTTAACTTGAGATTGTCGATACACTTTAATCGCTTTTGCGCCATCATCAAGAAGCCTTGTCCCATTTAGAACTTCCCTCAACATTTTTTGACTCGGAACTAATAAAGGGTGATCTAACTTCAATATTTCTTCAGCAAGCCTTTTTCTCGATGCCCTTGGCATTTGTTTATACATAGAAGCAAAGCCACCAGAATTAATCCCATTTTTGCTGAATACTTTATATAACAAAGCCGACTTTTTTAATGTCTTAGCAACGTCAGCAAGTTGAATAATACTTAACGCCGTCATTGTTGCGCTATACACAGGGGATTCATCAAGCCATGCATTATACTCAGGCTTATCACGGAATACGTTTGCTGTACGCCCAATAGCCACACCGCACTGAAATGTAGAGGCCGATGCCAAAGCTAAAGTTAATGGCATTGCCGCCCAAGTCGCTCCCACGGTAACGGCCCCTCCTCCTGCTTCTGCAATTACGAATACCCAACCAATAGCTGCCCCAGCACAACTTAAAAGAGAACCGTCAATTTCACGCCCCAACGATGCTCTTGTATTAGCAACAACCTGCGTATTCGAAATATTTTTAGGCAGTAACATTTCTCGAATATAAATAACTTTGCCATCAATCCGACAACTGGCCCTTAACTCTTTAAAATCAAATATCGTTGTAGGGCTTAGAGGATCAATTGATACAGCAAAAGGCTCGTTTTTATACCCAATAAACGTAACACCCGCCCCATAAAACTCAGGGTTATTATCAAGTGTTTGGTATATCTCTTTTAATTTAGATTCTGGAAAATATTGAGTAATTTTCAAGTCTATAGCGGAAAAATGACCTGAATTATTTTGAGCGAATCCCATATATTAACTCCTGTATTAATATGGACTGATAATTTTACGGGGGATTATATGCGCCCTTTATTACCAAAACTATAACAATGACTTATTTATAAGTTTCCAACAATAAAAATAAGAATAAAGGACTAGCAGTCTATTTACCCTAAGGAAGTCGCAATGAAAGATTGATAGGACTGAAGTATACAATTAACAATCTGACTAACGTATTAGTCAGATTATTTAATTCAACTTTTATTTATTCTTCGTGCCCCAAGGGTCAGAATTATCACTTGATGGTTTTTTAGTTGTAGAGTCTTTCTTATCAAAAGAGCTTGAGTAAGAGTTGCCACCAAAAGGCTTAGACGTCTTTTGCTCGCCACCACCATAAGGGCTAGAAGAACTGTCTGAAGATCGACCTGAAGAGCGTTCAGGTTTCTTTGTTCTATAAGGTGTCGTCTTACTGCGATCCTTCTCTCCACCAAACTTCTTGCCGTTACGATAGCCAACACCGTTTCCGTGTTCTGCCGCTTTCTTCGCGCGCTTTATACGCAGCTGTTCGGCATCTTCTAAACTTAACTCGTTGGGTTCACCCGTAACTTGATCTAGAGGAATAGTGCGATCTCTTGGTGGTAATTCAAATTCTTTTGCCGATGCACGCGGTAGGCTCATATATTCGTAGAGATAAAACCCTTCTACTTTTTCGCGTGCCCAATCTGTTTTCTTAAGAAACTTTTCACTCGATTCAATGCTTGGATTAGCATTAAAGCAATTGATGTTTAAATAAGCATATAAAATCTCAAAACCATAATGGTCAGAGAGTATGGTAATTAGTTTGTTTAAACCGATGCCATGCAGCGGATTATTTTGATAATTTGTTTTATCGTTCATGATGTTTCTACTATAAAATTCTATTGTAAATCTGAAAGAACTCTCAAGTTCTGATTTGAGAATCCTTACTTATCAACTTTGTTATAAATCTGCTCTTTAAAAGAGCATAGGATACTGGCGACGAAGCAGCTTAATTTCGTTCAAAACTTCTTCGCTTAAGCTCACATTAATCGAATCGATATTACTGCGTAGCTGATCCATATTTGTAGCACCAATTAAGGTTGAACTCACAAATTTTTGCTGGTTAACAAACGCCAATGCCATTTGACAAGGATCAAGGTCATAGCGCTGTGCCAAATCGATATAAGCGACGGTGGCCGCATCCACTTGTGGTGTCTGTCTATGCTCTACCCGTGTTTCAATGGTTAAACGTCTGCCTTCAGGCTGCGCGCCATTTAGATATTTACCGCTTAAGATGCCACGGGTTAATGGCGACCAAGCCAATAAACCACAGTCTTCGCTTAGCGCAATTTCACTTAAATCAGGCTCAAAGTTGCGACACAGCAATGAGTATTCGTTTTGAATACTGGCGATGCGTGGTAAGTCATGCTCTTTGGCTAGCTGTAGCCACTTAGTCATACCCCAAGCGGTTTCATTCGATAGGCCGATGTGACGAATTTTTCCGTCTTTAATCAAGCCTTGAAAAACGTGTAAGCATTCTAAGAAGTTATCGGTTTCTGCTTGTGCATCAAACTCAGGCGCAAAGTCCCATATTTTACCAAAATGATAGGCACCACGATTCGGCCAATGCAGTTGATACAAATCGATATAATCGGTTTTCAAGCGTTTTAAACTGCCTTCTAAGGCCGCTAGAATATTGGTTTTATCGATGTAATTCTTGCCTTCTCGAACCCACGCTAATCCTGGGCCGGCGATTTTAGACGCAAGAATGACCTTATCTCGAGCACCACGTTCTTTAAACCAGTTACCGATAATGGCTTCTGTTTTTCCGAACGTATCTGGGCTAGGAGGAACAGCGTACATCTCGGCGGTATCGAAGAAATTTATGCCTTGCTCAAGCGCATAATCCATCTGTTCGAAGCCTTCTGCTTGGGTATTCTGTAGACCCCAAGTCATAGTGCCTAAGCCAATTAAGCTTATGTCTAAGCCTGTACGGCCGAGTTTACGATATTCCATGGTGCATTCCTGCGGTCTTAACGCTTATCTAAATACTGAACTTTAAACTTTCGCGTAAATGATTGAAACAGGTACACCTAAATCGATGAACTTCTGTCTTACGCGGAACAATACAACACCAAACGTCATGGTTGGTAGCCCTTCAAATGCTGGATAAGCTTTAACTAGATCTTCAGCTTCTACAAAGCGTTCAAGTACAACACCCTGCTGGCCGCCATTTTTCATTGATTCTTGATGAGATTCGAAAATTTCAGCAGCGGTCTTATTCACTAAGTCATCATATCCAACTAATGTGTCAACAACACCTTGAGGTGGCTGCTTCTTGCCTGCTTCCCATTTACGTAGCGTACGTTCATCAACATCGATCACTTTAACTAACGTTGAGATGGTAAGGCCAAGGGATTCGCGTAGGGTTTTAAATTCTGCTGGATGCATGGGGTGTGCTCTTAAATGTTACTGATTTATGCTGTTCTGACAGGTACTGCCAATTTAGACCAGTATTCTACCATGCTCTAGCGGCTTCTTTTTGATAGAATCTACAAACATTTTGAATTTAGATGGATCTAAAGTGCGCTTTTATCACCTTTTATTGATATTACTTCAATTCCAGCTTATATCCTTAGCTCATGGCACTACCAAGTTAAGTGGTTCCATAAACTTTAATACTTCAACCATAAGTGAGTATATTGAGCATAGCTCTGCCTTAGCGGAGAATTGGAAAATGGACGAAGGTGGAGGTTCCTTTCTCGTACCAGGAGGTTCATATCAGCAATATGGAAATTCTGCTTTTAAAATAGCCCCCAAATTTGCTAGTTCGAAATTAACACTGACATTTTCTTCTTTACTAAAGCCTGTAACAACTTCTGATTTATCTTCATGTAATTTCTATATTTTAGCAGATCGACAGAAGCTAATTTTACCAGATGCTAGCCAAGTTACATTAATAAGCTCCTCCCTCGACCTTAACATTCAGCAGAATACAAAATTCATTGAAATAGGAATACTGCCAATTCCTAAAACAGCCTTTAACTGCAACCTTAAATTAATTTCTATTACTGTAGAGCAACGTATTGGTAATACAGACCTAGATGACGATGGTATTGAGGATGATAAAGATAATTGCCCAGCAACAAAAAATCCCAAGCAGTTAGATAATAATTATGATGGCACTGGCGATAGCTGTACCTTTGATCGCGCACAATATTTTTCATCAGATATTCCGACGGAGTGTCAGAATTCCACAAGCATTGGGCCCGATAACGATGCCGATGGCATTTCAGATTTATGTGACCCCGACGATGATAACGATAGTATTAGCGATTTTAATGAACTTCATTGGGAGATGGATGTTTTTACTGCTTTCGATTTCGACCTTGAAAAAATCACCGATCATGACAACGACGGGCTATTAAGCACCGATGAAATTAAATTAGGCTATTCTCCTTTCATACCTAATTCCCCCCCTACCGTTAATCTCAATAAGTACTTGCTTAATCATGATGACAGTTTACAGACCTCAGGCTTAGGCAGTGGTCTAATTTATCAATATACATCGAACGATAATCAAAGCTTTTCATTCCGTAGAAATTCTCTCTCGCATCACTATGACCTTACAGATCAATTATTGCTGGCTAAAACTTCAGTCAAAGCTGAAGAGTCCGAAAATAACATATGGACTAATTTCGAATATGCATTCCAACCTAACGTTGTAATTTTTCCGTCTCTAGCATTAATTGATCATGAATATAAAATATCAACGCGTACTACAGTGACCTACATTGATCATTTAACACAAGAAAGAATAGTAACCACGGCATTGGCTAGTATCGTTTCTAAAATTAATGTATCTGAAAATAAAGAAACTCTAAGTTTCAGCTATACATTGCATGTATATGATACTGACTCATCTGAATTAGTTGTAATGAGCCATAACTCTCCGTCTTCCTGGAACGAATACGAAGGCCTTATTGCATGGGAAAACACACCTTTAATTCCGTACATTGCCCCCGAGCCTAATAATGATAATTCTTCCGATAAAAATTCAGGTGGTGCTTTCAACTTCGCCTATCTACTACTCATGTTAGCTCTGTCGTTCTGTTTCCGTATTACTAGCTCTTCAAGGTTAATTTATAAAACGTTTTTCAACTAACTTAGCCAAGCCGCGTTATGACAATGTTTCGATAAAAAGTCGATAAAGATACGCACCTTTGGTGGTACGTGTTCGCGGTGTGGATAAACTGCATAAACGCCTGTCGGCGCTAGCTGATAATCGGTCAGTACCGGCTGCAATAACCCGCTATCAATATCATCTTGCATAACAAATTTAGACAATGCGGAAATACCCTGCCCACTTTTTACCAAAGCGAGAACGGCTGCAACTGAATTACTTTTTAGCTGACTGTGCATTTGCACACTTTGCTTCTGACCTCTGTGTTCAAATTGCCACGTTAACGGTGAGCTAAACAAAGACAGACTGACCCAGTCGTGCTGTTGTAAATCTTGCGGTACTTTAGGAGTGCCTTTTTGAGCTAAATATTCAGGGCTGGCAAATACTATCACCGGCGTTTCGCAGATTTTCTTCGCTACTAAGTTCGACTCTTGCAACCAGCCAATGCGGATCGCTAAGTCAACGCCGTCTTCCACCATATTGATCACACGATCTTCCAATAACAAATCGATTTTCAATAACGGATATAAAGCGCGTACTTGTTTAATAACAGGTACTAGGTGTTGCGTTCCAAAGCCGACAGGACATGAGATTCGCAATGTACCCGTGGGCTGGTTTTGATACTCACGTAACTCACTCAAGGCAATTTTAGTGCGGCTAACAATGTCAGCACTATGGCGATAATATATTTCACCAGCCTCTGTCAAACTCAGGCTACGCGTCGTGCGATTAAGCAGCCGTACACCGACTTCCTTTTCTAACTGAGCAATCTGTTTACTTACTGCAGATTTCGCCACTCCAAGCTGGCGCGCGGCTTCTGAGAAACTTTTGGTCTCGACTACGCGGGTAAAAACCCCAATGCGCTTTAACTCATCCACTGCATCACCTGCTTCAAAATAGCTCAATCTCACTGTACACCAAAAGAGAACAAAGAAACCACTTTTAACTATCTAGTAGAAATATTAGAAACAGATAATCTAGCCCTATCAACTTAATTCTGCAATCCCATCAGAGAACTAGATCGTTCACCGGAGCACAACATGAGTCACCTAAATACTTTATTCCAACCTGTAGACCTTGGGGCGAATCTAACCCTGAAAAACCGCATTATCATGGCACCATTAACACGATCAATGGCCGATGACGATTTAGTGCCAACTGAAGCGATGGCTGCATACTATGGTCGCCGCGCCGATGCAGGACTGATTATTACAGAGGCGACGCTGATTTCTCAAGAGGGGCAAGGCTATCCAAATGGCCCCGGGCTGTATACTCAGGCTCAGATTGATGGCTGGAAAAATGTAACCCAACGCGTCCATCAAAATGGCGGCAAGATCTTTGCCCAAATTTGGCATACTGGCCGTGTGTCACATTCCATTTATCATAATGGCGAACTACCAATGGCACCTTCAGCGGTTCCTATCGTGGGTCATGGTCATGTTCCACTTACCGATAATTTAACCTATGAGACGCCGCGCGAAATTACAGTCGATGAAATCAAACGCGTGCAAAGCCAATTCGCTATTGCCGCAAAGAACGCCATTGAAGCGGGATTTGATGGCATCGAAATTCACGGCGCTAACAGCTATCTGATCGATGAGTTTTTACATTGGGATACCAACCGCCGTGAAGATGAATACGGTGGCACAGTCGAAAACATGGCGAGATTTTTGTTTGAAATTATTGATCAAATTAAAGCCGTTATTCCAGAAGGTAAAATTGGCTTACGACTTTCTCCTCAAGCCTATGTCAACTTAGAACATGATGAGCGTGATAAACAGGTTTTTGATTACTTATTACCTTTGCTGAATAACTACGATTTAGCGTACGTGCATACGGGTATGTTTTCTGATGAGTCTTACGAACATTTAAACGGTACAGTAACGCAGTATATTCGTAAGCATTATAGTGGAACCGTAATCGCTTCCGGTGGCTATACTGCTGAAAGTGGCGCAGCTGCTATTGAAAATGGCGATGCCGATCTTATTGCGATAGGTCGCGCATTTATTGCCAATCCGGATTATGTAAAAAAAGTGAAGCAGGAAAAGGACTTGCTTGAATACAGTAATGAAATGCTGGGTGAGCTTATTTAAGTAAGTCATTTAACACTAAGATAAGATACTAAGACAAAGCAATAAAGAACGGCAGCCAATTAAATAGACTGCCGTTTTTTAGGTTACCAATGTAAAATAAGTGGAAGATCAGGCCTCAGGTCTTTACTTAACCCCCTGGCCTTCTGGTCAAAAGTTACTTCAATTAAATGCTCTTCTCCGCACTCAACCGATAAACCTTCGGCCTGACTTGCAATCAATAGTACTTTTGATTGTGATACTACAGGAACATTGAGGTGAACATTAGTAATGTATTTAAATTTTCCCAGCTTTAGTTCTGGTTCCACCTGCTTTTCTGCAGGTTCAATAAAGGGAACATAAATACATAAAGGTTCGATTAAATTTTCAGAGTTACTACCCACATGAAATGCCATTGGCGCAGGAAAATAATCTGGCTGATAACGCCAGCCGTCAAAGGGCATAGCTGATTTGCTAGTATTATCGAGATTGGCTTTTCGATTAAAGATAAGTCCAAAAGGAGAAACGTCTTTGTTACTAACACGTTCAGGGAATCTTAACCCCTTCGCTGGGCCGTTATTAGCTTCTTCTGCATCGCGCAGCCATAACAATTCAAGCTTGCTATTCGAAAAGCTAAAGCAGCGATTTGAAGTACCTTGTCCAGGATGGTTTCGACTAAAGCTCTCTTCCAGTCCTAATTCAATCAATAAGCTTGCAACCTTTGCTTCAGGCTCAACAAGAATAAAAAAATGGTCTAATACTAGATCTAAACTCATCACTACCCGTTCTCCCAAATTGGGACTGATAAAAACTCTGCCAACCTCTCAGCATCAGTATTAATGGCTAAATAGTTACCATGATCCATTAAATGAATACGCTCTCCATTCTTTAGAACAACATTAAGTTCATAGCTTTTAAATACTCCACTTTGGCTACCTCCTGCCGTCTCTCCTATGATTTGTAGTGCATGAATATCATGCAATGGAGCCGAATCATTTTTATTGCTTAAGCAACCCATTTTTTTATCGAACAGTGTATTTAAGGACCCGAACTTTGAAGCCAATAGAAGACCCACAATGACAAATATCAATCCAGGTGAAAATAAAGACTCAACCATCTGCAATGGATTATCAAACGGCGCATCTAATCCCTCTTGTTTTAGATATTTAAGCAGGCTAAAGACCATGCCATTTAGTCCTATCAATACAAATACCATAAAAAAGGCTTTGACCTGACCCGAAGACTTCAGCAATAATTTATCTTGATCTAGTGTTAATAAACTGTGTGTTTGAAAACTTGCCCCACCCGGTCGCATGGGCTGCCAATAAGCCTTATCAGCTACAGAATCTGTCGGAGATTGACGATATCGAGCCTGCGTTAAACCCGGAGTGAGTGGATAGTTTTTCTTTAATGCCCGACCTTGATACATGTAATACAAGGCAGACAAAGCCATCAATGAGAACATGAATATATTTTCAATAACGACTAAATTTATGTTTAATAATTGATTAAGAACAGACTTTGAATCATTGCGCTTAGGCAGGTACTGCTCTATATGCAAACGTGTTTTTTCTAAATGGCCGACTAACCAAATATCGTGACTTGTTTTATTAACTTTTGCCTTAGCTACAGCAAGGTCGACTAATATTTGTTCATGTTGAGTTATTATTTTCTGCTCAGCCAATGCTACTTGCTGCGCAGCAACATTTGAGGCTTCTATATAGCGGGTAAAATGACTAAAGGCTGTCATACCAATAATAATCACTAACAGTGAAATAAGTAATAAGCGTATTGATAAAGACAATGGTCAATTCCTTTTAAAATGTCATCTGCACAATCATCACCGTTATTAAAACAGTGCATGAATCATACAGCCATTCAATGTTTTTGAATATTTTAAATTCATCCCTTACTAAAGTATTCAAAAACATGACCTTTCAGCTAACTCATAACAAAATCAACGTTTTCGTAATTGAGTGACTTGATCATAACCTATTCCCCAGTTATCTAGATTAACTTCATCAATCACGACAAACGTCGTAGCAGGATTTTTATCCAGCACATCCACCATTAATTGGGTTGCGCCTTTAATCAGTGCTTGTTTCTGTTCACTGGTTACATTTTCGTCTGTTATTTTAATATTAATATAAGGCATAGTATTCTCTCTATTTTAATAGGTCTATTTCATTATTGAAGTCAATATTTAGAGCTCAAAGCTTAGAAGTCAAAGCTTGCTCAAAATATTCGACCGAATTCGAACCTGTTACTAAAGTACGATCATTAAAAATAAATGCTGGCACACTGGTTATCTCAGCCTGCTGTACTCGTTGTTTTTTAATCGTTACTTGCTGTCTCGTTTCAGCAGAGTTTAGAGCCACTTCAGCCTGTGATCTATCCAAACCTAGCTGCTCGACTAAATTTAATAACACTTGGCTATTATTAATATCTAAGCCCTGCTTAAAATAAGCATCTATTAATAGTTCATTCATGGCTTGCTGCTGATCAAATTTTTCACACCAATGAATTAATATGTGTGCTTGATAGGTATTGTAATAATGCGTGCGTTTGGAGAAGTCCATAGCCACACCCGCTTGCTCCGCCACCACGAGTAAATTCTTACGATAATCTCGACGTTTACTATCACTCCAGCCATATCTCTGACCTAGGTGATCATTAATTTCCTCCCCCTGCACATCCATATCTGGACTGAGTTCAAAGGGTAGGAAATGAAAGTCTGCGTCAAGTTCTAAGTTTTTCAATGCCTGTTTTAAATTGGCATAGCCAATGGGACACCAGGAGCAAACGACATCATGAATCATTTCTACTTTTAACTTCTTCATTAAAAACCCTCCCTTTATTCGTTTAAATCTGTGTACATTTTATTCACAACCAACCAACGTCCATTTTCTTTCAGTAAACTTAAAAAATCGACATAAGCATGATCAAACAACGGACAATCTAACTTCACCATGGCCTGATCTTTTATGATTTCGATCGATAACAACCTGAAGTTATAGGCTAGCTCCTGCTGGGCTGGAATCGGCCGTTCAGCAACCGCTGCCAGCCATTCTGTTAAACTGCGCCTTAATCCTGGTGCTTTTAGAAAAGCATCAGGATGAAAAATAGAGGCTAGTTTTTTTACATCCCCTTGATACAAACCCTCAAAATACATTTGCACTAGAGTTATGACGTCATCAAATTCGCTCTTGCCAAAATCCCCCTCAGCATCAGCGCCATGTATATCCTCAGCTTTACTCATAACCAGCTCCTCAATCTTGCTCAGCGGCTAATGCTTTTTTGAAACTTGGCAAGGCCAATACGGCGGTAATCATTGCCTGAGTTTTCGGTCCTAGTGTCATGTCTACAGGAAAACTTGCGCCCCAGCGGGAATATACGCTTAGCAAAATATCGGCGGCAGAAGGTTTCGTGCCACCTAAAAATAGGCCACCATCTACCTGCATGCTTAGCTTCTGCTCAACGACCTGCCATAAATTACTAATAGATTCAGCCGCCGCATTAAAGGCAGCTTGCTTCACTTTTTTATCATGAATGTTTTCATCACTAATCGCCTGCGCGATAAAAAACAAACGGCTATAAGCAGGATGCATCGTGGCATTGGCAAACATAATGTTCTCAACCCCCTGCTGATATTCATAACCTGTGGCAGGTAGCAGAGTATTTTCATGCTTTTGCAGCAGGTATAAAATAATGGCAGCGCCTTCGGTGAGCGCTTTATCGGCCTTAGCCTCATTGGTATTAAACAAGTCATCATCAAGCAATACTGGTACTGCGCCGACAGGGTTAATAGTCTTAAAATGTTCAACCTGTTGAACATTTTTAATTTCAACCGCTTGATCCAGTTCATGCAAAATCACTTGTGTGGCCAATGAACAGGCCCCTGGAGAATAATAAAGTGTGTACATAATAGTGTTCCGCTCAAAGTTAAAAGGTATTTACTCTGTCGCTTAAGGACGACAAATTCAGTTTGCAGACTTTCACTGTCACTATATATAGCTATAATCAGAACCACCTGTTTCCAAATATGAAACAGTACTTTCATAAATAGCGACACCCACGAGATCTATAGATGGATAAACTGCGCGCGATTCAACTCTTTGTACGCTTAGCCGACCTAGGAAGCTTTACCCGTGTTGCCGAGCAGACCAATACTTCCAAATCGATGATCAGCAAAGAGATTAGCCGCTTAGAAGACTCTCTAGGCGCTCGCTTATTACATCGATCAACCCGCAGCGTACAGCTCACCGATGTTGGTGAAGGGTATTTACAGCGAGCGCGTGAAATTTTAGAAAAATTGGATGATGCAGAAGACTTTGTACAAGACAGGCAAGCACAGCCTAAAGGAAAATTGAAAATTAACGCCCCCATGGCACTGGGTATTACTGACTTATCCGGATTGTTCGCCGCTTTTATGCAAGCCTACCCTGACATAGAGCTAGACATTCATTTAGGGGATGAGAGTATTGATTTGGTTGAACAAGGCTTTGATTTAGGTTTTCGAGCCTCCAGTAAGACAATTGATTCTAACTATGTCGGCCGTCCTCTGACGCAATTCAACTATAAAGTATGCGTTGGCTCTGAGTACTTTAAGCATCATCCTAAAATCAAAATTCCTCAAGATTTATCCCAGCACAATTGTTTTGAGTACAGTTATTTTCAAGGGAAAAACATTTGGCCGCTTGATGATGGCATTTCTATCAAGGGTAATTTGAAAGTTAATAGTACGATATTTATGATGGAGGTCATTAAGCGTAATCAAGGCATTGGATTTATTCCCGATTTCGTCTGTCGAGAAACTATAGAAAGTGGCGAAGTTATTGAGATTTTACCTAAAATAAAAAAGCCAAACCTTACCCTTTATGCTCTGTATCCTGCCCGACATTTTGTACCGACTAAGCTAATCCACTGTATTGATTTTCTTGAACGCTGGTTTATAGAAAATGAGAAAAATAAATGAAAAAAATAAAACCCTGTGTCATTTGGTTTACTGGTTATAGCGGTGCTGGGAAATCAAGCCTAGCCGGTGAAGTAGAAAAACAGCTTATACAACAAGGTTTTCAAACCTCTAGTTTAGATGGGGATATTGTGCGTACTGGACTATGCCAAGACTTGGGCTTTAGTAAGCAAGATAGAGAGGAAAATATTCGCCGCATAGGACATGTTGCACAGCAAATGGTAGATGCAAATTTGATTGTATTATGTGCTTTCATATCTCCCTTTCGCGATAGCCGTAACAACGTAAGAGCTTTATTTGAAGACGACGAATTCATTGAAGTTTTTGTTGATACCCCACTAGCTATTTGTGAAAAAAGAGATATAAAAGGCTTGTACAAAAAAGCACGCGCAGGTGAAATTAAGGATTTTACAGGCATCAACTCTCCTTATGAGAAGCCGTTAACACCTGAAATTCATATTAAAAATGATAACGAACTTACGCTTGAAGAATCAGCAAAATTAATAATAAATTATCTTAATTAATACTAAGGCACATCAAAGCAAGCAAACGTCTTAGGATTTATTACTCCTTGCTTATCAATCTCATATCTTAAAAAGCGCTCACTGCACTCGTTTGACTGCCAAGGCTGGCAATTACTAATGGATAACGAGCAGGTATTTTCAAAACAACCAAAACTCTGGCGATTTCTCATAGTCGTGAGATTAGAGCTTATTATCGACGCGACCACATTACCGACTGTCGGCTTAACACCGATGACCCCTGAAAATTCACAACTAAAATTTTCAGGGGTCATCGGTATATTGGCGTAACGTATAAGCTGAGAAAGCTGTTTCTGTATTTTTTGTGGATTTTCAACTGCAGAGCTATTTGAATAAGCAAACGTGCCAGCCCAAACGACAAGGCCACCCACGAGCATGCCTGCCTGTACACAGATGACAATTTTTAAATTAGGATTCATTCCTTAAGCTCTTATTTTTCCATACTAGGGTCACCAGATTACTCCCATTTGGCATAATTATAAATTGGAAGAACGACTGATTTGCGAACCACTCTACACTTTTAGTTTCATCAATAATTCGAGCGAATCATATAAGGAATAACAGCCTCTTATCGGTTATAATTTTAAATAATTATATTTATCAGTAAGTTCTACTACTATGTCGTCAAAAATATCCCAACATTCAAATACTCGGGCTTGGCTTGCCGGCGCCTTAGCGGTGATGCCCTTAAGTATTGCCGTTATTCCATGGGGTATTCTCGCAGGCTCATTAGCTTTAGATGCGGGTTTAAGCATTCTAGAAAGCCAAGCTATGTCAGCCATCGTGTTTGCTGGAGCCGCTCAACTTGTTGCTGTCGGTATGATTAAAGCAGGAATGGGTCTTACCAGCATATTAATAACCACCTTGTTAATCACCTCACGTCACTTTTTATATTCAATGGCGATGCGTAATCAGATAAGTCCCTTACCCCTAAAGTGGCGCTTGAGCTTAGGATTTCTGCTAACCGATGAGCTATTCGCTATCATTGCCAAAAGCAAAGGCCCCCACGTGTACAATGGTCAATTAAACCGCTGGTATGCTCTAGGGGGTGGTTTGAGTTTTTATCTAACCTGGAACATAGCTTCTGCTGTCGGCATTTTTGTTGGCAATAGTATTCCTGATTTAGAAAACTGGGGGCTTGATTTTGCCATTGCCGCTACGTTTATTGCACTAGTAATTCCGGCAATTAAAAGCCCGTCAATATTGGTGTGTGTATTAGTTAGCTTAGTCACATCAATTGTCTGTGAGTTGTTTGAAATACCATCAGGTTTGCTCATTGCCTCTTTATTAGGAATGGCCGTTGGTACTTTCTATGCAAAGGCTGTAGGAGAGAAACAGGGGGAGTCACAATGATTACACTAACAATTTTTGCCATGGCAGCCTTAATATTTTTCAGCCGCTACGTATTTTTAGAACCGCGCTTACCGTTAAAGTTAAACTCTAGTGTGATGCATTTTTTGAGTTATTCGGCGCCCGCGGTATTAACCGCAATTTTGGCACCGATCGTTTTTATTCATGATAAAAAATTGGACATCAGCTTTGATAACAACTATTTGATCTGCGCGATTGTTGCTGTAATTTTAGCAATCACTACCCGCAATACTTTACTCACAACGGTATTAAGCATGTCCCTGTTTTTTATGCTGCGCCATGGGTAACTTGCGCAGAATGTCCAATGCGGAAACAATGCCGACGATTTTTTCATTTTCCGTTACAAATACCCGATGAATATCGTTTTCAATCATGGTTGTAGACGCGTCACTCAGTCTGCTATCAATGCCGACACTAATGACTTGCTTCGCCATGATTTGATGTACAGTACAGCTCGTTTGAGAATTTTTACTCCAATTGACTAAGTCCTCTCGGCTAGCAATATCAATTCCAGTGCTATCACGATAGCAGCGTCTTAACGCTTCACTTTTGGTTTCTTCATCGGCATTTTCAAAACGGAATATATCCGATACGCTAACAACACCCACCAGCTCATGATCGGATGCGATTACCGGCGCACCGCTGATTTCGTTCTTTAAGAAAAATTCGGCCAAACGCTGAATCGTCCAACCTTCATAGACACATAGCACGTCACGACTCATTAAATCAGCGACCGTATGATTGTTTATTTCGATAGTATTTGCAGCATTTGTGTTCATTGAATTACCTGCTAGAAAATTAACGAGATGACTTTAACTCTAGCATTGACTCAAACTTATGGGCAACCAATTCGCAACCTAAATATCCATTGCAGAAACGCTAAATACTTTCTTCTGCTCGTAACGTTAAAACTTCATAACCTGTCTCGGTGACCAGTATTGTATGCTCCCATTGTGCCGATAGTTTTTTATCTTTGGTCACGACCGTCCAACCATCTTTTAAGGTTTTGGTTTTTCTAATACCTTGGTTAATCATCGGCTCTATCGTAAAAGTCATACCAGGTTCCAGAACTAAACCACTACCAGCTTTACCGTAATGTAAAACCTGTGGTTCTTCGTGCATTTCACGACCAATGCCATGCCCACAATATTCCCGCACCACACTATAGCCAGCCGCTTCGGCGTGGCGCTGCACCGCATTACCAACATCCCCTAGCGTTGCTCCAGGCTTAACAACCTCAATACCTTTCCACAAAGCTTCATACGTGGTTTTAACCAAAGCCCTAGCCTTCGGACTCGCATCTTCTAAGACATACATTTTACTTGAGTCTGCAATAAACCCACCTTTCTCCAACGTGATGTCTATATTAACAATATCAGAGGGTTTTAAGGCTTTATGTTGATTAGGTACACCATGGCATACTACTTCGTTGACTGAACTATTAAGAGTATATTGATAACCATATTGGCCTTTACTCGCAGGGCGAGCTTTCAAGGTATTAACAATGAAGTCTTCTACCTTAGAATCAATATCAAGCGTCGTGATACCACTAACAATGAAGTCATCCAACATGGCAAAAACCTGCGCCAATAGCCGCCCAGACTCACGCATTAGATCAATCTCTGCTGCGCTTTTAATATTTACAGTGGATGAGCGGCCCATATTACTGCCCCCCGCCCGTGACAACCTGCAAGTCACACACACTGACATCAAACTCTTGCTGTTTTAGCTGCTGCTGAATGATTTCGGCATAGGTCAGATTAGGGTTTAACTCCGACAGCATGCCCATCTTCATCCAGAATTCTGCTTGCGAATTAATAGAACGAGTCATCACACTGCTCGATTTACGAATTTCTTCGTGAAGCTGTTCTGATATTTTAACGATGCCCATTGAATGGTGCTCCAAGAATTTTATAATGTAATATATCATCATTATACGCAGAATATATAAAACGTATATGGTTTATATATAGAAGGCATCAATACCGCTGGTACATTTACTTGCAATAAGACGCTCAACATTACAGACAAAATGCGCCACCCGAGTACAATTTGTACAATTGTTCAACATAGTACCCTTGCTTACAGGTATACCACTTGGATTCTGACTCTCAATTTAAGAACGATGCACTGAAAGGAATTGCCTCTTATTCCTATGCGCCTCGTACCTTTGCTTATCTAGCAGGGATGACGGTCATATATACGGTATTAAGCATCAACAACAGTGGCTATCAAGAAAATGTCTGGATCATGTCATTCTTAGTTGCTACTTGCTTAGTCTGGCCTCACATCGCCTACCTATGGTCCAAGAAAAGTAAGTATACAAAAAAAGCCGTGACCAATAGCCTGCTATTCGACTCGTTTTTTGGCGGATTATGGGTACCACTGATGTCGTTTGAACTGATTCCTTGCTCGGTTTTTATTACTGTATTTATGATGAACAATATCAGCGCTGGCGGTTTGAAGCTGTTTATTAAAGGCTTATGTGCTTTGCTTCTTGCAATGATGCTTTCTAGCCTCTTCGTTAATCCAAGTATTCAATATGAATCAAACATCATCGTTATTTTAGCCTGCATCCCCATGATTACGCTTTACCCCATCGTATTTGCCGCCATTAATTATAAGCTCGCCAGTCTATTAGTATTGCAAAAAGGACAACTATTACACCTTAGTCGTAACGACAGTCTGACGGGCGTATTCAGTCGCCGCTACTGGGAGCAAAGGTTATTAGAAGAGTTTGAGCGCTGCCAACGCTCCGGCGAAAATGCCTGCGTTATGATGGTGGATATCGATCACTTCAAAAACATAAATGATACTTACGGACATATTGTCGGTGATAATGTTTTAAGACAGTTTGGCAATATTCTACAAGGCATGCGCAATAGCGATATTGTGGGTCGGTATGGGGGTGAAGAGTTCACGGTATTATTACCTAACAGTACTTTACCAGAATCACTATTGGTCGCTGAACGCTTACGACAAAAGATAGAAGCAACTCAATTTTCGGGGATTGAAAAATGCACGGTCAGTATTGGTATCGCAGCACTCAGCCCTCAACATGACAACGCGTACAAATGGCTAAACAATGCCGACCAGGCTTTGTATCAAGCTAAAAATGAAGGCCGCAATAAAGTAAAGACTTGGTTTAATACGGATATCAAAACTGAATCAGCCGCGACTGTCTGACATAATAATATCGAGCTTAGCCTGGGCCTTTTTCAAATCTTTTAAATCTGCTGCCTCAATCATTTCACACTCATCTAAAATCATTTCCTGCACATTAGACGGATAGTATTTACAATCATCAGGGCGATCAAAATAAATATCGCAACTGTATTTCACCTGCGACGCTGCAGCATCACTTTCTAAACGCAAAAAAGGACACAGTTCTAGCAGTTTACCTGTTTTAGGGTCGGCCCAAATCTCACCTTTATTCACATACTCTGCGATGGCCGGAGTAAATACTTCCCACAGCTCTATTTCTTGCTTCGACGCTGACAAAGCACCGTTGCTGTATTTGATGCAGCACTTGCCGCAAGAGTTGCAATCTTTCACAACTATTCACTTCCTGCGTTGAGCTTTTTAATTTCTATTCTTTCTAAGTCAGACGTCCAAATTTCGCGACCCGATTGGGTAATAAACAGACGACCTCGCATATCCTTTTTAAGCGCAATAAAGGTTTCGGTCACACCCGATTGTGGATTAATAATGGTTACCTGATATTGCGTATTATCATCCAGCCAAGAGTAATAATAGAGTGAAATACTGGCAACAATAGAGAGTGCAGCTAAAACATACAGCAGAGGTTTAACCCAAGTATTTTGCACAGACTCAACAACGAGCAAGCGGCCTTGAGCTTCAGCATTAGCTTGCTTGGATTTTTGCGCTCTAAACCAGATAAATACAGCAATAACGATGGCAAGAGTCAGAAGAGTTTTGGTAATCATGAGACAACTATCTTTGTAAGATGCTTTGGTAAAATACTGATGCAATATAGCTGTATTTAAGCATACTTACCTTAGAAGTATCACCAACCTACTCGGGTAATGCGCTAACGTAGTTCGCTAAGCGATCAAAAAATGGCCTTGGGTCAGAATAATTGGAATTAAACTGCCCTAAATAATCGAAATGATCCCAACCCTGCAATACTCCCATATCATTCCATACCCCACGCTCGGGCTTATCATGATATTCGACAATACGATCCGTCGAATTAATTTTAGGGCCGTCCATTGAAATCGTATTCACGACACCATCATTGGCATACCAAGATTTATCGATAATCACACGATTAGGACTGTCTTGAACATAACTGCCCATCCATTTTGCAAAAGGTCGGAAAATGGCAAACATGCCGATGTCCGGCACATGCTTATCACTAAACCAAGACTCACTGGTTTGCTGAGTGCTATAAGAAAAATAATACACATTAGGCTGAGCCTTTACCCAAGCATTGGTTTCACGTGCGCCTTCTGGGCTTAAAGTCCAAGAGGCATTATCACGGGTTGTGCGCCAAAATTGACTATCTTCAACTCTTAGCTGAAAGTCGTCATACTCTTCGTCCTCGCCACGCTCTAATCCCCACTGCGAAAGCTTCCAATCATAGGCCGGTAAGCCTAAACCGCTCCACATAGAACTGACATAAGTAAGTACTTGTTGGTGATTGGGTAATACGCGATATACGCTGCTCGACAAGGTCGTTCCGTCGTGAGGAGAGGAAAGCGTTGTCACGCTGTGTACCCAGTCATGCCCACCACTGAATAATGTACTTAAATGTTCTTCAGCGGTTGTCCCTTGCTCTTCTGGGTAACCTTTATTTAATAACTGAGTCAAAATTCGAGAGTCTAAGCCACCTTGGCTATGCGCTATCAAGTGAACTTTATTCACCTGTTTCGTATCATTATTAAAGGTTCCCCATTCAGGATAAAAACCCTCGAACGTTTTGCCAAAGCGATCATGCCCATGGTTGTTACTATGCGCTTCACCATAATCAACCCTGCCGCCCTTAATTTGAGCAAAAATCTCACACGCCCGATCCCACGAGCTAGAAACAGGACCCGATGCCGTCGTGAATACTTGGTAGTCGTGCTCTTTTAAATGCTCTTGCACATCAACTAGGCCACCCCAATAGTTAAAGCCGAGCGCTTCTTCGCGGCCCCAGCCAGTGAATCCATGCAATAAAAAGATAGGGGAATGATTTTGCCTAGGGCCAATAGCCGAATGAGGTTCATCAATAATTTGTGCACTAGTCGTGACCGAATAAAATAGACCAGCCAGTAGTAAACAAGAAATCCTAGATAAGGTATTCATTATTTATCCTCCTCTTCATCGACCGAAAAGAGTAAGTTCTTACTCGCGATAAGACCCCAGCCCAAAGTGTAAAAAGGTGAGGCAATCATATCAAACGGTACAGTGAGCAAAAATCCTAAATACCCTAACTGGTGGCCAAACATTTTGTCATGCTCAACATTGTTTAAAATATGTTCAGCATTAACGGTTTGCCACACATAAGAGTTTGTCTCGATATCGGTATTAACACAGTGACCGATCTCAAGTGTGGTCGGTAGCGCTTCATAGACATCAATATTCAATAATAAAATATGCGGGCACGTCGATGGCTCGACCGTACTTTCGCGAGCAAGCTGAGATAAGACCAAAGGCTGATACTGCAAATAATATTCTCGAGAGAACGCATCAGGCTGCGACTTAATGTCCTCAATATTAAAGGGATAATTAGGGTTCACAACTAATAAAGCAGGTTCGCCTAATTTTCGCTCGTTGTCGCTATTACTAAGTTCAACCAAATTCTGACGAGGCAAATTGTTGGAAAAATTCGTCGGAATGGTGATATCAAGAATTTTGTCGTCAGCATCGTACAGTACCCCCGAAAACTGGTAGTTTTGTGACTCTTCGCTAGTTTCAACTAGGCCAGAGTAGACATAAGGCGTATCAATAAATTGCTGATTGGCACTGCGCTTTGGCTCTAAAAATTCGTAATATTCAATCGAAGCGCAACCCTGTAATACAATGAAAATCAAACAGGACAAAGGGAGTTTTAGTATTTTGAACATGGAAATAGTATTTTATTTTTATAACTTAATTTTGTGACATAGTACCGTTTTTAATAAATGATTCCGAGGTGAATATCTGCCAAACATCGTATTTAAGAATAATTTTGTTAATTAATCCCCACAAAATAAGTACAAATGTCCCAGTTAAGTAGTCTCTAAAGCGACGATGTCTTTTGCTGACGAAACTCTGAAGGGGACGTATGATACCAACGCTGAAAAGCTCGACTAAAATTACTCGCATCTTTAAAACCTAAATTTAAAGCAACGCTCGTAATGCTTTCATCCGTTTTTAGTAAATAATAGCAAGCCAGATCTTGCTTCTTCTGCTGTAATATTTCGCTAAAGCTAAAACCTTCAGCCCTTAGATGCCTCGCGAGAGTGCGCTCTGATACATTCAGATTTTCTGCGACTTTACTAAGGCTCGGATTCTCTTCATTCAAACCAATAATCAAATGCTTTTTGCATTTGTCTACCCAAGTATTTGCATTCATATCTTGTAAATAATCTTGCACTGCATTTTCGTTCATTTGCTGAACTTTCTGATCAAAATGCAAAGAAGATTTTTCTAAGAATGCGCGGTATAACCATAAACAGTTATCATCACGGTTAAAATTAACCTTGGCATCAAAAAAAACTGACCAAGGTTTCACCGACTTAGGCTCTGATCGAATAAGATCAAGCTGTGCGACTAATGTTTCATTGCCCATCATATTGCGACAGAACTTAACAATCACCGAGAAAAAAGCATCAAACGCCGCAGGGCTAATATCCACACCTTCGATGGCCCGAATACTAAAACCCACTTTATCAGGTGTATGCTGCAAATTGAGCTGAACGGAATCGCTAACCAGCGCGTGATAAGCAATGATTTTTTCCAAAGCTTGCGCCAAATTTTTACAACTCACAATTAACATGCCAAGGGCCTTAAGATGCACCGCATGCGCATGGTCAGAAACGCTTAAACCAAAAGCGGGATTTCCACTGGCTTTTATAGCGGTTTCCCATAGTTTGGTCATATCGCCAATGGGAATACGGCCAGAAGGATTGTGTTCAAAATCACTCAAACTTAATCCTGCATTAGCAAAGATTTCATCCGCATTCAGACCTTGGGCTTTCAAGGTCCAACTGACGGCAATCCCCCATGCGGCTAAGGTGGTATAAGTACTTGAATCGGAATCTGAACGTGGGTATTTTTGGGTCACTGAGTACTGCTTCATAGCGGCTTAGAGATAAAATATTAAGCCACGAAAAGCATATGATAAACAAGATGAATTAATGGGCATGCCATACTCCGATGGCATGCCTCATCAAACAGTGGGTTTGCTAATTAACACTTAGTGCGCGTGATCATGCCCTTCACCAGCAATACCAACCCAAGTCACATGCTTCGGGGTAAAAGGTACGCTAATAGACTCTTCTATTTCTTGATGCTCAAGATTAACCACAACCAGTTGATTATTAATGGCGTCGACAATATAAACATCTTCGCCCGATTTACTTGATGCAATACTGATGCTGGCATGGCCTTCTACCGCAGGTAAAGCGTTCAATACTTTAATTTCGATTAAGTGTTTGAAATTATCTGTAGCATCCAATAAATGCAAGCCACCGGCTTTATTCAAGACCATCAAAATCTCACCTTCGTCATCCATTCTTGCCGTGCTGTATTCTGCTTCCGTTCCGCCCGTCCAGTCGATCAGTTCAATAGAACTGCTATCTAGATTTACAGCATACAATGCCCCACGCGCCCAACCCGCCAATACGTTGCTATCTGCAAAACCCGAGAAGCCACCAATACGAACACCGTCCGCCATGCCTACTGGGTTAGCAATTTTTTCAGCAGTGAATTGCTCTCCGTTTTGACGAATGACTAAAACCCCATCAGAGCAAGCAAACACACTCGCATCTTCTGTTGAGAAAGCACCGTGTAGTGATGGGCAGCGCTCTTCAAAACGTTCTACCGCATCGTAGTTACCGCTATTACTGTTGAATTTAAACAGCTCAACTTGGTCAGGCAATACACTGCTCGCATCAGGCGCACGATAGCTCGCTAATAAAAACTCACCACGGGTTTCTGCAACACCATGCATTGCAGTCGTCAGCTCTAAAGATCGAATAGTATTATTTAAAATCTCATCATCATCAAAATCGATAACACTTGATAGCAAGGCATTTTCACCATCGCCATCAAAGAAAAATGCTGAACGTGTTTCGTTCTCACGATAGTGCGTTGGGCGCACACCATTTAATGATTGAGTCAGCATTTCTGGATCTTTCTGATAAGGATGCAAGTGATCGCCATGGTCTTCTTGGTACAGTCCACCATCTAAAATTTGAACTTGATTTTGATCTCGCTGCACCACTAACGCAAAACGTGATTGCGGTGAGCTATATAATCCACTCGCAGGATTATCTAAATTAAAGCGTTCAATCAAACTGCCATCAGTCGAGTTGAGAATAGCCAGCTCAGAACCTTCAGCGGCCGTTACGACTAAGCGCCCAGGACTGCTTATATCAAACTCACCTGCCTGATGCGCATCAGTTGTATTATTATTGCTGCCATCTTTACAGGCACTTAACAGCATAATGGTCGCCAATAATGGAATGGCTCTTTTAGCTGCTTTTGCAGTCATTGTGATCATTTACTTTTCCTTTTAGTTTTCTATTAAAAATATAATTGCGTTTGCAACTGGATATTGCGACCTGGGTTTGGGGCAAATTCTTTTAGATAAGACACGTGATTCCTACCTGAGCTATTAAAGACATTATTAATAGCTAAGCTCGTAGTGACTTCTCTATCGAAAATTCGAGCGCTGTAATCAGCTTTCAAATCCATCTTCTGAAAACTGGGGGTTGAGGTTTCATTGCGAGAGATACGTTGCTGTTCAGCAACCCAATGATTTTCGACAGACAGTTGCCAACTATTTTTTTGCCAATGAATATTTAGCGACGCCGTCGTAGGAGGTAAGCGAGGAATGTACTTATCATCGCCTTCTAATAACTCTGCTCGCACGGAATCTAAATTAAACACGGTTGAGAACGTATTATTTGTCTGTTGCTCCCAGCTAAATTCAAAGCCAGAAAAATACGCATCTTTTTGCTCGTATCGATACACCGCATTCCCATGATAAGGATCCGCAGTATCTTTCAAGTCGTTATAAATAAAGTCGTTAAAGTGGTAGTAATAAACCGCGCTGCGAATAAAATAATGCTCACCTGTCAGGTTCCATACCACATCCGCGGTATAGGCGGTTTCTTCGTGCAGATCGATATTGTCTAGCTGATAAGAAAAAGTCGCATGATGATCACCATTCCAATACATCTCTTCCGCATCCGGTGCTCGTTGCGCACGAGATAGGCTCAACGACAAACGCTGATTATTATTAACATTCCAAATACTGGCCGCTGAGAATGTTGTCGGTAAAAAATGTTTGTCAGCATAATAAGCTTGTGAGCGTCGAGACGAAGGCTGTATTGAAACGGGGTCAGCAGTAATGGTTTTCGTATCTATACGAGCACCTAACTCAAATAATCCATCCGCTAAACCTTCAATTTCCCAAGGTTTATTTTCAACTAAAAAATAACCAACATTAGTACTTTTAGTAATAGGCATTGGCGTATCGTGGGCAAACTGTAGGCCGTCTTGCAGAGTAAATAAATTACCTTGCTCACCATTCCAACTCTGATCGCTATAATCAGGTATTTGAGAACAACCACTGTGGTCATGGCACAGTTTTATTTCTTGTTGAGAGAAATGAATCCCTAGCGTTCCTTGCCAGCCAGCGAAACTTGCATGCTGTAATTTGGAATTCGCCTCGAAAGACGTTTTATCAAATAATCCTTCCGTTACTGGTATTGTCAGCTCATCGTGCTCGTAATCGATATACGATAAATGCGTTTCCCAACGATCAATACCCGCCAGCGGATTTAGCCAAGCCGCAGACAACTGCGAACGAACTTGTTTAGGACGTACGCGCGTTTCTGAATCGTTAGGATTGGGTACACCATAATCTTGCTCAAGCACATGAAGACTCATGCCGATAAAACCATGTTCATCCGATGTGCGACTGATACCAATGCCACCTCCTTGGCTTTTGGTATCACTATTTTCTACTCGGCCTTTACCGCTGTGGTAATCATTCGAAGACTTATCAAAGCCATTTATGTGCATGGCCCAGCGACCATTACCCGCATTCAGTTCAGCCGCTAATACCTGCGCGGTATCATTACTACTCATGCCTGCTTTCATACTGCCTTGCACTTCTTCAATCGGAGATTGATGAATACTTCGATCCAAAACATTCACTATGCCGCCAATAGCACCACTGCCATACAACACCGTCGCCGGCCCTAAAATTACTTCCACCTGTTGAGAGTTAGTAATTTCGACCATCGGCGCATGATCAGAACTCATCGCCGATAAATCCGAGCTGTCTTGACCATTAACCAGCGTTTTTACCCGACTGCCAGACAGCCCCCTTAATACCGGCCGACCGACTCCAGGGCCAAAAGAGGCGTTACTAATACCAGGCTGCTGTTCTAATAATTCACCTAAAGATTTGGCTTGGCTTTTTTTCAGCGCCTCTTCGTCGACAACCAAAACAGGCTGCACGATATTGCGCATTGATGACTGATGCGTTGACTTAACCACCACCGTATCAAGCTCGACTGCATGAGCGAATGGAACTAATAACCCAACACAAATAAAACGATATAACATAACATTAACTACTTAAATAAAAGAGATTAAATAAAGCTTATTGCCAAGCCGGAAAAGGATCATCCAACCGTAGCCATGATGATTGCCCTTCTAAGACTTCCTCTTCGCTCAATAAGCATTCATTCAACGACTTACGCATTGCTGCGACATCAATATGCTGACCAATGAAGACCAGTTCTTGGCGCATGTCTCCAAAGGGTTCTTGCCATAACGACTCTATGTAAGACAAAGACTCCTCATCTTGTGGCCACTGATCTTCTGGCACTGCCTTCCAAAACATACCGGCTGGACCATGGTGCGCAATCCCCCCAGCTTGATGCCAATTACCGGCAAACTGCGGACGACTAGCCAACCAAAAATACCCTTTAGAACGTATTAACTTACCTTGAGGCCAATCTTGATTAAGAAAATCAAAAAACTTTTGCGGATGAAAAGGACGCCGCGCTTGATAACTAAAACTGCTGATACCGTACTCTTCAGTTTCAGGAATATGCTCACCCCGCATTTCTTTCAACCAACCTGGGTCTTGCTTAGCGCGATCAAAACTAAAAGACTGTGTATTCAATAATTTGTCTAAAGGCACCTGCCCATGATCAGCAATAATCTGTTCTGCTACAGGATTTAAGCTGGTTAAAATCCCTTGCAGCTCGACGAGTTGTTCACGGCTAATTAAATCAGATTTACTAATAATTAATTTATCGCAAAACTCAATTTGGTCGACCAACAAATCGGCTACGTTACGTTGATCGTCTTCACCTAATGATTCGTCAGTTTCTAGCAATTGCTTGGCTTCATGAAAATCATTCAGAAAATTAAAGGCATCTACCATCGTCACCATCGTATCAAGGCGCACAATATTAGTAAGGCTCACGCCCTGATCATCTTCAAAGGTGAAAGTTTCGGCAACAGGTAAAGGCTCCGAAATTCCCGTCGACTCAATTACCAAATAATCGAACCGTCCTTCTTTCGCCATCTTCGTCACTTCTTCTAGAAGATCTTCGCGTAGGGTGCAGCAAATACAACCATTGCTCATCTCCACAAGTTTTTCTTCGGTGCGACTGAGCGTGACTGAATTTTTAATCTGAGTTGCATCAATATTAATTTCACTCATATCGTTAACAATCACCGCGATGCGACGATTTTCGCGATTATGAAGAATATGGTTCAGCAACGTCGTTTTTCCGGCCCCAAGAAATCCAGATAAAACCGTTACCGGTAGGCGCTCATCTTGTTTATTCATGCTTGATCCTCATCAAAGAAGCGCAACGTTATAATATAACATTACAATATTCAATAAAAATTTTTATCATCAAATGAAGACAGGCCCAAATGGCCTCAAGCTATAGCAAAATTTCTGGCGTCGATTCACCCCTCCAATGCCTTGCTTATCCTTTCCAGTGGCAATAAGTTATACCCATCAAACTATAAAAATAAATACAGCCTTCAATACAGCTCTCTATAAAAGAGAAGGAAACTCGCCATGAACGAATTTACAGTTAACAGCATGACAGACGATGCAATGGGCGATTGTGACGCCACTGCACTCGCTAAAAGAATTGTAGACAAAGAAGTAAGCGCAACTGAAGTACTCGAAGCCGCCATTGCTCGTGCTGAACTCGCGAACCCAAAACTGAACGCCATCGTCACCGATTCTTTTGATTTGTCCATCAACAAGGCACGCCAAGATACTCAATCTCACTCAGGAAGAGGCGTATTTGCAGGCGTCCCTACTTTTGTAAAAGATAATACAGACGTAAAAGGACTGCCTACTTTATTTGGCAGCCGCGCAGTCGCCAACAGACCCGCGAAAGGCAATGGCGAATTCACCGATCAAATGCTATCAACAGGTTTAACTATATTAGGCAAAAGCACACTGCCTGAATTCGGTATTCCGCCAACAACAGAATCCCTCGCTCAAGGCGCAACCTGCAACCCGTGGAATATCAATCACTCAAGCGGTGGTTCATCCGGTGGCGCTGCTGCATTAGTGGCCGCAGGTATTGTTCCCATCGCTCACGGTAACGATGGTGGTGGCTCAATACGTATTCCAGCAGCCGCGTGTGGTTTAGTCGGTTTAAAGCCGACACGCAATCGCTTGGTTAACATGCACGGCACAGATGCCCTGCCAATTAATGTGGGCCACGAAGGTGTCATAACGCGCAGCGTAAGAGATACCGCGCTCTTTATGGCAGAGGCTGAAAAACACTTTCGCAATCCAAAATTGGTCGAGCTAGGCCACGTACAATCACCGGGCAAAAAGCGCTTACGCATTGGCTTTATTACCGGCGCGTTAAAAGGCATCGCCATCCAACCTGATGTGCAGCGAACTCTAAATGAAACAGGGTTATTATGCGAAAGCTTAGGCCACAGCGTTGAAGAAGTTGCCTTTCCGTTTGAAGATCAGATCGCCGATGATTTCCTTATCTACTACTCCTTCTTATTTTTCTCAATGCATCGCTTTGGAAAATTCGTCATCGGCCCAGGCTTCGATAGCTCTAAAGTAGAAAAATTATGCGCCCACCTTAGTGGCAGCTTTATTGGCAACCTAGGAAAATTTCCTTTTGCGTTAAGACGCTTAAAAAACACCATCAACATAACCCGTGAATTACACAAACATTACGACGTACTGTTATGTCCAACACTGTCATCGTCGGCACCTAAAAATAACTACATGCTCAACCAAGCCTTACCCGCGAGCGCAATGGTTAGAAACATGATGGAATTTGCCCCTTTCGCAGCGTTGCAAAATATTACCGGCGAACCGGCAATTTCATTACCCATGGGCACTAGCGATAATGGCCTCCCCATTGGCATGCAGTTTTCAGCAGGTTATGGTGAAGATAAGACATTGCTCGAACTCGCGTACGAACTTGAAGAAACGAAAGCATGGAAACACATCCATGAAGTGGTCGCGAAGACAAAAACAAAAAAAACGACCAAGAAGTCTTTAGCATAATCATTGATAGAACATGTTTAAAAAATAAAGACAAAAAACACATAAAAAATAGATAAAAAGAAATAAGATTCATACAAGGCATTAGAAAATGAAAAATCTCGGCGCACGCAGCAGTACCCAAGATGTTTTACAAGGCAAAAATCTAACAGGAAGAACCGTTGTTATTACAGGATCAAACTGTGGTATTGGCTTTGAAGCCGCACAAGCATTAGCGGGCGCAGGGGCTAAAGTTATTTTCGCCTGCCGCAATATAGAAAAAGGAGAAGAGGCTTTGCGTCGCTGCAAAGCTTTACACCCTAAAAGCGAACTGGCTTTTTTTCCACTCGACCTTGCTTCAGCGGATAGCATTAAACATTTCTGTGCTGAAGTAAAAGACGAAACCATCGACACACTGATTTGCAATGCGGGCTTGGTGCCAACAAACTACCAAGAAACAAAAGAAGGCTTAGAAATGACCGTGGGCGTATGCCACTTTGGCCACTTTCTACTGACCCAGCTTTTATTACCTCAACTGTTAAACACAAAAACCCCGCGAGTAATCATGGTTTCTAGCGAATCACATAGAATGCCAGCAAAACTGAATTTTAATAAATTCCCGCTAAAGAAAACGGATACCTTCTTTCCATTCATGGCTTATGGCCAAGCCAAATTATGCAACGCATTGTTTGCTAACGAACTACAACGTCGCTATCAAGATCTGGGACTTACCGCTTGCTCGCTGCATCCAGGCGCGCTGATTACGACCAGCTTTGGGCGCGACTCAGGTTTCTTATCCCTACTCTTTAAACTCGTAAGCCCGTTAACTAAAAATCCAAATCAAGGCGCAGCAACGACCGTATATTGTGCGAGCCATGAAAACACCGCAGAGTTAGCAGGAAGGTACTTCTCCCATTGCAAACCTGTTCGCAGTACTAAAGAAGCCAACAGCCCTGAGACTGCGAGAAAGTTATGGGAGGTGAGTGAGAAATGGATGAAGGGACTTAACAGTTAGACAGCTCAAACTACGAATATACGAGCGGATAAATAGTTCGACCAATGGCCTTTCATTATTCAATTCATAACAAGCAATCATCGCATAATCACCTTTATCAAGATCAATAAAAGACAGAGGTGATAGATTGCTTCTAACCAAAGGAATGCTTGCACGCCAATAGGCGAACACATTTGTTATTTAATCGAAGATTTTTCTAGGCTGAATGGCAATAATGATGAAAAAGAAGGATACTGCTGAGTTTTTTGTATCACTCAACAGACTTTCTTTATTTACTAACGGCATCCTTAAAAAGCAAATCCTGCACTCATATACGTGCGATTACCACCTTCGTCGCGATCAAATGCTTTTGCATAACCAAGCTTAACGGGGAAGATCATGCCGTAAGCAACGATCACTTCTACATTCAATTCAATACCTGCACTGGTTAAATAATCTGCATCATCGCTATCACTCCAAGCGGCGCCGTGATCACTGAAAACGGTACCACTCACGTTACCAAGACCAATCGGTAGAAGATCCCAATTGCGTTCAATACTGGTAATAGGAAAACGATATTCAAGACTACTGGTCTGAATACGATTTCCCTGCTGCACTCTTTCGTCATATCCGCGCAACGACCAAGTGTCTCGACCAAATAATGATTCATCGAAGTTGATATTATTACCTCCTAGTTCAAACGGTTCTGGGGATTCAAAGCCGTAAGCACCTTGCGTATTAATCGCAATCACTTGCTTACCTGGTAAATCAAAGAAGTGACTGAAACTGGCATTAATCACATCGCCTTTATAGTCGCTGTCTAGGTAATCATTCGACTCCCATAAGACAGTCGCCTTGCTTCCCCAGCTTGGGCTATTGGATTGGCTATAGAACTCGGTGTTATCAAAATCAAGGCGTCCACCGACCACAGCGTTCTTTTTATCTTCAAAGATACGACGTGACGTTGAGGATTCTAGATCACGTTCAATACTTGAGTTGGCACCCAGAGAAAATCTTAGCGTATTTTCAAACGCATTGAACAAATTGATTCGTGCAATCTCAACATTATCTTCTTGACGAATATTCAACTTATCTTGAAATAATAATGTTCCATACTTATGCGAACGACTTGCGCTTAGTTGCCATTTATTATCATACGAATAGATAATGGAGCCGGAGCTTAAATCATTTTTAGTATCTTGAAAGAGGCCTAAAGAATAATCGTGTCTGCCAAGCGCATCAGCACCTGAAATTACTGCACCGTATACGTCGAACTCGTCTGAGCTTGCTATCACTGGGCTCCAAGAGGTTGGCATCAGTGTTGACCACGGGCTGTATTCTTCTGTTTCAGAATGCCCTACCAACTCTTCATACAAGTCAGGATAATTATACTGACCAAATGCCTGCTGAATATTAAAAGACTCTAAACCTTCTTTACCGCGCAATGCTTCTCGTGAAATCAACGCATGGTTGTAGCCCGTCGCATCATACGACTGATAATAAAGCTGGCTTCCAATCACTAACGGTTTGAACGCACCCCCCATTACCCGAGTTAACCGTTCAGCTTGGCCTGTGGCGAGTTCAAGCTGATATAAATTGAAGGTTTCGTCATAATCCGCCGAGAAGATTATATATTTCCCATCAGCGCTATAACGCGCCTGACTTTCAATGGATTTGGTATTGGTAATTTTCTTCCAGGTTCTTTTCTCAAGGTCAAATATTTCTAAATTCCAACCTTGCTGCTCACGTTTCATGTTGGCAATAATAAAGTGCCCATCAGGAGATACGTTGTATTCACCCAATACATCATCAAGCTTTCCAGTCCAAAGTGTTTCGATTAACGTGCCATCTGTCGTCAGCTGATCTAGCTGACTAATACCGGCATCAATGCGCTTTGCAATGATAGCTTGCTGCTTTTCATTCTCGTCTGAAGAAGTAATATTTATCCAACGAACATTACGATAGCGCTCGCCTTCGGTTAAGCGCTCAGAGTCACCTGCAGCATTGATGCGGAATATATCGGCAAACAAGCGACGGTCATCTCTCGATATTCCTCGGGTATAAAGAACATCACCGTTTTGATTGACATCCATATCCATTAAACTTTTAACTTCAGCAACGATGCTTTCACCGCCTTGCATATCTCGCTTGATAATGGCGAAGCGGTCTTCGCCATTATTACGACCATAAAAATAATGTTGTTTACTCACCGCAGCCGCATCTAGAAATAAACCTTCGTGACTAATCTGCTTACCCTCTACCAAGGGGTATTCATTTATCTTTGCAATTTGTGGTTCAAAACGAGCATCCAACCAGGTTTGGAAATCGCCCCACAAAACTTCATGACTTTTCCCAAATACGGTATCCGCATCCCAGTTCTGTAAGAAGAAGGGAATAACATTACGAGAGTATAAATTTAGATATTTGGTAATTTTTTCTTCACTGTAGGTATCGGCCAAAAACTGGTAATAAAAATAACCATACAAATACTGTTTACCCAAGGGCCAAGCCCGCAAAGGAGCAGCCACTTGAGACAAGTCATCAATTCCATTTATTACTTCCTCGCGCATCATCATGGCATACGCTGAACTTTGTCCACGCCCTATGCCTAAGTCATAATCGGTTTCTTTATAAACCGCTAACCCTTCTATGAAAAATCCAGGGGTATAGGCATGGGGAAACGTTAACGGGTTACGGCCGAATACTTTACGAATCGCACCGGGAATGCCTCCGACCATATCCATATGCACTATGTGAGTCAGTTCGTGAGTGATTAATAAATTAAACCAATCATCGTAATACTCTAGGCTGCTATTACCATCCGGCGGTGATAGGTATAACCGCATCTGATTAAAGGGTATTGGTGTGGCCCAACCATTGGAAAAGTCAAAGTCATCGGTGAGTACGATCTGAATACGATCTTTTGGCGTCCAGTTCAGATCTTCTGTGAGCATTTCCCAGGCATTTTCTGCAATCGTTGCAGCGCGCTCTGCATGCACTTTGTGCTCACTAAGAAAGTTGATTTCAAAATGCTGAGTTGTAAATGTGAGCCACTCCTCGCCTTCTTGACCCCACGCCACAGCGGCTGGATTTTCTGCCATCACCATAGGTAATTGAAACGCTAATGTTGCCATGCTAACGGCGCAGGCAAGTTTAAAAGGGCGGGTAACTGATGTTAAAAATTTCATGACGTATCTCCAAATTTATACGTCTATTTTAATGGGGCAAGCTGAACACAAGCTGAACTGATTAGCTAAATATCGATCAGGTATTCAAATATCCGTTCAGACTGGGTTAATCTAGCGGCTAATTGCACTAAACATTGTCGATACCTACTGAATAAACAGTTCGACCATGGGTCTTTCATTATTCAATTCATAGCAAGCAATCATCGCAGAAGCATAATCATCCTTATCAAGATCGATAAAAGGCAAAGGCGATAGATTGTTTCTAACCAAAGGAATATTTGCACTTAATCGAGCCGTCCTTTTATTCACATCAATAAACGCCTGTAGACAAGCAATATGAATTAATAAAAAGAAGCTCTGTTCATCTGACATATCGGCCATACACAGCATGTCGATAGCACGTGTCGAATAAGTGAGGAAGGGGCTTAGCGGTTAGGCTGCTCTAGCGTAGCGTATGGGTAGAACGACGGATCGTTTAAAAGCCATCTATCTGCGTAGAAAACACATAGCCATAAATAACGCTGAGATACATAACCGCCCCGATGAATAATAACAGCAGGCTGCTGAGTATCTTCTCACTGATGGGAAGCGTTTGAATATTTTTGATAAAAACAAAAGTGAAACTAACGAGATAATAACTTGAAGAGCAAACCATACCATTTCAGGCATACCAAGATTATTTGGCGAACCTGCAAACTGCCGTATCAAATAATCAACGACGACCAATGACAATAAGCCAAACACAAAAATGAGTAATGCTTGTCCGTAGTCTTTCTTAAAATCCATATTCAGAATTCCTATTGATTTAGCTTCACCCGAGGCTTAAAGGGGCAGATCGAAGTAATGTTATTTCATACTGTATAGTATTTATCTTGGTTTCATTATTCACTTTCTATTACTTCTTCAACTCAGCGAGCGATGTTCAATCTAAGAGTATTCATAACATGAACTCTCTGTTTTTCTGAAACCCCCGCTTCAATCATGCGCTCATTAATATTCGATACGGCATGCTTAACTTGATCAAATATCTCAGGTAATTCTTTAACGAGTACCGTCGAATGAGAAACCGCCGCCTCAAAATCACTGTAAGCAAATTCATCTCTCTTACCATTAATAGTAAGTTGATGGCGCTCTACCCACGGCGATCCTGGCTTGTAGCTATAAGCGATATCAAAAGCTGGAGACAGTGCCCATTTACCCTCGTTATAAATAAACCCGAAGTTCTTAGTGTGATCATCGTGGTTTCTTGCGAGTACATTAAAAATCATTCGGCGAATTAACTGTAATGCGTCAGAGAGAGGGAGTTTTAAAGTTCTCATAACAGATAGCATTTGTTCATAACTGTAGCTACCTGCATTTTTAAAATCAGCATGGTCCATCGCGCATAAACTTTGGTAATGGATTTTATGACCGTCAATACGATCAAAGCGTTTTGTCATGAAGTGGGCTCGTCCATTTTCTTCTAACAGCTCGCAAGGCATCATATCAATCCCGGCATCAACAGCCGTTAAATAATAGGCATATTCAAGTCGCCCATATCCCTGCGGATCGCCAAAAACTTCTGAACGACTTGATCGTTCTTTTACGCCATCGAACTTAATAAGATAATGATCAAATCCTTTAGGAAGCTTTCTTTGCCCAGAAAGAATGGTATCTCGGCTCTCATTAATACCAATCACTGCCTTTGCTCTGGCTCCGCCTGCTGAAGTACCTACCAATAGAATTTCAGCTAAGCCTTCATCAGAAACATCAGCCTTCATATTATTTCTAATATCCAAAACGCTTTGAGCTAAATTAACCAACTCATCAAGCTCAATATTGTCAGAGCCAGATTCCTTAATTAAGGCAGGCTTATACTCCAACGCCCCCATACCTCTTGAGCCTGTATACATAAGTCTTTCCAATGAAGAGAACTCATGAGATTGTCGCCCATTACGCGCAAGCCAAGCATCAATAATCGAATTACCAAAATCATCAGGCAGAGTATCGGCTAATGCGCTGGGTAGGCCCTTGAACGTTTCCCAAGGTAAGTGCGGGAAAGAGAATATCTGATCGGTTAATGGCAGCTTTAAAGGCGAAATAGAAAAACCATTTTTTAGCCATTCAGGCGCATACTCAAAAGACGTTACTTTTGTCTCAGGGTCATACAATACCGCCCCAACAAGATGACCGTCTAAATGCACCGTTCCGAAATTGGTGGGTTCTACCATTCAAGTTCATCCTTATTGGTATTGTTGGCATTATTGGTAAGAGCAGAAGTTCTAACCCTCTTACGAGACTTACCCTTAGCGCTGACAATTTGCATGGGGCTTAGTTTTTGCTCAGGAACGGCCGCAACAATGCTATCTAAGAGATCCAAGGCTTCAAAAATTGAAAACAAAGCCCCAGCACCAACACCTTCTTTACCGGCAACAATTCGAAGGTAGGTAGATTTAGAAATCCCCGCCTCTTGAACCAACTCGTCTTGCTGAATTCCCTTGGAAATTCTTATAGATTCTATCCTGCTACCCAAGGTGAGTAGGGCTTTTTCAATAGTATGTGTTGTCATAATGGCAGAGCGTTAATTTTCATATCTGACGACTTATCCGTATTAAAGGCGATAACTAATCATATATGACGATTAATGATAATGCCATAATATTGAAACACCAATATAGACATTAATTTGTCAAATCTGACACATTAATAAACCCAATGGACATAAAGTGTCATATTTGACTAATTATATTCTATGGTAGCCAATCTATGAATGAAGTTTATTCAGGTAATTTGCATGTTGAAATGGGTAGTGAAGTTGATACTCACAAACCCCCTAAGCCATAATATGATGCCCAGCATCAACAAACATCTGGCTACCCGTCTGGCTTGCAGCCCAATCACTAATCAAAAATGCGGTTAACCCCCCAACTCTGATGCCATATAACGGACTGAGCTTTCTAAAGCGGCTTTTATCGGTCCCAAACGAACGGTTTTGATTTTTCATTAAGATAAGTAATGCAGAGTTCAGCACCCTGCCCACTTAATACCTCTGCAATTCCGTATGCAATTGAGTGGTGGGGCTTAACAGTTCGAAGGCTCGAATTTCGAAAGAAAGTGTTGCTGAGTGTGCTTAATGTCGTAATAGTTTGACAAAATCAGCTTTCAATACCAAAATGTCGTAATAGTACGACATTTGGTATCCATAATGAAAGATTCAGCACTCGTTGATATAGGGCTAAAGCTTAAAGAAATCCGTAAGCGACGCGGTCTAACCCAGCAACAAGCAGCTACCAAGGCATCGATTCTTCGCCAAGATGTTTCTAAAATTGAAAGTGGGAGTTTTGTTGGAGCAATATCAACTCTCAACAAATACCTACAATTTTCAGGCTTACAGCTTACTAGCCAGGCACAGCCTAGCCAATTTGTTCAACTTGATGATTTGAAGTCGGTATTTGATGATGAATAAGCTACCAGAGCGTATTCGTCATATTGAAGTGAGTTCTTTTTCTGAGGCAACAGGGTCATTGTCTCAACCCTCCCAGTTCACTTTCCAATACACGGGTAATCAGCCTGTGTCTTTAACAATGAATGTAAGAGACGAGCCCTACCATTACGGCTCACTACATCCAGCGTTTACTCAAAACCTGCCTGAAGGTTATTTACGCCAATATATTTATGAAAAACTTCAGCGTCATGCCCATGTTAATGATCTCTATCTTTTAGCCTTGCAAGGAGACAAAGGTATTGGGCATTTGTCGTATGCGTCAGAACTTGCACATATCGATGAAGATCAATTCTCTCTTACCGACATTCTTAGTTGGAATAAAGAAGAGTCACTATTCCCGCAGTTGCTAGATCGTTATTACCTCAGTGGTTTGCTCGCAGGTGTGCAACCTAAAGTAATGGTGCCAATCTCTGGTCGTACGGCAATTCATCAAAATGATGTTATCGTTAAAACGTTTGATGAAGAATATGACCTACTCACCGTCAATGAATATGTGTGTATGAGCGCAGCCAAAGCTGCAGGCCTATCTCCGCCTAACTTTTGGCTATCAGACGACCATGAATGTTTTGTTATCGAACGCTTTGATATTGTAGATGGCCAACAAATGGCCGTTGAAGATTTTACCGTATTAATGGGGAAATCAAATAACGAAAAGTACACCTCTAAATATGAAACCTTATTAAAAGCCGTCAGAATATTTACAGGCTCGCAAGCGGAAGTTGAAAGAGCTTATCGCTACATTGTATTTAATTGCTTAATTGGCAATGGTGATGCCCACCTCAAGAATTTTTCTATTATGTATGACATAAATAGAGAAAATATTGTAATGACGCCACCTTACGATATTACCCATACGCTTATTTATCCAACGATAGATAACAAACTTGCGCTAAAAATGGATGACAGTAAGGCCTTCCCAGATTACAAAACCTTAAGAAAGTTTGGTGAGAGTTTTGGCATTAAAAAATGCAGCAAGATTATTGAAAAAACCGCTGCAAGCATTAGTGATTACATTAATAGTTCTACTGAAATACAACTAATGGAGGGTCTGAAAGAATCGATTGAGAAATCATTAACTCAAGCGAAAACAGGGACTTTAGCCTAACGGGCTACCGCCATGATAAGCATCGAAAATTTGAATGAGTAGTTCATTACTACGCCATAATATGATGCCCAGCACCAACAAACATCTGGCTACCCGTCTGGCTTGCCCCAAACTCAGATGCCATATAACGGATTGAGCGAATAAACGAATAGCACGAGATATCTAACGTACTCCAATGATTTTTGGCTTCAGCGAAAACAGCTTCTAGCTAAAGGAGCAACGAACGGTTTTGATTTTTCATTCAGATAAGTAATGCAAAATTCAGCACCCTGCTCACTTAATACCTCTGCAATTCCATAGGCAATTGAGTGGCGGTTTGCAATACCCAATACGATGCCACGCTTACCTTCCAATCATAATGAGGTGCTCATTTCAAACTCCATAGAATTAGTATTATATAATGCGCTGCATTAGAGAATACTGAGCTTAGAAGTCTGGAGTGTTATTTATTTGTGACAGATGGGTGAATATTCAATTCAATGACTGTGTATTGTGCGAGTAATGAAAATACTGAGCAGTTAGCGGGAAAGAACTTTCACATTGCAGCCAGTGCGTAGTACCAAAGAAGCCAACAACCTTGAGGCTGCAAGAAAGTTCTGGAAAGTGTGTGAGGAATGAGTGAGTAAAGGTACTAAATAGTTCGATAGCTCAAACAACTACTAAAAATGCAGCCGAGTGCGCTTAATGTCGTAATAGTATGATCATTGGTATTCAGAACAATTATTTTGGCCAAGCTCTCAAGCGATGTATCTTTGTACTTTGATCTAAAAAAGCCTCAGGAAATTTTAGCTTTGCTAATAACAAACTTGTAATAACAAATTCCTCTCCTGTTTTCAGGCGAATAAAAGCATAAAGATAGTCTTCACCTGGTCCCCAGACTGGACCATTATCAAAAAATGGCCTAGTTAAGTGTAATTCAAAAGTTTTAATGTCATCAGGTGATATTTCTGTAGTATTTCCGTTTATATTTATCTCTATACACTCATCAGATATTTTCAATACAGTATTTCGATTAAGCATCCAATATCTGACATGTAAAACTAACGCATCGATGCCTAAAACAATCCCAAGAATTATTGGCAATAATATTCTTACGTGTATAGGAACATCAAGATCATGAGTCGCTATTGCAATAATACCTCCCCCTAGAATAATGCCATAGAGAATAGGCCTAATTTGCTTAATATGACTGAGCAATGTTATTTCATACTGCGTATTATTCACTTAGAAACTTTCCACTCTTTTAGCTATGAAACTACTACATCAAAATTCTTATTTTTTCTATTATGGCCAAGATAACCAGCGTTTTATTTTTTTAGACTTATCAATAAAATTTTCCGGCATTGTCAGATCAGGTGAAAGTAAGCTAGTAATGCAATACTCACCTCCAGATTTCAATCTGAGATTAGCATAGTTATATGTTTCACCAGCAGCCACACTCACTCTATTAAAATAATAAGGACGAGATAAATTTTGCTCTAATACAGAAATATCATTAGAACTAATAATCTCCTCCTTGTCCCCGCATGTTATCTTTAACGTATCCCTATCAAGAATCTCTAATATCAACTTTCTATTTAAATACCAATAACGTGTATGCAAAAATATCACATCAAGGCTTAAGACTATAAAAATAATCCCCCCTATTAATATCTCTCTTCCTCCACCACCAAGGCTAAATATATAGATTTCCCCAATAGTTAAAATAATCAGAAATATTAAACTCCCTTTCAATTGTTTGATATGCGATAAAAGAGTCATCCTAAACTTCATACGATTCCTGCATAGGTATTTTGTGCACCGCAGAGTCGATTCTAACGGTCAAAGCATAAAAACCAGTAACTTTAACACAAGATTAATCTAAAGTTTTCCTGAAAGTATTGGGTTAATTAACCCTAGGCGCCTGACTCTGCGGATGCCATTCCCACCACTCTTGCTGCCCTTCTTCTGTATCATCCTTCTTCTTCACAACATCCCAAGTCACGAAGTAATCAGGGTTTTCAATATCGATATGATGCTCGGCATTTTTGTAATGCCCTTTAGGCGCAATAAACCAAGCGTCTAATGAAGCAGGAATATGGAAGTTCGGCGTACCTTCGTTTCCAGAATCGGCTTTCTTGCCTTTCTCAGCGCTTTCAATAGCATCGAGCTTAATGGTAATGCCTTCTTCCTTATCCACAGTGATGACGGTGCCTGCATACTGGGCTTGCTTCAAAAGATCGCCATTGGTATTGATATAGCTAAGGCCGATCAAACAGGTTTTATTTAATACATCTTCAATTTTCATAATCTTTCTATTCCAAAATACGTCTATTACTACGCTGTCGCTTGTAGCTACTTATATGACTAACTGTGTGACTATTATTTCTAATTATCTATAAAAAAGGTGGGCAATGCCCACCTTTCTTTTATCTAACTGTTTAGCTATAACAGCTTGATCACTGCTAATAACTCACCGCGCCTAGTGATGATGACAAGCTGGCACAACACCTACTTGAGGCATATCAGCCAAACCAACATCACGAGCGTGTTCTTCAAAGCCTTTGTTCTTCCAGAAGAATGCACCTGGCATCGTCGTTGGAATTACTAGGATGTAGAACAAGGCACGACCAATTAACAAGCTAACCATCGCTGCTGGTGCTGCGATTGCCGCGACGATTAATCCAAGAGTCGTTGCGCTTAAAGCGATAGCAACAATCGCCATCAACAAACCTGTTGTCGCCATTAATACATTACGTAAAACGTAAGTCTTACCAAAGGTTGTTTGCTGCACGTAATGCGCTGCTGCACCTTCACCACTTTCTGTATTCAGGTACTTAGCGTGGCTTAACAAACCTAGACCTTCAGCGATTAAACCAAGAGCAGCAAGACCTGCAGTGATTTGTAATAGCTGAGCGACGGCTTCTGTATTGCCCATCTCGGAACTAGAGAGCGCTAATGTAGGAATAGCCACTAAACCTAATACCACAGAACCCATGCTGAACAAGGTACCGAAGAAGCTAGTGAATACTTGCGTATGATCCCAGAAAGGACGAGCAGGAATGCGGTAGCTGCGAACCATCCAGTACAAGCCAATAAGGCCGGTAACAATTGCGAAGTACGCTGCGCCAGTTTGAATCGCTGGAACTACATCTGTAATTGCAGGAGCTGAAATTTCTAAATAGCCCATACCGAACGCTAACACTTCAAGACCGGTAAATGCTGCAATACCCGTAAAGAATAACGCCACGCCTAACGCTTCACGACTTACAGGTGAATAACGTAAGTTGTTAAAACCACGATAGAAGCGCATCGGTTTACCCAAGTGCATGGTCGATAGAATCAAACCAACGGCTTGTAAGCCCACCAGCAAGATTAATAACGGAATGTACGCCACGCTGTTTTTAACCGCGACTAAACTTTCGATGCCGAATACGTTACCTAAGAATAATAAGATAAACGCGCCCATGGCCGCTTGCGTAAACAAGGTGAAGATCACTAATGGATTTTCACGGCTGCTTAAACGTGCAAGGTTCCAAGATTTTGCCTTACCTTCTTTTTCGTCTACCACACTGCGGAAAGAACCATCTTCCTGCTTGTGATATTTAATCGGCATGGTATCGGTACGTGCCATTTCGTTTGGCATCGGTTTCGTTTGCTGGAAACGAATATTCGGGTTGGTGATTGTTGGATCAGGGAAACCCGGAATAGAGGTTTTAACTTGCTCACGATTCTCTGGGGTATTTTCTACCACACCAAAGTTGAGTGCGTTACCCAAACATGCCGATACACACGCTGGCTTAAGGCCAACTTCTAAACGGTCGACACACATATTACATTTAGAAACTTTACCTTCAATCGGATCTAACTGCGGTGCGTTGTATGGGCAAACCCACGTGCAGTAACCACAACCAAAACAGGTTTCTGGATCTTGTAAAACGGCGCCGTATTCTGCGTGCTTGGTATAGGCCTTAGTCGGGCAACCTTTCATACACACTGGGTTATCACAGTGGTTACACGCCATGGAAATATTCATGCGTTTATAATCGGGGTACGAACCCCCTTCTACATAACCTACCGAGCGGAACGATAAGTGCGCCGGTAAATCGTTTTTCTCACTACAGGCGGCTTCACAGGCGTGACAACCAATGCAGTTATCGGCGGTAAAGTGAAAGCCGTGCTGTTTGTTACGGTTTGGGTTTTCACCTACCGCAGGGTTACCGTTAATTTCTAACGAGCGGCCTTCGGCGACGGGCACATCTGAAATATTTAATAGATCAATCATGGTGCCGTAGCGGTTAGCTTCATGCACAACAGGATCGTTTAATTTGGCGTAGTCACGTTCACCACTGCGCGCTTCAAAAATTGGGCGCGGCGTAGGATCTAGATCGCTATTATCGGTACCCACGGTATCGAGATAGTTACGTGCAATAAACCAAGGGTTGTATTTACGCAGGGTCTTTTGCAGGCCCGTCATATTTTCTTCGCGTAAACCAATTTCTATCGCTGGCTTACCTGGGCTTGGGTTGCCCGCTGCAATTAAGGCTTCTTTGTTTACTTCCTGCTTGTTGCGTACAGAACCCACGTCGGCGCTATTGAAGCCGCTGTTATTACCCGAGGCATCGTAAAATTCAACTGTTTTTGCCTGAGCTGCCGGTGTTTTTGTAGCGTCTTCATTTACTTTAATATTCATTTTTCACTCTCCTTTATTTGCCGGCTTAGTAGGTACGACGTTCGACGTTTAATTGTGCAGCCAATTTCTGATCAACTGCTTCGATGCGGATCGAACCTTGTTTAAAGGCAGGCTGACGCGAGTGAGGATCTAACAACCCTAAACAAACTCGGTTAACACAATCGTGGAAATGGAAGGGAATAAAAACCGAGTTACGCGCAACTCGCTGAGTCAGCTGCACCATTACTACGGCATCACCGCGACGACTAACAATGCGTACGTAAGAACCGTGCTTCACATTCAGTTCAGCGCCGGCATCTGGATTCATTTCCATATACGGGGTTGGGCTGTACTTGTTCATGTTGCCCATCTTGCCGGTACGAGTACGAGTGTGGAAATGTTCCACTACGCGGCCCGAGTTCATCCAGAAAGGGTATTCGGTACAAGGCACTTCGTTATTATCAACAAACGGTAATGGCACTAGGTTGGCTTTACCGTCTGGAGTTTGGAACTTGCCATCAGTATATAAACGCTGTGCGCCTTTGGCGATAGGCTTTCCAGATTCAGTAGCAATCGTGCTTTCTTCATCTCGTTTCGCATCTGCTTCGGTATACGGCCATTGAATACCACAAGCGTCTTCAATTTTTTGATGGGTCATACCCGAGATATCTAAGGTACGACCTGCGCCTTTCGACAGCTCGCGCATTTCATTGAACGCGCCTTCGACTGTGTCTGGGAAGTGAATTTTTTCGCCATTAGGGAAGCGTTTTGATAGCTCGTTGAAAATCCAGAAATCAGATTTAGAATCACCTTTTGGTTCTTGTACCTTACGCACAATGTTGTAGCGACGTTCGGTATTGGTGAAGCAACCTTCTTTCTCGGCCCATACGGCAGCGGGTAAAAACATGTGCGCGTATTGCGTGGTTTCTACATCGGCGTAGGCATCTTGAATTACTAAGAAATCGAGCTTTTCTAAGATTTTACGAATACGGGCAGTATTCGGCATTGAGGTCATTGGGTTGGTCGCCACCAGCCATAAGCCTTTAATTTCGCCGGCTTCAATTGCTGGGAAAATATCGGTTTGCGCTAGGCCACGCTTCTTCGGGAAAAACTCTTCGTCGATGCCCCAGAAGTCAGCAATCTCTTTGCGCTGCTCTGGTTTTTCCAGCATGCGATAACCCGGAAGACCCGAGCAAGAGGACCACTCACGGGTTCCCATGGCATTACACTGACCCGTAATCGACAGTGAGGTGCCACCTGGTTTACCTATGTTGCCGGTAATTAGGTTGATGCTGTTGATACCGACTACGCCGTCTGAACCATGCGTGCTTTGATTGATACCCATGGTCCAGATCGACATCGCCGATCCTGCTTTGGCGTATAAACGAGCCACTTGGCGAATGCTGTCTTCGCTAATGCCACAGATTTTAGAAGCGGTAATGGGGTCGTAATCTTTTACGCAGGCTTCTACTGCTTCGATGCCATTGGTATGGGCATCGATGTAAGCGCGATCTTCTAAGCCTTCAGCCAAGATCACATGCATTAATGAATTCATTAATGCCAAATCGGTTCCAGGAGTAATCGCTAAGTGAATGTCAGCGAACTGAGCAAACATGGTCACGCGTGGATCGATAACGATGACGGGGAATTTGCGTTTTTCTAGCGCTTCTTTTAAACGCCAGTAAATAATAGGGTGCTGCTCAGGTAAGTTTGAACCCCACGCCATTAAGCATTCGGTATGTTCAAAATCGTCGTAGCAGCCTGGAGGGCCGTCACTACCAAACGAGCGTTTGTAGCCCGATACGGCTGAGGCCATACATAAGGTGGTATTACCGTCGTAGTTATTACTACCAATACAACCCCGGGCGAGTTTACCCAAGGTATAAAATTCTTCGGTTAATAGCTGGCCCGTTGAAACGATGGCGAAGCTGTCTTTACCGTAGGTTTCTTGAATGCGCTGAATTTCGCTGCCCATGTGATCAAGAGTCGAATCCCAATCAGATGGCTGCCACGCGTCATAAGGTGCTTTACGCATTAGCGGCTTATCACCACGGCCGGCGGCGTCGAACAATTCATGTTCGAAGATTCCTTTAATACAAAGTTTGCCACGGTTTACGTCGGCGTTGGCATTACCACGGCTAGCCACCGCTTTGCCTTTTTCATTCAGGCCGATTTCAATTGAGCAGCCGGTTGAACAATAACCACAGGTGGTATATTTCCACTGCTTAATATTTTTATCCGCAATGCGAATTGGGTTCTGTTCTTTGCGGCCAAAGATCTTGCTTATTGAAAGCTTCTTGCCGAATTTCTTTTTCTCAGAAATCATGAGTTGGGAGCCTCTCTCTTCGATAGCACCATTACCGTGCAGCTACGCCAAGCTCTGCTCTATGAGAGAACATACTTGATCGGGCCAGTAAGGTATTTCAGCGTTTTATTATGATATTGAGAGAGGCGTAGCAATCTTTGGGCCAAACGAAAAAAGCCCTAATCACGCGCCATTTTCCGTTTATTTAATGCTCAATCGCAATAAATGTGCAAAGACTCATGAATAATTATGGCCAATAGGGTAAAGTGCCTGCGCGTTGTATAGCGCACTAAAAAGGATAAGGAACTCATTGATGAGATATATACGGAAATTCAACTTAGCTTTAATCGGCTTACTTCTATCATTCACCCAGTTTAGCCAAGCAGAATATGCTCAGGTTAATGGTGTGGAACTCTATTACGAAATTCACGGCTCTGGTACTCCGCTGGTTTTATTACACGGTGGTTATGTAGATTCTGATATGTGGCATTTAGAAACAGCCATGCTTTCTAAGTACTTTAAGGTTATCGAAATTGATAGTCGAGGCCATGGTCGCAGCACCGATGCTTCTGTCCCTATCACTTACGAACTAATGACCAGCGATACCCTTGCACTACTGGATCAGTTAAACATCCATAATGCCCATTTTGTTGGCTGGAGTGACGGCGCGGTCATCGCGGCTCAAGTTGCCGCGTTTCACCCAGAGCGCGTAGACAAGTTGGTATTAATTGGTGCTGCCTTTGGTGGTGATACTTATATTCCGACGTTTTCAAAAGTACTGAATAGCGAACCTCTATTTACACGCTTTTCTGATTTAACTTTTGGCCTTAAATATAAAGTCGTAAGCCCAACCCCAAAACATTGGCCAATCTTTAGAGATAAAATTTTAAGACTATGGAAGACGTCTTGTTATTTACCCAAGACACCTGGCCAAAATTGCTTAGCGCCGTTAAGCAGTATTAATAGTGATACGCTGGTAATGGTAGGCTCTAACGAGATTATTAAGTTTGAGCATACTCAAGCGATTGTTGCAGAAATTGCTGGGGCTAAATTAGAAGTGGTTCGTTTTGCCGGACATGCATTACCTTCAATTCGCCCTATTAAGACGGGTAATTTGATTTTGAATTTTATTCAGTAAACCTTTACCCAAACCAGTATGCCTAACAGCGTTAGCATACTGGTTTAAAATCACTTTTAGCCCACTACTTTAGAATTAAAGTGACGTTGGCCATACCATTGATTGATTCACTGCTACTGGTGTTTTATCAAGCCCTTTACAAAAATCAGCACCGTCTGCCGCATAAAATACAGTGTCCATCACAGGCAAGCTTAAACCCGCGACCTGGTCATTGGCCGTTTGGCTGGCAGGTAATCCCCACATCGCTAGAAACTGACGCATATCTTTTTGCAAAGCGACTGAGGTTGCAATATTCATCCAATCATTATTCGACATAGCATTAGCTTCACTGCGGCTATAACTTGCAAACCCTAAATTAGCTTTCATCGCAGCCCAATTATCATCGTTACGGGTCGCGGTATAGAAATCACGCTCTAAAATATGCAAACGGGCGAGCAAATACCAGCCGTTAGTTAATGAGCCTTGGCCTTGTCCTGCCATCATCATTTGAATAGTCATTGCCACACCCTGGCTCCAGCCTGTAAGCCCTTGTGCTTGCATATACGCAACGGGGTCGGCTTCAGCTTGACTGGCCTTCAACACATCAAATAGGTCTTTGAATGGCAGACTCTGACAAGAAGGATCTTTACCCGTATCGAGGTAATAATTGTATTTTGTGAAATAAGAATAAGGATTGGTTGTTGAATGCCCTTCCCAGCCAGCAAAACGGAAACGACCTTTCTCCAAGCCGTGACCTAGCTCATGCACATCACCATGGCCGGTAGGTGAATAGCTCCACATAAGGATTACCCGAGCAGCCATAACCACATGTGGCTTGATCGGCATTCATGTGTTTAACGATGTCGATGGTTTGCACGGTTAAACTATGGTCTTTGGCAAAATCATGAATCTCGGCTGCTTTATCAATACCCGGGCCTTGAAAACCCGCTAAGACATGAGGCAAGTTATGCATGTAGCGCTCGGTCGCTTGGCCTAATTCTGCTGCGCTACTCCAACCCGCAATCGATGCCTGCATTTTATCGATTTTAGAATGTACTTCGAATCCCGGCGTTGAGACTTCCGCCCAATCAAATAAATTTTCATTTAACTGAGTCGCAAAGCTTTCATCATCTTGGCTACCAGACCAATAAGGATGCTGGCCAACCTGTTCAAATTTAAAGCGGGTTAATAAATCATTATTAGAGAAGTTAACTTGAATCGGGCCACCAATAGCCGACGTAAACTCAATGCTTTCTCCCGGCTTTACTTCAAGCGCTGCACTTTGCAAATAACGCGGGCGCGTATAACCATTTTCGGCGTACCAGTGTGTCGCGCCATCGCGTACGCTGCTAATATAAATTTTGGTGGTTACATCTGCGCTATCTAAGCGCGTGACTTTAACCGTTTGCCCAGGTATTGCGTAAACACCAGCGGCGCGGAAATTTCTTTTGCTTAACAGTTCAACTGTTTTTTCAATTCTAGGGGTATTAGAAAAATCACTGCGACTAAAATTACCTAAATCTTTTTGCACGGTATTTAGTGGGCGCGTAATGTATCCCGCATAATCTGCATATTGCGCTGATAAAAATTCAATGTCAGGGGTTGTTACTTTATCCATAGGGTATTGAACGTTTTGACGCAATGAATCAGCCAATAAAATCAAATACTTTTCTAATAAATAGCTTTGCTTATACGACGGCGAGAAAACATTAATTTGGTTATTCTCTAAATCGCGCAATACATTTCTGACTTGAGTCGCACCCGCTAAAAATTGCTGCTGATAGTTTTCTACCATGCTGCAATTTTCGCCATCGCACTGCTGCCAATTAAAACTAATGGTAGGCGTATTAAGTGTGGTTAACAGTGATTTAATATTAGAGGTGGCATCGTCTAGCTGAAAAACACTCTCTGCTGGACTGGCATTTTTTACAATCGCTTTTTGCCAATAATTATCTCTTACATAACTGACATGCAGTTTATTTAATATTGCATTACCTAAGTCTGTTAAATCACCATTCAAATGCATATAAAGAATGCCGATATTTGCTTGCTGTGCCGCGTTTATTTGAGCAATAAGATTATCTCTTTCACCACTGTCGTTTAAGCCCTGCTGAGAAATAATTAGAATATCGGTATCGTCAGTAATGCAGCTGGCTAATAATTCGCCATCACAGGTATTTTCGGCATTATAATTAACCTGCTCTGGCAGCTGTGCATCTAGCCATTCTTGAGTCGCCACTTCATCAGGAAAATAATAGCTTTGGTCTAATTGGCTTATCACTACGTTTAAGGGTTTTGCAGCAAAATTTTTGCGCTGACTTAACCACTCTAAGCTGTTGCGCATCAACGATTGCATATCGTCATTAATATCAAAGCCACGCTTTAAAGTACGCATCGGGTTAGAACCCAAGACTAAATAGCGACTGATACCTTGCTTTGCTTTTTCACTGCCAATCACCGCTATTTGGCGTACTACTTCACTGTCGTCGTTGTGTGTAGCATTGGTTAATAATAAGGGGGCATTGAAACCAAACTGAGCATTAATTTGCGCAGCGTCATGGGTTACATCCCAACTGATGTCGGTCAGGCTGGAGTCATCGGCTTTCACTGAGCCATCGCTATTGAGATTCAGCAGCTGCTGTATATCGCTATGATAAAACTGATCTTGCTGATTGATGTAGCTCAGCCCCGCACGGGCAAATTCTGTTGAATCACTGATTAGGCTAGCATCACCAGAGATTAAGGACTTCTCTAACGGAGAGAGTTCTTTTTCAGCAGCGGAAGAAGACTTAGACGATGAACCCCCACAGGCGGTAAGAAGGAGGATTGCACCGATTATAGACGCGTAAGCCGAGTGTTTATTTGACGGTTTAATAAACATATTAATACTTTTATCTTAGTTATATTATTGATAAAGCATCATGATAGCTGGGTGGTTTTAGGTCAATAGCCACCCACCAGATGGCTACTTTAGACCTATTGTTTGTGGGCTGTGTCCCACATCGACTGATAAATAGCCGTCATAAATTATTATTTCTCAAACAGTCCTTTAATCGGTAATAAATCATCGTATTCGGCTGTTGTCTTCATCGCTTTTGCTTGGAAGGTTTTCATCATGTCATTAGGGCGAAACATGCCCGCTTGCCACGTTGCCATATACTTCAAACTGTCGGCTACGCTGTGATCTCGGCTGTAATTAAGCATTTCTTTGCAACCGGTGACTGCCAAAGGTGAATTTGCAGCGATCTGAGCCGCGGTTACCATCACACCTTCCATCATACTGGCTTGGTCATCGTATACTCGATTAACTAAACCAAGCTGTAACGCTTCTTGGGCTGAGAACTTACGTCCGGTAAAGGCCAGTTCTTTTACAATGCCCGCAGGGATTAGCTTAGGCAAACGCTGTAACGTGCCTACATCGGCGGTCATGCCCAGTTCCGTCTCTTTAATGGTGAAGTATGCATCTACAGTGCAATAACGGCTGTCTGCGGCGCAGACTAGATCCAGTGCTCCACCGATGCAGCCCCCTTGGATGGCGGTTAATACTGGCAGACGAATTTCTTCTAACGAACTTAAAGTAGCTTGCAGCTGAAGCACCAGACGACGTAGGCCTTCTGCCATACGCGATGGGTCTTTCGACTGTGGCATAGTTGAAGAGTCGCTGAATACGCCGAGGTCCATACCCGCGGAGAAGTGTTTGCCCGTAGAGGATATGACGATCACTCGGGCATCGGTTTGGCTTTCGATGTCACTCATGCAGGCAGGCAATTCTTGCCAGAAGGCTTTATCCATAGAGTTCATGGCTTCGGGGCGAGAAAATTGAACGTGAGCGATTTTGTTCTCAAGGGTTACTTGAAAGCTTTTATAAGCGGGTAGCGATGCAGTTTGTGATGATGTCATTAGGGCGATCTCGATATAAAGAATGCCCTAAATATACACTGTAAATATATGGCAGGCTATATCCCTGTTAATGCTCGAACCCGAATCGACTCCGTGGCATTAAAATCACGGGCGAGTATGGCATTCACTTCTGTCAGCTGGTCTTCTTCGCTAAGCCCTGAGTGTGTTATCGATTGGTACTTGGAACTAAAACTCCCCAGCCGTTGCTGCCAGTGTGCACGCTGCTGATCTAGCTGAGCTAATGCGGTTGCAGCTTCTTCACCCAATGACTGGGAACGCATGTGGTAAATTTCTGTGGCGCTTTTACCTTCAGCTTTCATGGTTTCTGTTTGCTGATACATTTTCGCCGCTGCCATGGCGCTTTCTCGACTTGCTCTAACGTCTTCAGGCAAGGACATTTCTAAAGCTTCAATTTGCTGTTGTTTTTCTTCGGCAGTTAATTGCTGATTCTGCTGAATCGTTAAGTGCGTAAGCATAAAAGCATCGTATTCTGTTTCTGCCGCGAATAATGCGTCGCTCTCTATAGGGGTAAAATATTCTTGCTGAATAGTTGCTAATATTTCTTTTTGGCGACGAATGTTATCCAGTTCAGAGAGGTGCTCATTCAATGGTTGTTTTTCTAAGTTCGCCAATTCAACTTTATAATCAATAAAGCGTTTCAATGCATCATAACCCTGTTCGAGTGCTGGTGAGGTTAACTGCTGTGCGAGGGCATGCTGAATACGCAATAAGATATCATCCAGCTCTTCTTCTCCGGTCGCAGACAAATACAGTTCAAATAAATCTTTCAATTCCATACCGACGATTAAATTGCCATCACGATCCAGCGGCAGTGCAATATTTAAATCAACACCTTCTAAACTTTTAGGAATGGCTTTATGGAAATCGCCTGACGTATTAGTTTTTTCTGATATTACTTTTTCAAATGCAATTTTATTGCTAGTTAAAAGTGGCTGAAGCTCATTATCCATAATAGGCTTTTCGATTATATTATTGGCATTAAGCTCAAAGAAAAACAATGAAATCATGGCAATGGATAAAGAAAATATTATTGTAATTTTATTATTATTTTTAGTCATACTTCTCTCATTTATGGACATTTCCTACTGAACAAAAAAATCCCCAAACAGTCAATAATTACTATTAATTCTTGCTTGGGGATTTATGGCACTCAATCTAAAAATTACAGCCCCATATTTTTCAAACGGTTTGCATGATTTTTAAATACCGTTTTAGGATTAGTATCAAAAATAGAGACCAAACCTAATACATGGTTATTGATATCAATGTGATTCATCCTGTAGTTATCACGCAGAACTCGACCAAAATGATTTGCACACACGCCGGTAATACCATCACTTGGTGCACCTTTGAAAGCCAATGAGGTTATAGCAAACAACCAATCTGAAGGATCAACACCTGTTGTTATCGCTGAACCACCACCCCATGAAAATAATTGAATTTTATGACCATCCACCGAGACAGAGCGTGGACCTTCTCCGCATTCCTGTGATGGCAGACCTAGTGGATAACGGCGATTAAAATCAGCCGCCCCAACTTCATTAAATTCATTCATCATGGCATAAACATCTGATTTACTGGCTTTATTATCTGATAACAAATTAACCAAATTACCCACAGCATTACCAACAGAGGCAACCAGATTTCCTTGCGCAGTAAATTCTGGCGCTGCATTTGTGACGACGTCGGCTACTGGTGAACCTGTGTGTGGAGTCGCCATGGAAGTCACCGAAGCCACAAGATCAGGACGCACTGTCATCACATAGCGTGACGTTACTCCACCTTGGCTGTGCCCCAATAAATTGAACTTGGTAATTCGACCACCGGAGCTGGCTTTGATTTCATCAAGCTGAGCAATAAGTTGCTCACCGCGTTCAACCGAACCATCAAACGAATTAATTTTTGGTACAAAAACTTTACCACCACGAGATTTAATCGCCGAAGGAATTTGATACCAATAATCGATTCCTGCAATAGTATCGAAAGCAAATATACCGGGAACTAAAACAATCGGATGTTTTGTCTGAGTATATTTAAAGTAGTTACTAAAGTAGTTGCTAAACCAACCCGCTTGAGTCGGAGCAGCCAGAGTCATTGTTGCAATAGCAGCAATTAATATTTTTTTCATCGTTGACCTTCTGTTTTGTTTTTATTAGTAAGAAGTACACTTGCAGAGTAGGCCGAGGTTTTTGATCTCACTTGTACGAATTGATTAATATTGTTACCTTTAAAAAACATTTACAGAAATTACTTTTTCCATCACGAGACCGTATATGGCAGCTAAACCATTCCCCTCTATTCTTTATTTATGGGACAAGCGTACCTTATACATTGGTCCTCTATTTGAATCCCTTAAATTGTCTCAAGGTGCTGCTACACTAGTGGTTTCACTCGATAAACCGATTTCTTTTAGTATTGAAGGTGAAGCAGAAGCGATTGAATGTACCAGCCTCTTATTGCCAGCAGGCCTGTCGGTGACGATTCATACGGGGGACGCGATTGTCGCCAATTGTAATCTTGATGCTTTAGGCGCTGACTTCTCTGGAGTATCGGCCTTGATGCAAGAAAGCCATGGTAAGGTTTGTTACAACCTCAAGCACTACGCGGTGTTCCAGCAGGTTTATCAAACATTACAAGAGCAGCAATTAGACTCTAATAGCGCTTATGACCTAGTCGATGATTTACTTGAAAAACGCTTTCGTCAATCTTACCCCAAACACGCCATCGATAACCGAGTGGCGAAGGTGGTAGAGAAAATCAAACAAACGGCGAATGACAATCTATCGGTTGATGATCTTGCCAGCCTAGTGAATTTGTCAGTACCACGACTGGTACAAATCTTTAAGAAGCAAACTGGGGTGCCAATGCGCCGTTATCGTTTGTGGCACAGACTATTTATAACGGCGGTAGAAATGGCTTCAGGGGGTAACTTAACGGAAGCCGCAATCAATGCAGGATTCACTGACTCTTCCCACTTTTCTCATACCTTTAAGGCCATGTTTGGCATAGCCCCAACCACCATTTTATTGCAACCCAATGGTTTGAAAATTGTTATTCAGAGTCATTAGCGACGACTGTTTCTTCAATTTTTAGCGCCGGTGGTACTGGGGAGAAATACCCCACTACCAACAATAATGCGCCCACGACAATAAACGAAATAATACGCTCAATCGTTCCTTGCCCTGCCAAATCGAGTAAAAATAATTTCGCTACGACAATAGCGGTTAAACTCGCGCCAATGATCCACAACGGACGTAACGATTTATTCGACGCTAGCATCATCACAACCAAACCGATCAGGGTCCATGCAATCGAAATACTGGTTTGTACAACAGCGGAATTAAACAAAGCTTCTAACTGGTATTCGACGCCAGTAACAAGATGAAGGGTTTTTAACAGTAAAACGTTGAACCAAATAAATACAAAACCTGCCAATACCGCCAAAACCCCACGAGTATCTATTTTTGCTTCTACTACGTATTGATGGCCATATAAGCGGTACCATTTAAACAGAGTCCATAACGCTAATAACTGCACCAAATCGACAGGGTTAAAGAGAGGTAAGTACGGGAGAGGATCAGGCTTAAGAATAACTGAAAAGTTATACACAAAACTCCAAACGCACATAAAACTAATGATCACCATCGCAGTGATAGATTGGTAAGCTTGCAGACTATAATTAAAAGGCCAATGCTGGCGCTGGTTTATTAAATGTAATGCGAGCACCAATACCAACATGATCACCAGCGCGCTCCAAGCCATGGCCAAAGCAAAATCATTCACTAGCCAAGTTAATTCATACGTAACGATACTAACCACTAATAAATAACTGATACTGTGCAGGGCTATCGGTTGAAATAACGCCAGCTCGGCTTGTTGGCATTTATACAAAATCCCATACAACAAGGCGATAGCCAAAGGCCAACTAATAAAGCCATAGTCCGCCATAAAGTGACTCTCATATACCGTGGGCCAGAAGTAAAAACATAACGGCATTAATAATAACCAAGGGAAAAAGCTAAACTGCTGCCAGCGCCATTTTAAACTCAGGGCTAGCCATAACCCTGCGGAAACGGTTAAGAAAGCCACAAAAGAGGTCAGTTCATATTGGCGACCAATATAATCTTCCACCTGTGATAGACCGCCGAAATACCACCAAACTAAACCCCAAACCATTAAACCAATGGCCGCAACCGCATCGATTGCCTGCTTGATCGGCAATAAGGTTTCACTCAAACGGCTTGGCTGTTGCTTTAGCTCTTTCTCTTCAATAACGTCTGATGTTTGCAATAAACGCTTTTCAGTCTGAATTAAATAGGTGGTGAATAGGGCCGATAAAGAGATAATCGCGATCCCCATAAACTCCACATTAAGAAAGACAACCACCCCACCTTGATAAGGATAATCCGCTAAAAAGAGTAAGCCACCCAGCAGTTGAATAGCGAGGCCGACGTATTTAAGAATCTCTCTTTGCTGGCGTATTGCAATCCAAACAAAACCTGCGCCTTCAATCGCCCAGGATGCCGCACTCCAGCGACCGTCTAAAGCAAACGGTATCGTCAACGTGGCAAAAATAACCCCTAAGGCCAGCATAGCTTGCGACATGAGCTGTAAGTTGTCAGCGCCCTGTCTGCCTGAACTGACGGCCTTTCTTAGTAAGTAAGTCACTAAAAAATAAAAGACCGCTAATGCCGCTGCACTATACGCAAGGCCATACTCCATGTGATGCACTAACGCCGCTTGCAAACCAAAGCCGACCATAGGGACACCAAAGACTAAGGTGCCATCAACATAGCCTTTTAATTCAGGCTTTTGCTTAATTGAAAACAGAATTGATATGGCGACGTAAATTAAAAAGAAAGCAATTAAGAAGGGCTCTGTACTGGCAAAGTTCAGTGGACGATATTGAGTGACTCCCCAGAAGGAGGCAATAATGAAGGTGAAAACAAAGCCGATAACATTCAATAATCGCCATGATTTAAACCAAGCCACAAAAAAGATAGCGCAGTTTAAAACCAAATAATAACTGAACAACCCAACATGACTGCCTTGTCCCGTTGAGGCCAGTATCGGGGCGGCAAAGCCACCTGTAATCGCCGTAATCGCTAAAGCCCGACTATCTTGCAATACCGCTAACGACATCGCAAAAAGGCTGAATACAATTAATAAAGGAAAAGTCAGTTCAGCAGGAATTAATTGATAGAGTTTAAAACTGGCAAATATTGCGATGTAACTGATCGCGATACCACCCCCTTGCATAATTAAACCGTACGCAGGATTTTTTATTCTTAAATGCCAGCCAATACCCAGCATAATAAGCGCGGCAATGAGGATACTCACCATCCGTATTTCAATCGAGACCAGTGAATTTTCTATGGAGTATTTTGCCAGAAATGACATACCAAAAAACAAGACGACAATACCGATGCGTACGATTTGATTGCCTTCGCTGAAGTATTTTTTGACTAACCCCATAACATATAACAATCCCTTATCAAGGGCAGAAGGGGTCGCGGTAGAGTGATCGACAGAAGAGTGATCTGCAGAATGCTGTTTAGATGGGTAGCTAGATTCGTGTGTCTGTTGTGGTGAAGCGGTTATGGCATCAGGGGATGCTTGCCAAAGATCAATATTAGGTTTTTCTTCAACTGTATCTTCAATAACACCATCATTAACCTGCTCAACCGTGCTTTCGGCTTCAGGCTTAGTCAGCGGCTCTTGTCGTTGAATCAATTTCTGCAGCTGAATAACTTGCTGCTGTAAATTATAGAATTGTCGTTCTAGGCTTAGCAGTTCATTTTTCTGAAAATGGGTTCGAAAAAACAAAAAAATAACGAGCCCTATGACTATAAGGAGCATACCTTCCATGATTTATCCTAAGTGATAACTAATAATGGGTAACTAATAATGGGTAACTAATAACCAGATCATCAGAATAAACGAAGGGCATACTAAATAATATACCTGAATAAACAGATATCATTATTTAGTGCATGAGCATCTTAATTTTTTTGTTTTATGTGAAGAGCGCACAGAGCATAGCTTGATATGTCGTCTATAGCTGCTGTAAAAAGCGCTCGACCTGACTAAAGACTTGTTTTGAGATTTCGCCATTGATTATGCCGTGCTGGTCAAAATCAATTTCATGATAGCTTTTGTTTTGACTGCCAATGAGCCTATAAATATCCTTACTGCTTTGCACATCGACCTTGGGGTCACCCGTTGCATGCATAACCAATGTCGGCAAGGCGATACGGGCTAAGTTTTTACGCACCCCCTTCATCAGTTTCTTAATTTCCACAATACTGCTTACAGGACAGCGCAAGTAATTAATGTGTGGATTATCGGCATGATTGGTCACAAATTCTTTGGTTAATTTGCTGGCCTTAACTAAGCCGAAAGCTTTGTTCCAATGATTAACAGGGCTAGCAAAGTTTGCTGAGAACTTTTTTAATTTTAGCGGTGCACTGATACAGATAAGCGCGCTGAAATTGTGCGGGTGTTTAAGCGCTATATTAAGTGCCAAAGCGGCGCCGGTCGAAAATCCAGCCAAAATAATAGTATCGCTGCATTCCGCCAAGATTTTATAACCTCGCTCAACCGCCTCAATCCATTCCAACTTGTTACGAGTTGCCAGATCAATTACCGAGGTACCATGACCCGCCAGTCTGGGGGCATAGACATTATACCCCTGCGCATATAACGCATCTGCCCATTGCTTCACCTCAAAAGGTGCGGCCATCAGACCATGAATCAGTAAAACGCCCTTCTTATTTTTAGGGTCATGAAGCAGGTACGGTTTACCGATGCTCTTATCCTTACTCTCACCTTCAATGGCATGAAATTGATAGTCTTGATTAAACAATGACTCTTCATGCGCGACACCCTGCTTGCAATACGCATTCAAAGGTTTATCGACGGTTTTCGCTTGGCTATGATTCATTAAACAACCGTCGCAGCAGAAACAGCACTATAGATTAAGGCGTAATGACAACTTGCACCGATTAATACCATCACATGAAATAACTCATGGAAGCTAAAAATTCCCGGTAATAATAAAGGTCGTTTAATCGCATAAAATAAGGCTCCGAAGCTAAATGCCACGCCGCCGGTAAATAACAAGCTGACCTGAGCCGAACTCATACTGTCTAATATCTGATTAATAGGTAATACAACCAACCAGCCCATCACTAAAAAGATGGCAGCGTAGATCATGCGTGGGGCGCGAGGAAAGAAGATTTGCGACACTAAGCCAAAAGCCACTAAGCCCCACTGGATAGAGATCATCGGCAGGCGCCAATCATCATCTAAAAAGAAGTAACACACAGGGGTATAAGAGCCCGCGATCATGAAGAAGATGGCGAGACGATCCATTTTTCGCCAAAAGGATAACTCGTTATCTTGTGTTTTAAAGAAATGGTATAGCGAACTGGCAAGTAACAAAAAGCTCACCGATAAGCCATAAATCGCCGCGACGACAACCATGGACATGGAACCTGAGGCTTCATGAATTAGAAAGATGGTCCCTATGATAGCGACTATCATACCGATCAAATGTGAATAAAAATTGAATAACTCTTCTGACTTAATCACGCGCTACCTCCGGTGGTTCTTTAGACTGAACGCGTGGAGGGTATCACGTATTAATGATGGGCCATTGACTTAAGTTCGGTAAACAGTTGTTTGCAATACTATATTATCAAACTGTAAATGCCAGTAGCCCACGGTTAGCCTGCTCTAGGCAAACGTAACGGCGTCATTTAACGAAGCACGATCAGTACGTGCCTTATTTACATCAGCCTCTTCATCGGCGTAACCAAAGGACATGCCAAACAGAATACCACGCTCTTCTGGCAACTCGAACATCTCTCGGATTGGGCCAGGAAACTGTCCTAGCGCGCCTTGCATACAGCTTGAAATGCCTTGTTCCTTTAATAACAGGGTCAATGTTTGTGCATAAATACCAATATCAACAGCACCCATAATATCGAGGTATTTATCCATGGTAAAAATAGCAACATGAGGCGCATCAAAGAAGGCCCAGTTTCGCAGCATGGCCATTTGGCGCTTTTGCTTTTCTTCGCGGCCAATATCCATTGCCGTATATAACGCATTGGCTGAGCCAAACTGACGATCTCTATGTTCGCCGGTATAGGCCACATTCCAATTGAAATCAGGGGCTGGCTTTTGCTGCTGCATCACATTTTGAATCAATTTGTTTTTCAGTGCTTCCTTTTGCTTACCCGATACTACTAATACCTTCCAAGGCTGAACATTACAGTTTGATGGCGATTGTTGAGCCTTGGCAAAAATTTCTTCTAAAACACCCTGTTCAACAGGATCTTTTTTGAATCCACGACACGATACGCGACTTTCAACAGCTTGGCTGACATTCATGATTAATACCTATGATTCATATTATTTTGGTGCATAACATCATGAGTTAAATGATGACGACTTTTATTATTTTGAGTAACACTTAACTAGCATATTATCGAACTATCATAATAAACCGAATGAATTTTATTCATCCATATCTATTCATCCCATTATTACTTGATTTTACGTTTAAGCACTTTACCAACGTCTGTTAAAATACTAGGCTACTGCCTTTATGTTAAAAGAATTCTTCCCTTCTAATTGGAGTAAATAATGGAAAATATTGACCTTGAGAATATCGACCTTTATAAAATTTTTGAGCAAAGCCAAGGCCTAATTGTTGAATACTCTCTAAAAATCTTTGCCGCATTGGCGATCTACGTAATAGGTCGAATAATTGCTAAATTGATTGCCAAAGGAATTCTAAAAGCGTTAAAAATTCGCCATATAGACGATACCGTTGCCAGCTTTATCCACAACCTATCCTATGGCGCGTTGTATGTTTTCGTTATTATTGCTGCACTCAGCCAACTAGGAATTCAAACAGCGTCGTTTATTACCGTTATTGGTGCTGCCGGTTTGGCCATTGGTTTAGCATTACAAGGCTCGCTATCTAATTTTGCTTCTGGCGTATTAATGATTATTTTCCGCCCGTTTAAAATAGGTGACTATGTTGAAGCCGGTGGCAAGGCAGGCACCGTCGAAGATATTCAGATTTTTTGCACCCGTCTAAAAACTCCAGATAATAAAGTGGTAATTATTCCAAACTCTGCAATTATGGACGATAGCATTGTTAACTACTCTACCAAGGAAATGCGTCGTGTTGATCTTAAAATTGGCGTAAGTTACGACGCTTATCTACCTGACGTTAAAGCATTATTAACAAAAACCGTTGAAGCGAATGCAAAGGTTTTACATACAGAAGGATACAAAATTGCCGTTTTAGAACTAGGCGACTCTTCGGTTAACTTTGTTGTACGCACTTGGGCAAAAACGCCTGAATATTGGGATGTGTATTTTGAGCTTACAGAAAGTATTAAACTGGCATTGGATGAAAATAATATTTCAATTCCATTCCCACAAATGGATGTTCATATGCAGAAGTAAGCCTATCGAGAGTTATTCAGTATAAAACCCAAAAAGCCCTAGCTGATTCAATATTGAACCCGCTAGGGCTTTTTTGTTTTAGCTATTTCTTTCAACAATGCCCATCATTTTATAAGTGAGCACAGCGGCAGAGAATTCATAGCAATGGAAACCTTCGATAGGAGCAAACTCAGTCACATCAAAACCAATGATATTGCGCTGCTTAGCCACACATTCAAACAACGATAACGTTTGATACCAGGCCAAACCACCAGGAACCGGAGTGCCTGTAGAAGGAAATACAGAAGGATCCATACCGTCGATGTCTAGAGTGAAGAAAACATTTTTCGGAAAGTCTGCTGGTAGTTCAAAGCTACCTACATTATTTGGTACAAGCTCATCAGCATCAAGGTGATACACCCCATGCTCTTTACGAATCTCAACTTCTTCTTGGCAGAAAGCGCGAATACCGAGTTGAAATAAAGGAATGCCTTCATCCACTACACGCTTCATAACAGAGGCATGGCTATAAGGGTTACCCTCATAGGCTTCACGTAAGTCAGCATGAGCATCAATTTGCACCACACCAAAGTCTTTCATACCTGCGGCCAATAAGCCTTTGATAATACCGTACGTGACCGTATGCTCACCACCTAAGCCAATCGGAAAACCACCCGCTTCAACAATGGCTTGAGTATCACGAGCGATATTGTTAACGACAGTTTCCGCATCGCCTGTCATATCAACAGGCGGATGAGTGTAGATACCTTGATCGCTTGGTGTACTTTTTCCATCCCAAGTTTCTAGCTGCCATGAAGCTTCTAAAATTTTGGCTGGACCTAAGCCTGTACCACCACCATATGAAACCGATTCTTCATAAGGAATAGGCAAGATATGAAAACGTGCATCTTCTTTTTTAGGATGCTCAAATTCAGAACCTAAAAAAATGGGATAGCCGGGTGCGGCTAACTGATCAAATTCTTCCATTGTTTTTCTCTTTTAATCTCTAGAGTAAGAGGTTTAATAAAATTGTAAATATCCGGTGATATTAATACGTTATGATCTGCCAGAATCTTTCCAGCTAATTAATCAAGACCAAGCTGACAACTACTGTTGTGCTTTTCTATAAACCGACAACTCAGTTAAAAGCCAATCCTGACTTTTTACCGTTGGTTTACTACCGCAGTGAATTTTATAATATTTACCTGACATCTTACTCTTGGTCGCGGAGTACTTAATAAAGTCTTCCGTTGATTCGATGTCATCTAGATAATATGCATATTTCTTATTGATATGCTCAACCGCTTCTTTGCCATTATGCATAGTGCCATTTCGTTCATATTGGCAGTCTGTTGATGCGACAAAATTTAAAAGATGATTAATTTCATCTTCCGATGACGCAAAAACATTCAAAGATAATGCAGACAATAATATTAAAAACAGGTTATTTAGGTTCAATTCATATTCTCCAGTAGTGCTCGGCAGCAAGTGCATGCCCGCTTATTTTTAGTCCCAATGTTCCGTTAGATTCAAATATTGACACGGCAACATCAAGCACTAAATTTATGTTCATCAGATATTCAACACTTTCTACTGAAGAATCATCAGAAACTGATAGCAAAAATTACTTCAGGGTAAGTCGAAGAGCATTCAACTAAAGGATTACAATCGGCATACTTTTCATGAACAATGCCACCACCGATATAAACATCATCATTTGAATTTAAATAGGCGCCTGCTCGATAACCGTATGAGTTTTGATCATCGAGATTTAGATCATCATCGCCATAAAATGTTCGACGATAAAATATACCCAGGTAAGGTCTGATCGTTTCAGGCTGGGTAAACACATACGTCATCTTTGGCGTGATTTTTGTTATCGAAGGCTCACCAGACATCCAGTACTGCGCATCAATTCCAACTTCCAATCCATTAATAATGTAATAACCCGCGCCCAAACCCAGAATCATATAGTCATCATCAAAAGCAGTTCCCGACCCCACAACCACACCAATACTGGCAGAGTCTTTTGAGAATGCAGCACTGAGTCCACCCGTACCGATACGCGCAGCCGTGGCAGTATGATTCAGGCAGAAAAGCAATAATAAAACAGCTAACTTATTCATCACGCTCATATTACATCCTCAAGGCTTAGCTTTTATTCGGTGTTATTCAGAGTCTGATTCTGAATAACCCGACCAAATATCGGTATTAATCGATGACTTACTTTTAAGATTTTTTTTGGCTTTTTTCTTCCCGCTATTTTTACCGCTACCGGCTGGGGGTGCCATGGGTTTGTCTTCTACATAAGAGGGATCGATAAGCGATTCATCGACTTCAAAGCCAACGACTTGCTCACGATCAAGCCAAATTTTGTTTTTCTTTTCGATGATTTTAAAATGATGATAATCTTCATAATCAATCAACGATAACGCCAAGCCCACTTCACCCGCACGCCCACTGCGGCCAATACGGTGCATGTAGTCTGATGGACTTCTAGGTAAATCAAAGTTAATTACCACAGGCAATTTTTCTATATCTAAACCACGAGCGGCAATGTCGGTTGCGATCAATACTTCGATATCGCCGGTTTTAAAGCCTTCAAGTACACGACTACGCGCACCTTGGCCTTTATCACCATGAAATACTTCAGCGGTAATATCATGCTTAGAAAGCTTATACGCTAAATGCTCACAACCGTTTTTAGAATTAACAAACACAAGGGCTTGTCGCCATTCGTTCTTTTTAATTAAGTTGGCTAATACGGCTGTTTTTTCGCCTTTATTAACAGTAAACACACGCTGTACAAGAGTGCTGGCATCCGCACTTTGCACTTGTATTTCAACAGGGTTATTTAGCAATTCGGCCGTTAATGCTTTTACTTGCTCAGGAAAGGTTGCTGAGAATAATAGAATTTGCTTTTGCTTTGGCGTCAATGCTAATAGCGCTGAAAGCTCTTCGGCAAAACCTAGGCTCAACATGCGATCGGCTTCATCGAGCACTAAGGTTTTGATCATATCGAGTTTAATGGCATTACTTGAAATCAAATCGAGTAATCGACCAGGGGTCGCCACCAAAATATCGGTGCCGCCACGTAATGCCTGCATTTGAGTATTAACCGATACGCCACCAAACACTGCAACCGTTTTGATCGTGCCGTTAAAGTGAACCGCATAAGATCGAATACTGTCCGCTACCTGCTTAGCCAGTTCACGAGTCGGTACCAAAACCAGGCCCGTAACATAGTTACCTTCTCTGTCTTTGCTACCAGATGATTTTTCAGCATGCAGCTGCTGCAATAGCGGTAAAGCAAAAGTGGCTGTTTTACCGGAACCGGTATTGGCCCCTGCAATGAGGTCACGCCCCGCTAATACACTTGGGATAGCTTGCGCTTGAATAGGCGTTGGCTGTTGATATTCCAGCTCAGTTAAACGCGCTAGCAAAGGCGATATAAGGCCCAAAGCCTCAAAGGAGACTGGCGGTGTGACGTCGGTTGTTGCAGTAGACATTAATTATGGGGCTCAAAGCTAAAATAATAGCCGCTATTTTAGCGTATTTCTGCCTGATTAAGTTAGTAGAATTGAACCCACTTGAGAGGCTTGTTACAAGAGTCTGATGAAAAGCGGCTTGATGCTGGCCGAAAGTATCTGTCGTTACCGCTATCACTATAAGATGTGACTATTTATAGTTTCAACCTGCAACCAATTCCTCGGCAATCATCTTCAGCATAAAGGTCTCACGCTCAATCGACAGGCCTTTTTTAGGGCTGCTGGCGATAATCTCTTCGTTATGGGCAATCGCTTCATGAATATTCATCCACAACGGCTTCATGCCATTATTCACTTCATGAGACTCATATGCCGTTTCACCAAGCACCTCATCGATTTCACACACATAACAATGCGAGATCATGTGGATAATATCGGCATCGGCTTTATACCATGGGCGGTACTCATCATAACGCGCAAAGGCTTCGACATTACGTACGCCCTGCGCACCTGTTTCTTCGCTTAATTCACGGATCAAACCTGCGATTTCATCCTCACCCTCGTCTATGCCACCACCCGGCAGACTGTAGTCGTGATAGCGCTCGGTATATAGCAGTAGAATATTCTCGTCTTTAACCACAATGCCGCGAGCAGCGTGACGTTCGATGAGTTTAAGTTCGCTAGACGGAGAAATATCTTCTGGAGATAAGCCAGGGTGAAAAGCTGTTTTCAAAAGTCGCATGATAGAGGTGCCTAAAGTACTGCCATTATTTCGCGGGCATTATATATTCTTTGCGATCAACTACGTACCTTTACCACTTTCACTAGTTTCGCCTGAAAAAACCTACCCCAGACTTTTTTATACAATAAAGCCGGTATCACTAGAATAAGATGAATCACAATAGAGAGAAGCGCAAAAATAACAAACGGAATCATTTTAAAAGCTATCCATGCATCGCTACAACGACAATTTAAAAACTCGCGTTTTAACTGCTCAATATCATTCAATTCACCATTATCAATGCGGCGCCTAACCTTAGGGCAATATAAATTTTTACTTTTACATCCCACTAAATAAGCTTTAAATACACGAACAGGATTAATCGCGAGAGCTGTTGAAATCGCAATTAAATTCATAAACATGAGTATAGGATGCAGCATACTTCCCGTTCCAAGTTCCCATGCACTAACCTCACCTTCTCCAGCTTGCGAAGCATTAAAATCATTGATGACATGATGCAAATCATGATACTTGATGTACTTTCTTCTGATTTCAATATTTGGCAGGGGAATTAATAAACAGCCTACAAAAACCTCTACAAAGGCTGGACGTTTTCCTGTTTCCGGTTCAAAACCACTTTCTTTGTAAAACTGATTTAAGGCCAGTTCAATATTCATATTCTACCTTCAAGCTGTAATGCCCTCTGTGGGGCAAGTACTAATGAATCATCATCGCAGTGATAATAATTTTTCAATTTAGACATTGTCAGTAAGCTTACTGACGCACTACTTCTTTTTTGATTTATTAAACGGATAAGTCTGCTGTTTAATCCAACTTTCTGGCATACCACCACCGACAATACCGTATCTTTTAGGCCATTTATCTTGCCCACGTACGGCTGTTTTAAATAAATAATCAATGAACGAAAAATGCGCTGCGTAGTTACGATCGATCGCCGCTTTATCGGAAGCATGATGCCAATGATGAAATTGTGGAGTAACAATAATGTACTTAAGCCATCCCACATGAATGTTCGCATTGGCGTGATTAAAGACCGCTTGAAAACCGACAATAATAATATAAGTGTCGACTACCGACTTCTCAAAACCAAATACAAAGATGGGTGTTAAGACAAAGCAACGCGTCACCACTAATTCCAGAAAGTGCTGGCGCGAACCCGCCAACCAATCCATGGTTTCGACACTGTGATGCACACTATGAAAACGCCACAAATAAGGTACTTCATGATAAGCACGATGCAGCGAATATTGCATAAGGTCAGCAAACAGTAGCACTACAAATAACTGCAACCACCAAGGCATCGATTGCACTGCTTGCTGTAATACATCACTGACGGCCCAACCAAAGAATTGCGTCACAAATTGGTTAGCGGCTAATAACGCAAAACCGATTAACAAATGATTGACTAAGAAATGCTGGGTATCCGTTTGCCATTCTTCTCGTAGGACAGCTTGCTTACGATAAGGTATGATTTTTTCAATAAATACGAAGATTAACGTTGACCCCAACAAGTCTAAAATAAACCAGTCGAGACCTAAGTACGGCGTATGATCAGGAAAGTCACCCACTTCAATGCGATGCCCGCCCAACATAATGGCAATCGATACTAATACCCAAGCAATAAGGGCCGCCCGTTTATTCACATTACGGATCATATTCCACAATCCTAAAGCGCCTGATATGACTAACGCCGCAAACATAATTGTACGAATAACATCGACATCGTATGACTGACGTAACTCTGGAGTGGTGAGGTATTGGGGGAAATGAAAAGCTAATACGCCGAGTAAACTCAGTGATGCAAGAGCAACGGCAATGTAGCCGCTCAATCGACCATCACCAATAACAAACTGACCACCTTGAGGTTTTGTAATCATAAGCTTCCTGCTCATTACGCTGCGTTAAATTTTCACACAGTGTAGTCAGTTCGATTTCAAAAACCAACTATTTAAGACAAGCGACAGGATCTTCTGCGATAAAAGTAATTTTCTATTTTATTCAATGATGCCATCAATCAGAACGTCAATAATGGCTACCTGTCTTTTAAGGCCTGTCACGTCATCGTACCCATCCTTTAGGTTGTCATCCAAGCGAAGTAATACATAACCATGAATTAACGACCAAAGGGCAATGGCTTGAGACTCTACGTCTACCTGCTTTTTTTTGGCCTGCTCCCTCAGTATTGCCGTAAGTTGAGTATAAATATCTTCCCTTACCCTCTCTAGCTCACTATCTTGATCATCCGCATATTCACTTCGCCATAAGAGTTTATAGCGGTGCGGATATTTCAGACCAAATTCTAAGATCGTATTACTAAAAGAATGAATAGCCACTCTAAAATTATCCGTTTCTTTCGAACTTGATTGAACAATTTTTGAATATAAATCACGAAAAGAATCGGTGGCTAAAGCAACGAGTAAAGCTTGCTTACTTTTAAAATGGTTAGCAGGAGCTGAGTGGGCGACTTCAAGGAGTCGGGCAATTTTTCTAATTCCAACAGCCTCAATACCTTCTACATCTAATAGCTCAAAAGCAGTTTGCAGGATTTGCTCTCGTAAATTCCCATGATGATACTTAGATGTTTCCGCCATATTGACACTGCCCATATACTCTGCTTAAATTGACAGTGTCAATATATGATGATTTATCAATAAATAACAGTAAAATTCCAACTAGAAGGTGCTCGTTATGAATAATGATCTAATATTTCTGCCCGTTTTGGCTCATGTTGTTCTTATTTTCATGCTGTATATCTATTTAGGCATCGTCAAAAGTAGAGCCGTTAAAGAAGGCACTGTTGATAGAAAGAAAGCTGCCCTAGACCCGAAAGCATGGCCTGAATCTGTAGTAAAAGTAATAAACAACCTAGGGAATCAATTTGAATCTCCGATTATTTTTTACATCATCAGTATTATTTACTACCTGACAAACAATGTGGATAGCTTCCTTATCTCGATTATGAGCATCTATGTATTAACCCGCTACATGCATACCTATATTCACGTAACTTCTAATTTTGTACCTTATCGTTTTAAACTTTTTCTTGTTGGTGTATTAATTTTATTAGTATTAACGTTGTGGTTAGTACTTAAATTAATGGGTCTGTGAATTATGAAAATTATTTGTTGCAAATGGAAAATACAAAACTTTTTTAAAAAATGCAGCACATAGAAAACAATGGGGCAGTTCACTAATACATGAATGAATCATTGTAATAGTAATGTACTACTGCCTCAATTTCTTTATCTATTGTGAACTCATCACAACCCTGCTCCATATTCTCGAGAACCGCCCTTAAATCAGCAATAGACATCAGCAAGGCATAGCCTTTGGAACCTGGATACGTTGGCTCGTCGAACTCATCCCGTTCATCTTCGCCTTCATCGTCAATTATAAGAATTTTTGTGATAGGGGATATATCAGAGCCAACTTTCGAGTAAACATCGAAATACCATTCATATTGGTCAAGTTCATCAATTAGTTTTTGGAAGGTTGATCTATATCTCATTGGAGGAAAGAAATCCGGATTATTTCTGAACTTTAACGCCCGCCATTATGGGGCATCCCATAGATGGCATTGTTAGCCAATTTATGCTAAAAAGGATTATCTTTTAGTTTTTCATTATGAGCTAATGGCATATTTTCATATTCATCTTGTATGAATTCAAAGCTTTGTGAAAAACATCCACCATCTCGAGATTTTGGGTATATTATATATTTAAAATATGCACTAATTAAAAGAGTCAATTTTGAGTCGATATCTTCACTTGTTTTATTAACCGATTCAACCCTTCCTACATTATCCACACATACCGAGAGAGTAAAACTCACCTCTAACTCTCTATTTTTTCTTAATTCAGACTGATATATGATTTGAAAATAAATATTATTCCTAGATTGGCACTCGATAATTTTATCTTTCAAAATCTCATCATTCGGGTGATCTAAGTCAGCACATGAAGAAATGAGCACACTAGATTTTTGGGTTCCACTTATGCTACTACAACCGGAAATAACACCTAAAAAACATAGCATAATATAAAAATATACTTTCATTCTACCTATCATTTTCAATATAAATATACGAGTACATGGCTAACGCTTTAACTAAAGGGCGTGCGCCTAGCACGTCCAGTGGAGGCCGTTTTTTTGGCCGTACGCATTTCAGCGTATTGTTTTAAATGATGATTGCATCGGCTAATTCTCCATGCAACGAAATTCGGTTATTTTCTGATATAATCTCAAGTTTCTTAGGTTTAAAAAATTATTTCTTAGTGACTTCACCTAATACTATTTTTTCTTTGGGCAACCAGAGCCTACCACCACCAAAAATCTTCTGGGTTTCAAGAACGAAACCTTTGTTATGAGAAACAACCCTTATACAGTTCCGCATTGATACGCCATTAACGTCGCCACTCCCCCACTTAGTTGTATTTGTGGGAGACCCAACATCAACATCTATGAATTTACTCATACCTGCCATATTTCTTAGAACACTGGTGATACCGAACCACATTGTTCCAAAAAGTATAAAAAACACGACCATAAAATATGGAGCATATTCTTCGTTCATAGATTCGCCTCATTTTTCATTTAACGCCCGCCTCAGCGAGCTAATTTTTATTGGCGGTTTTTGTGCGTCTTAGTGCACAAAAGGTGACAACAAAAAATTTTTCCGATGCAGTTGCTTGTTAAATTCATATGCAACTTCCATCATAATTGAATCTGAACTCATAATTATGATATTCATCTGTTAACTCATAGCCAAGCTTGTAATGCTCGTAACCATAGTCATCAATTATCTTTTTTATTTTGTCGGGATTTTTATTCAATAACAAGTTAAGTATGTCTGATTTAGGATAGTCATATCTTGCTTGACAGCCGACAGATAAACTATGAATCTTTACTATTTCTTTTATAGATTCAGGTTTTACTACTTGAGTTTGTTTTGCAAATTTAAAGGATAGATCACCATCTAATTCAGTTTTTATTATAGGGGTTTCTAGCACTTCGATTTTACTCAAAAGCTTCCATTTAAAATTCAACCGAGAAGCATTATTTTTAAGGCGGTAATTAAGCTGCTGCTCTAGACTCATCCCCTTAATTTTCTCATTTTCGATCGCATCATGAGAATATGGTTGTTTAGAATAGTTTATTGGCCACCAATACGTAACAAAAGTTTCTCTCCTTTTTTGATCTGTTTCAGACATATAGCTTAATTCAATAATCGCTTGATCCTCACACCCACAATCCGCAAAAGATGAGATCGATAGTAAAATTGAAAATATGAGAAAAATGACTTGCTTCATAATATATTCCTAGCTCCTAGATTTAACGCCAATATTGTGGGGCGCTGGAGAGCTCACCCCAAATAGTAGACGCCCTACTAATTAATTTCATGCAGCCATTCTTTCATACTGCACTGGTGATTTAAAGCTCAACGACGTATGCATTCGAACACAATTATAATAATCCTCTAAATACCATTTTGTGACCTCAAATAAATGCTCCATATCTTCAAATACTTCACCATGAAATGATTCAGTTTTGAATGTTCGAAAGAACGACTCTACATGAATATTATCAGTCATAGTTTTATAACGATTCATACTTGGTAATATACCAACCGATCGTAGCTTATTTTGATAAATATGGGCACCGTATTCAGATCCCTTGTCACTATGGAAAATTAGTCCTGGCTCGAATGATCTAGACTTAATCGCCATATTTAATGATTTAAGAGTTAAGTCGGTTGTTCTATTTTTTCCTAGTGACCAGCCAATAACTTTTCGTGAGTAAAGGTCTAAAATCACGGATAGATATATCCATTCACCATGAACTTTTAGATAACTGACATCACCTGCCCATTGCTGATTTGGAGCAGAAGCAGGTGGTATATTATATCGAAGGTTATCAACCGTAATGCATGGATTTGTGGGTAAGGCCTTCCTGCGATATAACTTCGCAGCCTTAGCTATCAAACGCTCTTCACGCATTATTCTAGCCACACGTTTATGATTAACAACCACACCCAGATCTACTAGCTCACGATGAATTCTAGGGCTTCCATAATTACCGTCATGCTTTTCGAAGACTGATTTTATTGAATCGGCAAGTGCTTCGTTCTCGACTGCTCTTAGTGATATTGGGCGATCTAGCCACTTATAAAACCCTGAGAAGGAAACAAATAACTTACGACATAGGTATCTGACACCAAAATATCCACGATGATCGTCTATGAATCTAAATCGGGATTCTTTTGGTCCTTCAGATACCGTTCCCACTTTTTTAGGAAATCATTTTCCTTTTTGGCTGCGGCTAGTTCTTTCTTCAGACGCTTAATCTCATCATTCTTCTCATTGATTTTATCGTCGTTTTGCTTAGGCAAAGGGGTATCTTTGATCATGCTAATTCTTCTTGAAGGTTCTTCTACGAATTTACCCTCTCTATATTCCTGCCGCCAGCGATAAATCATCATGGGATGTAGATTAAGCACTTTAGCTATATCAATAGCTTTTACATCAAGTTCAAATGTTAGCTTGATGATTTTAATTTTGAATTCTACCGAGTATTCAATGACTCGTTCAGAACTGAGTATTCTTGGCATGTTTACCTACCTTTTGGTTAAGATAGGCGTCTACTTTATTGGGTAAGCTCTCCTGAAAGCGTCCCAGTCCCGCAGGGACGTTCACCAATGTCTTGTTAAGAGCTTGTATCATTATGCTCTAGCTCTCGAGATATTGAGTTAGTAAGTTCTCTTATTTGACTACTTGATAAAACAATTGGCAAGGATTGGATTGAAGCAACTGACGTTCTAGTTAGGTTAATACGGTAAGCATCTTCACCATTAATTTTTTTATCGAGAAGCTGAACCTGTAGCTTTCCATTATCAGCTGAGATCGAAGAAATTTATTTTTTTATCTTCCCTTCAAAAGTCATCGTTTTAAACCACTGAAATATTTTCATTACTCAGTCCTTGACTGACTCTTAACGCCTAAATAACAGGCTAAAAATTGTTGGCTAAAATAGGCGACGAAGGAGCAAAAGCCAACTGTTTTTTGTCCTTGTTAATTTTCTTGTTGAACGAAGCCGCTACGCGACAGAAAAGCAAAAAACTCACCATCAACAATAATTCCTCTACGCACTCATCCCCGAGTGCGACTACTAGAGGTTGTTCAAATGAATAAGACCCA
>JBLGBO010000017.1:0-82847 GCA_047616865.1 Oleispira sp.
CAATAACGTTGAGCCAAGTGTTTATTTGAAAGAAGTATTTACAAGGCTGCCGGCAGCCACCTGCGTTGAAGATGTTGAGGCATTACTACCTTGGAATACTGCAAAGGTGGTTCGTTAGGCGCTTACGATGGATATGAAGTTTGGTCTGAATTGTTTGAATCAGATCTAACACTCAATGAATTTTATAATGAGAGATATTCAAAATATGTCTATCACCCTGAAAGCGTGTAACAAGGCATTCCTGATCACCCATTCTGGACTGGAACGTTTTCAGCGCCCAACAACAAAAGTGTTAGCTTTCGGCTTCAAGTGTGGAGAATGCATATGTTAATCGGTGCTTTATTACTCTTTTTACCATCGGTCATGTTCTTCATTAGCATTCCGATCTCGCGCAAGCTGATTATAAAATTACGTAGAATTTATCTAATTATAGGAAGTGCTATTGTATTTTCAGGCAGTGGTCTTTCGCTTTATTTTGCAGCATATACTGGAGATCAAGGTGGGGTAACCGCTTTATTTCTCCAACTTTTAGTAATTTTTATTTATATGTTTTTTTCATTATCTATTTGTATATTCAATTGGTTTGAAAGCAAAGAGAATACCGCAAAGAATAAAAGTTAATAAGGCATTTAAACGGAACAAAAACAGTAGCCGTTATTCGTGCCTCACAAACCATAGACAGCGATTTTTTTATCTTCACTACTCCCTAAAATCACCTATCACCTATCACCTATCACCTATCATCGAGCGCGGATCGAATCTGATTCGCCAATTCATCCCCTATCCAATCTGTCATTAATATCAACTTTGGCAACTCTTCGGGTGTAATCACTAGCGCACAAGGCCCAATTCGAGTTATAGCTTGAATCTTGCCGTTGACGATCCCTGTAATCCAGCGCTGATTTGTTTCTTCAAGTCGAGCAGGTAAGTTCTTGTTCATAATTTATTCCTTTAAACCTTTTATATTCGATAACAATTTTTCCAGCCCTTAATCATCACCAAAGTCAGTTGTTAAAGGATGATGAACTACTAATAAGACTGGGTATGTTATTGATAAAACATGAATACTATTCGTACAACCAACTTTGCAATTCTGTACCTTTCTGACAATTCCATTCAAATTAGCCACAAGCTAAAGCATGAATACTCACGAATTTTTCACAGAGCCGAACTAGACGCTAATCGACTGAATCGGCAACGACGGTGCAGCACCAATAATTCGCCCTCCTTGAATCAAGGCTTTGCCGTTAGCCGCCACACTATCACCCTGCACTCGCAACGACTGGCCTGATCGCAACGTAACAATTGATGTGCCGTCGCTGTTTACCGTTGTTACAGTTACAACAACTTTTGCCCCTGGTGCAGTCAATGCACCAAATTGAACCCACGGATTGCTCATAGTTATAACTCCCAACCCACTGGCTGCTCTATTGTTATTGACTGTCGGCATTTAGACAGACCACGACCAGGCACAGACACGACATTGTTTTGCACGTAGCCACGATAGTTTCTTGAAGCGTCGTTGAATTGAACTTCCACAATCATGCCAGGCATAAGCAGGCCCGGTTGCGCTGAAGATTCAGGGATAACCAATTCTAACGAGTGATTTATTCTGTCACCACTGGCTGCAATTTCTGCGCGGCCGCGACTTGTGTTCGCCTCTACTGCACTTAGCCAACCATCAACAACATCCGCACCTATTACATCCCCCGCCGTCCCTTGCCGGCTAACATTTAGGCCAACCCCTTCGTATTCACCCGAAACATACACACCATTTATTTTCGCATTCGATACCAACACACCGCCTTCGCTGAGTATTTGATTCTCGTGAATTGTTCGATCTACGGTAGCGGTTGCCAGATCCCACGGCGCGACTTTATATCGTGGCTGCACAGTTAGCACATCGGCATCCATTGCAGGTTGCAGCACTGCGCCAACAGTGCCAGCTAGTTTTTTAATGACCGGAAGCACTGCGAGTTCCTGGTAACTGAAAACGCTGTTTGGCATCACCCAATCGGGCAGCTGTGCAATATCCCAAGTTAATGTGAATCCAGTACCTATTAGCTCATCATTAGCCGCTTGTACTGCAGTGGTATTGCCAATGCTACGTGTACGCTTTGGTGCGTACGGTAGACCCAAATACTGGGCGCGGCTGTAACCCGTAATCGAGTAGCGCTTATTCAATGCATCGCCCGATATGCTACGACTGCTCGACCATGCCGGTACAAAGAAGGACCAACGATGGCCATTAATCTCAACCGCGACTTCTTTATTGCCAGTAGCATCTGGTTTTATTAGATCAATCGATTGCTGATTCAGTACATCTGCTGATAGCTTCCAGCTGTATGAATCCAGATCCAGATCCATCTTAATATCGGCAAAGGCCAGCGGTTCATTCCCTGGTAGCGGCCATAGCGCCAGCAAACGTGCTAGCATTTACTGCCGACAACGGTACTTTCCTGCCCACTTAATGCGAATTTCAGCATGATATGAGATACTGCCGTCTTTATTTGTACGCGCTCTAATAGATGCCATAACACCACTCAAAATTTCTGATTTAAATACGGTGCGCCACGATGCGGTGTGCCACAAGAAAATACTGAGTTTATTACGCACATTTGACGCACTCATAGTTACAACATACCAAATAAAGTAGAAAATGACGCAAGCAAACGACAACACAAAAACAGCTCCAGCCCCCGCAGATTCTAGCAAAGCCAGCAATAGTGTGAATCGTAGATTCACCACTGCACCGATGATGGAATGGTCTGATAGCCATTGCCGCCAGTTCTGGCGTCACCTTACTAGCGATGCAGTGCTGTATACCGAGATGGTCACTACAGGTGCCATTATTCATGGTAATAACCGTGAACGCTTCTTGGGGTATGGCAAAGAAGAACACCCTATCGCCCTTCAATTGGGCGGCAGTAATGCAAAAGAATTGGCTGAATGTGCTAAATACGCACAAGAGTGGGGCTACGATGAGGTAAATCTCAACGTTGGCTGCCCAAGCGACCGCGTACAAAATAACATGATTGGTGCGTGTTTAATGGGCCATCCGCAACTGGTTGCTGACGGTATTAAAGCCATGCAAGATGCAGTAGATATCGATGTTACGGTAAAGCATCGCATTGGTATCGATAATCAAGACTCTTACCCTGAGCTAGTGAATTTTGTTGGCACTGTTGCTAAAACCGGCTGTAAGACGTTTATTGTTCATGCTCGTAAGGCGATTCTTCAAGGTTTATCACCTAAAGAAAATCGTGATGTTCCACCGTTGAAATACGATTGGGTGTACCAGCTAAAACAGGATTTTCCTGATTTGGAAATCTTGATTAATGGCGGTTTAAATCAGCTAGATCAAATGCAGCAGCAACTTAATCATGTCGATGGAGTAATGGTTGGCCGCGAGGCATACCACAACCCTTACATAATGGCTCAGGTTGATAATGCATTTTATGGTCGGGAAAAATCGATTCCTTCACGCCATAAGATCGTTGAAGACTTTATGCCTTATATTGAAGAGCAGCTCTCTAAAGATATCTATTTATCGCACATCACCCGCCATATTCTAGGTATTTTCCATGGACAGCCTGGTGCACGCCAGTTTCGTCGCTACATTAGTGAGAATGCACATAAGCCTGGTTCAGGTATTGAAGTATTACGTACGGCTTTAAGTAAAGTGCCAACTGACGCTGAGAATGAAGCTAATCGCCTAGAGGCTTTGGCTCGCCGCGCGGCTTTTGACCTACAACAGGCTTAATTTATACGCACCTAAAAGCGCTTCACCACGGAGGACACGGAGCGCTTCGCTACACGGAGAAAAGCGAAGCGCTCCGTGTCCTCCGTGGTTAAATTCTTTATACATCCCCCTTAGCTGGCAACTCGCTTGACACTAATGACTAAAAGGTAGAAGCTGACATTCACTAGTTAACGGTATAACTCTATTTATAGTGACCAACGATTGATCTAGACCGTTTTATAATCAGCAATTAGCATTAAGGGATTTCCATGCCAGCGCCAGCCAATAATAAATTAGAAGCACTTAAAACCATGACAACCGTAGTAGCCGATACGGGCGATATTGAAGCGATTAAGCAATTCAAGCCCGTTGATGCTACCACCAACCCTTCTTTGATTTTAAAGGCCGCCAAACTGGCGAACTACCAGCATCTTATCGAAGAAGCCATCGATTGGGCCTTGCAAATTAAAGGCTGCGATAAAAACAGCCAAACAACGTTAGAAAATGTTGGCGACAAGCTCGCCGTGAATATCGGCTGTGAAGTACTCACCAGCATACCAGGGGTTATCTCAACTGAAGTTGACGCTCGCTTATCTTTCGATACTCAAGCAACCGTCGCCAAAGCGCGAAAATTAATTCGTCTTTATCAAGATGCTGGCATTGATTCAGATCGTATCTTGATTAAAATCGCGTCAACCTGGGAAGGTATTCAAGCGGCTAAAATATTAGAAGCGGAAGGCATTCATTGCAACCTCACCCTCCTCTTTCACTTCGCCCAAGCTCAGGCGTGCGCAGAAGCAGGGGCTACTTTAATTTCTCCTTTTGTCGGTCGAATTTTAGATTGGTATAAGGCGAATAGCGGCCAAACGGAATACTCTGCGAGTGAAGATCCCGGTGTGATTTCTGTTACCGATATTTATAATTTCTACAAGTCTCATGGCTTTAAAACCATTGTTATGGGTGCAAGCTTCCGCAATACCGGTGAAATAGAAGAACTGGCAGGATGCGATCGCTTAACCATTAGCCCTGAACTTCTTGCGCAATTAGAAGCTGATACGAATCCTCTAGAACAGAAACTTTTCCCAGAAAAAGAAACGACAGCTGCTCCAGCAGTATTAACCGAAGCCAACTTTCGCTGGGCGATGAACAATGACCCAATGGCGCATGACAAGCTTGCTGATGGTATTCGACGCTTCGCCGCCGACCAAGTCACTCTTGAAGTTATGCTCACTGAAAAAATCTCACAGCGCAGCTAGAACATAACGTCCAGCCAGCATAATGCTGGCGCTCACCAATAAGAGGAAAGGAAATAAATATGTTTGATAAAATATTATCGTTTTTTCAACAAGAAGAAGTAAAAACAGCCAGCCACAAGCCTGAACTCGCAGCCGCCGCATTGCTGGTTGAAATAATGAACGCTGATCATGAATTATCTGAAGATGAATCTGAAAGCATTAAGTCTATTTTATACGATACGCTTTTCATTACCGCAGATGTGGCAGATGAATTATTAGCCACTGCCAAGAAACAAGTGCACAACGCGACGGATCTTTTTCAGTTTACTGAAGTCATTAACGCCAGCTACAACTACGAAGAAAAAGTAAACTTAATTGAATCACTGTGGAAAGTTGCTTACAGCGACAAGCAGTTAGACAAATACGAAGAGCATATGGTGCGCCGAATTGCTGATTTATTGCATGTTTCACACAGTGATTTCATACAAACTAAAAATCGCACTAAAGCAGCAAGTGAATGACCTCTCCATCAAGTACAAGACTAAATACTGTTCAAAGCACGGATATTATCTTAGCGTTTGATGAGCTAGCGCTTGGCTTGGCTAAATTCTGTGATTTACTTAATCAACTGCAGCCGAGCTGCTGGGTAGCATTAGCTGAAGACGAACAGAATTTAGACCCGCTAAAAAAAGCTCGCAGTTATTACCAAGACATCTGGTATCGAGATCAACAAGACGGCAGAGAAACCCGCAGCTGTTATGGCTTAGTAATGGCGAATGAAGACCTCATTGGTCTTGCACAAAAAGTGAACTCAGCCAAAGACAATTTTAAAACACTGGTACAACAGATACAGAAAACCGATAAAGACTTTTGGTTAAGTCAAAAGGCTCAACTGAATACGCGCCATAAAACACTGCGTAATCAGCTTTATTATACAGGCCTTGGGCGTATCCATCTAAAGCAGCTTTATCGCCACATTCCGATCCTATCTCATCGTCCGGAGAAAATTGGTTTTACTTGGTATAGCAATGGTCGCAGTATAAAAAAACTAACCGTAGCACAAGCTGAAATGAAACTACTGGCTATGGGTGAAGAAAAATCACATATACAGCAGCAACTGCAAAAACTAAACACACTGCCTCAACATGAAGTACTCGCACAAATTCAAACTCAAGTCCCTGTAGTTCGTGCGAACTTAGTGTTTAAATTATTAAACGAAAAAGGTCATGTTGAAACAATACGTAAAGCGATGAATGTTTCTTTGCCATTACTCGTTCCGCAAGAAAGCAATCCCTTACTGCCTGTTTTTAATCAGATAGATGAGCAGCCGCCGATTGCGAGAACGCGTATTGCGAGAAATGATTTTAAAATTTGTGAAGAGGTGTTTTTACCGAGTTTGCGAGTGCATCGATATGTTTGAATAATGAATTAAAAGATAACGGATCACGAAACGCTCGAAGCGCTTCGTGATCACATACTGCTTTAAAGCTTATTTAAGCCATTCAAAGCAGCAATACGATAGGCTTCAGCCATGGTCGGATAGTTAAAGGTTGTATTAACGAAGTACTTCAACGTATTCCCTTCACCTTTCTGACTCATAATCGCCTGCCCAATGTGTACAATCTCTGCTGCTTGGTCACCAAAACAGTGAACTCCAAGAAGCTCCAAAGTATCACGATGGAAAAGTATCTTTAGCATGCCCACACCTTCGTGGGTGATTTGTGCGCGGGCAATATTTTTGAAAAATGCCTGACCTACTTCATACGGCACTTTGGCCTCTGTCAGCTCACGTTCATTTTTACCTACCGAACTAATTTCCGGGATGGTATAAATTCCCGTTGGTACTTCACTAACAAAACGGAAGTCTGCCATATCAGTGATATCAGCTGCTGCTGCTCGACCTTGATCGTAAGCCGCTGATGCCAGTGCTGGCCAACCGATAACGTCACCAATTGCATAAATATGATCAACTGCAGTGCGGTAGCTTTGGTCAACGTCTAATTGACCACGAGAGTTCGGCACTAAACCCGTATTTTCAAGCCCTAAACCTTCGGTATTACCCGAACGTCCAGCAGCCCACAAGAAAGCATCAGCTTTCACTTTCTTACCTGACTTCATTTTCAGCGTGACATACTTATCATTAACTTCAACAGAGTCAAAGTCTTCGTTATGACGAATGAGTGCGCCTTTATCACGCAAGTGATAACTTAATGCGTCTGAGATTTCATCATCTAAGAAGTTCAATAAACGATCACCAGGATGAATCAAGTCGACCTTAACCCCAAGCCCAGAAAAGATAGATGCGTACTCACAGCCAATTACACCAGCACCATAAATAATCATAGTACGCGGGGTATGCTCAAGGCTTAAAATACTGTCGGAGTCATATACACGACTGTGGTTAAAGTCGATATTACCCGGACGCCAAGGACTAGAACCTGTTGCAATAACAATTTGGTCCGCATGCAAACGCACATGATTGGTCGACAAGGGGCTTAATACATCAAGCGTATTAGGATCTACAAATTTCGCATGACCCGTATAAAGACTAACGCGGTTACGTCCATAAAATTCAGTACGTACCTTAACTTGCTTAGCAATAACTTCTTCAGCGTTGCGTAATACCTGCGGAAAAGAAAACCAACGAGGCTCACCAATATCGCGGAACATAGGGTTAGTATTGAACTGAATGATTTGCTTTACTGAATGACGTAAAGCTTTCGATGGTATAGTTCCTAAGTGAGTACAGTTGCCGCCCACCATATTACGATTTTCAATGACCGCAACTTTTTTACCTTTCTTCGCAGCATTCATTGCCGCGCCTTCCCCTGCTGGACCCGTACCGATAATTACTACGTCGTAATGGAAATCTGCCATCCTTTAATTCCGCCCTTATGGCTGCAATCACACTTGTGATTTTTGATTACTTTATTATGTATAAACCGTTGTACTACTGCTATCTGCAAATAATTATAGGTTAAAATTCAACAAATACGTGATGACTTCAATCACTAATCCTTACCGAAGCCATCTTAGCAAACTGTCAGCTGAATTAGTCATCTGTTTTCTTTGACGCGTCATAGAACAAGTCTTCTGCTTCTTGGCGAACAGGATCTTTGCTAGATTCACACTTCTGCTGATCCCCACCACAAACATCACAAGCCCCCTTCATTCCCACCGCCGACATACCACCACAAGAACCACTGATCGGCTTACCCCCTAACAAAATCCCTGCGGACATAAATACAACGAAAAGTGCCATTACGATAAAAACGATTAATAATGTTGTCATACAAACCTCTCTTTCTCTAACATAACGTTAGTTTAGTCTTAATTGTTCAAATTGGCGGCTACTCAGTTGTTGATACCCATTTTCGGTACGAACAATGAAATACGCCGCTAAGTTATGTTTTTCAGCCAATTGTAAGCCTATGTCGGCCCCTAGCACCGTCAATGCGGTAGCCCATGCATCCGCAAGCGCTGCAGATTCATGCAGCACGGAAACAGACGCTAAGTTATGCTCAACAGGATAACCTGTTCGGCCATCAATAGTATGAGAAAATCGATGCCCTTCCTGTTCAAAAAAATTGCGGTAATCGCCAGATGTTGCAATTGCCATATTTGATAACGGTATAATAATTTGCACGCTACGACCATCATCATTCGGCGCTTCAATGGCGATTCGCCAAGGCTGATTTTGCGGCTTAATACCATGAGAGATTATCTCGCCACCGACCTCAACCAGATAATTTTCGACACCTTCTGCTTGTAATAAGTTCCCTAAATCATCTACGGCATAGCCTTTGGCAATAGCAGAAAGATCTATATAACGAGCCGCTGCTAAACGCAGTTCAAAGCGCCCTTCTTGCTGACGAAGTGTTAAAGCGCCTGAACCGATCTCAGCCAACAGGGCTTGAATTTTCTCCTGCGGTGGAATTTGATCGATGCTCTTATCCGGGCCGAATCCCCACAAATTAACCAAGGGCCCCACGGTAATATCAAAGGCTTGAGAAGACTGCTCATTAACTTGCTGCGCCATAGCCAAAACGTGGTACAGCCCAGCAGTAATGCTTTGCCATTGCGGATTGAAGTGTTGATTAATTAAAGACAATTCAGATTGCGGATCATAAGTAGACATGCTTTTGTTGATCGCCTTTAAACGCTGATCTACCAATAGCTTTATACGCGCCTTCTCAGCCGCTGCATCGCCCCCTGTTGATACCCAGCTAATATGATATTGAGTCCCCATCGTCGGGCCGGAAATTTTACTGACCGTTGATTCTAACGACTGGCCACAGCCGCCAACAAGTAAGCTTGCCAATAACAGACTGCAGTAAGTGATTAGCGGAATAAGTTGAGAACGAATATTGGCGTTAATGCCCATAATGACTACTTTAACAAAAAGAAATTTTATGGCTGCAAGTATAACGGATTGTTAATAATGAACCCATAGTCAAACTAAGATTATGCATTGTAATTAGTAAAAATGAGCATCCTAAGTCCAATAGCCATAGCTAAATGCATATAAACGCATATAGATTTAACTCTGCATGCATTAGAATATAGAAAAATAGTTGAGAAGATCATGACTGTAATGACTGAAGAAATGCTTGAGCTGGTCGCACAACGCTTTCGTTTATTAGCCGACCCTATGCGCTTACGAATTCTGCATGAGTTACAAGAAGGCGAATGCAGCGTTGGTGAATTAGTGGAACGTATCGGCGCCTCTCAGCCCAATATATCAAAGCACCTCGCCAGCTTACGAGGACAGCAGATGGTAAAGCGTCGCCAAGAAGGCAATATGGCTTATTTCAGCATTGCAGCCCCGTATATTTTCAACTTATGCGAAACCGTATGTAATAGTATGCGAGAAGAGTTTGAAGAAAAGCAGAACCTGCTGTCTTAGTATTAAAACCTGAATAAAGGCTTAAGCCTAAATTTAGGTTTAAGCCTTCGTACTAGATGACTAGACAACCTGCCTAGCCAAATTCATGACCGCAATACGGCGTTCGCCTTCCGCTGTTAAACGCCACGCATTTCGCCCCCCACGCTGGTTGTTTTCGATTAAATCATGCTCAGACCATTGTGTTAACAAATCCTGAAACTGTTCACGATTAATACGAATATCATCAACCGCATGGGAAGAAGGATGCTGCAGTAATAAACGACGCTTAACTTCCGTTTCAACCAAACGTTCCAATACGGCTCTTAGCCGATCTTCGCTGCTAGCGGCTTTGAGCACCTCACCCACAGCAACAAAGATAGCGTCCCAGCGTAAAGAAACCGATACTTCTTCTAATGTATTATTGCCCGCTTCGTAGACCTTAGCTGAAAACTTCATACGCATTAGCTGTCGGGTTTTAAGCATCCACTGCTTATTATCTACCTTAGTCGTCGCTTGAGCATCAACAACGGTACTCACCGCCGAACTACTTTCTACAGAATCAAGCTTCAACCAGCCCCCAGACTTATTCGCTAGGGCATTAACAACCGCCGTTTTAACATGAGAAACCAGCTCTTCTCGCAAATGCCATAAACGAAAATTGCTTTTAGAAATCACACCATGAAATCCAGCAAGACGCCTTTGATCTTCGGTTTGCTGCTGAGAAGGTAGTGAGTTTTTAACAAATGACAATACGGGTTTAGATAACGATTGTGCGTGGACAAGTTCACGGTGCAAATAACTAATGCCTGTCGGCGCCATTGGTCCATATTCATCACCCACAATCATAATGAACAGATCGGCATCTTCGATTTGAGTGCGAGCCAAGTTCCAATCGTACGGCGAGCTATCTTCTCGACAAGGAAAGCCACAGCAGAGAATACCCATACGGGCCAGCTGACGAGTCACCTCATAACGCTCACTCTCTAAACCTTTATGGTTTGATGCGACGTACACTAAAAAACGCTTAGTCTGCGTCATTAAATCCTCTCATCCATTATTTTTCTTCTTTTTTTAACCACTAAGTTTATTTTTCACCATACCTTAGATTAAGGCAAACACTTTTAACAAGTAAATCGCAATACTGACGGTAAAGAGTGAAATTAGCGTTGTTAACGCAATAATATTTGCCGCCAGCATATGATTCCCACCAATAGCACGCACCATAACAAAAGAAGCCGCCGCTGTTGGGCTAGCAAACATCAATATCAGACAACCCAGCTCCACCCCTCTAAAACCAAGCAAATAAGCCGTAATGGAAACGAGCACTGGCATAAGCAATAATTTTATAATCACCGCTGCCCAAGATATCCATTGGGTCTGTCTCAGTGCGCTAAAACTTAATGAGCCACCAATACAAATTAACGCTAATGGCAAAGTCATCGCTGCCAAATAATCAATACTGCGCATCATTACTTCTGGCAGGGTAATTTGCCAATAAGCAAATGGCAAGGCCAGCACAATAGCGACAATCAAAGGATTGCTTATAACATCCCTGCTCAGCGCTAACCAATCCAATTGTGACTCTTCATTCGCAGCATGGGTTAACGCGTAGATAGAAAGTACATTATATAGCGGAGTAATCACAGCCAATAACAAAGCGCCGACAGCCAAGCCTTCATCAGCAAAAGTAGTTACACAGAAGGCTAAGCCTAGAATGCCCAGGTTAGAGCGAAAACAACCTTGCACAAACACACCCAGATTTTGCCTATCGGATATTAATTTTCGACTGCCAAACCACAAACTGAAAAAACTCACCAAAGCCACCAGCAAAGCAAAACCAATTAAGCGAGGATTGCCTATTTGAGCGATGTCAGTTCGCACAATTGCCGCAAACATTAATACTGGCAAAGCCAAGTTGAAAACAATATAAGACGCTTTAGCGGTGAAGGCATCATCGATTTTTCCTCGCCACTTTAGCCAGATACCGATAAAAACCAATGAAAATACAGGCAATGTAATCGAGCCTACAAAAACCAACTGCTGCCAATAATCCACTTAAATCCCCAAATCCGTGTATCAAACCATAAACTGCGGTAGAATGCCTAAAGTACAATCAAACAAATTCGACATTCAGTCCCTAAGATACGACCTGCAAAATGACTCGCAAAAAGAAAACCCGCTCCCTCAAACGCATTCATAGCGTAAAAACTGGTACTCCCAGTAAACTTAAGCGCGATTCTACCACTGATCGCCAGGCCAGCCTGAAAACCAAAGGCAAGCCTAAATCTGTTTATCAAAAGTATCTTGATGAGAATCCTGATGCGGTTGAAAAACAACAGCAGCCGATTTCTCCAGAACAAGAAGCTGCTGCCTTGGCCGTAGAGAAAGCCAAGCTTGAAGCGCTTGAACTACTTAAAGCCAAGTCGAAGAAGAAATCGAAGCCGAGAAAGTCGGATCGCGAAGTGCCAGCCGAAAAAGAAGAGAAAGATAACGAACGCGAACCTGATTTGTTAGGACAACTGGACAATAAGAATTTCAACGATTTTTATTAACCATTATTTATTAACGAGTCAGTTTTAATGGCACTTTTGACCACCTCCAATGCCCTATTGGATCTCGACTGTTATCCTAAGGTGAGCGCTAAGTTTCAGCAGCCTTGGGATGCTGGTGACCTGTATCTTATTGAATCCGCTAACGTCGGCAACCACCCAGCGGTCATTAATGATCAATGGGGCGCGCTGACGTGTTTTTTACTGCAGCAAGGACATTCTGTTTATAGCTGGACGGATTCTTTCTGCGGTCAAACTGGCATTCGCAATAACAGTGAAAAAATTGATTATTCTCCTGCGCTATTGACTTTAGATCAAGGCATCCCTTGCTTCCCTAAAACTACCAATAGCCTCTGGATTCAATGCCCTAAATCGTTCGATCAATTACACTGGTGGTTAACCCTTGCCCTACAACAGCTAGGACCAGGTATTGAAATTTCATTAGTCGGCATGGCTAAGCATGTACCCGTCAAATGGTTAAAATGGTTAGAGCAATATAATACGGATTATCAACAGCATCCGATAAAGAAAAAGTCACGCCTAATGACGTTTAAGCTCGGAGACAAACTCCCTGCTTTAACGGTACTCAAAAGCTACCCTGGTCCTGACAATAAAGACGTTAGCGCTTTGCCGGGAGTATTCTCCCGAGATCATATGGATATTGGCAGTCGCTTTTTTATTCAGCAAATCAGCCAATTAAATACTTTATCGGGCAAGGTGATCGATTTAGGCTGCGGCAATGGCTTATTAAGCTTAGCCTGCTTGCATTACTTTTCAGCGTCAGCGCTCGAACTTATATTATGCGATGACTCCTCCCTTGCTTTAAACTCAGCGCGCGAAAACTTGTTAGCCCGAGATTATTCAGACGCTGTATTCCATCATACTGATGCACTATTGAATGTTCATGTCCGCGCAGATACCATTTTATGTAATCCGCCCTTCCATAGTGGCAATCGTATTTCTACCGCTGCCGCCGAGCGTATGTTTAAGCAAGCCAGTAAGCTACTCAGTAAAGATGGCCAACTACTGGTAATCGCCAATCGCCACCTACCGTACGCACCGCTACTGAAAAAAGGATTCAAAAACATTAAGCAACTTAATAGCGATGCTAAATTTGTCATTTATCAGTGTACCGATGCACTGCCTTCAAGCCGCTAGGCTAACCAGACGATGCACAAGCAACCTGCTAATGATGGCCTCCTGGAATTGGTAGAAAAGCGCAGTCGCTTTATCACTTACTGTGAAAAAGTTACCACCCCAGAAGAATTCAAACAATTTTTACACCGCCTGAAAAAACAATACCCCGATGCCCGTCACTTTTGTTATGGCTTTAGAATAGGCCAATTAAGTCAGGCCCAGAGGGGCTTTAGTGATGACGGTGAACCCAGCGGAACTGCTGGTATGCCGATATTGAATGTGATTGATCATTCTGAATTTTCTGATGTTGCGATTATCGTCGTGCGCTACTTTGGTGGCACCAAACTGGGGACGGGAGGACTTGCAAGAGCTTATAGCGAAGCCGCGAGTAGCGTACTTAAATCCATGCAATGGGTAGAATACGAAGCAAAACAGAAAATAAAACTGCTGTGCGAGTTCCCACAAGAACATCAACTGCGGTATTTGATTAAACAACTAGCAGGAAAAATATTGTCTATAAACTATTCACAACAGGTTGAATTGAACGTCTCATTATCCAAAGAAGCCGACTTAAGCAGTCTTGCTTTGTACCGTATCAATGTGAGTAACCACTGAATCAGACAAATGCTCAGCGATTAAGCGATAACCGTCCGGACTGACATCTTCGAATTGCAATATAATGCAGTAACAGTCCTGAGCACTCCTTCGTACCGAAGTGACCTTACCTAATGCAGTAAGATATTGAGGCCTTGGCCCAGAGTGCGGAAATAGCCCAAGACGTATTTGAAAGTTGGAATAACGACCAGGGTTTTGCCCCTCATTTTCATCTCGGAACAAATCGACTTGCTGCTCACTGCAAATAAACTCACACCCTCGCGGCGACAAGTGCCCTGGGCCAACTTTCAGCACTTCTTGTTTGTCGACTAACAACGTTAAAATAGCCTGATTCTTCATAAACACACCCTACTAGTCACACTACTCCTGTATTTTTGGCTTAACATACTCGAATTAGTGCTCTCAAATCAGCGCACTTTTATAAAGCACACCTAGAAATCTGATTAAAAAATATACGATAGAAGACAAAACTTCAACAACCTAAGCCGCTGAAACAGCAATAAACACCAAATTAGTTCACATTATTATCATTTAACATCATAATTCGGACGATCTACGCCAATTCAAACGCTACACCTAGCCCACCAGCACTGATAGAATACAGATGCTATCTGATATAACAATAACAGCCTTAAAATGATAATAAATTATGAATAACGTTAAATACCTAGCCCTGCTGGCACTGGCATGCATCCTCACAGCCTGTAGCAGTTCTATTAAACACATGTCGGTTTATCACTCACCAGACCCGGCAGAGATTCAAAAAATCCTACCAAACGACAGTTTGAGCATTCAATATTTAGGCGTAGGAGGTCAATTATTTCGCTTTGGTCAGCACGCAATTATGACCGCGCCCTCCATTACCAATCCTCACTTCTTATTACTCGGCCCTTTTATGCCGATTAGTGCTGATACTGACATGATTGATCGCTACCTGCCCGATGTTAGTAACGTTGAATCTATTTTAGTCGGTCACGCCCATTATGATCACCTAATGGACGTCCCTTACGTCATGCAAGAAAAAGCCAAAAATGCACACGTATATGGTTCTAAAACCATGGTCCATAGCATTGCCCCTGCCATCGATCAATCCCGCCGCCATGCACTTAACGATTCAATGGCCGAACTAAAGGTACCAGGGCAATGGCACTACAACGAATCTAAAACCATTCGTTTCATGGCGATCAAGTCTACCCACGCTCCTCACTTTATGGGTATCAACATAATGACCGGCAGCTACGAAGAAGATCTAGACGCAGTGCCGTGGCATGCCTTTGGTTGGAAAGAAGGTCAAACCCTGTCTTACCTAATCGACTTCCTTGGTTCTCAAGAAGAGATTTTACACCGCGTTTATTATCAAGATGCCGCGAGCCAAGAGCCTCTTGGACTGATTCCAGAGCTTGTTGCTAAAGATCAAAAACGTGTCGATATTGCGATAATCACCCCTGCCTCATTTAGCCAAGTAGACAACTATCCAGAAAGCATTATGAATGATACCCAAGCACGTCATTTCATACTGGGACATTGGGAAGATTTTTTTGATAACCAAGAACAAGAAGAGCAAAAATTTGTCCGTTCAATCAGTGCCAGTGACTTTTTTGAGCGTTTTGAAAGTGCATTACCTAAAAACAGCAACTGGACAATGCCTTTGCTTTATAATACTCAATACTTTGCTCCTCATGGCAAAATACTGACTGTAGATAAAGCTGATCAATAACAGAGTGACCGAGAATTATTATGGATTTTGAAACACTTTCACAATGGCGCCGCGCGGCTTATTGCGCAGCCATGGCAAGCCGCAATAGCAACCACGTTTTATTATTCAGTGACATGCTAGAGCAAGACCCAACGCCTTTTACCAAGCTGCAATCTAAAACATGGGCTTACCTTGAAGGCGAACTCAAGTCAGTCGATAACTTAGAACGCTTTTTTAACGAATTTGATTTATGGCAAACAGAGCTATTAAAAGAGCAAGATTCATTTGGTGCTGAAGCGGCTCAGCAAGCTTGCCAAAGCCTTTATTCTGCAACGTACGCACTATTAGACGACAGCGCTAATGATTGTGAACTGGTACAACTGAGTAATCAGCAGCTGCTCACTGAAATGGCCGACATGGGCAGTGCAACCGATGAACTGAGCGAGCGCCAAGAAGAATTTGAACGCCAAGTCTTTGAACTGCTGACTTCAGGTAAACCAAAGCGCGAATGCATTATTGCCGTTCGCAAACTGGCAACAGAAGAAGAGGAGTCTAGCTTAGGCATCAGCCTAGACTAGCACGACCGCAAGCTAGTCTTACCTGCAAAAATGGAACACGCTTTTATTACTTTGATCAAAAGCGTGATTTCAACATGATCTACATCAACAAACCTATCCCCCTAATCTTTATAGTACCGCCTTTTGATGACTGCGCTTTTGGGCGCTAACTTTTAATCATTTTTCTAGGCGCACTATGTCAGATTCTTTTAAAGCCGAACTATTAGCCCCCGCAGGCACCTATAAAAACATGGAATACGCCTTTGCTTATGGTGCGGACGCTGTTTATGCCGGTCAGCCTCGATACAGCCTGCGTGTACGTAATAATGATTTCCAAATAGACAATCTTGAAAAAGGCATTATTCGCGCCCACCAGCTGGGCAAAAAATTCTACGTCGCCAGCAACATTGCTCCACACAATAATAAGATCAATAGCTACATGCGAGACATTGAACCTGTCATTGCGATGAAACCCGACGCATTAATCATGTCAGATCCTGGCTTAATCATGATGGTAAAAGACAAATGGCCCGATACGCCTATTCATTTATCAGTGCAATCCAACGTAGTGAACTACGCAGCGGTTAAGTTTTGGCATCGTCAAGGTATTGAGCGTGTGATATTAAGCCGAGAACTTTCACTGAATGAAATTGAAGAAATCCGCATGCAGTGCCCAGAAATGGAACTGGAAGTATTCGTTCATGGCGCCCTCTGCATTGCCTATTCGGGCCGCTGTTTGCTATCCGGCTATATGAATCATCGCGACCCTAACCAAGGCAGCTGCACTAACGCCTGTCGCTGGAAGTATCAATCTCACGACGCGAAAGAAACCGATAATGGCAATATCATTCCCGTATCAGCCATCGAGTTTGATCCTAGTAACCCATTAGACACACAACCTTCACTAGGCATTGGCAGCCCTTCTAACGACATCGTATTATTACAAGAAGGTAACCGTAAAAATGATCTCATGCCGATGTACGAAGATGAACATGGCACCTACATAATGAACTCGAAAGATCTTAGGGCCATCCAGCACGTGCAGCGCTTACAGCAAATTGGCGTGCACTCGCTAAAAATCGAAGGTCGTACCAAATCCCACTATTACGCGGCAAGAACAACCCAAGCCTACCGCCAAGCGATCGACGATGCCGCTAAAGGTAAAGTATTTGATATGGGGCTGATGGATACCTTGGAGAACATGTCTAACCGCGGTTATACCGAAGGTTTTTATCGCCGCCATGTACATGATGAATACCAAAACTATAATCAGGGTGCTTCTACCAGCACCCAGCAGCAGTTTGTGGGAGAAATAACCGCGCATGACGATCACTGGCTCACGATTGATGTGAAAAACCGTTTTCAAGTTGGTGATCATCTGGAGTTAATGACCCCAGAGGGTAATTTCAACTTTGAGCTTAAGACCATTCAATCACTGCAAGGCGTATCTCGCAGTGACGCGCCAGGCTCAGGCTTCATTGTTAAAATCCCCACGCCCGAAGGTATATTGAGCGCTGAAAAATCACTACTAATAAGGAACTTGAAATAACGTAAAAACCGAACGAAGCTTTGCTACCCCTTCATTCGACTTTCATTCAATTCTGATTCAACTTGGCAAGTAACGCGGGTATCTCTATAGTAATGGATTGATACCCTCAGTTTTATTAGGAGCTTATGTTAATGCAAAGCCCGATTTCATTAAGTCAGTACGTAATACGCACCATCACCTTAGCCGCTTTTTTATCAATCAGCGCCTTTTCACACGCAGGCGAAGACCCTCGTAAAGTGGTTGAAGATGCGGCCACTAAAATGACTCAACGCTTAATCACTGATAAAGAGAAAGTGAATAGTCAAAGTTACTATGTAGAGCATTTGGTTGACGAAATATTATTGCCCGTTGTTGATCATGCTTACATGGCGAAAAGAGTCTTAGCCAAGCATTGGAAAAAAACCTCTGAAGCTCAAAGAAAACAGTTTATTGCTGCATTCAAGCATAAGGTCATACGTACTTACGCCGGAGCCTTCAAAGCGTTCAATGGCGAAAAAATTATTTTCGAAGATGCCAAATTCAGTAAAACCGGCAAAAGAGCCTTGGTTAAAAGTGCCATTCAACGGGTAGGCGCGCCTGCTATCAGCGTATCTTATAAACTATTTAATAAAAGAGGTGAATGGCTTACGTATGATGCTGTTATTGAAGGTGTCAGCCTAGTTAAAAGTTTTCGCGATCAGTTTAACCAAAGTATCGAGCAACATGGTTTGGCACAAGCCATCTCCCTACTCGCCGCAGAATATAAAAGTGAGACCCCAATACTAAAGATGGCAGGGCATAGCTGGGAGCCCTACATCAGCAATCAATTACCAGCTAATGGCTTAGCCGTTAACATAGTGACAGAAGTATTTGCCCGCGCAGGTTATCAGGTAGAAATGGAATTCATGCCTTGGCAACGTGTGGCCGAAGAAATGAGCACTGGCAGAATCGATATATCGGTCGCCTCTTGGTATAACGAAACTCGTGCTCGCGAAACTCAGTTCACTGATGCTTATTTGAACAATGAATTGGTCATTATCAAACGTAAATTAGACCAACTCAGTTATTCCACCCCCGAAGAATTTAAGGCTTACATCCAGAAGCGCGGATATCGCTTAGGGGTATTCAAAGATTATGGTTATGGCGATTACTTCTCTGAAATCGCCCCTTTGGTCTCGCTAAACTATTATAAATATTGCACACAAATGGTTCGAGATGTAGCGAACAAAAGCACTGACATTGCATTATTAGACTACTGGACCGCTCAAAACAGCCTAGATAATACAAAAAACATTGCCGATCATTTAGAAGTGATGCCAACCCTAATTCAACGAGGTTTACACGTCACCATTAGTAAGCTGCGTACTGACTACAAAGCCATTGCTGAAGATTTTAATAAATCTCTGGCTGAAATGAAGCAAGATGGCAGCTATCAATTATTATTAAAGAAACATAACTACCCTGATATTTGAGCTCAGCTGACTCTTAACATCAACCTAGACCATTTACTTTCCCATCTATTAAAGCCAGCCTGATTGCGTTAGAGAATCACTCACTAACAATGACATCAGCCTGGCGAATTAACGCAGCCTACCTAGTATGACCGTCACTATTTTATTTCAAGATGCCGATATTATTATCGTCGACAAAGACCCCGATTTACTCAGCGTTCCTGGTCGTGGACCAGAAAAACTCGATTCGGTTTTCCATCGCTTAACCCTGCAATTTGATGAAGTTCACATTGTTCATCGTTTAGACATGGCCACCTCTGGCATTATCGTATTCGCACGCAACAAAGAGGCGTTGCGTCATTTACAGCAACAATTTCAACATCGCCAAACTGAAAAATCTTATCAAGCAGTCGTTGCTGGGCGACTAACGCCGAATGAAGGCGCAATCAACTTGCCTATGCGATGTGACTGGCCAAACAGGCCAAAACAAATGGTCTGTTACGAATACGGTAAAAAATCACTCACCCGATGGCGAGTCTTGGAGTATTGCGAAGGTAATACGCGAGTCGAACTGACCCCTATTACAGGGCGGTCGCATCAACTAAGAATTCACTGCGATGCATTAGGCCACCCTATTTTAGGCGACAACCTGTACGGCACGGCTGAATCCCAAGTTGCCACAGCGCATCTTTGCCTGCACGCACAGTCACTTACGTTCACCCACCCTACCCGTTTAGAAAGGTTAACTTTTACTAGTCCTGTGCCGTTTTAGCGAGTGCCAATAGCTTTTTTATTACCAGCAGTATCACTGCATAAAGTATGACAGCAACCAAGACGATCTGAACGGCAATACCCGCAAATAAATCTGGGGCTTTCATTAAGGTACTCATCAGTGAGTCTTGATAATAAAAAAACCACTGATGATCCTCAGGGAAGACTAAAATATGCATTTGATAAAAAATGGCCTTCGCCCCCCAAATAAAAAACGCTGCCGCCATGAAGGCCAATAACAAGGCAAAAACACTTAACAAGCCAACAGGGCTCGCGTCTTGTGAGAATTGAGTCTTACTTGGTGTGTGTTTATTGCATCGATGGCGAAATTCCCAAGCAAAACAAATAATAAACAACAGTAAACACACCATAGCCAAGCTATGAATAAAATTAATCAAATTAGCCACATCTTGTAGATGGATACGTTCAGCCTGATGCAATAACGGAATAGTCTTGCCTGAGTATTGATAACTAATATCCGCTAGCCCTGCGCCATCAGCATGCACGCTATCGACTATTTGCTGGAAGACATATTTATGCTCAGCGACCGAAGTCGTCTCGAACCCCTGACGATACCTATTTTGCGGCGCATAATAAGCAATGTGCTGCTCAGTCTCATAAAAACCATACAACCAGCTATAACCATAGCCAAGTTTGGCATTAACCATCCAAGCGCCATATAGGGATAGAATTAACGCCAGCAATAGCAAGCAAAAGACACGACCATTGACCAATAATTTATTGAGCATATTTTCTTCAATTCGTTTGTGTGTGCGTTTTAACATGAGCATAAATGGCACTCACAGCTTCTTGCTCAGCGTGAAAATGATGATGACCAGGCAGATAGACCAGTTCAGCGTCTTTAATGCTCTGCATGCGCTTATCTACCCATACTTTAGGCACTATTCCATATTCAGCCATTATGACCAGCACAGGAGCTGTGATAGCCGCAAAAAAAGCATTTACCTGCTCTTCACTCAAGCGCACCTTGGAGGTATGACGCAAACGCGCATCAGTACGCCAGCAAAATCCGCCTGTAACAGCTTTGAGATTACGCTCAACAATGGGCCTTAGTGCATCATCCGTCATATTTGGAGAAGATTTCTTACGCGCCAGCAATGCTTCATCTATCGAAGAAAAAGTACGTAACGGCGAAGGAATTCTTTGCGAATCAATAATGGCTTTTGCCAATTGCTGCGGTGTTTCGACTAACGGCGAGGTCATAGGTCCTAGCGAATCTAATAATATTAACGACTGCACTTTATTAGCAAAGGTTCCTGCAAATAAGCTAGCCACGACGCCTCCCATAGAATGGCCGAGCACATGAACACGTTCCAACTTTTTGACAGCTAACAGCTCAAATAAGGTCTTTATGTTTTGCCAAATATAATAATGAGCACCCTCTGCCAATGGCTGCGATAAGCCATGCCCCGGCAAATCCACCACCAGTAAATGATAATCTTGTGCCAATAATGGTGCTAAGCGATGAAAAGTCGCGCCGTTATCCAACCAACCATGCAAACAGACCAATGTCGGCTTAGAGTCATCGCCCCATTCTTGTATTGCTAACTCACCACTGCTCAGAGTAATCCGTGTTTCGTTCATGACTGTATGTATCTCACTATCAATATCCAACATCCTCATAGCGCCTGCCAAGACGAAATGTACTTTTTGATCAGCTGCGCGGTCAGCTCAGGGCTTTCTAGTGGAAACATATGACTGCCTTCCACCCAATTAACATCCATGCCTAGCTGACGCTTCATTTTGAAACCGTGATGGCGTTTAAATACATCACTGCATTTACCCGCGATCACCGCCGCTGGCATATTCAAACGCTGGGTATGATGCAAATTATTAGGCATGGTGCGATAGATGCTGATTTCCGTTTCCGCTTTAAAATGCAATCGACGCTGACCACTATCATGGGACTGAGTGCCATTATTCACATAGTCATTCAAGCAACGTTCATCAAAAGCACTGAAAAGTCGCTTACTACGAAAGTATTGCAAAGCATGTTCAACCGACTCCCACTCCTCTTTACGGCCCAAAGTGCGGCCAGAAGGTGTCACTTTATCGATCAAACCCAAGCGCTTAACTAGCATTAACCCATACGCTTCAAACGCCGTCAAAAAGGGTGCATCCAGCATAATCAGCCCCTTCACTAAATCAGGACGCTGAGCGGCCACCATCATACTCAAAACCCCCCCCAATGAATGACCAACGGCGTAGACGGGTTGAGAATAAGTACGTTCAAAATAATCGATTAGTTGTTGTAACAAAAAGGGCCAATTTTCCGTTACCGGATAATCTTCGTGATGACCTAAACGGTCGATTACCCCAATATCAAAATCATCGGATAAATAAGAGAATAACGTAGAATAACTGCCTGCGGGGAAGCCGTTGGCGTGAGAAAAGTGCAGAATATCTTTCATGTTCAGTAATATTACAGCCAGCTTAAAAAATTGCCTTTAAGCTACCAAGATATATCAAGAACACAAGGTGATTGAACGCCTAGCCCTGATTTAAAACCGGATACCAGACATCCGTATTGGTTAAACAACCTGGGGCAAAAACATCACCCTCAAGCTGCCAGATTTCCGCGGGCGACCAAGGTTGGTCAAGCACCGTACCGTCAATAAGCAAAGAAGCCAAGCGCCCCACCAGCGGCAGATGCGTTACCAGAATAATATTCTTTTGCTGCTGACATAATTCATCAACGACTTTACGCGGGGTCATTTCTGGCTGCAAACAGCGGTGTTCTAAAACATCGATAGCCAGTGCTTTGGCAATAGGCGCAGCAGTTTGCTGGGTGCGTACATAAGGGCTAGCCCAAAGCTCAACGGGCCCCTCTATGTGCTCAGCGAGCCAAGCGGCCGCTGCCAAAGCTTGACCCTTACCCAACATGGTTAAATTGCGACTCATGTCATCCGGCGCACCCGGTTCTGCAGCGCCATGTCGAATTAAGTAGAGTTTCACTACAGCTCCGTTGACTGCTCTTTTGCTGGCCAGTCGGTAAAAGGAAAAGGTTTGGTATCGTCATTTCCCGTCACATAGCGAACAATTTGTGCAATATAACGCGCTAAACCTTCACTGAACTCATTCAGCGCAGGATTCACCGCACCAGTACTCAAACTGAAGCCCCACTGCACGATCACTAAAAACAACACCACGACATCCAGAATGCGATAAACAATGGAATACATAACAATAAACAAGGTCTTCAGCCAAAATGCATCCGACGACAAACTCTTTTTTACATCACTCATAATTACTCTCCAATCTCTGATTTAGCCAGAGCGAACTCAACATCAGAAGTATTCTCCCCAGTCATTAACTCTTTCGCTACTAACCTCGGGTCTATGTGAGCAAACAACACAGCGTAAGCCCCCTTTACCAGAGGCATATATATACCAAGTTCTTCCGCCTGCGCATTGACATAACGCAAGGTATTCACGCCCTCAGCCACTTCACCTAACTCAGCAACAGCCTCATCAAGGGTGCGACCTTCGCCAATGGCATAACCAACGCGGTAATTACGACTCATCGGCGACATACACGTCACAACCAAGTCACCCACACCAGCCAACCCTAAAAAGGTCAATGGATTCGCGCCTCGAGCTACAGCAAATCGACTCATTTCTGCAAGACTACGAGTGATAATCATACTTTTAGTATTTTCACCCATACCCAAAGCCGCGATAAAACCAGACACAATGGCGTAGATGTTTTTCAATGCACCACTAAGCTCAACCCCATAAATATCGTCAGAGGCATAGACGCGGAAATACTCACACCCTAATGATTCTTGCACTGCAATTCTCAGTGCTCCGTCATCACTGGCGACAACTGTTGCGGTTAATTGCTTGCGGCCAATCTCTTTTGCTAAATTAGGGCCGCTTAATACCGCCACCGAGTGCCCAGGGCATTCTTCAGTCAGTACCTGACTCATCAGATTAAAGCCATCAGGCTCAATGCCTTTTGTCGTACTTATTAAGCTCTGACCCGCAACCAAGAACGGCTTGATTTGCTGAACGACACTGCGAAAAGATTGGCTAGGAACAGAAACAAAGATAAGCTCAGCACCCGCAATGGCTTCGGCTAGGTCTGTGGTCGCATGTAGCCGAGAATCGAGTTTGACATCTGGCAAGTACTGAGGATTTTCATGCTGTTCATTAATCGACTTAGCAACGTTCTCATTACGCATCCACTGCTGTGTTGCGATACCGTTGGCAGCAATAATACTGGCAATGGCGGTTCCAAAGCTCCCACCACCGATAACTGCAGCTTGTTTAACTTTCACACACACCTCTATGAATCTTGTATTAAAATTTATTATTGTTGGTTTGCAGACAATCAACCAGCTCTTGAAAAGTATTTTTATTCTCGTCGTTCAAGCTCATCAAAATTTCATGAGCATCAATAACTTTGTCACGCATAATCTCTTCATTAACCTTTTCACAGGTCAACTCATTAAGCTCTGAAATTTGCTCAGGCACATCACCAATTAAATAAAACACCCTATCAAAGCCCATGCTTAGCAATATGCGCGTAATATCTTCACGGGGAGAAATAATACTGGGAATCAATCCAAATTTCTCTTGGCTAATAATCGATATTTTAGCTAATTGGCCTAACGTTGTACTATCGATGCCTTCGGTATCTGACAAGTCGATAAGCACAGTTGTAAACGCCTTATCGAGGAACATATCGTCGAGGTAACTCTCTAATGCAGAGCATAAATTAAGGCGCACATCACCGCTCAACTTAACGACATAGGTGCCTTCGTTATTCGCAACTTCAATTTTACCTGATTGCATATTCATTCCTAACGACAGTCATTAGTGCAATATCATCCGGCACATCCTCTTCACTTTCGAGCGCGAGAGCCTTCACTATAGCGTCATGATTTCCCGCTTCCCTTTCTATTAGGTGTAGCAGGTATTCTTCTTTCAGTGCTAAAGAGGACTGAGTTAATAATTCTAAAACCCCATCGGAAAATAATGATAGGGTAAATTCTTGGGGTAATTGCATACGGTAGTCGTTGTATTGCGCATCACGAAATAAACCAACCGGCATACCCCTACCTTCTATATATTGGGCCTTGCCTTCAATTAACAAGACTGGCATAGGAAAATGCGCTCCAACACTGTAATTCATTTCCAACGTTTCAAGATTAAGCACTGCATATACTATGGTTAAATGCTTGCCACACTCAGTATCGAGCAACTCTTGATTGATACGCTCAAGCACCTTAACAGGATGATAGAGGTCTTCACTAGAACCTCGCTTTAGATTGCGCTTTAAGCGATAGGTCAAATTTTTCAATAATACGGTAACAAAGGCAGACGAGGCACCATGGCCCGAAACATCAGCAATATAAAAGCCATAATGTTTGTCATCAAGAGGGAAGTAATCGAGAAAATCGCCACTCAGCATCAAAGAAGGTCTGATTTTATGGCAAAAGGACAATCCATTCTCTTCAACAAAGTCCGGCAGCATCTTCATTTGCACTTTTCGGCCCGCTAGCTGATCGCTGCGTAACTCATCTAAACTGTTGCGCAGATCTCGGTTTGCCGATTCTAAATGATCGCGATAACTCTGATTCTGCCTTTCTAATACCACCAACTCCAAATTACGCTGCACGGAATGTTCGAGCATAACCATATCGATAATCGGCTTAACTAAATAATCGCTAGCACCCAATCGCAAGGCTTGCACCACATCGTCCATAACCCCTGCTCCAGAGACGACAATTACGGGAATCGTTTCCGAGCGCTGCTTCACTTGCTGCAAGACTTGTAAACCATCTAGATTAGGCATACGTAAATCACACAAGATTAAATCAATCTTCTGCGTATCTAGGACTTCTAATCCAGCTCGGCCACTATCCACAGCCACTACAGAGTAGCCACTGTCTTCTAAATAGGCCTCCATACTGTCTCTGACCATGGCCTCATCATCTATAATGAGTAAGCGCGCTTTCATCAAGCTACTCCAATTTGGAACTATCGATTGAGCGAACAATATACGCAACCCGTAAACAGTGCAATGAACGCCTGATTAATATGGCTTAAATTTGACAAAACTATCGATTTTTAGCCGTTTGGTATATTAACTGCTTTACTTAAGACAGGAAATTTATTCAATGAGTTGATGCAAGATAATTTAAAAATAGCATGAGCGGTGATAGCATGAGTACAGACAATAACAAGAAAGGAACCCTCGATATGAGCCAAGCCTCAAGGGATTATAGTGAAAAACGTGACTTTATCCGCATGCAAGTAACAACGGATAGCCAAATACATTTTAAAGGCCAAAGCTTTGCCGCTAAGTGTATAGACCTGAGCAGCACCGGTGCGTTAATTGAAAGCGAGCAAAGTTTTGAAGTGAATAGCGAGGTTGTGCTATCGATTCAAAGTGGTGGTGGTGAAACCCCGGCCCTTCAAGCTCAAGCAACCATATTACGTATTTGCCGCATGCCCAATGATTGCTATCAATATGGCACCAGCATTGATAAATACCTATAAACCCCATACCGATCAGATATCTCGACTGTACGTTTGGTAATATCGCTAAACGTACAGTCTATAAAACCTTCTAAAAGTCAGTATCGTCCTCACCATCAACACTACCCGCATCAAAACCATCATCAAATTCATCATCGAAGTCGTCATCAAAATCATCACCAAACTGATCCTCAACAACCCCGTCCGCGATAAGATAAGCTCTGCGCTGGGCGTAAAAACTGCGGAAAAAAGTATAACGATCACCGCTAATTAAGCCTTCAGATGCAATAAGGTCTGCACGCACATCGACATTACGCAGCAGCCATAAACCGCCCTCTTGAGCCAAGGTATTACCGATCTGAGTATAACCAATACCTGATATCGAATCTCCGGCTAGACCAAAAGTATCGCGAATATTACTCGGCCCTAGCACAGGCAACATCACATAAGGACCGGCACCAACCCCCCAGTAACCCAAAGTTTGACCTAGATCCTCATTATGTTTCATCAAACCAATATGACTGGCCACATCAAAAAAACCGAGCAAACCTACAGTAGAGTTTATTAAAAAGCGCCCAGTATCCGAGAGTGCTTGAATAGGCTTAAGTTGGAATACATCATTTGCAACAATCAGAACATCTTCTAAATTGGAAAAGAAGTTACTGATACCCGTATCGACAAACTGCGGCGTGACAGCCTGATAACCCTGAGCAACCGGCTTAGCCACATATTCATCCAATGTTTCATTGAATTCAAATACCGAACGATTAAAGCCCTGCCAAGGATCAACACCCTCTTCAGCATAGGTTGAACTACTAGCGATGAATACAATCAGCGAAGCGCACAATAGCGCCATCTTCGCTCTACTCACTTGTAAGCCTTTTGTCATACCACCGCCCTATTCATTAAGTACTGTTATAAATTGCTAAGCTCTAGCACCACTCAATCAGCTACCGCTTGTCACATCTGCAGGAACTGACGAAGGCACCATCCAACTGCCATCGATATAACGAATCGTCCAAATACCATTCGCCCCTTCTGGCCTAATAGTGCCATAAATTACATCGCGGTAGTTTAAGTAGAAAACCTGATCAGCCTCAATAGGATCTTTAACATAATTATTACCAACTGAGAGAACGCAGCGGTCAGGCTGACCTTCTGCATCTTCAACAATCTTGTAGTTAACTGTCGCAGGATTATAACGTTGCGATAAGAAAGCGGTAATATCCTGATTTTCAGTCAAAACCGTCTGATCATCTAAGGTTAAACTCACCCCACCCTTTGCTATCGAAACATTGCCAGCGTTTTCAAAATCCCCTGACGTATCATAGCTGATCAATAACGAACTCGCCGATACGCCACTGCCCAAAATAATGCCGGAAATATCAGAAACAGTGCTGCTGTAATTATGGGATAAGCCTGCAGTGATACGGTACTTATCCAGAGTTGGTGCAACAACTGTGATATCCAATAAGGTTTTTGGCAGATCAACCGAGTTAGCATCTTCAATTTTAATTTCAGTCAACAATCTTACCGAATCTAAACCTAAGACCTGCTGCTCAATAAGGGAACCGTTCATCGCGCCTTGATCATTACTCAAGGTATCAAGTACAAGGCAGCCTTGACTATTGGTTGTCGTTGGGAAGTCAACAAAGTAGGTGCCATGACCGTCCACTGGGATACGTTGGAAAAAACCAAGCTCCCAAAGTTCATTGATTGTTTTCTGTATGTTTACCGTGTCATAGACCTTAGATTTCGGCCCACAGCTCTTAACTTTACCACTATCATTAAGCTTACACTCTTCGATCCGGTGCATATCGAGAATCTCGGTAGTATTACCATCTCGATCAGCGTCATTCTCATCCACGACTCTTTCGTTCGGGTAAAAACGGTAACGAATATCATCACTGTCGGTAATAACAAAATCGATCGTTTGTACTGTGATCGTTTTAGTTCCTGAGGCAATATTCTCCTGCCCTAGGCTATAAGTTAATAAACTTGGAATTTCATCACCGATAACATGGCTATTATTGGCAGTAAAAAAACCATCAAACTGAGCCAGCTTTTGCGCAGGATAATAACTATCTGGATTAGATGAACTGCCGCTAATAACCACACTGGTCGATTCACTGTCGGTGCCAACAGAATCATCCACCTGATCACTAATAGTGGAAGACAATACCCAGTTTTCAATATTAAAGCGCAACTCAGAATTCACATCATCAGGATCACGTACACCACGATAAAATATTCTAAAAGCACCACTCAATTCCAACTCAGCTGCAGGCACGAGATCAGCTGGATTATAATCAACACCTACCTTTGACTTATCATACAACTGAAATTTACCCCAAATGAGCTCATAACCTTGTATTTCTAACTCTGGACTAGCCTCAGTAGGCACTCCAGTGACTTCTTGCGGGTAATAAATACGCATAGAAGAAGGAATCTTTATGGTTACCTCATCCGTCTCTAAGCTGTGTGCAAGCGTCAATACTAGATTGCTCTTTTCCAGCTCACCCGTGATTAAGATATCGATAGCATGAGAGCGAGATGGGTTGTCATTATTATCAAGCTCATTAATATCAGCAATTTTTTGAGAAACAGTTATCGCTTTAAAGATAGTAATACCGCTGGCCAAGGTACCACTGGTCAAGGTGAGAACCTTACTTGCCGCATTATAGCTTTGCACAAGAGCAGCTATATCAGCTAAGCCATCTTTATTATCTGAAGTATAAGCTTCACTGCACGCAGTCGCAGCAACGGCCAATACCTTGCAATTAACATAATAAGTCTGAATTCGAGCAAACTCAGTGGCTAGGTCATCTAAGTTTTCACGATGCTCATCACCCACTGTTTTTAATAACGCTAAGTAGCCATCAAGTTCAGATTGATAACCTGTTTGCCAGAATGTTTGCTGAAAATCTAATAAGCTCTCAACAAATAACTTTGTTTTTTCTAGCCCTACATTGAATGCATAAATTTCACCCGCGGTTAATAATTGGCTTAAATCATCGGCTACTGCGGTGGTTTTAGTATTTTCTGGTTCAGCCTGGATGCTGGTTATTTGCGCTTTAATAGAAGCAACAACTGCATTCGCAGCGGCTTTAGCCTGAGTATTTGCAACCGTTGCAGCAATACTTACCAAGTTGTCATGAGCCGCTTGATATAGACCTTCAAGCGTTAGTTCACGCTCAACCGCTGGCGTGTGATAATAAAGCTGGCCACTATCTTCAATAAACTGCTGACTGAGCAAGGTAACAAAATCAGTAGCCCCCGCCGTATTATTATCAGCCCAATACGCCAATTCCAATTGCTGCAAACCTGCCAGCAAAGCGCCATAGCGAATCTGATTTCTAACGTCAGCGGTATTTTCATTAAAGGTATTTAACTGAGTTAAATTGGCAGGTAGATCACCAATAACATCCTGTAAACCTAATAAATTAGCAATTTGAGAGTTACCCAATACAACATCGTACGGTGTGAAAGTTTGATTTTCATAACCATTTTTAACATCAAACTGATAGGCAAATACAGCTGCTAAGGTTGTAATCGCATTAACATTATTACGACTATCATCGCCAACCGTATAGACAACACTGCGCCATTCAAATCCGCTACTAGCAGGGTAAAAATCACCAAACTTATACTTTGGATCCAAATCAGAACAACCAGCGGCTATTTGGCACTGACGCTGCGTCGCTAAATTATCTTTATCTCTATCAACGTTGGCGATCTGGCCTCGAGCGATTAGCAATATCGTTTCATCATTGGTAACTGACGCGGTATAACGACTTTTAGTATCTGTCGACTCACGAAAACCGAGATAAATACCGTTGCTATCAACCGAAACCTGACCTGATTCAGCTATCTGATTAACAACGACCTGAGCATTGTTAAGCCCTTGTGCCCCAACCCAGCCCTCAATCTTAGAGGTCGTCGAGGTACTACTTTTATTGCTATCACTACACGCTGATAAAAAAACGAGTGACGATAAAATGAGAAACGAACCGGATACAAACCGCATGATTATATTCCAAACTGAAAAATCTATTATTCTGGCCAAACTGAAGTACAGATATCTATATACTTATTATTTACATAAGACGCTTATATAAAATGACCAGCGTAAAAAAGGGTTGATAATAGCAGCTAATGACCTGAAAAGAAGCCAGCTTCTGGGTCTTAAGTGACAATTCATTAAGGCCGGAGACATTTTGTTACATAGCGCTGCAATTCAACAACAGACGAGCAACATAGAAATCATTACTATCAATAAATGATTTACATATCATGCTGCACACTTTTAAACGCCCACCTTTATTTTTTATGATTGTGGGCGTTTTTTTTGCCTACTATTCGGCAATGAAAGAGCTGCGAAGTTCCCTCCGCAATGATCAGCAAACTATAAACCATGAATTTTATAGATTCAAAGGGTGCTCATTAGCACTATCTGCTTGCCTTAAAGCTAACAATGAACGCGATTTAAACTCTCGGCGATACAATACCGCGACAACAAAACTGGTCGATAAAAAGAATAAGTAAGGGCTGATGAACCAAGCCAATACCGATAAAGCAAAATAATACGCGCGCAAACCATGATTATAACTAAGACCAGCAAGATCAATAACTCGCGCCGCATAAAACGCATAACGCTCACGCTCACCTTTCGTAACCCCTTTTTCTTCAACCATAGGGGCAGCGCCCAGTACAATTGAACAAAAACCATATTGACGCATAGACCAAGTAAAAGTAAAAAAGGCGTAAACAAAGATGACCACCAGCATTACGACCTTCAACTGAACAGACAAGGCACTCGCATTAATCGCAAACGGAATCTGCGAAACCAAGCTAGAGACTTGCTCAGATACCGTAAACACGGTTAACAGACCCGCCAATATTAAAATAGTCGTCGACGCTAAAAAGCTCACATTACGTTCAAGATTGGCAATTAACGCGGCATCACCAACGCGAACATCCCTTAATAAAACACGAGCCATCCAAGATACTCGGTAATTATGCAGCTCTGAGGCAAGACAAGATTGCTTACTCGCTCGATTACGAGCATAAAACGTATACCCTACCCAACAAACGAAAAACCAGACAAGGCAAATCGAATTAACTATTACTTCCTGCTCAAAATGCATTGAGATTCCTAACTTTATGAAATTCAAATGAGTTCAATCAAACTCTATCCAGTAATAATAACGGATTAGACCAAGCAACGGCCAGAGCCATAGACAATGAGGTTAAAAGAAAGTTAAGTTCTTGACTCAAACGCCACAATCAAATACTGTTTAGCCATACAGTACTTTTCAGGAGTAAACCCATGGCAGTGGTAACCTTATTTATGTCAGACCGAGATATAAGCAAAACCTTCACCAGCAAAAAAGAAGCTGATGAATATGACAAGATGCTTGAGCTTGCAGAAGCTGTAAGTCATTTTATGGAACAAAACGTTGCAGGGTTAAGCGAACAGCAGGTTGAGGAAATAGGACTTGTTTTTGCTCGCAATAAAGATTTATTAGCGCATGCGATCAAAGGTAAAACAGACGTTTTATTTGCCGCAAAAGACGAAAGCGGCGATTCAGAAACCGAGGATTAGCCCCCTAGCCGCGTCACGACCCATACTTTAATACCGCCGAATTAGCCAACCTGAAGCTGACACTAAAGGTACTTATTCTGCTCGGCGGTATTTTTCTATTATTATCTATCAGGTAACAGTAATGATTAATGATTAATGATTAATGATTAATGAAGTAAATCATTCGCTACTGGCATTGCACATAAAGTATCGCGCTGCACATCTAACGGCTCACACACCAAACAGCTATCGTATTCATTAGGACATATCGTTAACCAGGCGCCTTTTTTACCCATATTAGTCAACCAATGGCTTGCCCAAACCTGTACCGGAATCGCCACAGCCTCACAGCCCTCCCACTCATCCATAGCACACTGCATCGCCAATTCGGCATGCGGCCAAACCGGCAAACATACTTGATCTTCTGTACCTAACTGTACGAAACCATCTTCATCACGCAACCCCCAAACTTGCTTATGAGCAACCGATTGCTGTATGAAATACTCATACAATGCTTCCTCTCCCATACTGGCAACGGACTGGATTTGCTGTTCAGTTAATACATGATTCATCTGTAAATTCTCAATAAAACGGCTCTTTGATGTCGAAGCAAGAGCAAAAAAGGACGCGCACTTTCTTCGATTTAGCACACAAAATCAAGCCCTTTTTATTCGCTATTTTACTTGATTTATTCACCACAGATTGAACATTAAAATGTACCTTTTTAAGTCACTGTTTTATAAGGAAAGATCTGCTTGCAAGGTTTTTTTTGATATTTTATGTAGCAAAAAATAATTTCTCAAACTAAGGGGTAAGGAACAAGATTGTTAGATTCAAGCGTTTTAGATTAGAATGCCTTGGCGTCTTCAATTCATAATACTCGTGAAAATCCAGTATGTGTGACAATCTTCATAAACAGTGCTGATACAATAACAATGAAAAAAAACATTCCTAAAGAATATCACTACACCAATTACCTGCACCCACGCTATTGGATAACTTGGCTTGGTATTGGCATCATGTTCCTTATGTCACTCCTGCCCAATAAAGCTCAAATGTGGCTAGGTACCCAACTTGGAACCTTGATGTATAAACAGGGAGGGATTCGTCTCACCATTACCCGCACCAACATCAAAGCCTGTTTCCCAGAATTGACCCCCGAACAACAAGAAGAGCTAGTACTGCAATCATTCATCGCCAACATGAAAGGCATGGTTGAAACCACTATCGCCTGGTGGGGCGATCATCAACCCATACTCGACAATCTCGAAGTACACGGTTTAGAGCATTTAAAAGAAGCTGAAGGCAGAGGAAAAGGTGTGGTATTGATGGGCGGCCATTTCAGCATTCTTGATCTGGCCGGGCCGATGGTCAACAGCGTGTTCGATTTCAACTATATGTACCGCCCGAATGACAACCCATTATTTAATGCCATCATCGAACGTCATCGCATGCGCTACAGCCATGAAAAATTTAGCAAGCATGAACTCACCGCAATGATGGATTTCATAAAACAAGGCAATACAGTTTGGTATGGGTACGATCAAGACTTTGGCGCCAGACGTTCTGTTTTCGCCCCCTTCTTTGGCGTACAAACGGCGACCGTCAAAGCGGCCATGCGATTAACACGTAATAGTGAAGCAACGGTACTCATGGTCAGCCAATTTAGAGAGTCTGACGGCCACTACAGCATACGTTTCTCCCCTATATTCGAAGACCTTGCTGAAGACGATGATGTCACCGCTGCTACTCGCTTAAATGCACAACTCGAAAGCTTTATACGAGTGCATCCTGAGCAATACCTCTGGATGCATAGACGCTTTAGATCGCGCCCCGAAGGTGAGGCACCTTTTTATCCTAAAAAACAACGTAAAAAGAAAAAGAAAAGCACTTAGAAAGACACGTAAAAGAACCACTGCCAGAGCGGATCACTTAGATCCGCTAACGGCTGGTTTTTCCCTCAACGACAACATATTCCCCAACAGCATGACCGCCGCACCGAATAATAGAAAGATATCAATGGATTCTTGATACAAAAAATAGCCAACAATTGCAATCAAAGGTAAACGCAAGAAATCCATCGGCATCACAATCATGGCATCGGCCAGCGACAAAGCCTTGGCCATACAAAAATGAGCCGATAAAGCCGCTATCGCCGTCAACACCACCCAAAACCAAGTAAGTCCCTGCGGCCAAGCGAAATCAAAAACCACTAACAATAACGCCAGTGGTAATTGCATAACATGCATGTAAAAAAGAATAGTCAACGCGCCGTCAAAGCCCGCTAGGCGCTTAGTCAGTGTATGCGACAAGGCATATGCAACAGCGCCCACCAATACCACCCAAGAAGCCGACTCAATATCAACTAATCCTGGCCGAAGAATAATCAATACCCCAATAAAGCCCAAAGTAATCGAAATCAGTCGCTTAACCGATAGAATCTCTGCCAATATCAAGCTGGCAAAGAGCGCAGTCCAAATAGGCACCGTAAATTCAATAGCAAAAACGTGGGCAATCGGCAGTACCGCTAAACCATAAAACCAACACCACTGACCGCAAAAATGTGAGAAGTTACGAATAAAATGCAGCGCTAACCTCTGACTTGTAATGACCGCTCGCATATTGCGCCCATGGCGCAGCAATATTAGCGTCGTGATTAATAACAGACCAATAATACTGCGGAAAAAGACCAACTGAGAGATGGTCAGCGCAGAGGCGGATAACTGACTCGTCGCCTCACGTCCGGCGACTGCCGTCAGCGAAAAAGCGACAATTGCCCCAAGCATCCACAGAGCGCTTTGACGAATATTCAATGCCTTCATTTTTCAGGCAATTTACCCACATTGAAATGGCCGTCTTGCAAAAACTGAACGACTTGCTTGCGTTTTTTACCCATCAAAATAGGGCCATCATCAAAAAATAAGAAATTTTTCCAACTTAACTTGAACGCTTTCCAACTGGTTTCAACCACACGGTCACTGTCATAAAAAAACAATACGTTAGTATTATCATCCCAATCAAGATGATCTAATATTATGCTCGGCAAATCATTCTTTTCTGAATCCCAGGCCTGCTGCCATTCACCCCTATCTGACCAGACCCCTCCTCGTGCAGGCCAATCACCTGTAGCAAACTGAGAGGAGTGCCCTGACTGCTGAGAAATATACTGATTCCACAGCTGATTCGATACCGCTTCGGTATACGGCTTAATGGCTGCTTTTATATCTTCACTTAATGGCAGGTCTTTATGACGGAAGATCCACGCGCGATCAAAATCTTCCAAATTGAGGTATTTCATAGCCACTCGACTTATTTCCAACGGTTGTATAGGGAGGTAAAACACTAAAGAAAGTGATTATAACGTAACTGGTGCTACGCTGTGGGGATAACTTCGGGTAGAATGCCCTCTTTTGAAACCCAAGCAAGAGATTTTCATGCAGTTATTTGTCGACAACCTTACCAATGTAGATTTCAGTTACCTGGATGACCAACGCGGTTTAGTCGGCGAAACTTGGCTTGCGTCTGTATTATTAGACGGTGGTTTAGATCAAACCAGCATGATTTGGGATTTTGGCGTCGTCAAAAAAGTACTGCGTAACTGGCTCGATGATCAATTAGATCATCGCTTATTAGTACCGACTAAGTCCGAACGCCTGAGCTACGAAATTAATCAAGACCGTATCACCCTGAACTGGACGTTTGGCGATAATGATGTTTTGACTATGGATGCGCCACTAGAAGCCGTTGCTTTAATCGATGCCAAACGCATCAATGAAAAAACAGCGGCACAATGGTCAATCAAACAACTGTCTGATCACTTCCCAGACAATCTTGAGCACATACAGCTTACGTTTGAAGCTGAAGAAATTAACGCCGCTTTTTATCACTACAGCCATGGTTTGAAAAAACATGACGGCAATTGTCAGCGCATCGCACACGGCCACCGCTCACGCATTCAAATATGGTGTGATGGTGAGCGCGATCGAGACTTAGAGAACAACTGGGCGGAACGTTGGAGCGATATATACATTGGCAGTGCAGAAGACTTAGTCAGCACTGGCGATGGCGATAAACCTCAAATGCATTTTGCCTATGATGCACCACAAGGGCATTTTGAGTTAACACTGCCCAAGCAAGTTTGTTACATAATGCCTTGCGATACGACGGTAGAATGTATTGCTGCTCACATTGCCCAGGTACTTCATGAAGAACAACCTGAAAGCACAATCACTGTTAAGGCGTTTGAAGGCCTTAACAAGGGTGCGATTTTCGAAGTCTAACTTCGATTTTTAGAGGTTACTTTAAGACTGAACAGAAGCTTCTGTTTTTGTGATACCCAGTGCGGCTTGATAGTTTTTCATTTCACGACGCACCTTATTCATCTGCTCTTGTAAGCTCGCCGCATCATCACTACTCATACGTTCTATCTGCTGTTGTAATTGCGCCACAGCAGCCTCACATTCCTTTGCTTTCTTATTATAATATGCCTGCATAATTCCCTCTTTTGCATTTCTATATGTAAACGAACTAGCTTTCAAGTTCAGTATGCCGCCTTCATATAGACCCTGTAAAGAGACCAAATCAGCCATTCACTTAACCGTATAACGGTAATACTTTCGTCACTTTTTGGACGTAATTACGAGCTTCTTTGTATTTCAGGTTACTCCTCAAATGAGCGTAAACTTGCTGAGCCGTTAAGCGATTAATTAAAGGTAAAGCTTTTTTGATCGACGTTGTGCCAGTAAAAGCATAAGCAACATTACCCGCTCCGGTATTATAAGCAGCAATCACACAGATCTGGCGACTGCTAGCATCACTAATACCTTTTAAGTATTTACGGTCAAGAATGTGCAAATAGGCCGCACCCATTTCAATATTGGTTTCCGGCTCATACAAATCACGACCTTTGAGTAAGCGCTCCTCGCCAAAAACCAAACGACTCGCATCTCGCCCAGCGGACTTAGGCACTATTTGCATTAAACCAAAAGCTGGAACATGACTGCGCGCCAAGGGATTAAAAGCAGACTCAGTATGCATAATCGCCATAATAAGAGCTGCAGATACTTGCCACTTTGCTGCCGACTTTTCTACGCTTTCAGCAAAATTTTCTGCGCGTATAGATAAGCTATTAGCGGGTAACTTAGCGATAATTGTAAGTACTTCGCCTTTTTTACCCTGTTTACGTTCCAATACAGCCGATTTATTCAATGAGCTCGCAAGGTTTTTATTCAACCCCAGAATCTTTTGATGACTGCTCGGAGCCTCACCGCCCACGATCTTAGCCAGCACAGGATCAACGGTATAAGCTTCTCCAATATCCATTAATAACGCAGCTAATATTTCACGCTCAGACTCTTCAGGAGAAAAGCCCTGCAAGCGATCACCCTGCACAGAAATACGAATTTCGTTATTAGCAAAATCGATCACTCGCTTAGTATCCATTGTCGGAGTGTAATCAACCCAAGTGGTTTGATTCGACAGCTCTACTTCACTCCAAAACTGAGCAATGTCAGCCTGATATTCACGATAGGCCTGGGCATAGGCTTTCTTATATTGCGCAAACTCATCTTCGATTTTAAACAAGCCAGTCGTCATTTCTGCTTTATAATCCTCAAAGCCATCATTGGCAAAAGCGCTTAAAGCCAAAAACGGTGAGCATGCGAGAGCCCCGCCAATACTTAAAGAGTTAGTCAAAAATTTACGTCTCATATCATCCTTAATCACAATGGATCTACTCCCTGTTTATTTTTGTGAAAATCATATACTAGAAGATTAAGACATAACAGGATTAGCCTAAAGATAACACTTCTAAATGCGAACGATTCTGAGTTATAATCGCAACTAGTATAAACAATACAACACATTACTCTTGCAACTCTTATTCAATGACACTGCTGCCAAAGCCTTAGTTAAATAAAGGTGTACTACTCATGACCCTGTGTGAAATCAAACGAAAAGATATCGTACGTGAAATCGATCGCATCCAGCGCATGGTTAGCGAACCTGAATACATTTGCAGCAAATGCCTGCGCTCTGCAGCAAAGAAGAAGTTCCTATGCAAACCCAGCGCCCTAGAACACCTTGGTAGCGAAGCTTAATAAACCCCCCAGACAATACAGGTTACACAAGACAAGCCTTTGACTATCGCGTAAAATCTCCTCCCTGAAATTTATAGCGGGCTCTCGCGAGCAAATAAAGGTAGCAGCATGAAATCGGTTGTCGAAGCATTATTATCACAAACCATTGATATCCTAAAGCAGCAAGGCGTACTTGCGGAAGATGTTAGCCCGCGCATCAATATATCCAATACTAAAGATAAAAGTCACGGCGATTTCGCCTGCAACATCGCCATGATGCTGGCCAAACCGGCGGGCATGAATCCGCGCGACCTGGCTGAAAAAATCATTACTGCTATGCCAAAAGATCCTCGCATTAGCGATACTCAAATCGCAGGACCTGGATTCATTAACTTCTTTGTTAATGACAGCTGGCTAGAAAAACAAGTAAGTGCTGCTTTGGCCGATGAATTTATTGGCATAAAACGCGCTATTGAACCGCAAACCATCGTAGTTGATTACAGCTCACCAAATCTTGCAAAAGAAATGCACGTTGGCCACCTGCGCTCAAGTATCATTGGCGATGCCGTTGTGCGCGCCTTAGAATTCCAAGGACACACCGTTATTCGTCAAAACCATGTCGGTGACTGGGGCACACAATTTGGCATGCTGCTAGCCTACATGGAAGAACAGCAAAATAATGGTGAAGCTTTAGATCTTGCCGATTTAGAAGGCTTTTATCGTGCGTCAAAAGGCCGCTTCGATGAGTCAGAAGAATTTGCAACTCGCGCCCGTGAATTAGTGGTCGCCCTTCAGTCTGGTGATGAATACTGCAACAAGTTATGGGCTGAATTTAATAGCATCTCTTTAGAGCACTGCTTAGCTTTGTATAAGCGCTTAGGTGTGAGCTTAACGGCAGACGATGTGCGTGGCGAAAGCGCTTACAATAACGACCTGCAATCTATCGTTGATGAGCTGACAAAAGCGAACTTACTCAGCGAAAGCAATGGCGCACAATGCGTATTCCTTGATGAGTTCAAAAATAAAGAAGGCGAGACACTCCCTATCATCGTGCAGAAGTCCGGCGGTGGTTTCCTATACGCAACCAGTGATTTAGCCGCAATCCGCTACCGTGCACAACAATTACACGCCGACCGTGTATTGTATTTTGTTGATCAACGCCAAGCGCTTCATTTTAATCAAGTATTCGCTCTTGCTCATAAAGCAGGCTTTGCCAGCGAGCAAACCAGCCTTGAGCACCTAGGCTTTGGCACCATGAATGGTGCTGATGGCAAACCATTCAAAACCCGCAGCGGTGGTACCGTAAAACTTGTCGACTTGTTAGACGAAGCCGAACTACGCGCCATTGCCTTAGTGCGCAGTAAGAACCCAGATATGGATCAAGCAGTCGTTGATAAAATTGGTAAAGCCGTCGGTATTTCCGCAGTAAAATACGCCGACTTATCAAAAGACCGCGCCCGCGATTACATTTTCAACTTCGATCAAATGCTGAGCTTTGAAGGTAATACCGCACCTTACTTAATGTATGCCTATACCCGTGTTGCCAGCATCTTTGATAAAGCTGGTTTGGATATGAACAGCATTCAAGGTGACGTAACACTAGAAGCGGAAAAAGAAAAAGATCTAGCCAATAAGCTGATGCAATTCCCAGAAATTTTAGATCGTATCAGTCAACGTGGACAACCACATACCTTATGTAGCTACATCTACGAAGTTGCAGGTTTGTTCTCTAGCTTTTACGAGCACTGTCCTGTCCTTAATGCTGACACAGAAGAGCAAAAAATGAGCCGCTTGCGTTTAGCAGCGCTTACCGGAAAAACCATTAAGCAAGGTTTAAACCTACTAGGGATTGAAACGCTAGAGCGCATGTAAGCGCCCTACTGTCCGCAGGATCAAATGACGGGATAGGCAATTTCACCCCAGCCTTCGTCACCGCTATTCAGCATAATACTAATTATAATTGGCATTATGCTGGATAGCAGCGCGACACCATCATTAACCTGCTCTCTATTCACCTGGCTTTGATAAGTCGCACCACCTTGCAAAACTTGATTACGTAAAACATATAAACGATCAAGTACGATAGAAAATAGCGGTGCAACTTTCTTTCTACTTAAGCAATTCAAAGCTTCTACAGACGACTGGTTAAAACTGAGACGCCAAGCATCATCTTGATGCTCGCCTTTTAAGCGCTGCGCTTGCCAGAATTCGGCAAAAACGTACGGATTTTTAATTAATGCTTTTACCGAACCCGAATATTCATTCCATAAGCAGGCATAAATGCGCTGCTGGTCATCCAGTGCTACCAGCTTTTCTATAAACGGCGCGATCGGCTCATCCCCTTCAATATAAAAACAAGCACTAAAGCTAATCCAAAGGTTAATAAAAGCCTGATCGACATTGTTCGCTTCAAGCTGCTCTCCTGCCGCTTTAAGCCAACTTAAAGCACGATGTAAACGAGTACTGTGCACTTGAGTAAAATCATCACGCCGAGCACGCAAATTTTGTTTCAATGCATCGTATTGATCGACTAATAGAAGATTATTCATATCACAACTCTTATTTTTTTATGCCCTCATCATTAAATGTTTAAAGACAAAATACCAGCCTCGCCTATTAATAAATTAATAACAGCGATACGCAAGCACAAAAAAATTAGGAAAGTATATGAATACAAAGAAGGCAGTGGAAATAAAAAGAGGGATAGTGCATAAACAGAAAACTAAAAAGAAGGCAGCGCCTTCTTTTTAGTTTGAACATTAATCGTCGCTAGTCGCGCCAATTATGTGTAACAAAGCAGTAAACAGGTTGTAGATATTCAAATACAAACCAACTGTTGCCATAATGTAGTTAGTCTCACCACCATTGATGATACGGCTAGTATCAAACAATATAAAGCCAGACATAAGCAATACGATAGCGCCAGAGATCACTAAAGAAAATAGAGAAATATCAACACCAAAGAAGTAAGAAGCGATCATGGCGCCAATCGCACCAACGATAACAACCATCAAACCTACAAACAAAAAACCACCCATGAAAGAGAAGTCTTTTTTAGTGGTTAATACATAAGCGGAAAGTGATAAGAAAATAATCGCCGTGCCGCCCAATGCCTGCATCACCATTTCAGAGCCGTTTGGCAAAGAAAGGTAGCGATTAAGCATAGGTCCAAGCGCTGCGCCTAAAAGACCCGTGAATAAAAATACAACCGGTAAACCCATTGCCGTATTAGCCGTGCGTGGAAGCACAAACCATACGATAGCAAGCGCCGCCAAAGACATAATCATAGCGACGCCGCCGCCAAGATTCATCGCCATTGAGATACCCGCCGTTAAAGCACTAAACGCTAACGTCATGCTGAGTAGCATGTAGGTATTACGTAATACCTTCTGAGTTTCTGCACTCGTCACATTTTGCGCGGTGCTTGTATTTACATGTTCCATTTGTCGCTCCATTGATTAAATTTTCGAGTACTAACGTTGATAATAAGGGTGTCACAGGGAATATCAAGTGACTTAACCGTCTTAGTCCAGCGAATACAAACAAATTTGTAATTTAAGGTCAGATCTACGAATTAATCGCGACTAATTCAACATCAAAGATCAATACTGAACCACCCGGAATTGCCCCAGCAGGACGATTGCCATAAGCCAAGTTGCTCGGCACAAACAAACGCATTTTTTCACCCTCGACCATCAACTGCAAACCTTCGGTCCAACCTCGAATAACTTGATTCAAACCAAACTCTAAAGGCTGACCACGTTCAACCGAACTATCAAAGACAGTGCCGTCAATTAACGTGCCGTGGTAATGAGCCAGCACCTTTGTTTTTGCACTAGGGTGCTCACTGCCCGTACCCGCTTGCAGCTGAAGATATTGCAAACCCGATTCGGTCTCAACAACACCTTCATTATGTTTATTCTCAGCTAAAAACGCCGTACCTGCATCAATATTTCCCGCCACACTGGTGCCAGTAGTGCCGGAATAAGCTCGCACTAAAGCAAAGACTAATAAAGCGCCGATAACGATATAAAGAAAAGTCATCAAAATAAAAAATCCCCTGAAAAGTTAATTGCAGAGGATTTTAACAGAAGCTTAAGACATACGCTTTAGTTAGGCTGTTTTTTCAGCACTAACCTCTTCACCTGTCTCCGCAGTAGTATCCAAAGGAATAATACGGAAATGCGTTACAGCAAAGGCGATACATAATATCGGCCCCAGTAAATTAAAGAAGGCATAAGGTAAATACGATAACGTTGCGACACCCAAAGTACCGGCCATATAAGCACCACAGGTATTCCAAGGAATGAGAGGCGATGTCATGGTTGCGGAGTCTTCTAGCGTGCGTGATAAATTCTGCGGAGCCAAGCCACGCTTAGTATATTCCAACTTAAACATGCGCCCCGGCAATACAATAGCGATATATTGATCAGCAGTCATGACGTTCGCACCAATACACGTAAATACTGTCGTAATGATCAAGCCCGTCGTTGATTCAATGGAGCTCATAATGGCAGCCAAAATACGTTGCAATAACCCCACTGTTTCCATAACAGAACCAAAAGCCATAGCACATAAGATAAGCCAAACCGTATTCAACATACTGCTCATACCACCACGAGATAACAAGCTATCCAAAGCATCATTACCGATATTGGATTGATAACCATCAAACAATACCTTCCATACCGCTAATATGTTTTGCTCAACTCCCGATAAGCTGGCACTAAAACCAGAGACAAGCACAAAACGACTAACCGCTTCTGGCTGAAAAATGACCGCAAACAAACCGCCGACTAAAGCACCGGCTAAAATAGTAGGCAACGCAGGGACCTTTAACCAAGCCAAAGCAAAGACAAAAACCACAGGCAATAATAAGTGCAGCCCTATTGTGAAGTTAGCATCCAACCCCTCCATAGTGTCACTAATGGATTGAGCTGACGATAAAGTAGGCTCGCCACCCATAATACTGAATAAGATCAATGCCATTACAAAGCTAGGAATCGTGGTCCAAAGTAAATTCTGAATGTGCAAGAATAACGGAGTATTCGTTACCGCCGATGCTAAGTTCGTCGTATCAGAAAGTGGCGATAGCTTATCACCAAAATAAGCACCCGAAATAACAGCACCCGCAGCAATAGCAGGATCAAGCTGCATCGCCGCCGCCATCCCCATAAACGCAACACCCAAGGTGCCCGCCACTGTCCAAGAACTGCCAATACTCATCGCCGCAATCGCACACACCAAACAGGCCGCAGCATAAAACCATTCTGCACTGATCAGCATCAAGCCATAATAGATTAAACTCTGCACGGTGCCCGACAACATCCAGCTACCGATCAATGAACCAACCACCAATAGAATAAGAACGGCGATCATGGCATTAGAAATGCCGTCGATAATACCCTGTTCAATATCGGCCCATTTATAACCCAATCGAACACCAATCATTGATGCCACCGCCGCCGCAATCAGCAAACCTATTTGGTTGCCACCATAAGAGGAGTCATCAGAAAAATAGTAGACTGACGCGGCCAGCATGATCATTAATAAAATCACGGGCAGTAAGGCTAAACTGAGGGGAATTGATTTTTCGCTTGCAGTACCCGTTGGTACGTTTGAGGTCGGAGAAGACATATAAGCTCTTAATTTAATCGAATTGCCGTATTCTAACTAATTAGTTAACTTTTTATAATGAGCAGCCGCATTAAATTAACGCTAAAACGCAAGTTTTGCGCCTAATTGCAGTGAACTTGACGATAAATCATCAAAATCAGTTCGAGTAAACTCGATATACACCCCTGCGTTTTTCTCTTTCACCATAGGAAAAGAGAAACCTAGGGTATTTAAATCAGAACAGCCCTTTTTAGACCAAGGCTGCAATAAGCCCGTTAATACCGCTGACCAACAATGCCGCCCATAGCGATAATAAGGCCCTGCGCTCAATTGCGCTCCACCATTATCAATAGGCCATTGCACAGCCACCTCCCAAGAAGCGCTTAAACTATCCAGCATACCCACCCTATTTTCGTCAGCTTCATCCTCTGGATCATCTTTAGCATTATCTGCGCTATTCCATGACCAAATTCCGACTTGCGTTGTTAAAAAAGGCAGCCACTGCACACCGAGGCCCGCTTTAATCAGCTTACTCGCCGCGCCCTGATCAGAATCGTCTAATACATGAACACCTAAACCTAATGCCAAATCGACATAAGTCACCGGTGCTGACATTGTCGCCAGAGGAAAACACAATAAAATCCCAAAACTAAAAGCTCTGGCCCTTCTATAAACTATCTGCTGATACCCGCACTGCTTCATATCAAGGCCTCAATAGGATGAATACTTTGCGAACCTTGAATACTTTGTAGCGAAATGATCAACTCAGCCAAGCGTTCAATTTTCACATTAGACAACTGACGGTAATCAAAATAAGGACACACAATAATATTCTGCTGACGATGAATGGCAAAGTCTTTATCCAGCCACTCTAACGGGACATCTGCTAATAGACGCTCAGAAAATGTCTTGCCCATAACAATATTCACCCGCGGCAATAATGCAGAATTAGCAGAAAAACTCTCTAGGGGTAAAGCATCAAGATATGCACTATCAAGATGTAGTTCGGTATCGCTGCCCCGCTGTAACAAGGAGTGATCTCTATAGTGCTGCCAACGGCTAAAATCCTGCAATAATCCATGTTGGGTCATTTCCGCTAAGCGATAAACCAGCTTGGCATACACATTAAAAATCTTTCGCCAATGATTACCCGTCTCCGTTGCAATTCGATTTATTTCACCTGCAGGCAACTGGTCTATGACATCGATTTCAAGATACTCCGCTAAGGGCGGACGGTTAGCCGAATACACTTTTATCATTAATATTTAATGCTCAAAATTTTTAATCCACTGAATTTTAATGCCGAAGACTTTATTGCACGGCTTTTTATGCGCTAGGTCAATCATCTAAAGTGTAACTGATATATAGTGATAATTGATTTTTCCGTGTCATTTTTAAGAGAGCCCTATGTCACAAACCGCCACCAAATCAGCTCTGCCTATTTGGCAAATTGCCTTTCGCCCCTTCTTTTTAGCTGCGAGTGTTTTTATTACCTTTGGCTTTATTTTATGGGCTTTGGTTTTATCTAACAGTTTGCCAACAAGCTTAAGTCAATACCAACCTTATGGCGGCTGGCTGGTATGGCATAGCCACGAAATGATTTTTGGTTTTGTACAAGCCATCGCGATTGGTTTTTTATTAACGGCCTCACGCAACTGGACTGGGCAAGCCGGAATCTCAAGCAACATGCTCAAGGTCATCGTATTATTCTGGCTCAGCGCGCGTATTACTTGGCTCATTGCCGCAACCCCGATGGTACTAATAATGCTGCTTGATGCCGCCGCACCACTACTCGCCACACTAGGCTTAGCTCAGACGTTAGCCCTGGGCGAAAAACACCAAGGTAAAGGCAGTCAAAAACACAACTGGCCGTTTGTAATTCTACTCGCGGCATTCACCCTCATTCAGATCGTCTTTCATTTGCTCCTGAGCTTTCAAGCTGAAAACATAACTCACTTAATGCAAGTCGCCGTATTAATGATGACCGCCATGACCTTGTGGGTATCAGGTCGTGTTTTACCCTTCTTCACTCGAGCTCGCTTACAAGCTCCTGCGGGTGACTTACCTAGAGGTTTATTAGAGTTCTCAATGACCTCAAGCTGGTTAATGATCCCGCTCTTTTTACTAAGCCAATACTTCAATAATAGTGCACTCGATATAACAACCGCCATCGTTGCTCTCTGCGCCGCAGCGACACAAGCGTATCGCTTAGCTTTATTTTATCGCCCAGGCGTCGCGCAAGAACCCATGCTCTGGTCACTCTATTTAGCGTTTGGCTGGCTGATTACAGGCTACGCATTAATCGCGGCTGATTTATTAATAGGGATTAATAGCGCTTGGGCGGTAGCACCACTGCCATGGCTGCACGCGATGACGATTGGTGGTTTGCTGACAATGATTATTAGTATGATGGCGCGAATAAGTCTGGGCCATACTGGGCGTAAAATTTTAGCGCTGCCTTATATGGCTTTATGCTTTACCTTATTACAAGTTGCAACCCTAATTCGCTTAATCGGGCCTTCCATGGCACCAGGAGTAGCCTACGTACTGGCTATTCTTTGCATCATATTAGCCCTCAGCATTTTCTTATTCCATTATGGAAAAATTTTATGGTTACCGAGGGCTGATGATTAAACGGCACTACCAAGGTAATACTTCACCATTGGAATGCCAGAAGCTGCCAGTATTGTCTAAGCTTAGCTCTTCTATACGTTGAGCCAAACCTGCTGCAGCTTGTACTGGCGTGATATCGCCATTAAAACCCACCATACGAGTTTGAACAAAACCAGGATGCAATAAAGCAACCGCAATGCCTTTTGGTTTTAGATCGATCGCTAGCGATTTACCGAATGCATTCAATGCCGCTTTCGAAGCACGATAACCATAATAAGCACCCGATCCATTATCACTGACCGAACCCATTCGGCTGGTGATCATCGCGACTTTACTGCCTTCCCATAACATACTTTGAAATGCATGCGTTATACGCAAAGGCGCAATGGCATTAATCTCTAACTGAGTTTGAATGCTATCAAAATTCATTTCTTCTAAAGTCTCATTCATAAAGACCCCAGCATTATTAATCAACACATCGATTTTCTGACCCGAGTCAGAATTGATTAACGTACTGGCCAATACCTCTGCAACCATCGCGATGGACTCTTCAGAGCGCACATCAATATCACTGATGACCATATCGGCAATATCATCCAACTCTTCAGATGACTCACGACAAATAGCAATAACCGTACAATCCTGTGCACGATAATGCTTTGCTAACTCCAAACCAATACCACGATTAGCACCAGTTATAACGACATTTTTCATTTTGCTTCTCCAGTAAATCCAGCAAACGGATAAAAATTATAAGGCACAAATACCTGTTTCAAAATCAACAACCGCAGAACCCTTTGAATTAGCCCAAAGAGGCGCGGCATAATGCGTTTTATATTCTAAAGCAGCCTGTGAATCTTCAACAATGTAGCCAAAATCTTGCAACGTGGCAGGATATAAGTTTTTCGATCCAATATAAAAAGCCGCATCGTCTACAAAAAGAGTTTTAGCATGATTACCAATCTTGTTGCCATTCTCCCAAGCAACCACCCCAGAAGCAATATTCAATGGCGCTAATTGTAAATTGGCACACAGCTTAGCCTTAGCCTCTGACGTCGTAAGACCTGCGCGAGATTTAATTTTACGAATCAGCACATCGGTTATTTCAGACATTTTCTTCATATTTGAATAAGGCGCTGCAAGCCCCTGAGTTGCCCCAGGAGAACTCACCACTATTTTAATGCTTATATTATCTTCAAGTTTGTCAGCTAATAAATCAAACAAGCGAGCATCGTAATAAGAATTTGCAAACGGCGGTGCACACGGTGCAATTAAATCCTGTTGAGAAATAAATACCGACTTTTTCGCACTGGCGATCAAAGCACGAAGGCCTGCTTCTTCAGGGTTGGCGACAGTATAAGCTTCATTGTCATTAACATAATCAGTGAAAACCCATGAACAATCTGCTTTATTATCTTTCGCACTTGGCAAACCATTACCATTGCCTCCAGGAGTGTCCATACCGAAACCTAACCCCCCTAAAGCCAAAACATCGACGGAACCCAAGCCGATACTTTCAGGGGCCGAGAACTTAGCTGGGCATGCAGAAACGGCAGCGGTAGAAACAAGGTCGACATAAAAGGTCGTATTAACAACCCCATCACCCCAACGACAAGAAAACCCCCATAATAAATCAGCAAACTGTTGCGCACTACGACTCGCAGGGCCTTCTAAGCGCATGGTTAAATCACTGATCGGATTAGCAACTTGCCCATAAGCGGACTCCCATAAATTGTGACCACCAACGATACTTGTTTTACCGTCTACCGCGATGATTTTGGAGTGATTCCACGAATACAACCAGCTGGTTTCAACACCCGCGACTGTTATTTTAATATTATCCGCAGCAGTACCTAAGTCCACTTTTAAACGCTTCATATAGTTATGTGCTGTTTCAGTATAAGGCGTATTAAAATTACCCAATACCGGTGGTGTTCCACCTAAAATCCGAATCTGAACCGTGGGGTACTTCGCATGTGCAGCCTTAATGCCGGCAACAATTGCACGTTGAAAAATACCATCGGGGTACGTCACTAACGTTGTGATATCAACCCAATATTGAGCATTCGCAATATCTTGCTCAATACTATTAGCGAAATGCGTTAGCGCACCCGTATCAGAACAACCTGCATCTCCCCAGCAATTTGGCGTTTGCAATAACCAAGCATCCGCTTGCTGACCATAACCAACAATTCTATTGCCTTGGCTGCGCTGCCAAACAGAGTTTTTTGATAAAGGTGCTAGTTGATTTAATGCTGACTCAACATAATCAATATGAGGAGCATTTGACGCGGTAGCAAAACTGGTTGGCAAACAAACAGCCGCCATCACCCATGTAAAAATATTTATTATTATTTGAAATTTACGCGATGGGTTTTGTACTAATTTTTTCTTAATATTCATGCAGTGAATCCTTTCCACTTTTAACGGGTGGCGGATACTATAGAGCTTGCGAGAAACCCTCAAGAAAAATCAGACTATTAATTAACAATAGTTAAACTAATAGCCTCACAAGCGCTTTTGCTTCTCTTGAAACAACGGTAACGTTACCTCTTTATGAATTGCATAAGCTCGAATAATTAAAATACTACTACTGGCAACAAGGTTGGCGGTTAGCTCTTCCACGCCATTTTCCACCATGAGAATATAAAGCCAGCTACCTAACCAAGCTGCTGTAGCAAAAAGAGGCCCACGAAAGACCCAAGGCTCCTCGTTGCATACCACATCTCGCAATATACCTCCCATAACGCCAGTAATAACGCCCAGAAAGCTAGCAACCAGCCAAGATGTGCCTAAGTTAAGTGCAGCCTCTGTCCCAATAATACTAAATAAAGCCAAACCAATAGCATCGAGCATAAGAAAAGCGCGCACCGGCATCACCAGCCAACGGGCAAGAATAAACACACTGGTCGCCGCTACGATAGCGACCAATAAATACAGCTCATCAGCAATCCAGAATACCGGGCGATCCAGCAACATATCTCGTATAGAACCACCACCGAGTGCGGCCGCCAAAGCAATCACAATAACGCCAAATAAATCAAAGCGTTTTGCTCCCGCCTCAACCACGGCTGCGCCTGCCATGGCGGCTACCGCAGCCAAACCTAACCAGTAAGTGACAAGCGCATAAATTTCTATCGAAAAGATGGCTGTATTCATTAGATAACAGGATTTCCACGAGGGCGTATATCCAATAAATAATGGCCGTAGACTTCTTTTTTCATTAAATCTAATACCAAGACCATCGCAATCTCTGCGTACTGAGATTGAATTAGAACGTGTTCATATTGATCGCCCATACGATAAACATGGCCAACAATACCCGCAGTGCAATCATATACACCAAAATCTTCTGCTGGGATGGCTTCAACATACGCCCAAAAATCAAATACTGGCTCACCAGCCTCTATTTTTTCAGGCTTCCCAGTTTTGGTCGCGCCAAACTCTTCAGCCGTTAGTTTACGAGTTTCCATGAATGCCTCTTATATCTTCATAATGAGTAATTAACTGCTTATTTCATTAACTATTTATTTACTTAACTATTTATCTTATTTAACACGGTACTACTTATCGCTACGTCAGAAATAAATAAAGCCAGCAAGCTGGCTTTATTTATTCGTTTAAAACTCAGCTAAAGATTATTCAGCTTTTTGTTTCTCACGCAACTTAATATTCAATTCACGTAATTGAGCATTACCAACAACACCCGGAGCATGTGTCATTGCACAAGCAGCGGATTGAGTTTTAGGGAACGCAATCACTTCACGAATCGAAGTAGAACCCGTTAGCAACATAACCAAACGATCCAAGCCGAATGCCAAACCACCGTGTGGTGGCGCGCCAAACTTAAGAGCGTCTAACAAGAAACCAAACTTCTCTTGCTGCTCTTCTTCGCTAATACCCAAGATCTCAAACACAGTTTCTTGCATAGACTGATCATGGATACGGATTGAACCGCCACCCAACTCACAACCGTTTAAGACCATGTCATAAGCACGAGAAAGTGCTGTCAAAGGATTCGCTTTTAATTCTTCAGGGCTACACGAAGGCGCCGTGAACGGATGGTGAATAGCAGTAATGCCACCATCTTTTGTCTTTTCGAACATTGGGAAATCAACAACCCACATTGGCGCCCATTTACACGTATAAAGATCAAGATCTTCACCCAGCTTACAGCGCAATGCACCTAAAGCTTCGTTTACGATCATTTCTTTATCAGCACCAAAGAAGATAATGTCGCCACTTTCAGCGCCCAATTTCTCCATGATCGCCATGGTATTATCATCGCCAATAAACTTAATGATTGGAGACTGTAGGCCTTCAATGCCTTTCTCTATTTCATTAACCTTAATCCATGCCAAACCTTTAGCACCATAAATGCTAACAAACTTAGTATAAGCATCAATTTGCTTACGACTAATGCTGGCGCCACCAGGAACACGTAAAGCAGCAACGCGACCTTCAGGATCTTTGGCTGGAGCCGCGAATACTTTGAAATCGATATCTTGCAAGAATTCAGCAATATCAACTAACTGCAAAGGAATGCGTAAGTCAGGCTTATCACTGCCGTACTTAGACATAGCTTCGCTATAAGGCATACGTGGGAATTCACCCAATTTCACATCTAATTCTTTTTCGAACAATTCAGTAATCATGCCCTGAGTCAGGCTCATGATTTCTTCTTCATCAATAAAAGAAGCTTCAATATCTATCTGAGTAAATTCAGGCTGACGGTCAGCGCGTAAATCTTCATCACGGAAACATTTAGCAATCTGGTAATAACGGTCAAAACCGGCAACCATTAACAACTGTTTAAACAGCTGTGGCGATTGTGGCAAAGCAAAGAAGCTATGCTCATGCGTACGCGAAGGTACTAAATAATCACGTGCGCCTTCAGGAGTCGCACGGGTCAAAATAGGCGTTTCGATATCTAAGAAACCGTTATCTTCTAAATAACGACGTAGATTCGAACTCACTTTTGAGCGGAAACGCATCTTTTCTTGCATTTCTGGGCGACGCATATCCATGTAGCGATACTTCAATCGAATATCTTCGCCAACATCGGTATAACCATCTAATGGGAAAGGAGGTGTCTGTGCTTTATTTAACACAGTGATTTCTCTACCCAATATTTCAATCTTACCGGTACGCATGCCTTCATTCACTGCGCCATCAGGACGACCACGAACTAGACCAACAATCTGAACAACGAATTCAGAACGAACGCTATCAGCGGTATTGAAAGCTTCGACCGTATCTGGATCAAAAACAACTTGAACGATACCTTCACGGTCACGTACGTCTAAGAAAATTACCCCACCGTGGTCACGGCGACGGTGAACCCAGCCACAAAAAGTGACAGTATCGTCAATCGAGGTTTCGTTGATATCACCACAATAGTGAGTGCGCATTACTTAATCCTGTTTGTAAGAGAGATAGATGGATATAAAAATATTTAAAGCCGAGCATTATACCGATTTTCACGCAATTGCCGACACTTGTTCGCCAAGATTGCATGACTTTAATTAAAAATAGTGACTAAAAGTTAAAACATAAGGCATAAATGCACCTTGTTGGCGATTCCAGCTAGGGTAATCTTAAGCTCATCAAAATGCAGATGGCTAATTTTCAAACAATTATCAAGCAACCCCATCTGCATATTTTAGATATTACACATAATAATAACGAACATAAGGTATCCCAATGAAATCATTCGCCAATAAAGTTGCCGTCATCACAGGCGCAGGTTCTGGAATTGGTCGTGCTTTAGCACAACAATTGAATTCGGAAGGAGCACTCTTAGCGCTTTCAGACGTTAATGAACAAGGCCTAGAAGAAACCAAAGCTAGCCTAAAAGGCTCGGGAAAAGTGACGTTAACCAAACTGGATGTCGCCGATCGCAGCGCATGGGAACAGTATACCCAAAATACCATTAGTGAATTTGGCCATGTCGACATGCTGTTCAATAATGCGGGGGTTGCGCTAGCCCAAACCGTTGAAGATTGCAGCTATGAAGATTTTGAATGGTTAATGAACATTAATTTCTGGGGTGTTGTTTATGGCACCAAGAGCTTATTACCTCATATGCTCACACGACCAGAAGCGGCCATCGTCAATGTCTCTAGCATATTTGGCATCATCGCCCTGCCCACACAATCACAATACAACGCGGCCAAGTTTGCGGTGCGTGGATTCACCGAATCACTGCGTCAAGAAGTTAAAAATAGCAATTTAAAAGTCAGCTGCGTTCACCCTGGTGGAATCAAAACGAACATCGTAGTCAATGGTCGCATGCACGCCTCAATGATTGGTGAACAAAGCCATGCTCAGCAAATTGAAGAGTTTAATAAAATGGCCCGCACCACTCCGGCCAAAGCGGCTCTGACCATTCTAAACGGTGTGCGTAAAAACAAACGTCGTATATTAATTGGTCAGGATGCAAAATTCATGGATCGCCTACAGCGCTTATTCCCAGAGAAATATACTGACATTTTCGGTGCATTATTGAAGCTAGCGCGCTAGTTTTTACGCATAAAACGGTATTTTTACACAAATACACTATAAAAATAGGGTTTTGCACTTGCAGGCGCTATTTTTTTGCTTTAAAAATAGGGGCTGTAAGCAAGATACAACGCGTCATCCGTATCTTTTTAAAAAATAGCTTACCTTAATTTATTACCATGAAAGGAAATACCATGGCTGCTAAGAAAAAACCTGTTGCTAAAAAAGCTCCAGCAAAGAAAGCTCCAGCTAAGAAAGTTGCAGCAGTTGTTCCTGTTAAAAAGCTAACAGCGGTTAAAGAAAAATTCACTAAGACTCAACTTGTAAACGAGTTAGTTGAAAAGACTGAATTAAGTAAAAAAGAAGTTGCGAGTGTTCTTGACGAGCTAGGTGACATCATTGAACGTCACGTTAAAAAACGTGCGGTTGGTGAATTTACTCTTCCTGGTTTGCTAAAAATCAAAACCGTTAAAAAGCCTGCTCAAAAAGCACGCAAAAACGTTCCTAACCCGTTCAAGCCTGGCGAGTTAATGGATGTTGCCGCTAAGCCAGCAAGCACCAAAGTAAAAGTTCTACCATTGAAGAAACTAAAAGACATGGTTCTTTAAGTTCAATTGTTAGACATAAAAAAGGCTGCTCTCGCAGCCTTTTTTATTGCCTGTCACTACAATAAATCAAAAATCGCCGCCTTCAAGACCTCTTCATTATGTAAACCTCTTTCACAAGGCTGCATATCAACTTGTGTTATTGGATACTGCTCAAGATCCTTAACAGACAAATCACGATTAGCTGGCCATAGAATATGATCAAGAGCACGAATCCCTGCTTTTTCTAATAGCGAGATTTGTTTCGTAAAGGTCAATACCACATCACCACCCAAATGCTCTTCTTTTATATTCACCACCAAAATTAATGGCGCAGAGCTTTGATTAATTGCGTCCCGAATATTAGCCACCAATAGCGAGGGCATAATACTGGTCATAAAACTTCCCGCACTTAATATAATCGCATGAGCTTTGGCAATGGTGGTGATCACTTCTGGCCCTGCCATTACCTGAGGCTCTAAATATAAATGATCAATTTCTTCATCACTACCATCAATCGAAAGTTCCCCCACTAAGGTATTCGCTTTTTGATCAGGCAATGCAATCGTTTTAGCCATTAGCGTCGTAGGGCTATCGGCCATAGGCAATAAATGGCTTTTGATATTCAGCATGTCACGCATAATGCGAATCGCATCCGTCGGGCGAATGGATAGCTGATCTAGCGCGAACAAAACCAAGTTCCCTAGATTATGACCATCAAGCTCACCTTGGGTTTGAAATCGATACTCGAACAAACGCTGACCAATGCCATCTAGGGTACACAGCTGTGACAGACAATTACGTAAATCCCCCCACGCAATGGTTTCTGCTTCTTCACGCAGGCGTCCAGTTGAACCGCCTTCATCTGTGGTAGCAACGATACCCGTTAGACGCGGCCCAGACTCTCTCAAAGAAACGAGCAATCGACCCAGGCCGTGACCACCTCCAAGGCAGACTAGATTTGAATGTTCCATTGAATTGTCGGTTCCATTAAATTTACTGCGATATTATTTTTGTTAGAAATATAACACAAAATCAGCGAAGCATTATTTACAGACTTAATACCCCGCGCACAAGATTAAGTGTTAATATTACACTTAACAACTAATCAGAACTATCTCTACTGTTCATGTAACCTTCCATAAAAGAACTCACGTACAACTCATGCCACAATTTATTCAGCGTCAAGAACAGAAAAAAGGCGTGCTCCTTGCCCTATCCGCTTTTATTATGTGGGGCATTGCACCAATATATTTCAAGCAATTGATCCATATCGATGCCATGGAAATTTTGACTCAGCGTATTATTTGGGCCGTTCTTTTCTTAATCATTATTAGCCTATTTTCTAGTCAGCTGCACAAAACTATCGCGGTTTTTAAACAACCAAGACAGCTGGCATTACTGACGGTCAGTGCCTGCTTGTTAGGGCTTAATTGGGGCTTATTTATTTGGTCGGTAAATAATAACCACATGCTAGAAGCCAGCCTAGGCTATTACATCAACCCGCTTATTAACGTATTGATGGGCTATCTTTTTTTATCCGAAAGGCTCAGAAAACGCCAAGGACTTGCGGTGGCACTGGCATTATCGGGTGTATTAATACAGCTCATCAGCTTTGGCTCAGTGCCCTACATTGCATTATCCCTTGCCGCTTCTTTTGCTACTTATGGCTTGCTGCATAAAAAAACCCATGTGGAATCTATTCCAGGCTTATTAGTCGAGTCCTTAATCCTACTGCCTTTTGCTATTCTTTATTGGATTCTCATGGAACCTTCAAGCACCTCTAACATGATAAACAACGATAGCTATACCAACCTGATGCTGCTAAGCGCTGGTATTGTCACAACCTTGCCTTTGTTATGTTTTACTGGTGCGGCAAAACGTTTGCAATATTCGACGCTAGGATTCATTCAATACATAGGCCCAAGCTTGATGTTTATTCTTGCCGTGCAGTTCTACGGTGAAACATTAGGATTGAAGGAATACATTACCTTCGGCTTTATTTGGTTAGCCTTATTGGTCTTCAGCTGGGATTCTCTGCGCCACCAACTAAAAAACAAGACGATATAACGATGAAAAGAAACCCATTTACTCCCTCTAAAAAAACAATCAGAAAACCAGGTGATACCAAGGTCACCAATAAATTAAACACCAATGTCCGCAAAGCAATAGCCGAAGCCAAGGTTAAAGCTGACAGCATTGCAGAGTTTGACCATTTTAGTTATGAGGCCGATTGGAGTAATTTCCCCAGCAGCCTGATGATCAGCTGTCATTTGCATCCTGAACAGTGCCCTGCGGATACCACAACTATAGAAGCGCAACTTAGCAAACTGTTGCAATTAGGCTTAATTAAGCAAGGTATAAAGTTCAGAGATTTTCGCAAAAACATCACATTGGTTACGACTTAAAAACTTTTACCTAAGTAGAAGTAAAAGGCTTGTTCATTACTGCTTGATCTCCCATAGCCAAGTGCAATGGGGCCAAGCGAGGTGTCTGTGCCCACATAAACGGAACTTGATAAGATCAAATCCTGAAAATCAGTCTCCTCATCTTGCTGCCATACATTACCCGCTTCGAGGCTTAATCCTAAATACAGCGGAAGCTGATCTAGATTTAAAAGGCTCTTGCCTAAATCAAACTGATAGATGCCTGCCACAAAGGATTTTTTAGCACCCGCAAGTCTATCTTTGCCATAACCGGATAAGTTTAAAAACCCTCCTAGGTAAGATATATAAATACTTTCATTATTATTCTCGGTAAACGCCTCAGAATAGGATGCTTTAGCCACCACAGCATGATGACCAAATTTAAGCGCCCCCTTCCAACTCACATCAATGACCAATGATTTAATGTGCCCAGCCCCCTCTTCTTTAGCAATCACCTCGTGATCGTCAACTTCCTCGGTACGTAGATAAGAGCTAAAAGAGAAATAGGCGCCCTGAGTAGGGAAATCGATACTGTCGAGAGTATCAAAACCAAATTTCAAATATCCACCATAAGTGAAATAATCAATACTTCCTTTGAGCAGTATCGGGTCACTAAAAGCACCCACATCACTGATTAATCCAAGCTCAGCAAAACCTTGTTGAGTGAAGTTGTAACCCAGCCCTTGCGAGACTGAATGATATTGCTGCTCAATCGGCACCAAAGGGGCATCATCTACATAAAAGTCCCATTCAAATGAACTGAACAGATAGCGACTGCTGCTATAAAAATCTCGCCTGCGATCTAAAGGCCAATAAAATTCGGAATCAAAAGAAGGCCTAGACCCCATTTCCAATTCAGATCGCAACTCCCCACCATTGTCCGTTAAATTACCGATGGTATACGCTATGTCAAAGTTCAAATCGGAATTATTATTAAAGTCGTCCTCCCAGCCGAGACCAAATTGTAAAAAATTAGGCCCCCAGGATTTATCTTCAGCGACGATCTGCAATACCTTTTCGTCACCCTCCAATACAGTAAACGCATCAACACGCTGAAACTTATTAATCGAAAAAAGGCGGTCAATCGCCGCATTAATTTGCACAGCAGCAATTTCTTCGCCAACCGTCAGGTTTAATCGATCTAAAATAAGCTCATCAGATACCTTACTTATCTTATTCAACTTAATTTTACTTATGGGTTTTTCTAGGCGTAACAGCAGGCGCTTTCGTCTTTCTTGCACCTGCGCCCAATAAACACGATAAGACTCGTCATCTAAACTCAAAGCGACGAGCTGAGGGGATTGAAGGTTGGCGGCGGCTTCACCTCTGATAATAGCTTGCGCAGTAATACTCCAATCTGTGGTTGATAAACCCTCAATATCGGGCTTTATCAAAATATCCTCCTGCGATAACAGCTCTCTTTGCATAATCGCATTACTGTTAGTCAAAAATGAAGACATCTGATTCATCACAGCAAACGTACTATCAAGTGATTCTTTCGGCAGTAATTCAGTGCCAATATCGACCGCGATAATGATATCCGCCCCCATATTACGCACAACATCCACCGGTAAGTTACGCGTAATACCTCCGTCTACTAATAACAAACCGTCAATTTCTTCCGGGGCTAATGCTCCCGGTACGCTGGAAGAGGCACGCATAGCCGCAATCAGGCTGCCTTTATCAATAATGATCGCTCTATAATGAGCAAGATCGGTAGCCGTAGCTCGATAAGGAATCGCCAGCTCATCAAAACTATCAAAATTTGGATATTCACCCACCGCGGCACGTAATAACTTGGTAGCCTCCTGCCCATACAGCAAGCCACTCGGGATTTTTAAGCGATCATTTTTAATGCCCATTTCTAACGGAATATTAAACTGATCACTTTGCTGCTTTGCACGCCATGACAGATTCTCCCTAGGAATACGATCGGAATAACCGTCTGCCCACGAGGTTGCCAACATGATCTTTTCAATCTCATCAATGCTTAACCCTAAAGCGTACAGACCACCGACAACCGAACCAAAACTCGTGCCAGCAATGTAATCAATGGGAATATTATGCTGCTCTAACGCTCGCAAAACACCAATATGAGCAGCTCCCTTAGCGCCACCACCACCCAAAGCCAAGCCTATTTTAGGGCGAGCCTGAGCCGCATCCGCCAAAAGCATAAACGCCAACAATAACGAGCACAATTTAGCCCTACACTGAGTATTGCCCTGATGAAAAACGCGCATGATTAGCAACCAACTTCCCTCAAACATGAAATAACATGACTATATCGCGGTTAACCGTAAATCGGTTAACTATCTCTCTCCCTATGCTTCTAGCAATCAGACCCAGATACCGCTAAAATCGCCCCTCAAAATTACAAGTTGTAAAAGCAGTGAATCAGATGAGCAGAAAGATTGAATTATTAGCCCCCGGCGGTGACGTTGAAGCCATTAAAGCAGCGATTGTAGCCGGTGCAAATGCAGTATATTGCGGACTCGATACCTTCAATGCCCGCAACAGAGCTGCCAATCTTTCCTATGATGACTTAACTGGCATTTTACGCTTAGCGCACAAGTACGACTGCGAGGTTTTCTTAACCCTCAACGTCGTGATTCTTGAGCAAGAATTGCCGACTATGTTCAAATTGCTTAACAAGCTAGTAAACAGCGGCATTGACGGCATTATTGTGCAAGACCTTGGCATGTTTAACCTGGTTAAAAAATTCTTTCCGACCTTAGACATTCACGCATCGACACAATTAACCACACACAACGAAGGGCAACTGCATTTTTTAAATAAAATCGGCGCGTCTCGGGTTAACTTGTCGCGTGAGCTGAACATTGGTGAAATAAAATCAATGACTAAGCTGTCTCATGACCTCGGCATTCTGACCGAAGTCTTTGTTCATGGCGCCTTATGCATTGCCTTCTCGGGCCAGTGCTATTCCAGCTCGGTGAGTGTCGGTAATTCCGGCAACCGTGGTCGCTGCAGCCAAGCGTGTCGTGATGAGTACGAAGTCACTGCAACGGGCAATAAATACCCACTGAATTTAAAAGATAACTCGGCTTACTTTGATTTACCTGAATTGGTAGAAGCTGGGGTTGATTCATTAAAGATTGAAGGCCGCATTAAAGGCGCTCACTACGTGTATACCGTGGTTGATACATGGCGCAAAGGCATCAATAGCTATGTCGAAACCGGCGAGCTGCTGCCGGATGATTCTAATTTACACAAGGTTTTTAACCGCGACTTTACCAACTCGTTTTTGCAAGGCAACTTAACCAAAGACATGTTCATCGATAACCCGCGCGATCACAGCGTAAAGCATGCTGTCGACAATGTGGTAAGCAAAAGTAGCAGTGAAATTTCTGTGGTACAGATCCAAGAAGCGAAAGACGAGCTCTACATCGAGAAGAATGAGCTCGGCGCAGAGCTTAGACATAAAATACAATATTTAAGTACCGCTAAGCTGCCACTTAATATCGAATTTTCAGGATCACTGAATACACCACTTACGATTACCGCAATCGTCGGTGCAGATACCCTCGCTGACAGCTCTGCCAGTGAAAACAATGACGATGCTAAAATCATTACCCTGCAATCGGAATCCTTATTAGCACTCACCGGTAAAGCTGAACTGGACGAGAAAACGTTAAGCAAGCGCTTCAAAAGCTTTGATAATTCAGAGTTTGCACTGAATGAGTTCTGCTTTGAAAATTACCAGTCAGGCCTAAGCATTCCGTTCAAAGAGCTAACCGCGCTTAAAAATCAGTTAACTTTTTTACTTAACAATTCCGTTGAAGTCATCCCAAATGTCGAAGTACCACCACTCGACAAGACCAACCGAGCGTCTGGCAAACCGACTATGTCGATTTTAATCGCCGACGAAAAAGACTTTCACCTGTGCGATTTAACCGATGCTGACGTGTACTTTAAACTGCCAGAAAGTTTTAAAAAGAACTGTACGAAATACATCGATTTATTGAACGCTAATCCACGACTTATTCCATGGTTTCCAGCAGTATTAATCGGTAAAGATTATTTAGAAGCGGTTAAAATTCTTGAACAAGTAAAACCTAAGCGCATCGTAACTAATAATACTGGCATCGTTTATAAAGCCTTTGAGATGGATATTGAATGGGTCGCAGGACCTTTCTTAAATACCACCAACTCTTACGCACTGCTGACAATGAAAGAAGAGTTGAATTGTGCCGGCGCGTTTATTTCCAATGAAATCAATCGCCTGCAATTAAGAAACATCGCCCGCCCTGATGATTTCAAATTGTACTACAGCATCTACCACCCTATTTTGATGATGACCAGCCGCCAGTGTTTCTTCCAGCAAACCGTTGGCTGCAAAAAGCCGAGCATTGAAGATGGCTGCATGCTGAAGTGTGACAAAGCGACCCGAGTTACCAATGTGAAAGGCATCTCTTTCAATATTGATAAGCAAAAAGGGGGCTACCCAAGTATTTATAACGACGAACAGTTCTTAAACTTGGATGTTATTAATGATCTACCGGATTTGTTCGATGAGTTTTTCATTGATCTCACAAACATTGGTGCCGGCGCAGATGCTGAGGAAAATAAAGCCCAACTGATCGAGCACTTCGAAAATATATTGCAAGGCAATGAAGAAGCTTCAACGCAGCTGAATGAAATGGTTACGATTTCAACCAACGCTCAATATCGCCAAGGTCTTTAATACTGGATATTAAATGCATAAAATTAAATGCATAAGCATCTAGTATTATTTTAGCGCCAACACGTATGACTGGGCCGCCCAATGGCCAAGTCATACGCTAGGATGAAAACGGCAGTGATAAAAAATAGACCGTTCGAACATTTCTTAGCCAATACCAAAGGTAACTGACAATCATGATGAAGCAAGCTTATCAGGTATTGAATCATACGTTTGGCTATCAAGAATTTCGCCCTCCCCAAGATCAAATTATCCAAACCCTACTCAACGGTGAAGACGCCTTTGTCTTAATGCCGACGGGTGGCGGAAAATCACTTTGCTACCAAATCCCTGCGTTAGTACGTAACGGCATCGGCATTGTTATCTCCCCACTCATTGCCTTAATGCAAGATCAGGTCGATGCACTCACCCAAGCCGGCATCCTCGCCGCCTGCATGAACTCTTCCATGTCCAGCGAGCACAATGCCCACACCGAGCAGCTAGCCCTAAGCGGTGAACTGGATATTATCTATCTCGCTCCCGAACGCTTAACTCTGCAGCGCACATTGGATTGGCTAGCGCAATGTCAGCTGTCCTTATTCGCCATCGATGAAGCGCACTGCGTGGCACAATGGGGCCATGATTTTCGCAGCGACTATTTACAACTCAGCTTGCTACAACAACATTTCCCTGCAATCCCGCGAGTCGCCCTAACCGCGACCGCCGATGTTAAAACCCGTGAAGAAATTGTATTTCGTCTAGGGCTGCAAAATGCAAAGTTGTTTGTTTCAGGATTTGACCGCCCCAATATTCAGTACCGCATAACCCAAAAAAATAACCCAAAAGCCCAGCTGCTCAATTTTTTACAAGCCGAGCATCTAAACCACGCCGGCATTGTTTATTGCCTCTCGCGCAAAAAAGTCGATAGCACAGCACAATGGTTACAAGCACAAGGCATCAACGCCCTGCCGTACCACGCAGGTTTGGATAAAACAGTAAGGCAGGTAAATCAGCAAAGATTTTTACGCGAAGATGCTATCGTCATGGTGGCGACCATCGCTTTTGGCATGGGAATCGATAAGCCTGATGTGCGCTTTGTTGCTCATCTAGATTTACCCAAAAGTATTGAAGCTTATTACCAAGAAACTGGGCGCGCAGGCCGTGATGGTCAGCCCGCAACAGCTTGGATGGCCTACGGCCTGGAAGATGTCATTAAGTTAAAACAGATGATGGCGAAAAGCGAAGGTGATGAACAATTCAAACGTATCGAGCAGCAGAAACTGAACGCTATGCTGGGCTTAGCTGAACTCACCGATTGCCGCCGAAAAATGCTGATCAACTATTTTGGTGATCAACTCAGCAATCATTATCAAGATGCGCAGCACTGCGGTAACTGTGATAATTGCATCACTCCAGTCCAAACTTGGGATGCGACAGAAGCCGCCCGCAAAGCATTAAGCTGCGTATTTCGCACCGACCAGCGCTTTGGTGCGGTTCACTTAATTAATGTATTACGCGGCAAAAACAGCGAAAAAATCACCCAATTCAATCATCACCATGTCTCCACCTTTGGTATCGGGACAGACTTAAGTGATGGCCAATGGCGCTCCGTTTTTCGCCAACTGGTTGCGCACAACTACCTCAACGTTAATTATGATTATGGCCAACTTTCACTCAATGAAAGCAGCCGTAATCTATTACAAGGAAAAGAAACCTTAACCCTACGTTTAGATAATTTCGAGTCTGAGAAAAATAGCGGCAACAAAAACACAGCGAACAAGAGTCGTGCACATAAAGATTTTGAAATCCACGAGCAAGATCAGGAATTATGGCAAGCATTACGCGACTGCCGAACACAGCTAGCAAAAGCGCAAGGCATAGCGCCTTTCATGATATTTCATGACGCCACGCTGAAATCCATGCTGCAACTAAGACCTAAAAATCAGCATGAATTTGGCAGCCTATCTGGGGTAGGTCAAAAAAAGCTGGATCAATACAGCCCAGCGTTCTTAATGGTGCTAGAACAGTTCTAGTACCGTTTAATCCAAGCTAAAACCAAATAAATTCATATCGGTCTTATAAACCACTTGCTGCGCGCCCTCAAGTTTTTGATTGATGACGGTTAAATACGTCCCTATTTGATGAGCCTGAACATTGCTTTCATCCGGCACATTAGAGACAAATTTGGTCGCTCGCAGCATGCTTTTAAAGCCTTCCGTTATGGCGTAATTCTTATCCGCCAACAAAATAAGTTCCTTGCCTAGATGCCAATAAATATCAATATTATTTAACTGCAAAGGACTCAAAGGTGGCACCAAAGGAACTATATCTTTTGGCGTCACCACTCGTAATAGCGGCAAGCTGGCAAACACATTAGCGCCAGCAACATTGGTTACTTTTGGCTGCCCAAATGTGATGACTTGCTGCAACTGAAAACCATCGCGCTGCAAATACATACTCACAATAACAGCAACCGCGCCACCCAAACTGTGCCCTGTCGTTTGCACGGGCTTGGTTTTATCCAGATATGGCAAAGCATTTTCATACGCCGCTTTTGCCGCAATTGAAAAACCTTGATGCAATTGAATGCCTAAACTCTTATCCATCTGCAACTGAAGATCTAAATCTACCATCACATTTTCTAGATTAGAAGTACCTCGAAAGGCCAACTGCTGCAACCCTGAGGCAGAACGCGCGAGATAATAACTCACCGCCGAACCCGGCAATTCAGCGTGATGCACCAAGGCATAATTAAGTCGTGGGACTCGCTGACCAATAAGATCTGGCTTGGCATAGGAAATAGCCGATAATTGCGCCGAGTGCTTAATTACGTTGAAATCCAACGCACAGAACGCTTTTTGACTGACAAGTGGGCTTAACAACAGTAACGAAAACAACAATATTCTAAACATGAAATTCTCTAAAAATAGGCAGGACGAAAGAATACTAAACTACTGCGTTAAAGCAATCACCTTAAATCAATACCTTAGGACAATCATTTTAAGGCGAACTTGCGGCGATAATCACTCGGAGCTAAACCGGTAAAACGCTTAAATAATTGCCTAAAAAAACGGACATCTTCATAACCAGACTCCCGGCAGAGAGTTTCGATGGTTTTCTTCGATGTTTCCAATCCATGCTTGGCGGCTTCGATTCGCAGCGCCTGAATATACGCCAAAGGCGATTCTGCCGTCGCTTGCTTAAAGCGGCGTTTTAACTGACGCTCACTTAAATGCACTTGTTTCGCCAAATCAACAATACTAAAGTCATCGATAAAATGCGTACGCAGCCAATCTTGCAACTGATGAACAACCTCATCGTTATGCTGGCGAGAAGGCAAAAAGCCAGCATATTGAGCCTGACTATTACGATCGCGGTCGATTAAAATCGCTTTCGCACAGTGCTGCGCTATCTCGGCATCAAAAAATTCCCGAATCAAATACAAGCTCATATCTTGATACGCGCTGGCCCCTGCCGAACAATATAAATTGCCCTGCTGAGTAATCATTTCCTCGCTGCGCAATAAAACTTCAGGGTAACGCTGGCGAAACAAAGCAGCACACTGCCAATGCGTTGTCGCCTGCTTACCATTAAGCAAACCCGTTGCGGCCAAAACAAAAGCTCCTGTGCAAATACTGGCGATTTTACTGCCTTCGCTATGGCGCGCTTTTAACCAGTCTAAAACGTCGCTTTCAAACCCTTCAGGCCGCATTGCAGGATGGCCAATCGCACCAATAAGAATCAAATCTACCTGCTGATGATCTTCCAGCTTGCCATGCACACTGAGCTGCAAACCGCCCAAACAAGTAACAGGCTCCCCGCGTGGACTGACCAAGTTCAACTGTAAACGCTGCTCTGGCTTAACCAAGCTATTGGCTAAAGACAATATTTCCATCGGTCCCGTAATCGAGGTGATCGGGCTATTATCCAACATTAATAAAACACACTTCATCGCGGCCAATCTCATCTATAGTCCAAATCGCAACCCAATGTTGGCATATACGCCACTCGCAAACAACGACCACTGACCCTAAACTATTATCTAGCGCCTCCCATCCATGACAAGAAACATTCACACCGACTTTCAGGAAACGTGATAATGACTCAGCCTACCGACCCTAAAACACTCATCGAGTACTTCTATAGCGCCTTTCAGCAGAAAGATTATCAAACCATGGCAGCCTGCTATCACCCAGAAGCCTATTTTCGTGATGAAGCCTTTGAACTCACCGGGGCAGAGATCGGTTCTATGTGGCACATGCTGTGTTCTCGCGGTAAAGACATGACGCTGGAATTTTCAGTAAACGAACAAGCCGGCAATATCAGCGCCCACTGGGAACCTAAGTACAGCTTTAGCCAAACAGGACGCTACGTACACAACATCGTTGATGCTGAATTTGAATTTAAAGACGGGCTAATAATAAAGCACATTGATCGCTTTGACTTTTGGCGCTGGAGCCGACAAGCCTTAGGCGCACCCGGCTTTTTACTCGGCTGGACACCACTGTTGCGTAACAAGGTCTCCGGTATGGCCATGAACAACTTACGAAAATTTATGAAAAACTAATAAAGACACGCGTTATAATATATTCATGAAATTACCCATATTATATTCGCTACAACATTGCCCCTATGCCATGCGCGCTCGCCTTGGTTTACTGATGGCTCAGCAGCACGTTATGCTGCGGGCTATTGTGATGAAAGATAAACCACAAGAAATGCTAACAGTGTCCCCAAAAGGCACGGTGCCAGTATTAATTTTACCCGATGAAAGTATTGTCGATGAAAGCCTCGATATTATGCTTTGGGCGCTCCAGCAAAATGACCCAGAAGATCTGCTGCACAAAGACAGTCCAGAAGACTTAGCCGCCATGCTTGAGTTGATTACCCGCAACGACAAAGAATTCAAACCACAGCTAGAAATCTATAAAAAGTCCAAGCGCTTCCGTACAGGAACGGAACTTGAAGAACGCCAAAAGTGTGAAATATTTATCGCAGAATTAGAACAAATGTTAGCGGAGAAGGAACGTGGCGGAAACTTCATCGGTGATAAACCAGGCCTTATCGACTACGCGTTATTGCCGTTTGTACGCCAATTTTCTAGAGTCAACAAAGCTTGGTTTAAAGCAGCATCCTATCCTTTATTACAGGCTTGGCTAGTGCACCATCTGGAAAGTCGATTGTACTCAAAAGCCATGGCAAAATTTCCACTATGGCTAGATGAGCATGAAGAATGTTTATTTGGAATCGATTAGCCGATTCATTTAGTGAGTATTATTTATGAATTCAAAATTCGATAATAATCAGTAAAGCCCGTTAATATATTGGTAACAGCAATCGATGAAAGAATAAGCCCCATGACTCGACTGATAACACTCGCACCACTACTGCCAATAATTTTGGTAATACCTCCTGCAAGCAGCATTAAGATATAAGCTAAAACCAGAACAGATAACATAACCAATCCTGTTTGAACTTGTTCCCATAGACTGAATATTCCATTTTCTGTCAGTAATACGGCTGCCAGCATCGCCCCAGGGCTGGCAATTGAAGGGACAGCAAGGGGAAAAATAGCCGTTTCTTTATGTGATTTTTCTAACAGTTTTATCTCTTCATCCGGCTTACTATCACCAAATATCATACTCAGAGCGAATAAAAATAAAACAATCCCTCCCGATATTTGAAATGCTGGCAGAGGAATAGAAAGCGCATTCAAAATCAGCTCCCCCACAACCATAAAGAATATCAACACACAGGCCGACACAATCGTGGCCAGTAGCGCAACTCGACGCTTTGTTTTGTTGTCATACTTATCGGTTATCGCAATGAACACCGGTAATGTTCCGATAGGATCTATAACAGCAAAAAACGTAATAAAAACAGCCAAAATATCGATCATATTTCTACCCTATTAGATGAAATTACCAAAAAAATTAACGCTCTGTATCAACAGTCACTTTTTCTGAGCGTTTTTTAATCGAAATATTAGAAGTTAATAACCCCAATAAGAAACCAATTATTAGCAATGCTAGAAAAATAAAGACACGAGGAGATGAAAAACTCCAAAGTAAAAATTGTATTTCTACTATTGCAGAGTTTTGAACAGCAAATATCGCCACTATAATAGATACAGTGATGATAATAAACGTTTTAATCTTATTCATGTTTAAGCCCTATGTTTAAATTTACTGATTTATAAGTGAATACTTTTTAAGGACGCTTAAGCTCTACCGTATTAGCCTTAAGACTAAAGGCATCCCCACCCATTTTACCGACAGTATCGATTAACTGCTGATTTATATTACCGTCCGCATACAAGTCGTCTCGAACATAAACAAATTTCACATCCAATAAAATAACCGAGCCTCCGCTAGCAGGTTTACCAGCAGCCAAGTCACTATCTGATGAAGCGCCAATAGGAATCATTTCCCTTAAACTACACTCGTAGCGCACAGGAGAATCTTTAACAGAGCGTGGCCCGACTTTAAAACTAGAGCAACTGCCAATACCCGCAAAATCAAACTCACTTTCATCCGCGCCAAGGCTCGCACTGGTCTGATTCATCTTCTCTAATAAATCGGAATTTACGATATTAACGACACACTCGCCCGTTTCCAGTAAATTCTTCAGAGTGTCTTTATCAATGCCACTTCTCTGGGTTACTTGCGTATAAAGAAGTACCGGAGGATTACAACTTGCAACGGTAAAAAAAGAGTAAGGCGCTAAATTATCAATACCCTCTTTTGAACGCGTACTTATCCAAGCAATCGGCCGTGGTGTTATACCACCGGTTAATAAACGATATTTTTCGGGGCCATTTAACTCTGAAACATCAAAAATCATTTTATCTCCATTAAGTAATACTCATCTTTGCCAGTCTATTTTATGGCTGCTCAGCGATCTCGGCAATTCCACGCTCCACCAGCCCTTGCCTGAACGCCTCGACTCGGCGGCGATTAACACCAAAGTCATAAAGACCTAACTGCGACTGGGAACGAATACCTAAGCTTTTTTGGTCATCACTAATAAGAATTTCAAGATAATCAGGAAAGTAGAAAACATTGCTGAAACAGGTAATGTCTAAATAACCAAAGCGCGCTTCGTTGAGTGAAGCGCCCGGTAGCTCAGTCGCCACTGATTTTATTACCTGCCAAGACTCAGCATCTAACGGACCCGTGAGTTTAATCGGGTCCACTTGATACAGAAAAACACGCGACGAAGTCGACACACAATTGAGCAGCGGCGTGCACCAGTCCAAAGTAAAATCCGTACCAGCAGCGGGCACCCTGAGGGTTGAGGCACAGCCAGTCATAAAAAGTACAACGAGCAAAACAGCATAACGCATAGGAATATCAACTCATTTTCTTAGTAAAAATCAAACTTATTTAAACATCCCGTATAAAGAAAGGCAGAGACATCTCAATTTTTTTTGATGCAACGCCCTCTCGGTTCGTCGCCTTCATGCAGCACAACATCCGAGTGTAAAAACTCTGCAGCTTCCGCAGACTCTTTCACTTTTTTAGCACTGCGCTGCAACATTTCTGTTTCAAATTCAGTGAGTACACTGTCTCGAACCCCAGCTTCACGCCATTGCGACATAGGCCTACAGCCTTGCACAATACCACGCGCCAACGCCAACGCATCCAGTAACGCTTGATTGGCGCCTTGTCCTTTAAAAGGACTCATAGGGTGGGCCGCATCACCGATCAAGGTAATACGCGGTTCTTTTGCCAACAACTCGGGTTCGAGCTGCGCGCGGTCATAAACCGGATAACCCGAAACCTGAATTTCCTGGGTTGCCGCAATAATATTAGGGATAGGATCGTGCCACTGACATCGACGTAACGCCTCAGCCTTTAGGGCTTGCGTACCTTGAGCGCTCAAGGCCTTCGCCTCATCTTCGCCCATGGGGAAACTCAGCTGCCACATCACAGAATCTTCGGTGTACGGCATCATATAGATGCGCTCAGTGCCATTGGCGGTTTGAAACACCGTTGCCGAATCTAATAAATCATTCGCTTTAAGTTCTGCCAAAGGGCAAATCCCCAAAATCACAATACAGCCGAGGTAACGCAAAGGAGAAACGTCATCCCCTATTAATAATCTGCGCACCGAGCTGCGAATACCATCCGCGCCGACCACTAGATCGGCATGGGCAATTTTCACCTCCGCCTTCCCTTTCGTAGAATCGTCAACGAGAAAACTCAGCTCTACACCTTTGCCTCCATCGTCTTTAACATCAACCAGCTGATGCCCCCATTGCACCCTATCATGCCCACCGAGCTGCTCAAGCAGCGCTAAGCGAAGCAACTGCCGAGCGATATGTATATTGGTACGTTTAGGAGGGGCTTTAGTTTCTGAAGGCCCCCACTTTCTTATTCCCCACTCCCCAATGACTTTTCCATCGGGGGTATGAACCACGTGCCGAGTCGACACAACCCCTGCAGCTAACGAGAAAACCCCCAATCCCTCAATCGCTCGACTCGCTTGTTGCAAAGTAAGCCCATAACCTTGCGAGCGCGCCTCAAAGCCGCTATCACGCTCATAAAGAGTAAAAGGAATACCACGATGCAAACACGCAACGGCAAGCGCCACACCCCCGATGCCACCACCAATAATAGCGACGCGAGGATAGTCTTTTACAGGTGCATCACTGCTCACAGAATGTTGATCAAGCTCTCTACCGGCCAGTGCCTTTACATCAATAGACACCAAGCCAGAGCCATCACAACCTGGGCAAGCATCAAGGTGAGCTTTAGGACGAACAGGCGCAACACCTTCACCCTTCGATTGTTCAAAGACTGCTAACTCGCGCTGATATTGCAGCCTTACTTTCTTGCGCAACCTTTTACTTTTTTTGCCACGCCCTTGGCATTCAGAACAGGTAGTCCAGCTAGTTTCTTCACTCTTCAACGCTTTCACCCATCCCTCTTATTTTTAAAACTCATGTTATAGTCAAAAATTTGGACCACGACTCAATGGCAATTGCCAAGTACCCATCAATACTCAGTTTACCGCAGACGAACCCCGGCGTCCCCACCGTGCTGGAATACCTGATCATTAAATTCCCCTACATTGATGCTCAGGTATGGCGACAGCGCATCGCAGATGGCAAGGTACACTGGCACGACGGCTCACTAATTACACCGCATACCGCCTTTCAAGCGCAGCAACGAGTCTATTATTATCGAGAAGTCGAAAATGAGCCCACTATTCCTTTTAAAGAAACGATCGTATTTCAAGATCAGCATATTTTAGTGGCTTACAAACCCCACTTTTTAGCGGTCACCCCAGGTGGGGTTTATGTGAACGAGTGCCTGCAAAATCGTTTACGACGCAGCACGGGCATTGAAACCCTACAGGCATTGCACCGCTTAGACCGTGTCACCGCGGGCTTAGTCATATTTTCGATCAATCCAGATACCCGCCATCACTACCATCAATTATTCGAAAGCCGACAAATACAAAAAACGTATCAGGCCATTGCCAATATTAGTCAAAACGACAGCCTGATAGGCCGAGAATGGGAGGTTAAAAACAGAATCGTGCGCTCCGACCCGCGCTTCCTCATGCGAGTGGTAGAAGGCGAAAATAATAGTTACTCGCAGATTCGCTGCTTAGAGCAATTGAATAACAAAGCGTTATTTGAATTAACCCCCATAACAGGAAAAACCCATCAATTGCGGGTTCATATGCACACACTAGGCTGGCCCATTTTGAATGACAAATACTATCCAAAATTACAGCCGTTATCAGCCGATGACTATTCAGCCCCCTTGCAATTACTGGCAAAAGAGCTGAAATTTATAGATCCTGTCACTCAGCAACCAAGACACTTCAGCCATGAAAACAACCTAGTAATCACAGCAACTTAGCCTTACTGAGATGACAGGTTTAAATAGCCGTGGCGCCACCGTCGATAGGCAAAGCAATGCCTGTCGTAAAGCCTGCAAGATCTGAGCATAAATACAATACTGCAGCAGCGACTTCTTCAGGCTGGCCAATACGACCAACAGGATGCAGACCTTTCACGTACTGTTCTTTTTGGGGGTCGTTCTGGGTCGCCCTTCTGAACATTTCAGTATCAATAACCGCAGGGCAGATCGCATTAATACGCAACCCCTTCTTACCATATTCAACCGCAGCCGATTTAGTCAGCCCAATGACCGCGTGCTTACTAGCACTGTAAACACTCATTTTAGGCGCCGCCCCCAAACCCGCGATAGACGCCGTATTCACAATGGCCGACGTCGTTTGTTGCAATAAAGCGGGAATTTGATATTTCATGCAGCGCCAAACGCCTTTCACATTGACCTCCATGATTTTATCGTAAGTCGCCTCATCACCATCGGCCAACTTGCTGTGTTCAATCTCAATGCCTGCATTATTAAAGGCGATGTCTAACTTTCCATAAGTCTCTAAGGTACCATTGACCATTGACTGAACATCTTGATCTTTGGTTACGTCACAAAGAATGAACGTCGCAATTCCGCCGGCGTCAACGATCAGAGAAACCGTTTCTTCCCCATCATTGCGGTTAATATCAGCCACCACAACGCTTGCGCCTTGCTCTGCAAACGCTAGAGCGGTTGCGCGCCCAATGCCATTGCCAGCACCGGTAATTAAAACTACTTTTTCATTAAAATTATTCAAAGCTTTAACCTAACTGTATGTAAGTCACTACACCATAAGGGCTTTGCTTACATTGTAAAAATTCCTTATTTTCATGGCCGTGTATTAGTCTGGATAATTATGCTGAGATAACGATCGAGCCATTTACGCTCGACAAAACCTATTTTCAGTGTGTCCGCCCACCACCAACAGAACCCAGCTATACTCATTTATAGTAATGATTAATACATTAAAAGTTATATGAGTAGTTAAAATTGATCAGTGCCCTTGCTAAAATACATGAAATCAGAGAAGAAAGGCTGCGCAGCACCTCAATATTCACCTTAAATATTGGGCTAATCATCTGTGCTATTTTTTTAGCTCGCTCGCTACAATGGGAATTATACGACCGAGTTTTAAGCCTATCTCTGAGTATTGGTTTTTTCTGTATCAGTATTCTTATACTTAGAAAAGGAGGTTCTAGAACCCTTGCGGCTATATTAGGAATCATTGGTTTTTGTATTGCAGCAGCCTATTCGTCATATAGTAGCGGCGGTTTAGTCAATCCCGCTTCGGGCTGGCTCATTACACTCCCATTATTCGGTGCATTAATAGGCGGTAAGCAAGGTGGTATTTTTGCCTTTGTTTTTTCACTTGCAATTGGACTTTGCCTTTTTGCAATGGAATTCTTAATGGGCGCACCTGACAATATAACCCCCGTAAACTTTCAACTGAGTCAAGACAGACTTAACCAAGCCGGCCAACTCGTGATAATTTCACTGTCCGTATTCGGTCTATTTAGACAGATTGAATTTTCAGATAAGCAATTATCAGATACTGTGATCCAACTTTCTGAAGAAGTTCAAGCCAGAACATTAGCAGAGCAAGAAGCTGAGCACGCCAGCAAAATTAAAAGTGAATTCCTTGCCAATATGAGCCATGAAATCCGCACCCCCATGAACGGAGTGCTCGGAATGCTAAATATTCTAGGGCGAGAAGCACTCACTGATACACAAAAAAATCATCTAGCGTTAGCGAAATCTAGTTCAAAAACACTAATGGTCGTCATCGACGACATTCTTGATTTGAATAAAATTGAGGCTGGCAAACTTGAATTAGAAATGATCGACTTTGACCTTTCGAATCTCATCGATGAAATTCAACAAATAAAAACACTAAGTGCAAACGCCAAAGGATTGTATTTCAATTCTGAAATCACCCTGTGTATGAACCACGTTCACGGTGATCCAATCAGACTTCGGCAAGTCATAGAAAACTTGATTAACAACGCAGTTAAATTCACCCTAACAGGTGGTATTTCATTAAATGTTTCACTGGTCGAGGTCGATGTAGGAAAATGCCATCTTACCGTTAGCATCGAAGATACTGGCATCGGCATTCCACACGATAAAATTTCACACTTGTTCACTCCCTTCTCACAAATGGAAGCTTCCACTACAAGGCGTTTTGGCGGCACTGGGCTCGGCTTATCGATTTCTAAACAATTAATAGAGCTTATGGAAGGTTCCATAGGCGTTAGCAGCGATGAAGAAAAAGGGAGCCGCTTTCATTTTTCAATTATCGTAGGTATCGGTAAGCAACCGGACACGGAAAAACACATCAAGACGACTGTTACTAAAAATAAACTTACGGTAATTGAAAAAAACAACTACTTGCCAGTATTACTAGTTGAAGATACGGAAATAAATATTATTGTGGCTCAAGCATTACTCGAAATATTCCCACTTAAAATTGATGTCGCAAAAAACGGCATACAAGCAATTGAAATGATTAACCAAAACTGGCAAAGCGGCAACGCACATTATCAAGCCATATTTATGGATTGCCAGATGCCAGAAATGGACGGTTACCAGGCAACCATGAAACTGAGAGAAAAAGAGGAATATAAAACCCTCCCCATCATCGCGATGACCGCCAATGCAATGAAAGGTGACAAAGAAAAGTGCTTAGCCGCTGGGATGTCGGATTATATATGCAAGCCTATAGAGGCTAAAATCATCGCAGAAAAACTACTAAAATGGCTGAATATCAGCCCGCTATAACACTAACTATCTACAGTGTGTTTGTCGTGCTTCTTCGTCAGTATTATTGACTAGCCAACGAAAAATCGCTAATTGTGACGGTAGATAGGCCAGATACTCAGGATGCCACTGAACGCCAATAATAGGGCAATTAATATTTGATTCGATGGCCTGAGTAATATTGTCTAGGTCCCGACCAATACAGCGTAATTTATTGCCTGGCAACTTCACAGCTTGATGGTGAAGACTATTAACACGCAGCTTGGCTTTACCTGTGATACGAGCGAGACCCGAATCAGAATCCAGCCAAACCTGCTTGGTCGGTAATAAGCCTGGGCGATTATAGGTTAGACGTCGTATATGGCGAATATCATGATAAAGAGTACCGCCAAGAAGAACGTTAATCAGCTGAGCACCTCGACAGATACCGACCATGGGAATCGTATGCTCTAGCGCTCGCCGAATCCACATAATTTCCAGCTCATCGCGCTCAGGATCGAGCTTAACTTTGGCATCAACCTCGCCATCATAATGCTCAGGACTTATATCATTGCCACCACCAATAACCAGCGCATCGGGCAAGCTCCCTGTCCATGGATGTGAAATAGAAATGCGCACTGGAATTGCACCACAAAAGCGCAGCGCGAGCGCAGTACACCACCAAGCAGGCGCCCAGCGTCTGTGATTCCCCGTAACACCTATTCGCGGTCGTTTATCCATTGTTCCATCCGTTCTATCCATGCCGCTCGGTTTACACCAAGCAATAATCTATCTTCTGCGAGAAACTCTTTTCCCAATGTATCGAGAGAAGCCTCATCGGCGGCTAACCGCTCTACTTCGCACCAAAGATTCCATGAGGACGCAAGACTCCACTGCGAATCATCAATGCTGCAATTCGGCATGCGATAGTGAAACGTTGGTCGGGATTTAATTTTAGGGTCATCGATGGCGACCCGAACTCGCTCAGCGTCAATATGGGCAAACATTGGCAGCATATCGAGTGCACGATTACGCGTTGGATTGTATTCGAGATAATCGTCGATTAGAGTTTCAATACTCGGATTCTCGCGCGTCAGCAGCCGCTTGATATACGGCTCTTCAAACACATTAATATAGGGGCTGACACGACGTGCTAAATCAACATAATTAGCTTCAACCAACCACCATTGCAGCAAAACAAAAGCGCGTAAATATCGGCTGACCGTTGCAGCGTCCAGTGCTGGAATTTCAGCATTAATATGCACGCCATAGGCTGCGATAAGGGATTCTTCAGTGCCCACAGCACCCGCCTTTTGCAACGCTTCAACTAATTTATCAAGAACTTGGAGTGATGATATAGGAATGGGTGGGCATACAACTTCAATAGGCACCAACAAAGCTGCCGCTTCAGACAGCTGCTGCAACCACACCCCAAGGTCATCTGCTAATTGTGTATCAGCGGCTGTGCGTTTTAAAAAATCCCAATCGACTTCAACGTTGAAATCACCAAGCCCCGTATTGACGCAGACTTCGGCGACGGTCTCTTCTGCCACAGTGCCGTTTAATGCAGCAGTGACGGTATTAACCGTATCACGCAATGTAATGCCGGAAAACTCAAGTTCAAAGCCAACGGTACGCAACTCGCCAGCACTATTATTGGCCTCTTGCGGCATAGAATATTTTGCTGAAGATAAATTCATAATCAGGCCTCTATTACTCCTACTCAATTAAATACTCGCATCGCTAGGGTTACATACCCTACCGCTGAAGTTCAAGGACGCAATAGTTAAGCCAACTTAGATAAGGTTAAGTTTTAGGCTAAATGCCAATTACCATTAAGCCCCCGTCTCAATAAGTTTCACCCATTTATCCAGCACATTTAACTGCGCGGCTGCGAGCTTGATACACACCAATAAAGGCACCGCCACCAAAACACCAACCGCCCCCCATAGCCAGCCCCACACCAGCAGCCACAGAATTAATATCAAGGGGTTAAGTTGCATGTGTCGGCCTAAGACGGTTGGTGTAATAAACTGAGCTTCAAACATATTGATACCAAAGTAGACAGCCGCAGGCACCAAAGCAGCTGCCTCCAAACCATACTGAGTAATACCCGCAAGACTGAGTATTATTAACGCCATTATCGAACCTAAATACGGTGCGAAATTAAGCAAGCCGACCAACGCGCCCCAGAGCAGCGCATCATTAATTCCCATCATCCAAAATACACCTGCGATGGTTATTCCCAGCCCAGTATTAATAATAGTGACGGTCACTATGTAGCGCGACAACTCCCGTTGTAGTTTGCCAATAAGCGCAGCCGAACGATGATTACTTGTTTCTAAAGGTAAAGCTTTAAGATAATTCGCGTATAACCCTGGGCCAAAAATCAGTAAAAACATAACCAAAATAAGAAAGGTCATAAACTGTGCAAGCGCTAATGGCGTTGCGACCAAGATAGAAATAATGATATCGATTCCACCCTGAGTTACTCGTGCCGACAGTACGCTATTATTCTTTTTTTCTTCAATCACGACAGGTTCGTCGTCATCGTCACTGCTAAACCATGAAAAGAATCCCGATTTTTTCTCTTTTTCAGGCAGTATCACTTTATTTATTTCAGCCGTAGGATCAACGCTAATCGCTTGACTGATATTATCGAGCTCTTCGGTTAGTTGAGCAGAAAGTTTAGGTAACTGCTCCATCCATTTTTGAGCCGGCCCCGCCAGTTCAATGCTTAGCAAGGTCATGGGACCGCCAATCATAGTAATCAATAAAATTGCAGAGAGTGAGCGCGGAATATAAAGACGTTTAAATAATGAGACCAACGGGCTGAGCAACAAGGAAAACAACATCGCCACGACAATCGGCATTAACAATGATTTAGCGAAGTACAAGGTGTACAGCAATGCTAGCGTGAGCAAGCCATAAATGGATAGACTAAAAAGCGGACGTTTAGGCGGTTCAGTAGATGTTGTCCTTTGCTCTACAACGACAGGCGCTGATTCATTACCCATTGTTATTACTCTCCTGATATTTTATCGATAAAAAGGACACATGATTATTCAAGTCCGGCGCTATTATTGCATTGCCGAACTATTACTACTAGAGCAAGATTTTGTCACATTACAATAAGGCAGATGGTTTATTAACATCCATTACAGCACCTAATTAACACCCTTGCCTGAATATATCTAAAGCCCATAAACTGATTTTTTCCAACCGATTTCTGGTATCTTACTCAACCCTAATCATAGTGAATTTTCTTTGCACGTTCGGCTTATAAAGCGGTTCCTGCGATACTGAAACACGAACTAAATTTACGAGGCAGCAACGCATCATGGAAATACCTGATTTATTGATGTTAGGACTCATTGGCCTGCTAGGTTTTGCTTGCCAGATTTTAGCTTGGTGGTTAAAAATTCCAGCGATATTGTTTCTTTTACTAACAGGAATAGTATTAGGTCCAGTTACGGGAGTATTCAACCCAGATGCCTTATTTGGTGACTTCCTTTTTCCTTTTATCTCATTGTGCGTCGCGGTAATACTATTTGAAGGAAGTTTGACACTCAAGCGAACAGAATTAAAAGAAATAGGCAGTACCGTAAGAAACATGGTGACATACGGCGCCGTTATCAATGCCACCATTACAACGATTGCAGCGCACTATATTGCCTCTCTAAGTTGGTCAATATCCGCGTTATTTGGTGCAATTATGGTTGTTACAGGGCCAACAGTGATCATGCCCATTCTGCAATCGGTCAAACCCAACCCGGTGATTTCTAGAACCCTGCGCTGGGAAGGAATAATTATCGACCCATTTGGCGCTTTATTTGCGGTACTTATTTTTGAATGGATTGTTGCTCAACAAACCGGGTCAGACTGGCTGCATGTTCTCACGGTGTTTAGCCAAACAATTTTCATTGGAGCTCTGCTAGGAATAGTGGCAGGTTATTGCCTCGGACTGCTTTTACGCAATCACCTTATCCCTAAATACTTACACAATTTTGCCGCCCTAGCCTTTGTCACTGGTGCATTTTCGATATCTAACACCTTGATGCATGAGTCAGGACTATTAGCCGTTACCATTATGGGAATTTGGCTGGTAAATATGCGGGGAGTCGATACCAAAGATATTTTAAGTTTTAAAGAAAGCCTGACGCTTATGTTTGTGTCAGCTTTATTTATTATTTTGTCTGCACGCGTAGATCTAAATGCTCTTTATGGCATGGGCTGGGGAGCTGTTGGCGTATTTTTGGTAGTTCAGTTTGTCTCTAGGCCAGTCAAAGTAATGGTGAGTACGTTAGGTTCTAAGTTTACCTACAAAGAGCGCGCATTTCTCTCGTGGGTCGGGCCACGAGGCATTGTTGCAGCCGCAGTTTCTGTTGTGTTTGCGATTAAACTGGAAGCGCTGAATATGGAAAATGCCGAACTGCTGGTTCCATTAGCGTTTAGTGTCATCATCGGCACCGTTTTACTTCAGGGCTTAACCGCTAGGCCCTTAGCAAAATTACTGGGGGTTGAGTCACCTGCAACAAGAGGCGTCCTCATTATCGGTGCCAACCCTGTGTCTATCGCTATTGCAGAAGCGCTCAAAAATGTCGAAATCAAAGCCCTGATTTGTGATAGCCATTGGGAAGATATTAGTAATGCAAGAATGAAAGGGCTTGATACTTACTTTGGCAATCCCATTTCCGATCATGCCGAGATAAATCTTGAGCTGAATGGTTTTAATACAATGCTGGGGCTTTCTCGACACAACGCGACGAACAATACCGCCGCATTACGTTTTCGAGAAGACTTTGATGTGCAAAATATTTTTACTCTACCCGCAGAGGAAGACTTAAATGCACATAAAAAACATGTAGTTTCCGACGCGTATAAAGGTCATACACTGTTCGGTACTCACATTACTTACACAAGGCTAAACACCCTCCTAAATAAACACAGTGTGGTTAAAAATACTCAACTTAGCGATACCTATCAATTTGAGCATTGGCTGAAAGATAACGACAATGAGAGGGTTGTGCCGTTGTTTGTATTAGACAAACAGGATCGAATCCATTGGTTTACAGGCGAGCATAAACCTATACCAGAGGCCGGCTGGAAGGTATTTTCTTTAAGTGCTCAATCATGATTGAGCACTTAAAGAAATTTTCCAGAACGAACTTAGTTTAAATACATTCCATTATCCTAGCGGCACACCTTGAATTAAATTTAAGAGCCCGCTCTGCTAGGAATAGATTCACTCTTCAGACGGCTCTACCTGATTCATTATTACAGGGTAAAGCCGAACACCCATTCCTAGCAGACCATATACTCTTCGCCAACCGATAGCCCGAGTGGCGATGCCTGCAAACAGGCCAATACCAACAATCAAATAGGGGCTGTATTGACTTAAGACCTGCTTTGACTGACTGCTATTCAAAGCAAACTGCGCCTGGCGTGAATTCAAGCTGTTATTTCGTGATTGAATTTTACTGCGTAAGGTTTTACGAGTCACGATTCAGACCTTCTATCAACTGACGAATATGCTTGCGGGTCAAAGGTAGAGACAAACTTTTTTGATAATACTTCCAGCCAATAGAAATGCTAAACAGGCCGAAGAACTGGAAAAAACAAAGAAACAATAAACCCTGCGATACCGAAGCATTCAATAAATAAATATGCCACGAGAGCACCGCACTCAAACTGCCCCAAGCTAACATCAACATAGGAACAAATAGCTTGGCCAATAAGATTAAACGCTTGAAATCTGTAATGGCAAGTCGCACCTCGAGCTGAAATAAATCAAACACTTCAGAGCCGGTTGACGCTGCTTGCTGCAGCCAGTTAATTAAAAGGTTTATCTCACCCAAGCCTTCCGGAGTTTTAATATTGCCTTGTGGGTCAACCGTATTGTCTGTTTCTTCTGTATGTCTGGACTCCATCATTTGCGGGAAAACAGACTGGAAATCACCAGACCACTGATAAAGGCAATACCTAAACTTGCCAAAGGTTTTTCACGAACAAAAACACTGGCTTGCTGCCCCAACTCTTCTGTTTTAGCGCGCCCTTTAAGCAATTGCTCAATAGCTTCGTCTTTCATATCAACACCCGCAGCTTCTGCGGCCAATTTTAGATGCTCTTTGGCTTCCAACAAACTATCGTAAGCGTTCAATACCGCCTGTTTACTTGCGGCCAACTCATCATCTCTTGTTGAACTCTTAGCGGCTGTGCTCTGAGTGGTTGTCATCTTTACTCTCCTCGGTAATTAGTCCCTTTTGGATACTATCAGCTTTAAAAAAATAACGGAGCATTTCCTACGCTCGACATAAGATCAATATATTACACGGACTGTGCGTTTAATATTCTACAGCGTTTGCTTCTGCCGGCTTAGAGCGGCGTTGCTGAATCAAAAGGCCTGCCACAATTAACAGCAATCCAATGTAAGTCGAAGACAAAATAACTTCCCCAAGAATAAAATAGATAAATACCAACGACAAAAACGGGGAAATAAAAATCAAATTACTAACCTTCGATGTATTTTCAGCCTTCTTCATCGCATAAGACCAAAGCACAAACGCAATTCCCATTTCAAAAATGCCCACATATATTGCAGCAGCCAAACTGGTCCCTAAACTAAAATCAAAACCATCCGTAAAAGCGCAGATAACAACAATCACGGGTAACCCGCAGAGGAAATTCAAGAACAGTCCAGCCACAGGGTCTCGAGTATCCCGCGTAGCAATAATCCAATAAGAAGCCCACACCAGTGTGCTAGCAATGGCCAATGCAACGCCCAATGGGTCGGAAAACGTCATTGAAAGCACATCCCCCCGAGTTGCAATCACCACCACCCCGCTATAACAGATAAGCCCCGCAATAATATCCGCACGCCGCAGCCGCTGCCCCAAAAACGGCACCGACAAATAAGTCAACACCAGCGCCCAAGTGTAATTCAATGGCTGAGCCTCTTGCGCAGGCAAGCGATCAAAAGCCCCAAACAGCAGAAAATAATACAGACAAGGATTAATCAGCCCCATCCCCATGGATTGTAGATACTGAAAACGAGTCAGCGAAAATACTTGATGCCAGCGTCCCTGAACCGACAGAATCAACGCGATTACGACCAGCGAGGCAGAACAGGCTACGACCAAAAGCTGAAGCGGAGTAAACTCTCGCAGCGATAACTTGAACGCAGTAGCAACAGTAGACCACAGCAGCACCGCACCCAATCCGAACAGCATGGCCTGTTTCTGATTAGTCATGCTGTTAGTTTTTGATTTCATGAATCCCCATTGCTAAACGATCTTTAGCTTCTAACGGAATATTCACTGCGGCTGTGGTAATTGCGACTTGGCAATGGGTAACACCAGGTTCGGCTTGAGACCTTACAACAATGAAAGTAGAACCAATTTTCTCCATCATTTTTCGATCATATTCCATCATACGATGACACCCTTCAACGTTTCCAGTTCCTCGATAAGGGCACTGGCTACGTATTTCTGCGTACACGGTCTCTTCATCGATACGCGTAATTGGTACCCTCTTTTTTGAAGGGAACATTCTTTGCCACTCTTCAGCCGCCTCTACCACCGTATTTTTTTCGTTGGCTTTTTTAACGACTAACGTCAAACCACCCAAACCACGCATGAAAGGCTTGCCAATAACATTTCGGAATTCTGTCTCCGTTATCCAATGAGAAAAGTCCATTAATGAATTGAAAAGATATTTATTTATTTTATTAATATTCATTCATTATCCTAGCGTGAGCCAAGTTTTTTACGTCCGTTTTTAAAGTAATTATCAACTTGAATTTCGCACGATACCGGCAATCGCTAGTGATACAAATATAAGAACGATTAGACCAAAAATAATCATAAGCCTAGATACCCTTTTTCTGTATGCAGGATCATATTTAAGCTTTTTAAGGAGAACCGTTGATGAGCAGCTATTACAAGAGTAACGTCGATTTCGTACGATATTTAAAATCATAGAACCATTACAGCCAATACCTTTGCAAGCAGGTGGGAAGCATAAAATCATAATTATTCTAGCTAGAAAAGCAGATACAACAGGCCCTAAGATAAATAAAGCAGGATTAAAAGCATCATGCTGCTTAAGAAAATCAAGAGACATAAAAAAAGTGAGTATGAAAGCAGACATACCTAGGAATTGAAATATATTGACCAAATTATGGTGACGGTTGATATTCATGTCATCCTTGAAAATTATTGCTGTGGCAAAAGCCGGAGGCTGCAGGCGTTTGTTAGAGCTTTCCATTTATACGAACCATTTCATTAGCAAACACGGGCTCGCCATTATATTCTGTTAAAAACTCGCCTGACTCTTTAAAACCGTATGCTTTATAGAGTTCCTTAGCTGGTATATTTGTCTTAGCCACAAATAGATTTACCTTACCGTTTATTTGCGACAAGAGAAATTCTAGAATTTCTTTACCAATACCCTTTCCTCTTGCGCTAGGGCAAACAAAAAGAGCTCTAATCTCTGTCTCAAATATTGCTCCATACCCTAAAACATTCCCGTCATCATATACGTATATCCTTGACTCTTTTAGAGCAGACAGTCTCTTTTCATCATTTTCTAGAGGCAGAAGATCAAACTTCTTTTTCTCAAAGCGAAGTTCATCTAACTTGGAGCTGGCATATATTTCCAAAACTCTTGGATAGTCTTTTTCGCTGAGTGCTCGAATCTTCATATGATGCTAACGCTTTTAGCTAAAGGGCATGCGTCTAGCACGTCCAGTGGAGGCCACCTTTTGGGCCATAACGCATTTCAGTGTGTTGCTAAATCACTACTCAATTATTTCTAATTCAAATTTTGAAATATCTGATGCATCGTCATCTCCGTGAAAGTCTAAAAGGTCATCAGAGATCAATGAAGTATCTTGCATTTGCGTATACACTCCGTACTCAGGTAGATAATCCATAGAATCCGCCGTAGGGGTATCTTTATAGACCATAATATTAACCTGAGTTGTTAGTGTGATATTTTTAAGATCTTCATGCAATTTTCTATCGACTATAAAAGTAAGCACATTATCATTAACTTCATAATCTATAACTCCTTTTATATAAAGAGTATCTTCGTCTTCATATTGGAGTAATCTGGCCTCCAATTTAGAGAACTCAAGCTCCCTCTCAATTTCACCTGCTTGCTTATCCTCACTTATACTGAAGACAATATCCTTCTCCCCAACGATACTGTCACCGTTAATGTCAAAAGTTACTGACCATTCATATTCTGCTCGTCCACTTTCAGTTTCTGTATGATTGATGGTAAGTAATGTTGGTATGTCATTAACAAAAATTGATGCTCTGATTGTATTTTCGGAGTAAGCGCCTAACGAACCACCTTTGCAGTATTCCAAGGTAGTAATGCCTCAACATCTTCAACGCAGGTGGCTGCCGGCAGCCTTGTAAATACTTCTTTCAAATAAACACTTGGCTCAACGTTATTGG
>JBLGBO010000018.1:0-77723 GCA_047616865.1 Oleispira sp.
ATTTAGCAGAAATGCCTTTGCTGGATATGTTTCTAATAGAAGATTTGGAAATGGCAGCAGGTTTATCAAAATCATTATTTAAATATTCAACAAAATTTGAAAGCGTAGGTTTATAGCCAAGGTCAGAGAAAACACTTGCAAGTGGCGGTAAGTAAAAATTATCGAAGTCAATTGGCTTATAAGTAACCTTGCCATTTGCGTCTAAATAGTCGGTAACATTGACTTCAGTATTGTTACTCATGATTTACTTCCTTGTTTATGTTCTAACTGTACTTTATTGCTGGTGGCTTCGCGGTAATTCTTTAAAGGCTTAATCTGTTCGCTGTTATCTGACTTTGAGTGAAATTAACTGAGCCGATAACACCTTACTGATTATTTAAATCAGTAAGGTGTTATCGATTGGAACTCAATCAGCATTAACGCGGACTTTGCCGGTGAGTAGGTCCTGCATTAGAGCTTTTTTAAGGTATGAGAGACTCTTAAGTTTTTTAACTTTTACTTTTTCACTTTCTTCTATTTTAAAAATAGATTCGGCTATTAATACTTGCTCTTTGAGTGGCGGGATTGGGATCGGCATTCTTGCAATATTTCCATGACCAACGTGGGGTTGGCCAGCAGTATTGAATAGCTGCTGAATTTTTCTTTTAAAGAAATCGCTTTGTAGAAAGTAGAATAGAAAGTCCGTATTTAAGATTTCATTTGAAAATGAAATCTTAAAAGCGTTATTGCTCAAAACCCCATACTTTCCTTTATATACTGTTCCAGACGTGTGACCAGTGTTAGCCATAGCAATATCAGCGCTAGTGATTATTTTATGTGGATGTTCATTCTTTACATACCAAATTCTATTGTCACTAGTGAAGTCACGTATGTACATGTACCGGATATATTCATTCCCATTATATCGAGACAGGTTGTCCGATGAGATTTGAACTCCTTGTGTAAACTGGCATACATCTCCAAGTGATCTTGCCTCCCACCCAGCCGGAATACGCCCCAGTACTGAATCTTTGAATTCAGTGTGGTGCAGGCTATTTTTACTCTCGCCTTGCGGGTTATTTATATTGGCCGCCTGACCTTCGCGGGGAGAGAGCAGTTCTTGCATCATGCCGGTTTTCAGGTCTTTCAGTTTGTTGATTTGTGCTTGGGTCTTTTCGATCACTTCGTCAACGGACGATAGGATGGCGGCGATTTTTTTTTGTTCGATTATGGACGGAATTGCAACTATCATCTTGGAAAGAATGGTAATGTAAATATGTTTTATTGCAGAACCACCTGCATTATCGAGCATGATCTTCTGATAGATAGGAGAAGCTAATAGGTGTAACAAAAACACTGGTAAAATTCTATGATTGGATCTTAGCACTGCCACTGACTGATTTATGCATATATTATCCTTCTCTACTAAGGCTACCCTACCCAGAGTTCCATCTTTTGTTAATAAAACATCATCTATTCTTGGTTTACTTTTGTCGGTTAGTAATTCTTTGTATGCTTGCCACGTTGTTTTTCTAGCGGAAGTGTACTGAACTTTAAGTCCTTTAACGTCCTTTGCTGTCACCATAATTGGTCCTGTTGTAGATTCAGGCATTGGATTTGTAAATCCGTATGAGACAAAAAACAAATACTCATTTAATTCAGAGATATCCCAGTCAACCGGAATAATTTCTTTAGGTACTGCATTACTCATAACCCAGCTCCTGCAAGAAGCCTTTCATTACATCTTCAGCCTCAGCCACTTGCCCATCTAATTCATGCAACGAAACCTTGTACTTATCCCACCAGTGTTCCAGTTGCTTGATGGCTTCACTGGTAGCGTCGCCCATTAGCTCGCTGATCTGTTCCTTAGTTTTAATGCTCTTGCGGAAGTCGTAATAGCTTTTGTTACGTTTCACAAAAACAGCGGACACATCAAAGCCGCTTAGGATTTCTTCCTGAATGTAATTGTCTTCTACTTCACGTACCGGAATGCCGCCGTGCAAGATGGCGCGCACGTCGAATATTTCTGGCGGTGGGCTGGTATCGGCATAACGGCGAATGTTTAAGTTGAAGTCGTTTTCTTCAATCTCGCTAATATCGACCACTTTGGCGTAGCGTTTGATATCGCCTTTCTCTGTAAAACAATGGCTTTCAAATACCTCCACAATCTTGGCGATGTCTTGCTCACGTAATGTGTTTTGGTTTTTACCTTCTTCAAATTCCAGTTCGCTATTAATGAATAGCACTTTGCCTTTGCGGTTAGCGGCTTTGTTTTTATTAATGATTAACAAGCAGGCCGGAATGCCGGTGCCATAAAATAAACCCGACGGTAAACCCACCACGGCTTCTAATAAGTCGTCTTGCAACATGCCTTGGCGTACGGCTTTTTCACTAGAGCCACGGAACAATACGCCGTGGGGCATTACAATGCCTGCCATGCCTTCGGCATTGGTTGAGGCGATCATGTGTTGCACAAAGGCTAGGTCGCCTGCGTCTTTTGGTGGAGTGCCGTAAGGGAAGCGGCCGTAAGCGTCGTTATCGGCTTCGTCTTTGCCCCATTTTTTTAACGAGAAAGGCGGGTTGGCGATAACACGGTCGAAGGTCATGAGTTCGCCGTTTTGAGTATGCTGCGGATCGCGCAGGGTATCGCCTTTGCGAATGTCGGCACTGAATACGCCGTGCAAGAACATGTTCATTTTGCAGATGGCCCAAGTATTTAGGTTCATCTCTTGGCCGTAAAGCGAGAGGTTGGCCGCGTTTTCGTTATTTGCTGCAAGGTAGTTGCGCGCTTGCACCAGCATTCCGCCCGACCCCGATGTTGGATCGTAGATGCGCATACCTGCATGGGGTTTTAGTAAAGAGACTAATAGCTGTACTACTTCAGACGGTGTATAGAACTCTCCGCCTTTTTTGCCTGCGCTATCGGCAAACATTTTAATTAGGTATTCGTAAGCCGTACCCAGTAGATCGGGGCGTTCAAAGTCGCTATTGCGCAAACGATGCTGGCTAAAGTGGCTGAGCAAATCACGCAACTTTTTATCGCTGAGTTTGTTTTTGATGTTGAAGTCGATGGTGACTAATACGCCTTCAAGTGACGAGTTATGTTCTTCAATGGATTCGGTGGCTTTGTTAAGTTCGCTGCCGATGTCGTGTTTTAAATCTTTTATGTGTCCCCAGCGGGCATTGGGTGGCATGTAGAAAGTATCGTCGTATTCGTCTTCATCGTCGGCCAGCTCTTCTGCTTGGGCTTGGGTTTTGCCTTTGCTTAGGTAATGGGCAATAACCGCTTCACGGGATTCGTCGAAAGCATCGGATAGGCGCTTTAAGAACATCATGCCGAAGATGTAATCTTTGAATTCAGAGGCGTCCATGTTGCCGCGTAGAATGTCGGCGGTTTCCCATAGGAAGCTTTCTAGTTGTTGGAGCGTTAGTTGCTGAGAGGCTTTTGGAGAAATCGACATGAGTAACGTATCCGCTGTAATTATGTATTTTTCTATGTGATGTGTAGAAGGTAGACATAAAAAAGCCCGATGCAGTAAAACTGTATCGGGCCGTTCTATTGTATGGTGGGGCGGTGGGAATTGAATTCTCACTATAACCACTTGATACATAAGGGAAAACCCATCTATAAATCTCTTTGGTGTTACTTCTAGTGTTACTAAGGAGCTTTGCTTAAGCTCTTTTTCTAAGTAGGTAGATCATTTTAGCTATATTTTAACTCTTTTCAGTATCTAGTAAAGCCTGCGAAGTAGAAGGTTGTGGGTATCAGCGTAAAGAGTGATTCCAGGGTTATGTATTATGAGTCCATGATTTAACCCATCCCGTCTTGTTCATGGCTTCATTCAATAAATCCAAAACAAGTTCTGAGCGACTTTTACCTTGTTTGGCAGCTTGCTTGTCTAGCTTGTCTATTAGTCTCCCTCACCGCCACTTAAAATTCTAAAGCCCTGATTTATCAGGTTTTTTTATGTCTGGAATAAATCTATCCCCCATTTTGTCCCCCTTTACTCATTGCGTTATATTTTGGAATTTTGGAATGGTTTAAGAAGTTCCGCTGTTGAGGAGCTGCGATTGGCCTTAATCAACGATTCAATGTATGCCGCAGCATTCTTATACCTTCCTTTATCCTCTTTCGCTATCTCATAGCTTTCATTCGAAATGGATATTGTTGTTTGAGCCTTTTTCTTTGCTTTCTTTGCTTTGGCTAATGCTTTGGCTAATGCTTTGATTTCAGCTTTCTTTTTTGTACGGCTGATGTGTGACGTCCATGCCGATGCCATCTTCTTTCTTTGTTCTTTCGTGATTAGGTTACCTTCCAGTATTTCTTTTACTAATTCAGCGTCTGATTTAGGGGTTGTAGAGCGAATAATAATGTGTTTTTTCTTCTTTTTCTTCTTCAGATATTCAGCAATCCAGATAGCTTGTCTCTTGCTGTTTGGCTTGATCCAATCAGTGTGCAATAAACTCATTTTTCAATACTTCCTACTAGAATTTTTGATCCCTAATCTACAGCACGAGCATATTTATTGCCATGATGTAGTCGTATTGGTCACGTATTTGTCACGCTTGTCACGAGCTTGTCATTTTTAATAGGGTGCTGTAGTGGCTTTATTATTAATACTTACTAGGTACTAAATTGCAAAATAATGTTAGAGTACGATATCGATTGTTGATAGGTTTTATTATGCACTGGAGCTATGCGTTACTGATTGAATCACCTACCCAGGACTGTGGAGTAAAAGCTTCTTATCAGGCGAGGTTGGTTTTGGCATCATTGTTTTATCATGAGAAGTTTTCATTTTCTGGCAATCTAAATCAAGTTGCTCTGGCGGTAGGACTTACGTCTTCATTCTTTAGAATAGGAGTGAAAGATTTAATAGATCTTGATTGGTTAACAGGGGAACCTAATGATTCAATAAATCTTGGGCCTCCAAGTAAATCATTCCGTATTTCAAAGAACTTACAGAGCATTACCACCCCTAAGCCTAATGTTGAGAGTTGGCAGCTTCAGATAGTAGAGACTTTACTTTTCCCTAAGGGGGGGAGGCTAAAAAATAGGAGAGTTGATGTTGTTTTAGCTGTTTTAATTTTGTCATCGAATGAAGCTGGCTTTGTATGCAATCTGTCTCAAGCGGAGATCGCCGATAGATGCGGTATTGCTAAGGGGGGAGTGAAGCGTTTTCTTAGTCAGTTACAGGATGTTGGTTCTATAGTTCAGTTTCCGGGAGGAGGAGGGAAAAAGATCGCTGGGTCTGGTTGGTTAGTTAGCACGGTGTATCAAATTAGACTAAATAAACTGAGAGAGTTGATTGGCCTTAATATAGGCCAATCAATGTTGCTGAATAACGATTATTTCGAAAACTTTTATAGAGAGGCCGGATTGTTTAAGGTGTGGCCAACATTTATCAAAGATGCAGTCCCTCAAAGTACAGAATATAAATTATTTATGGAGGTCTTCACGAGCCAGCTGAAGGGTGGCTTCTCAGAAGCGATAACAACCAATTTAATATCAAGGCTCTTATCAGCGGCAAGTTATCTGTTAAGTAATAAAAATTATCAATCAGTATTTAAACGCCTTCGTGATAAGGCAAAGAGCCCCCCAACTTTAAAAGAACAAGGAAGCATGGTGGGGAGCTTATTACAGAATAAGTCTACTGGGATTCAGCTTGGCTTAGATGATAGAGATTATAACTATCAGGAGTTAATTGATGATTTTCAATCAGTGTTAGAAAAGAAACGTGTTATAGAAAAGGCGAAGGCTAAGAGAGCTGAGGATGTTTTGAAAGAAGAGGTGCCTTTAGAAAAGCTACCTAAATACGACCCTCTACCGCTAATTTCTTTATGTTTAAGCTTTCTAGCAATTCGTTTTGTGACATCTTTCTATTCACAGAATTATGTACTACTGGAAGAGAGGGAGGTAGAGCAAGAGCAAGAGCAAGAGGGTATTTGTATTCTTCATTGGTTACCTGATAGTGATGGGATTCATTACGTATTTATCAAGTCTAAATAATTCCTTACACCTATGGCAGATCCTGTGAACGAATTCACGGAGCTCGAGCATGAAAACTAAATTCCTACGACTTACTGAAGTAATTGAACGCACAGGCCTATCTCGATCCACCATATACAAACTTATGGCTGAAGATGACTTCCCGCCCAACGTATCGTTAGGCGCTAGAGCGGTTGCCTGGGTAGAGCAAGAGATAGAGGATTGGATCTTCAGCAGAATTGCACAGAGAGATAATCAAGCAACTAAAGCCGCATAAAAAATAACCAGCGTAGCGAAAGCTGCGCTGATTATTTTGGTTTGGCTCCAAGTCAATGACTGGCAGTGCTGTTGGGGTCAAGGCGGGATCTAAGCTTGTGTACCTTCTGGGAGTGTATCTCTGATTTAGCTCCATCAGAGTTGCTCTCGGAAGTTGCGGGGTAGAACTCCTCAAGAATCTCAGGGACTTCTTCTTCAGTAAGCTCAAACAGACCATTAGCAAACCCCATGGAGGCGACATTATCTAAAGCGCATTGATCAATGCCAGATGCTATCCGTTCTGCTTGAGTGGTATTGGCTTGAGTAACGGCATCCTTCATTGACATACCTTCAGCTAATTCAAGATCTACATAATAGATTGCGCTTCGATAGCTCATTGTAGTGCTTTTACCGCGTAACCTTAGTTGTAAGGGCATGCAGTGCAGTAAACCTCCAGAGGCAGCATTGTAATACAGCATGCGAGCGTAAAGAGCGCGGATGGTATTGAAGCTGGTGGTCCTTAGAATAAAGCAACCAAAGTCATGATCATCACTATCACCAACTTGAACGGTTAAGCGACCATAGAGTTTACAGTTGCCTGATTTACCATATTCACAATATGCACTGCTGGGGCATTCCATCTGCTGAATACCTTCGGCAGTTGAGCGTTGGCAGCTTATGCCATCTCCGGTACAAACTGGGCGTCCTGTTTTGCGATCAAACATTGAGTACTCAGCTCGCAAGTTAAGATCTGCGCAAGAGAACGGCAGTCGTATTGGAATGACTCTCAGCTTATTGGTCTCCTGTTGGTTACGAAGTTGTTCGTCTAATGGGTGGGGTGCCCAGCCTTCTTGTGTTTGCACTTGGCTAGTTAAAGTAAATTGATCGTCTTTTGAAGGTAAGCGTTTACCGTCACGTTCAATAATTCGACCTATAGAGATCCGGCCAATTACCGGAGGTGTGATTGAAAGACCTTTAATCATTAGGAGTCTCCTTGATTGTCGGTTGTATTGGATTGAATAAGAAATCGGCGACTGCCGGGGCGCGTTAATGGATACTGCTCAATTAGCTCAGGGTTATCTTTAAGCAGTTGCTTGGTATTAAGAGATAGACTGTCTTTGCTTTTCCTCCAGGTGATTTTTCCGCTTGAGAAGATTGCGGTTGATGCAGTCCCCATTCGTTGTTGAAGCATTTGCCGAAGCTCATCCTCACGGTTAGATAAAATTTGGGATTCAGACCTCACTTGCGTTAGCTGTTGAAAGCTAAGTTCAAAGTCAGAGTCATCCGATAGATCGATGGTAGTGCCGCTGTCTTTCGGATAAAGCATTCGAAGAGCTTGATTAGCGGAGTCTGAACCGTCAGCTGGTGGCGCAGTATCGGACTCAACGTATGACCAGAATTCCCGCTCCAGCTCAATTAACTGATCAATAAGCTCGTCATCTCGTTGCATGCGATAAATGCGAAACTCTTGACCACAAAGAAGAACAGCGACATCCGCTGTTTGTTTTCCGGTTATCGCTAACTGGTGTTGAACTTGGCACAGGTAATATTCTGGTACTCCATCCTTCCAAAGTTTGGCTCCATATTCCCCAGCAGTTTTACATTCGAGTACCTGTACTTCATCGCTACCGGAAACTGCATAATCCAGATTGGCCAGCATCCATGCTTTGTCAGAGTCGGGATGCTGCAATATCGAATTTACACGACGTACCTTGAAACCTGTCTTTCGGCTGTAATGTTCCGCGACAATGGGTTCTAGTACATTGCCCCAATACATAGGAGAACTTGAATCCTCTTGGTCATGATTAAAGTCGGGAGACATTCGGCCAGTTTTAATCATCCAAAGCTCAAGCTGAGACTGATAAGGGTTAATACCAATCGCAGTAGCCGCTTCGCTTGCCCCGATGCCTTGGTTACGAATACTCAACCATTGCGACCTAGGCATATCTTTAGTAGATACTAAGCGAATAGCCGTTTGACGCTTAGGTGAGTGCGCTTGTGTCTGTGTCTGTGCTTTCATTATTTCTTCCTCAGAATAAAAAAATCCCAGCACACCTGAGGCGAACTGGGATTTAATTGTTTAATAGAAACTACTGGTGGTAAGGGCGGAGAGGTCAGCTTAAGAAACAAGCTCAAGAGCCTGGCTCAATGCCTGCTGCTTCAAATTCGCGCCTTGACCAAACCATGCAGAGTCCAGTCTATAATCATTGCTACGAGCCTTACGCTCATGATCAACGTACTCAGTTACTGCGTTCAGAAGTCCGTAGGCTGTTCCCTTTGAAGACTCAAGAAGAGCGCCATGACCATGACCGTTATACAGCTCCTCAATACGCTTCATTGCTCGTTGATTTGCATTCGGTGAAGTAGGAACACTAAAGACAGTTGAGATGAATTGTCGAGCCTCCTTGGTATTTATCTTGCGGTTGCTGAGCTCTTTCATCTCGTCCATGAAAGTACTCCAGGCATTAACAGAGATCCCTAATTCCTTCTTCACTTTATTGGCATCGAATGCCGTGCTGTGACGAACCTTCACACCCGCAGGGGAGTTACCCTTTAGTGCAATCGATAGTGTGTTATTGCATACAACCCTAACGCTAGTGAATTGAGCCGTAGTAGCCATACTGCCATCACAAGCAGTCGCGAGTAATACATAGCCATTAGTTTGATCGTTGCCTTTAAGCGTGCTGGATTGCCCTGTTCTAGCCAAGGCCCATAGCTTCTTACCATCTTTCAAAACCCCTGCTGTTTCTAGTTCAAAGCCAGCGTATTCAGTGAGATCGCGATAGAACTCAAGAATCTCCCGAGGTTGCACAACCTTATATCGATTACCTACGACCGATAATGGGTTCAACGTATCAGACCTATAAAGCACCTTGCTGTCTGGGTACTCTTTCAGTTCACCCATAACTGGGTTGTTACCAGTAATGTATTGAATAGGAGACTCTTCAATCTGCCAGTTCATTCCTGCTTGATCAGCCCAGACCTCAATAGGTTGGTTTTGGCTAAGTTTGTTTCCTAGGCCATGCCAAGGGGTAGAGCCTGCGTAGGCCATCGTTTCTACTAAATGAGACATAATAATTCCTTATCTATAACAAATAATCTTGTAGGTTTGAGAAGGTGAAATGCCTAACTCAGATAAGTGATATATGTTTCAAATTTTCTTGAATCGATGCTGAGAAGCGTTTTTCTTAAATGATATAGGTTTTAGATGTTGTTGATCCTAAGCGCTTAACTTGCTTCCTCATATTTCGAACTTTAAGCAGCTAGGCTTGCAGATATTTTAAATAGTGCCGGATATACCGAGGTTCCCAAAGTAGGTAAATAGATACTCTATATAAAACCATCATTTAACCGATTAGTTATTCCTTACAGAAACTATCTATACATTGAGCCTCAAAGCTCAAATGAATCAATAATACTAAGGAATAACAATGAACCAATTACAAAGAAATAAAACATCGATGAATACAACAATTGATCAAGTGGTTAAGCAATACTCAAAAGTACTATCCATTAGAGTCGATCTTCATTTCATTAGTGATTCTTTGAGTAAATACAATATTCATCATCTGCAATCTAATGTTCAAAAATTCATCAAAGCTGTTAATAACAGCAAAGATCTAAAAGACTATATTGCTTACTTCAGGGTCTTTGAATTAGGTAAAGACAAAGGAGTTCATTGCCACTGCTTGTTTATGTATGACGGACAGAAAAGGCAGAATGACTTTTGGATTGGTATGCAGCTAGGTGAGTTATGGAAGAGAGTCACCAAGGGGGAGGGTGGTTACTACAACTCTAATTCTCCGAGCTCGAAAAATAGGATTAGGAAGTCTCAAGCAAGGCATGGATATCAAAATAAACTTTTAGATGTATGCCAAATACCGTCAGTTGCTGATGATATCTATAAAGAGACACAATTGGGTTTAGCAAGCAGCGAGTTTAATACCCTAGGCATAGGGATGCTTAAGCGTAACGATACTGTGGGTTGGTTCAATGCTAGGGGGCTTTCCAATTATTTTACTAAAGCTGAACAAAGCTTTTCTCATGAGGAAAGAGCAGGCGTGAGGCTGTTTAGCCAGTCGAGCAGGTTAGGGAAGCGTAAACCCAAGGTAAGGCAGAGATTTTCAGCGAGACAAGCTCCAAGCCTGTAATAGGCTATTTAATATGTAGGTTTGATGCTGCGATAGGAAGACTGTATTTAGCATCAATCCTCCCTCTCGCTTAGGCTATTTACAAGCCCCTTCAACTCGGCATGCACATTCGGATATCACATGGCACGCATGATCTTCACAACGAGCAGCATTCAACGGCGACTTGCTTGGGTAAGTACCAAAGTGTTTTTCATAAAGTTCAATGGTTTGATCGAAGGCTGAAATTAAGTTGGCATAATCCTCTTTCCCATAAATACCAAAGTATGGGAAGTGATCAATAAATTTCCCAAATACTGCTTGGCAATCTTCACGGTAGGCTTTGGTGTCTAAAATGTGTGCGTGCCAAACTTGGTCTATTTGTTTACTAGGAACTAATGATACGCCTGGATAAAGCTGTTTTAGATGTAGAAAGCGACGATATTCTAATTCGGCTTTGTCCCATTGGGTTTCTGTCATCTCTGCTTCGTTTGAATCAGTGTATTTATATCGCAAGCGCGAGAAGTCTAATTTTCCGACAGATTCTGATAGTGGTTTAGTATTAAAGTTGGCAGCTGAAGTGTCTAGGGTGCCTGTATGCAAATAAGTCATGTCGTTCTACTTTGAGTTGTTGGGTGACATGACTAATGTATTGAAGTGTTACTAATTGAGGTAGGGAAAGGTATAGGGAAAGTAGATGTTATTCAGGGAAAGTAGGAGCTACTCAGCTATCTTGAGCAGCTCATCTTTTAACACTTGTAACCCAGCTTGTACTTCGATTAGCTCTTCTTTAAATGTACTAGAGTTGATTTCTTTCTGTTGTTTAATCTGCTCGTGGTACTTACTAGTAAATGGTCTTAGCTGTTCATTCAGGCTCTTGCTGGTTAACGCATAATAGCGTCGGCAACGGTGGCCATGTTGCTTGCTGATATCTCTATGCATGCTAAAAATTGCGGCAAGACTAGAAAGGGCTGATTCTATATCGCCGTGGATGAATTCATTTGTGGCGATTCGGGTATCAAGTTCTACATACATAGACCAAGCAGCATCTCTATCAGATGGAGAATGAGTGCCATCTTTGCAATATTTATCTTTAAAGAAACGCAAATAGGAAGAAATTATCTCTGGGGATCTGGTATCAGTTCCTTTCTTAATTCGACTTTTAAAGCGATCGAAGTGTGCTTCAAGTTTAGAGTCATCAACGCTATTATTGCCAGTTACATAGCAGTAGTAGTCATTAGCGAACTTTTCTTGGGAGAGTTCTTTCTCCGCTTTGATAAGCTCTTTGAGTTCTTCGCAGATTTCTTCTTGAGTCGTTTTATCTATCATTACTTTCCCTATAGCACCGCTACTTTTCCCATTGCTTTCCCTTCACGGTGACAAGTAAGGCGCATATGGTAAATACACCTTTTATATAACCCAATGAGGAAATAACAATGACGAATAAAATTAAGCCTGCCGACAATTCCGCAAATATAAAAAATGCGAGCAAAGGCACTCCAGGTGTTAACAAACAAAATGCTCAAGTTAACGGCAATCGTGGCAAGCAACTAAACACTAATCAAAAGAAAGATTAGCGTTCTAACCAGTTGTTAAGGTGTTGAAGGTTCCAGCTCTCGATGCTATAGCGGCTGTACTTCAATGGTAGTTTGCCTGTACTGTTCTGGGGGCGCATGATTAAAATATTACGTGCCCCACGATGTTTTTCAAAAGTATCAATCTCCCACTTCACCCATTCACTGCTGTGAGTGTCATCACCTATGATCGCAACCAGTTTATCTGATTGCTTAAGGCGTTTTTCGATTTCATTTTTAACGGGTAGTGACTCAAAGCTAGAGGGTGGTCGACGGTTGATATGTCCATGCATATTCAATACGGCTTCAGCAAGGGAGTGATCATCAAACTCTAATGAATGATTTGGATTCCCTACGACTGACTTTATCTGATCTACGTATTGTCTATCTGAATGCTTATAACTAATAAATACCTTTTTCATTACCGTCTTTCCTTGTGTAAGTTATTTTTAATTAATGGGTGTATCTATCGTTAATTTCAAGTATCAAACCAACGTACTTTTTGTCTTTGGCGTGATTAACCCTCTTCTATGGAAAAACTGTGTTCATATCAGCACCATGACAAAAATGCATCAGAAATACTGTGAACCACTGGATTGGCTAAGGAAGTTAGTCCTCGCCCATATCTGAAGAGGGCTTCCCCAAGCCTATATCCCTTGGTGAGCGTTCGGTAGGCTGGATTGATAGTGAAGTAGAGGAATGGATCTTAACTCGTATAGCAGAGAGGGATGAGGCTGGTAGGGATGCTGTAGTAACTCAGTATGATAATTCAATAACATCTGTAGCGTACCCGCTACAGATGTCGTTGTTTCCCACATTTTAGAGCGTAAAGCAATTAACTAAAGAGCCTAATTAAGTTAGAATCAACTAATCATTGAACAGAGATTGATAAAATGATCAGATACAGGCTTAAAGAGCTGATTGCTGACAGAGAATTTCAAGAAGGTCGTAGAATTACGCTGGAAGAAATTGCTAAAGAAACCAAGATACATCGAACAACTCTGTCAAAAATAGCCAATCAGAAAGGCTATAAAACTAATACCGAAATACTAGATAAGTTATGTGAGTATTTTGCTGTTGGCTTGGGAAGTATAGCTGAGCACATAGTGAACGATTCAGACTCAGCTGAATAAGTTATCCCTCTACAAAGTTAAAGACGATTAAGACGGGTATATTCTATTTACCCAATGGATACACCCGCAGTGGATGCAAGAATGCAAAATAATTGGAAACAAATGACTCCCTCAGATTTTTCCTGGGAGAGAGAAGCGCTAGAGTTTGCTAAGCAAGCGCTACCAGATCACGAGCCCTATCGAGCATGGGCCAACTTCGAGTTCATTGCGCAAGACGGATCGATCAACGAAATTGACTTAATGGTGCTTACCCCTAAAGGTCTGTTTCTAGTTGAGATCAAGTCGCACCCTGGTGTAATGAGAGGTGATGCAGGCACCTGGATATGGGAAAACCCTAATGGTCGCCCTAAGTATTTCGATAACCCGCGTATTCTTACCGACCGCAAAGCAAAGAAGCTAGCGTCGCTGCTAAATGCCCAGCCTTCGGCGAAGCGAAGTAAAGACCGTATTCCTTTTATTAATGCGCATGTATTCCTTTCTGCAGAAAATCTAGTGAATAAGCTAGATGGGCCAGCACGCTTAAACGTATCCACTCGCAAGACATTCATTGATGAAATTACACACATGGGGCCAGATTGGCGTCATCGTCGAATGGATAGCTCTACAGCACGAATGTTAACAAGGGCAGTAGAAGAAGCAGGGATTAAAGAATCTGTACGTCAGCGTAGAGTCGGGCATTACGAGTTAAAGCACCTACTTGATGAATCTGATCACTTTCAAGACTGGCAAGCAATACACCCTGATTTGAATATAGAACGCCGTATTCGAATTTATTTATCGTATGGCAAGCCTGAAGAAGAATCGAAGCGTTTACAAAAAGCGGCGCAGTTAGAGTTTCGTTTATTAGAAGGCATTGAACATCCAGGTATTCTAAAAGCCAAAGATTACCAGCAGCATGATCATGGACCTGCATTGGTTTATGAATACGATCCTAAAGCCTATCGTTTAGATCACCTTCTTATGCATCTCAGTGCAGGGCGTTGGCTAGATATAGCTCAGTCAGTTAAATTGCTAAGACAAATATCTGAAGCCGTCCAATTCGCGCATGGTCAAAAATTATTTCATCGAGCGTTAAGCCCACAGAGTATCTTTGTGACGATGAAGGATGAAGAGAACTTCACGATCAAGATTGGTAACTGGTCCACTGCTGAAAGAGTATATGAATCAGAAACTCAGCAAATCACTGCGTTTAGCCACTTAAGCAAATTCATTCAAGAAGAAGCAGGACCGTATGTTGCGTTAGAGGCTCATGGCAATGTTGATGCTGATGGCGTGTACATGGATGTCTTTTCATTGGGAGCCATTGCATACCACCTGTTTACCGGGAAGAAGCCAGCTGAAAATGATATCGAACTGCAAGATAAACTCAGCCGTAATAATGGCCTTCAAATTACTGATGAAATCAATGGTGCAAGCGAAGAGCTTCAATACCTCGTTCAATACGCAACACACCCAGATCCATCCAGTCGACTAGAGTCAGTTGACGAATTTATAGCATGCATCGATAAGTTAGAAGAGGCGATAGCTCGACCAGATTCTCGCCGCACATCGAATCCAACAGAAGCGCAAAAAGGCGATACCTTTGAAGGAGGCATCACCATATTGCAACGCCTAGGCAAAGGTGCCTGCTCAGTCGTTTTCTTGGTGGACCATCACGGTAAAGAATGTGTATTAAAAGTTGCATCCGAGCAAAAGCATAATGCCCGTTTAATGGAAGAGGGTGAGACCTTAGAGAAACTAAGACATCAATCCATTGTTGCTTACTTTAAAACAGTGGATGTTGTTGGCCACACGGCGCTGTTGATTGACTATACCAATGGTGGAACGCTAGCGCAGCGAATCCGCAGATATGGAGCAGTTCAATTAGAGCTACTAGAACGCTTTGGTGATGACCTTATTACGGCGATGGCACACCTAGAAGACAAAGCGATAATGCATCGTGATATTAAACCAGAAAATATTGGTTTAGTGATGCAAGGCAGTCAACTTCATTTAGTACTCTTTGACTTCTCACTTTCTAATGTCGGTGCCGATAATATTACAGCGGGCACGGTTGCCTACATGGACCCATTTATTCGTGATGCAGGTCGTCGCCGTTGGGATGAGTTCGCCGAACGATTCTCTGCAGCACTAACCCTGTATGAAATGGCTGCGGGTGCATTGCCAAGTTGGGCATCTAATAGCGGAATGTCTCCTTTACTTGAAGGTGAACTAGAGGTAGATCGCACGGTATTTGACCCAACCATCCGCGATCGAATGGTTGATTTCTTTAATCGTGCATTAGTGCGTGATGTGCGCAGTCGTTTCTCAACGGCGGGTGACATGCTACGGGCATGGCGAGAAATATTCTTAGAAGCGCGTAAAGATTCAAGTCATCCAACCGTACACGATGTAGATCGAACGTGCCCAGTCTCCGAAGCAAAACTAGATACGCAAATTGGTTTGCTAAAGTTGACTCCACAAGCGCTAGACACATTAAGTCGTCGTAATATTAATACGGTTGCAGACCTAGTTAAACTCAATCGCAGCAGGGTCAGAGTCTGGACGGGAGTCGGTGTTAAAACACGTACTGAACTTTCCGAAATTATTGAGCAGCTTCAATCTCGTTTATTAAACGAGAAAAAGACACAAGCCATTGCTGCGGAAAGTGCAACGGTAGCCAGTGTCGATAGAATATTCGCCTACATCATGCCAAAAGTGACTAAGGCAACGGACCCAACAAAGCAGGCGTTCTTAAATGAATATTTAGGCCGCTTAGAAAATAGCCAAGAATACAAACAAGAAAAAGCTAGCCATCATGTGCATTGGCCTACCCTCATTAAGTTAAGCGCCCATATAGGTATTGATGCAGCCGACGCAAGAACCTTAGCAGATAAAATTTTAACCCAATGGGGCAAAGCTAAGTTAATTAGTGATTTGTGTAAGGAAATTGCAGGGTTGCTGGATGAAAACGGCGGAGTGATGACAGCGGTTGAAATTGCAGATGCGATTTTACTACGTCGAGGCTCCATCCACCCAACCCCTCAGCGTGAACGTTGGGCCCATGCGGTTGTAAGGGCGGCTGTTGAAACAGAGCTTAGCAAACAAGATTCACGTTGGTTACTACGCCGTAATGGCAAACGCTTTTTAATTGCCGACGACCGTCAGGCGATGGGTGAAGAGCTTGCAGATTACGCAACAGACTTGGGGGAGCTAGCAGATGAATGTTCAGAGCAAATGCCGCTGCTATCACCAGTACGTGCATTAGAAAAAATTCGTGCAGTCTCTGCGCCGAAATCGTTTTCAGGTTTAAGTAATCATCGAATTTTAAGATTAGCGGCTGCGGCTTCGCAATCCGCTGCATTGTCGAGTCGTGCTGAATTTTATCCCAGAGGCCTAAAGGCAGTAGAAGCACTAGAACTAGCACAAGGAGCTTTGCTAGGAAGTAAAGCGCTTACCATTGATGAAGTTATTGCTCGAGTAGCAGGTCGCTACCCGGCGGCAGAAAAACTACCGGTTAGGCCAGAACTCGATAGCCTTATTCAAAACTTAGATTTGGGTTTTGCATGGGATGCCAGTTATGAATTTCTCACCGGTTCAAAAGGAGGCTACTGCCTACCTTTGGCTGGACATAGTTCTTCAGGCACAAGTATTGGCAGTCGTTATAGTTCTCAATTTCATTACAGTGGCCAAGGGGAGTTAGATACTACTACCCTGCAAGAAGTAAAAACCCTGCAGCATGAAATTGAAACGGCCGTCGACTCCGCTCGATTTTTGGCTCTCAGTGTAAAGCCAAGTCTAGTGGAGAAAGCGAAAGAAAAGCTGTTAGAAAATCAGCCTTTTAAACATGTGAGCTTCGATGAACTGCTATTGCGTCACTTACATACCCTATGCCAAAGCATGGCAACCCCTCCAGATTGGAAAATCGTCTTAAATGCCGACAAGGCCGAGCGTAATTCTCGTGACTGGCAAAACTTACAGCGTTTAGTTCAGATGGTGTTACCAGCAATGTCCGATGAAATTAAAGCCATTAAACAACCTGTTTTATTAACAGAGCCAGGCTTAATCGCGCGCTATAACTTAATAAACACCTGGTTATCTGATTTACGCCAACACCTAATGAATGCCGATGATGTTTACGGACTCGTTATATTGATTGCTTGCGAAACTCAAAGTGATGGCGCAATGATCGATGGTGTAGCAGTACCTAAAGGGGCTGGTAGTAAAGAATTTTCACGTATCCCTTCGATTTGGTTTCAGTTAACAGAAAAAGATTCTGATAGCGGATCAGATATAACGAATAAAGAACAATTTATACAGCAAAGTTAGCATCACCAACTTTGAAGAGTTATTAGAACTGTATTAATAAGATTAAAAAATAATGAGATTGAAATGATAAACCGCAGTGATTTATTAAAAGATTTACAGCGCGAACTGCCTAAAATTGAAAAAGATATTTTAGAGTACAGCGAATCGAAGGCAGAACTAGCTGAGCACCTGCAAGAAGAATACGAGAAGGCACAAGCAGCTGGCCGTACGGCAGAACACTTTGTAGCTTGGCGTGAAGCGCAAATTACTCAAGCAGCCGTAGCATGGCTGCTGACGTGTGTTTTTGTCCGCTTCTTAGAAGACAACAACCTGCTGGTGGAGGCAATGCTTTCCGGGCCAGCGAGTAGCAATGAAAATGGTAAAGAAACTAAACCTCTTCAGTATGCCAAAGAGCGCATGGTGGCCTTCTTTAACGAAAATCCTACGTTAGAAGAGCGAGACTATCTATTAGATCTATTTGCTGAGTTAGAGCGCTTCCCTATTATTGCCGAATTATTAGATCACCGTCATAACCCTCTTTGGCAAATCCCTGTTTCTTCAGATGGGGCAAAAGCACTGATCGATTTCTTCCAGAAGATTGATGCTGGCAGTGGTGAAATTATTCATGACTTTACTGATGCAGATTGGGATACCCGATTCTTAGGTGATTTATACCAAGATCTTTCAGAGTCCGTACGTAAACGTTATGCATTACTGCAAACTCCTGAGTTTGTAGAAAGTTTTATTTTGGATTACACGCTAGAAAAAGCCAAAGATACGTTTGGCTTGCCAGGCCTTCGTTTAATCGACCCTACCTGTGGTTCGGGTCACTTTCTGTTAAGCACGTTTGAGCGTATGTTTGATGCTTGGCAGAAGCGCGAGCCAGGCACAAATTCCCGTGAATTGGCGCAGCGTGCTTTGGATGTAGTTCACGGTGTGGATATCAATCCATACGCTATCGCCATTTGTCGCTTCCGCTTATTTATCGCCGCAATGAAAGCAGCGGGAAGTCATAAGGTAAAAGATGCTCCCGACTTTCATTTTAATTTGGCTTGTGGTGATTCTTTGTTGCATGGTCGTCGCTTTGAAGGAACATCAGGATTACAGGCTAGCTTGATGGAAGAGGATGAACCATTAAGGCATGTTCTTGATGTAGAGGATCTAGGTAAGTTAAATAAAATACTTGGTCAACAATACCATGCTGTAGTCGGGAATCCGCCATACATAACTGCGTCCGATGAAGCTTTAAATGCAGCTTATAGAGAAAAGTACACAACATGCTTTCGCAAGTTCTCACTTGGTGTTCCATTTACAGAACGATTTTTCGATTTGTCAATGAATACAGATGTATCAGGTTATATTGGCATGATTACTTCAAATAGCTTTATAAAGAGAGAGTTTGGTAAAAAACTAATTGAAAAATATTTACCAAATAAAGATTTAACGCATGTTATAGATACTTCTGGTTGCTTTATTCCAGGACATGGAACACCTACGTTGATAATGTTTGCAAGGAACCGCCCGCCAGTTAAAGAAATAATCCGATGTGTTTTAGGAATCAAAGGGGAGCCGAGTCAGTCGATTAAACCAGAGGATGGAAAGGTTTGGAATGATATTGTTGAGATTGTTAATAGACCAGATGGAATCACTAGCTACGTTTCTTCTGAAGATAGACCAAGAAAAATGTGGAGTTCACACCCTTGGAGTTTAGAGGGCGGCGGTGCTGGCGAAATGTTGGAAGTTATAGAATCTAACTGCACTAGAAGAATGAAAGAACTAGTAGATGAACTTGGTTTTGGTGCAATAACTGGTGAAGATAATGTTTTTGTAGGTTCAAAGAATTATTTTGAACGATTAGGTATTAATAAAAAATTAGTTGTTGGTTTTGTTGAAGGGGATGTTCTTAGAAATTGGTCAATTAAAAAAGATAAGTATGCTTTCTTTCCTTATGATGAAAAAGCTAATGTTAAGCCTTTAAAAAATAATGATTTAAAAACGCTGTGGCAATCTAAAAAGCTATTACAAAGTCGTATTTACTTCGGTAAAAATCAAATTGAAAGAGGTCTTAACTGGTATGAGTATGGTTATTTTTCTAAAAATAAATTTTTATCGAAGTATTTAATCAGTTTTGCATTTGTTGCAACACATAATCATTTTTACCTTAATAGGGATGCATTAATATTTAAGCAAAGCGCTCCTGTTATCAAACTTCCTAATGGTACTTGTGAAGAAGATCACTTGGTTTTACTTGGTTTATTAAATAGTTCGATGGCCTGCTTCTGGGGAAGGCAAACTTTCTTTCCTAAAGGTGGGTTTGCTGATGGAAAATGGGAGGAACGACTTGAGTGGGACGGTACTAAACTCAAACGTTTTCCAATACCTAAACAACTTGAAAAAGTAGCTGAAGAAAATGGACGTTTATTAGCGGGTTACTCCCAAGTAGAGTCCCTTGCTCAATCTGTTGATGCTTTGGCGCAACAGTTATCAACATATCTACCAGCCATTGTATTAGAAAGGTTTGAAGGAAATGATGTAAAACTAGCGCTCGAGAATGCTCAGAGCGAAGCAAATGTTATTCGTAATAAAATGGTAGCACTTCAAGAAGAGCTAGATTGGTTATGTTATCAAGCGTATGGCCTGTTAGACGAAGTATTAGTTTATGAAGGTACTTTGCCTGCTGTACAGGTTGGAGAGCGGACATTTGAAATTAAGTTAGCGCGAGAACTGGCCGAAAATGGTGGTTCAAATACCTGGTTTACCCGACATGATGCGACTCAAACAACAGAAGTTCCTGCAGAGTGGCCTGACGCTTATAGAGCCTTAATTGAAAAACGTTTAGAAGTAATGGAATCAGAACGATTTATTAAACTGATTGAAAAACCTGAATTCAAACGTCGCTGGATGTCTTTAGAGTGGGACAAACAAGAGCAAGAAGCATTAAAAAATTGGCTGCTAGCGTTTTTAGAAAAGGCAAGTTTTGATGAGTTGCAACCAGGTTTATTAACCTGTGCGCAGTTAGCGGATTCAATTAATAAAAATGAAGATGCAAAAGTTGTTGCTCAGTTATATACGGGGAATGAGTTTTTTGAATCCCAGTCTTTAGTAGAAAAATTAATTACAGACGATAACCTCCCTCAAATGGCTAATGCTCGATTAAAGCCTGTCGCTTTGAAGAAGTTTTATGCATGGCAAGAAACTTGGGACAAACAACGCCAGGAAGATGCTATCGATCGAGAGTTTGGTGTCGATAAACTATTATCTGATGAAAATGACGAAAAAATAGCTGACTATGAAATGGCCAAAGTTAAAGCTACAGGAAAAAAATCAGTAGTAGTAGGAGACTTTTCACCTCCACCAGTTTACAAAAAAAATGATTTTAAACAACCACGCTATGAGTCAATTCGGTCTAAGCAAGACGTACCTAAAGAACGCTTCTTCAGTTTGCCTGGCTGTGAAAAAGATGGTGACTCAACTTTGGTAATTGGTTGGGCGGGTATGAATCACCTACAGCGAGCGACAGCAATTGCTACCTGGTACTTAGACCGCAAGGAAACCGATGGCTGGGAAGCAGAAAAGCTTATCCCTATGTTGGTAGCCATCGATGAATTAATTCCTTGGTTAAAGCAATGGCATAATGACATTGACCCTGAGTTTGGCGAGCGTATGGGTGATTACTACGAAGGTTTCTTATTAGAAGAAATGCGCATGCTAGATGTAACAAAAGATGACCTGCTAGCGTGGGAGCCAGTGGTGGCGGCTAAAAAGAAAGCAGCACCTAAAAAAAGAGCTGCTGTTAAAAAGCCTGCTACAAAGAAAACAGAAAATAATACATCCGCTGAAACAAATGATACCGATACAAATAAGGAACAGGGATAAGTACCATGACATTAATTAAAGACCTGATAGAAATCCCTGAGAAAGTTCAGCGTGGTGATTTTGTATTAAATCTGTCCAGTGGTTTAGCAGAAGAAGCTATTCAGCAAACTCTCGATCAATATGTGGTGACCCCACAGTTGGCCAAGTCATTTGATGATGCACTCAGCTTTATCAAAAGCACCGTAGTAGGAAATCAAAATCGCCAGAAGGGTGCCTATTTACACGGTAGCTTTGGTAGTGGTAAATCGCACTTCATGGCAGTACTACACTTGTTGCTGCAAGGTAATGCACAGGCGCGTGCGATAAATGAACTTGCTCCTGCCGTTAGCAAAAATAATGACTGGATGCAAAAAAGCAATATTTTGCTCGTGCCTTACCATATGATTGGCGCAGCCAGTATTGAATCTGGTGTGTTGGGTGGTTACGCTAAATATATCAAGAAGCTTCATCCAGATGCGCCTGTTCCTGGTTTCTATATGAGCGAGCGATTATTTAAAGATGCGCAAACTATGCGTGCGTCTTTGGGGGATGAGTCATTCTTTAACGGTTTAAATGCTGCACCTGGCCGAGATACTCCCACGGGGGAAGATAGCGGCTGGGGTGAAATGGATGCCGGTTGGGATGCATTTAGTTTTGATGCGGTTATTAACCAGCAATCTGCTCCTGGAGATAAAGATCGTTTAGTCAGCGATTTGGTTGGTACGTTTTATACTTCTATGGCCGATGTGGCCAATAGCGAAGAAGGCGGCTATGTAGACTTTGATGAAGGTCTGCGGATTATGACTGAGCATGCAAAGGCCTTGGGGTATGATTCTATCATCTTGTTTTTAGATGAATTGATTTTATGGTTAGCCAGCCACATGTCAGATCAAAAATTCATTGCGAATAATATTCAAAAAGTAGTGAAACTGGTTGAGGCCAGCGAGCAGCGAGCATTACCCATAGCCAGTTTTATTGCACGTCAGCGTGATCTGCGAGAATTTGTCGGTGACCAATACACCGGGTCTGAGCAAGAAGTACTGAGTGATTCTCTTAAATATTGGGATGGACGATTTCATACCATTACCCTTGAAGATAGAAACCTACCTGTCATTGCAGAACGTCGATTATTAAAACCGAAAAACGATGCGGCAAAACATCAAATTGACGAAGCCTTTTTCTCGATGGACGCCAAGTTAAGGGAAGAAGTTCAAGATATATTGCTAACCAAACAAGGGGATCGTGAAAGTTTCCGTTCATTGTATCCATTCAGTCCAGCACTTATTCAAGCTTTAGTTGCTTTGTCATCTGCGCTGCAGAGAGAACGTACTGCTTTGAAGGTGATGCTGATGTTGTTAGTAGAGCAGCGCGAAACCTTAGAGCTTGGTAGCTGTATACCCGTAGGTGACTTGTACGATGTTATTGGCTCGGAAGCAGAGCCTTTTTCAGAGTCCATGCGTATGCAGTTTGATAATGCTAAAACGTTGTACGAAAGAAAGTTAGTTCCGTTAATTGAAGGTGAATATAACTTAAGCCTAGCGACCATAGATACCGTTGCTGATTCAGATATGTCTAAGCGAGGATTTATTAATGACCTTCGATTAATAAAGACGTTGCTGTTATCTGCTCTTGTGCCTGAAGTGGAGTGTTTCAAACAACTAACATCCAATAAGCTTGCAGCATTAAATCACGGTACGATTAAATCACCATTGCCTGGCCGTGAAGCGAGTATTGTTTTAGGGAAGTGTATTAAGTGGGCAGGGCGTGTTGGTGAAATAAAAATTAGCCAGGACGATACCAATCCGATTATTTCTATTCAGCTTTCAGGTGTTGATACTGAGAGTATGCTTGACGAAGCAAAAATTCACGATAATGAGGGTGCGCGCCGTAAGTTAGTAAAAGATATCGTTTTTAATGCGTTTGGTGTTCAAGATGATAATCAGCTGTTTCTAGAGCACAAGTTCCTTTGGCGAGGAACTCATCGTAACGTTGAAGTTATGTTTCAAAATATTCGTGAAATATCAGATGACACAACTTTTGAGGCACGGGGTGATGATTGGAAAGTTATTGTTGATTTCCCATTCGATCACAAAGATCGTTCACCTGCTGATGATAAAGCTCGCATACAAACGTTTGAAGCTAATGGCAATTCTGCTCGTACAATGTGCTGGTTGCCGTATTTCTTTAGTCAGGATTCACAGCGTGATTTAGGGACTCTCGTTACCCTAGAATATATCTTAAAAAGTGATGATAGCTTTAGAACTTTTAGTAAGCATTTAAGCCCGCAAGAGCGAGCGCAAGCCCGAACACTATTAGACAATCAGCGTAGTCAGATGCGCCATCGTATTGAAACTTATCTAATGGGTGCTTATGGTGTGTCAGAGCCTTTAGCAGGCTCGTTAAATGATGGCGGCGTTCTTGATAGCCAAGTGTATTCTTTAGAAACGGGCTTTGCTCCAAGCTTGCCTATTGGCAGTAATTTAGGAAAAGCATTTGAGAATATATTAGGGCAAGCACTTAGCTTTCAATATCCTGGTCATCCAGAGTTTGAAAATGAAGTGAAGCTAGCCGATCTGGGTAAAGTGTTCGAACAATTACGCAGAGCGATTCATGCGACCAATGGTCGGATAGATATTGATAGTCCATTAAGGTCTTTAATGCGTTCTATAGCGCAGCCGTTAAAATTGGGCGAGATGCATGAGCGCCACTTTATTTTCAAAGAAGATTGGCCACAAAAACTCACGCGTGAATTGGCTAAGGATGAGCAGCGAGGCGAGCCAGTAACCGTTGCTCGCTTAAGAGCTGCTATGGATCAACCAGAGGCAATGGGATTGCCTGAGATTGTTCAGAATTTATTGATTATGGTTTTTTCAGAGCATGGCCAGTATGCCTTCAGCCGACACGGAGGGGACTACGAGGTTACATTGAAAGATATGCCTGAAAATCTTGTATTGGTTAAGCAAGATTTAGCAAGTCCTGAGGATTGGAAGAAGGGTATTGAAAATGCTGGAGCGGTTTTTGGACTGACTGTAAATAAATTGTTAACTGCTAATCACCAAAATGCATTACAAAAAGATGTTTTGGATGCTGTTAACCGAGAGCTAGAAGACAGTACAAACTTAGTTGCTGATATTAAATCTGCATTGAGTAAGTTAAATGCGTCGGCTCAGTGTAAACGCTTACAAAATGCAGAGAAATCTGTAGCGCTTATGAATGCATTAAAGAGTAAAGACGGCGCAGAGCTTATTACTGAATTATCAAAAATTCAGCCTATTACTAGCTTGCAGGCTCTTGCAAAAAGTATTACTACAGCCGCACGTGTTAGCCAATCAATACAAAACAATAACTGGAAGTTATTAGAAAGTATTTGGAATGGCGGTGATGATGCTGGTAAACGCATTAAACAGCAGGTCTCAGATTCTGTAACAGCAGATGAATTAGTGACATCTCTTAGTGATGCTTTACGACAAGCACAAGAAGATGTCACTAGGATTATTACATCTCGTGTGCAACCACCAGCTCAAATCCCTAAGCCCTCTGTAGTTGTTAAGCCTGGTCGTCGAATTGTTAAAGAGGATAAAAAATCTGATATTAGTTTGTCTGAGGCACAAGTTTTATTCAGTCAAATAGAAAAAGAGCTTCAAGCGGGCCAAAGATTGGATGTTTCATACACCATTACAGAGGTGAATGGTGATGATTAAAGCGGTAGTTTTGCAACAAGAGTTTACGGAAGACTCAATTCCCAGCGCAATTTTAAGTCAATTGCAGGCTATTTATGAGCGTGATGTAAATGCAGATAGCATTGCGATTGTTTGGCCTGAGGATATTCCAAAGGTTGTCGCTAAATCTGTGATTAATGGTAAGAAGGTGAAAATAATTTCCTGCGTATCTGAACTAGATATGCGTGAAACCTTAATAGAACATCAAGATTTAGCATCGCATGAAGGCGAGAGCCTCGTGATGTTGTCTAAGTATGATGCGGTGAGTCTAGCTAAAGATGTACTGGCTAGATTGTGGAGAAATGAACCTCAACGTATTAGTCCTTGGAAGTCGCTGCAGCAATTAATTAAGGTTCGAGAAATTGATCCACGGTTAACTCGAAAAAATGGCCGCTGGTTGGCTGAGGCGTTATTAGGGTGTTTTGATCATTATCAAACTGAAGTTAACTTTGGTGAAGTACTGGATCAAGAGAAAGCCTGGCAAGCTCTAGCAAAAGGTTATTTGTCTTATGATGAACCAGCTTTAGATTTACAGTCATTATTCAGTTGGTCTATGTCTAACGATGTAGTGGCACTTATGGATAAACTTCCTGCTGATGTTAGTGAAAATTTGACTGACTGGCTTGGTCTTGGCGTACCTGATTATTCGGAGCTGATTGAGAGCTTGCTATTGCAGGGGCATGGAAACGATTTATTGCCGATAGGGTTGGCGTGTTCTGTATTGTTTCATCCGAATCTAGAAACTTCTGGTTTAGTGGATATCGCCAGTATTCATGGAATAAGAGCTGTATTTAAAGATCGATATTTGTCTGGTAGTACAGTGGATAAAACTCTACTTTTACGTTTTGGCGAATCAGCAAATGACGCTGCGATGGTTTTCTTTAAAAACCAAGGTTTTAAATTTGTAGATTCTGCTCTGGGTAAAGCAGAACAGTTTTTAGCAAGTATAGGCGGTTCATCTGCTACAGGCTTGTCTGAGATTTTACCTAGAAGTTATCAGGATAGATTGTCTGCTTATGCGTCATCGGTTAATGACGTTATAGATAATGGTGATATTAAAAAAGCAGAGACCGCATTACGATCTTTGCAGCAACATATTTTGGCAGGTATGCCAGCCCAAAAAGAACAAACCGAACGTGCGCTAATGGCTTTACGTTTAGTTCGCTGGGTTAAGCAAAAAGATGCAGCTGCCAATAATGCCACTATGTCGATGGACGAATATATCCAAAATGGCAGTTTTGTTGATTGGGCTCGCTCAGTTGTTTGGGCAGGTGATGTTCATGATGACTTGAATAAGGTTTACCACCAGCTAATAGAGTTGGCATGCGTTAAACGTGAAGGTCAAAACAAACAGTTTTCTGAGCAGTTAATATCAGTTGCTCGTGGGGATAAGTTCGAAGATTGTAAACTTCCAGTTGAAAATGCCTTAGATGAATTGGTATTGCCGATTGCGCAGAAAAGCCCTGTGCTTTTATTGATAATGGATGGCATGAACGAGGCTGTTTATCGAGGATTAACCGAAGATCTAATTAATAGTAGTTGGCTAGAAGTACGTAGCTCTACAGATGCTAAAGAAAGTTGTTTAATTGCTGCTTTGCCTACCATTACTAAAGTTAGCCGTTGTTCGTTACTGTCAGGCGCTTTAGTAGAGGGTGTAGCCGCAGATGAGAAGAAAGCCTTTGCGAGCCATGCAGGTTTAAAGAAAGTAGCTTCTGCTAAGAATCCACCTGTTGTGTTTCATAAAGCAGATTTACAGCAAGCAGGGACTGGATCTTTAAATGGGGATGTTCGTTCTAAAATAGCGAATAAAGAATATAAGGTAATTGCTACCGTTATTAATGCCATTGATGATCAGCTTAGCAGCAGTTCACAGGTATCTGTGGATTGGTCTTTGGCATCAATTACTGTTTTACGCCAGGTATTAGAAGCGGCTCGTGATGCTGGCAGGGTGGTGATTATCACCAGTGATCATGGGCATGTATTAGATCATGATTCTAGCTTTATAAATCCGGCTGACAGTGCCATGAGTAATGGTGAACGCTATCAGTTAAGTGATACGCAAGTAAGTACCAGCGAAGTATCGGTGAAGGGTAGCCGAGTTGTTACACCCACTAAAAGCGTTACCTTGCCTTGGAGTGAAAAGGTTCGTTATACCAAGGGCAAGAACCTGGGGTATCACGGTGGTGGAAGTTTACAAGAAGTGGTTATTCCGCTGGGTGTGTTTATTAACTCGGATGATGAGTTGGAAGGCTGGAGCGAAGTAGCTAGGGTAATGCCTTCTTGGTGGTATCAAGAGTCGATCACTGAGAATCTAGTTTCCTCTGAATCGCTTAGCCTTAAAGTAGAGCAGCCTAAGGTCGAGAAGAAAAAAACAGCCAAAGCTAAAAAGGCTGAGGCTATATCTGAAGTAATGGAAGATATGTTTGGTGGGCCTGCTGTTGTTGAGCCTTCGACAGGCGATGCTAAGCCAAAGGGTGCTCATGGCAGTTGGGTTGGAGCATTGTTTGATAGTGCCATTTACCAATCAATAAAATCTCGTTCTGGGCGTGGTATTAAAGATGAGCAGTTGCATGCTTTTCTGGAATTAATGGATACGCACCAAGGCCAGATGATGGAAGCTATGGTTATTCGACAGTTATCGATACCTAAGTTGCGCATTAGAGGCTTTTTGTCAGGTGCACAGAAGCTGCTTAATGTGGACGGCTATCCCATTTTATCGGTTGAGCGTGATTCACAAACAGTGAAGCTTAATATCAATGACCTTAAACAGCAGTTTGAATTATGAGTATTAGTAACCAGCGTAGGCAAGATATTTTAGATGCATTGCGTAGAGGCACTGTTCCGCAATATGGCTTAGATGCATTAGCAGTTGGCTTACAACCTTTTGAAAGTGCTTTTGATGAAGAGCTAGCAAAGGTTGCACGAGGAGGCGCTGTATTTAAAGCCATAAGAGGTGAATACGGTAGCGGTAAGACCTTTGCATCTCGTTGGCTCAGAGAGCGCGCTCATAAGCTTGGGTTTGCTTGTGCAGAAGTTCAGATTTCTGAAACTGAAACGCCATTGCACAGATTGGAAACTGTTTATCGACGTTTGATGGAAAGACTTACAACGCCTGATTCACCATCGGGTGCGTTTAGAAATATCATCGAGTCTTGGTTTTATACATTAGAAGAAGATGTATTGGCCCAGGAGGAAATTGATCCAGATGACATGGATGCGCTTGTTGAGGCTACTGATGTTTTAATGGAAAAGCGTCTTGGTGAAGTTGTACGCAGTGCACCGGCATTCGCTTTAACCCTACGAGCTTACCGACGCGCATTAGTAAATGGTGAAGATGAGATAGCAGATGGCCTATTAGCCTGGATGGCAGGGCAGCCAAACATTTCTGCTGCTGTTAAACGCTATGCCAAGATTAAGGGTGATATCGATCACTTCGGTGCTCTTAGTTTTTTACAGGGTGTTCTTACCATACTAAAAGACTCAGGCCACCCAGGTTTGTTATTAGTGTTGGATGAAGTTGAAACCTTGCAGCGTATGCGTGGAGATGTGCGTGATAAAAGCTTAAATGCTTTACGCCAATTAATGGATGAAGTAGATAGTGGACGTTTCCCAGGATTGTATTTAGTTATTACAGGAACACCTGCTTTTTATGAAGGCCCAATGGGTGTTCAACGATTAGCACCTTTAGCCCAGAGACTGGCTGTCGACTTTTCCACAGATGTTAGATTTGATAACCCAAGAGCGGTTCAAATTCGCTTGAAAGGATTTAACTTAGATTCATTGGAAGAGGTTGGAGTTAAGGTTCGAGACTTGTATGTGCAGAATAGTCGTGTGCCTGAAAGGATTTCTAGGTTAGCTGATAATACCTATATTGCAGACCTTGCCAATGCAGTAACGGGAAACTTAGGTGGAAAGATTGGTATAGCTCCCCGTATTTTCTTGAAAAAGCTGGTGGGTGATGTATTGGATAGAGTCGATCAGTTTGATGACTTTGATCCGCGAGAACATTATGCGCTAACCATCTCTGATACTGAATTAACAGATGTTGAAAGGGCTTCTAAGGCCGCAAGCTCTGTTGATGATATTGAGCTGGATTTATGAGCTTGTTGTGCGGACAAAATAGATGAGCGAATTCGATAAGCTGCACCCAGCGATACAGCATCATATTGTTAATAGTTTAGGCTGGCCTGGGCTGCGACCGCTTCAGGAAGCGACTATTCAGCCTATCTTGAATGGTGAAAATGCCATTTTATTAGCGCCGACTGCTGGTGGTAAAACAGAGGCTGCTAGTTTTCCTATATTTTCTAGAATGCTTTCTGAAAACTGGACTGGATTAAGTGTTCTTTATATTTGTCCTATTAAAGCATTATTAAATAACCTAGAAGAACGTTTAAGTTATTACGGTCACTTATTGGGGCGCAGTGTCGGTGTATGGCATGGAGATATAGGTGCATCTCGTAAAGCTAAAATGATTGCCGACCCACCTGATATTATTTTAGCGACTCCTGAATCATTAGAGGTCATGTTGGTTTCTAATCGAATCGATCATCACTCCTTTTTCTCTAATGTGCGCAGTGTGATTATTGATGAAGTACATGCTTTTGCTGGGGATGATCGAGGCTGGCACTTACTATCAGTATTAGAACGCATTAGTAAAATATCGGGTCGTGAACTTCAACGCCTGGGTTTGTCTGCAACGGTAGGCAACCCTGAAGTACTATGTGATTGGTTGGCTGGTTCTTGTGCGGCGAAAAGAAGTGTTATTAATCCCCCCGCTGAAAATAATGTAGTACCTGATATTAAAGTAGATTGGGTTGGCTCTGTTAGGAATGCAGCAATCGTCATTTCTAGACTTCATAGAGGTGAAAAACGGTTGGTCTTTGTCGATAGTCGATCTCGTGTTGAAGAGCTTGCTATGGAGCTAAGAGGGCAGGGAGTTGCCACTTATGTTTCACATAGTTGCTTAAGTCTGGATGAACGCCGTTCTGCTGAAGAGGCTTTTTCACAAGGCTCTAATTGTGTCATCGTTGCTACTTCAACTCTTGAGCTAGGGATTGATGTAGGGGACTTAGATAAAGTTATACAAATTGATGCTCCATTTACGGTAGCTTCATTTTTACAGCGAATCGGACGAACAGGCCGCCGTGCAGGATCTTCTCGTAACTGTCTATTTTTAGCGACGAAAGAAGATGCGTTTCTACGATCTGTTGCGTTATTGGAATTATGGAAATCAGGTTTTGTTGAACCTATACAACCACCCGCAAGACCGACACATATTTACGCTCAGCAAGTAATGGCGTTAACGCTTCAGGAAAAAGGCATTATTGCCCAAGATATAAAATCTTGGATTGGCAACATGCCAGGCTTCCTCCAGTTACCTGATGAAGAACTTTCTTCTGTTGTTGAATATATGAATTCAAATGGCACTCTTCATTCAGACTCGGGTATTTTAGGTATCGGTAGTACTGGTGAAAGAACGTTTGGCCAGAAAAACTTTATGGAACTGTTTTCTGTTTTTACCAGTCCGCCTATGGTTAAAGTCTTTCATGGCAAGCAAGAGTTGGGGGAGGTTCATCAACTAACGTTTGCAGTAAAAGAAGAAGGCCCAGCTTTGTTAACATTAGGCGGACGTAGCTGGCAAACCAAATATATCGACTGGCCACGTAAGATTGCTTATGTAGAGCCTACTGAAATGAGAGGAAACTCTCAATGGCTAAGCGCTGCGCAGCCAATGCATTATGAAATGTGCCAGTCTATTGCTGCTGTCTTAAAGGAAGGCTTTAGTAATGAGTATTTGTCTACTAGGTCTACTGAGCTATTGGAACAGATACAAGAAGATTACAGCTGGATAGAATCGAATAAAACAACATTGCTGATTGATGATGAAGGGAATGCTACCTGGTGGACGTTTGCAGGCAAGCTTTTTAATGCAGCGATTGCTGATAGTCTTGCCAGACAAGCTGATAAGGTTTCTACCGATAACTTGGCAATTGGCTTTAGTGGTGTTTATGACAAAGAAAGCCTAGTAGAGACAATTAAATCAGTACTCGCGGGTAGGGCTGAAGATATCATGTTGACTCTAGAGGAGGACTTCATTCAAGAGCTGAAGTTTTCTGAGTGCTTGAAGCAGGTAGAAATAGATAAAGAGCTATTGGCTAGGTATAAGTTTGATAAGGAATTTGAGGCTGTTAGTGGGATGGCTTTGGGTGTTATGCATGTTAAATATTAGTCTGTATATATTAAACACATTCGATTCAGGTTCTATCTGAATAAAAATATTGGTAGCAGGGATTTAACCGATGGAACAATTAAGCGAAATAAAAGAAAGAGCAACTGAGTCTTTAGATATATTTCATGAGATATCTAGTCTGGCTGATTCGAAGCTGTCTGAAACACACTCAGGTGGAGCACAGAGCCTTGCAAACCCTCAGACATTTACTGCTGGTCGTGCAGTTAATAGTGTTAACGATTCATCAAGAGAAGTTAGTGGGAGTTACTCATTATTAAAAAGCGAACCTGCTATTAGCAGGGTTAAGGTTTGTGATGAAAATGGGGTAGAGGAGACATTTTATTTTTGTCGAACGATGCCGGTTAACTTAAAGGGTGATAATAAGCTATCGGGATACAGGGGGCCTATTGGAAAGCTTGCAGCTGCTTATGTTGGTGATGATGTAACCGTTGAAATTAATAGGAAAAATAAGAAGTATGAAGTACTTGAAAAGATATCTTTTACTCCAGCACTCAAAGATCAGGAGTGGGATTCATTAAATAGTATTTTTGAGCTAAGTCCAGACGAACCCCCTAAAACAGTACCATCGTTAATAGAGCTTTTAAGGCAATCTGGGATAGATATAAATGATGAGTTATTGGATCAGCTTTTAGCCGAAGAACAAGGTGCAGGCTTTATTGTTGACGGTGTACGTCGCGAAGCTATTAAAACGATGAGCTTACGAGATAAGCCGATTCTAGATAAGTTTCAAGATGAAATTTTTCGTCTTCCAATCGATAGTCATTTATTAATATTAGGTCCACCAGGAACAGGGAAAACAACGACACTTATCCGTCGATTAGGTCAAAAGCTTGATGGGTTTAGTTTGAATGATAGTGAAAAAGAGCTAGTTAGAAAAATTGAAAATAATTCAGGCCTAGCTCATGAGTCTAGTTGGATTATGTTTACACCAACGGAGTTGCTTAAACAATATGTTAAAGAAGCTTTTAATCGAGAAAAAATAGCCGCGCCTAATGAAAATATAAAAACCTGGGATTACCATAGGAAGTATATTGCAAGGAATGTATTGGGTTTACTCAAGACTGCCTCAACAAAAGGTAGGTTTGTTCTACGAGATAAAAATCAGTATGTATCTAACTCTATTGTTATATCACCTGAAGATTGGTTTTTGAAATTTAATGAGTTTCATGATTTAAGGATTATAGGGAGTGTTGAGGGGAATGTTTTAGGTATTGCTGAATTTAGTGAAGAACCTGAAGTTGAGGCAATTTCAAATCAATTATCAAAAATAGTAGAGAAAACCCAAACACCATTATCACTTTGCAGGTCTTTATTTAAAGAAGAAGAAAAAATAGAGCCGCTCCTTAAGAAATATAAAGAGTTTTCAGATAATGAAATCAAGAAATCACTAAACTTGCTTTTGAATACAGAAGGCAAAGATTTCTTAGGTAAACTATCAAAATTTATAGATTCTTTAAAGGATGATGCTACTGATGTTGATGACGATGACGATGTATCGGATGATGGTGAAGTTGCGTTAACAATAACCCCTATATCAAAAGCGACACAACAATATAATAGATTTATACGATCGTTAGCTCGAAATATCTACCATAATAAAAAATTTAAGAAGTCTTCAAATAATGAAAAAATTCAGCGCTGGCTTGAGGGGAAATTACCAGCTGATTCAATATTGAAAGAAATTGGCCGGGTTGTCTCGCTTCAAACGTCATTACGTAAATTCATGAACCTATCAAAACGTTATGTTGCAGAGGTTCCAGTCAGTTATCGTGAGTTTAGGAAGGCTAATGGTTCGAATTCGAATCTATATTCAAAGCTTCCCGAGAAAGCGAATGAGTTAAATTCATTTGAGTTAGATGCAGTTATACTTCTGCAATTACAAATAGCTCGTGAATTATTGGAGCAGAGTTTTGTTAGTAAAAATATCGAATTGGCTAAATTCAGTAATATTAAAGCTATCTCATCATTGTTCCGTAATCAAATCCTAGTCGATGAAGCCACTGATTTTTCAGTGATTCAACTAGCGTGTATGTTTAACCTAACAGAACCTGGAATGAAATCTTTCTTTGCAAGTGGTGATTTTAATCAGCGTATCACTACATGGGGCTGCCGCACCGATGAGCAAATTAGGTGGATATCAAATACCATTGAGATGAAGGCTATAAATATAATTTATCGACAGAGTCGATTGCTTAATGATTTCTCCAATAAGTTAATTGAGTTAATGTCCTTTTCTAGTGAGGATTCTGCTTTGCCCGAGCACATGGCGCATACTGGTTTCTCTCCTGTTTTAGCTGAAAACCTGTCCTCATTAGATGAATCTTCTGAATGGATTTTTGAACGCATTTCAGAGATTGAAAAAAATTCAGACGGGATGCCCTCTGTGGCTATTCTAGTTACTGATGAATCAATGATTCAACCTTTAGCAGATGAACTTAACGATCATTTACAGGAGCTATCATTGAATGCAGTAGGTTGCCCTGGCGGCAGGGTAATTGGTGAAAATGGTGATGTGAGAGTTTTCTCAGTTGAGCATATTAAGGGCTTAGAGTTTGAGGCAGTATTTTTTGTCGGTATAGACAAATTAGCTGAAAATAGTCCTGAATTGTTCGAGAAATATTTATATGTCGGTGCAACTCGGGCAGCTACATACCTAGGGGTTATCGCAGAGCATGAGTTGCCAGTACAGCTGGACCCTGTAAGGGAGCTGTTTGCTGCTAATTGGGGATTGTCGGTTTAGTAATAGGTTATAACCAGTGTTGGGGGATTTCTATCTCAAACTGGTTAGCTACATACTTGAGAGTAGAGATCACCTTTTGATGTTTTTCTTCGTCAAATGCTCCACCAGCTTTACGCTGGTCGAGAATTTTCTGCAGTAATGGCAAATTGAACATGCCTAAGCGATAGAAGTTCCCCCAGGTAGGTTCACCAAATAGGTTGTAAATGACTTCTGTGCTGTCACGTTCACTGGCTAATCGTTTTTGGCCAGTGATTTTAGTCAAAGCCTTTTCAGCTTCATATTCATCTTCGTATGTGTTTAATAATTTCAAAGTTATTCTCTATCTTTATTTTGGTCGCTGCGATACATACTGCCTATAATTAAAGGGTATGGTAACAGTCTGAGCTATTCTGCCAAGTATTTATAAAGGGTAGACTCGCCTAAATTCCACTGTTTCATTAACTGTCTTTTGGTTCTCTTTATACCGTTATTTTGAAAAACCCACCAGCATTAAGGCTTAATCAGTCTTAATGCTGGTGGTTTTTTTGGCTAGCTATTAATTAAATTCACACCTAATCAGCAATGGAGTAAAGTACAGCTTTAATTAATCCTGCTAGCTAAAGGGAGTTTTTTATGGGTTTAGATGTTGAAGATAAAGTATGTAGTTTGTGTGGGAACAATGGGACTTGCTGTGATTGTTCGATCTGCGAAGGTTGTGATGAAAAGGAAGGTGACTGCATTTGTCCTAAATGTGAATATTGCAATAACAAGGAGGATGGTTGCACTTGCACGACCTGTGAAAAATGCGATGAAAAAACGGGCGGCTGCACTTGTGATGAATAAAGTGATTTTTTGAGTTTATTGCGAGTCAAACGAAAAACCACCAGAGTGGTGGTTTTTTTATGCCTCCTGAAATCAAGTAATAGATTCAACGCTCATCGTAACGACACCCGTAACGGCATGTTTTTCATGCGCTAATCTAAATAATATTAGACGACAATTAACTTGGCCGGTCGTTGTGCAATTCAGGCCAAAGGCATTCAATATCAGATTAAAAACTCTCAATTTCTTAAGCTAGGCTAATTTAATTGCTTGGGAGATGGGTAAAAACCTTTAATAGCAGTACTCAACTCTTAGAAGGAAAGTGACTTAGCGAGTAACTAGGGAGTTCAAAGCTTGCAGTTGTTTGAGTGCAACATCAAGTAGCTGTTCATCCATCTGCTTTAAAGCAACGTGTGCTTCAGACAATAGGGTAATCTGGTTGCCAGAAAGCCCCTTGCTATGTGTAACCCCTACTAAGTCATCTAATGAGCTGCTCAAGTTCTCTGCAAGGAGAATCAACATATCAACACCGGGGTAGATTAATCCTCGTTCGAGTTTGCTGATAGTTTCAGAGGACTTGCCAACTTGCTCTGCAAGCTGATCTTGAGTAAGCCCAGTAGTCTGGCGTAGTACCTTTAGGCGCTTACCAAAAGCTTGGTTGCGGAGTCGTTTTTCGTCTGCATTGTTATTAGGTATATCCATACTCGTAATATAAGTCCGATAAATGGACTCATAAACGAACCGATCTGTTGATTTTGCATCTTCAAGTCAACATAATGATGCGGATTTATTAATAAAATCGTCCTGAAATGACGATAGTTCATATCAAAACCAACTTCTAACATTTAAAAAGGAACTAAAATGCTTCGTCATAAGAAGTTCACAAAGTTACTCCTCTCTAGTGCTGCCTTATTAACTCTCATAGCTTGTAGTAGTGACACTGAAATCCCTGATGTGTCGGCAAGCTCTCCTTATAGTTGTAATAGCTACAATGATGCAGAGCTTAGTGGTGATAAACGGATGCTGGAGGGGATGCAAAGTGATATGCGTAAGATTTTTAGAAGCGAGTATCAAGGAGGTTCAACAATCGAACGGTTTTATCAAAACCATATCGATAAAGAGCTTAGCTATGCAGTCCCTTTTCTTATTGCGTTTGAATCTGAATGTTTAAGACAGTCAGACCTTGGCATACTTGAGGCTGGGCAACTTGCGATTAACAACGTTTGGAATGAGATGAAGGGGCAAACTGAATATGCAATGTGCTGGTCGCTCAATAACAGCTTATTTGACTCAAAAACTTTAGTCTCTCAGCAGGGGAAGAAGGCCAGGATCGGAAGCGTTTTAGATTATTCTGACTATGGTCAAAGTTATGTTGAAGATAAGGTGGCTGAATATTGTGCAAAAAATCCGAATGTTCGAGCTTCTGCGGCACTCTCAGAATCAGTAAAAGCTGAGACCCAAATCTTAGCGGATGCAAGGCAGGCTGAGTTAGACAAAGCAGCTGAAGAAAGAGCTCAAAAACGTCAGCAAGAAAAGCTGGCTGAAAATCTTAAGAAGTATGGTGGTTCAGTTACTGGTGAGGATAGACCTAGATTTACAACATTAGAAAAGCAGTTAGAGCTCGCTGAGAAAGGACAGGATAATCATGACAAATTTCTAGCTGGTCTCAAATTGAGTATCCTAGATGTTGCTGCTCAACTTCCAGACTATAAGAGAAAAGCAATTGAGCCTTTAGGTGATGATTTGGCCTATGAGGTGGCAAGATTCATGGTTGATGGTTGTAGAGCGTGCGAAGGTGGCTATCTGGGCAATTTAAAACACTTTCCAAAAGTAAAGGACGCTCAAAGTGATGTAGTAAGTGGAATTCAGGTGATGTTAGATGGCTATGCGGAAGCAGCAGCTGCTTGTGTTGCTGGACAAACATGTGAAGCTAAAACCCAAAAGAAGGCGGCAGATATGGCTTTATCCGATGCTAAAACTTGTGATGCTTACCGTGAAAATGGAATGAAATTGACGTCAACGAAGTGTTTTGAAGATGCTCAACCGTTTTATGACTACTGGTACTCAATACTAGTTCAAAATACTAAAGGGTAAAAAATTATCCACGGCAGTCAGGATCTAAGAGTTTAGATTTTGTCTGCCACAGAATTGATTTAATATTGAGGTGGAGGGAGGTTATAGCTCAATTAACGTGAGTCTTGATTAATAAAGATTTCTCTCAAGAGCCTCTTTGGTAATTAACAGGGGCTTTTTATCTGACTTGCTAGATTCTTTAGGGCGTGAAACGTTAGCCTTGGCAACTTTTGCTGCTTTAGGCATGTGTCTCTCTAGGCTTTTTTTGTCTATGACAGGCAGTGAATTAAGAGTAGTAAAATAATCAGCCCATCCCTGCATCATGTCAGCACGTTTCTAAAATAAATCGCCGCGCCGTATTCCGCTTAAACTTTATTGTCTATGGTATGTTAGGGCTATTTGAGCTGCATCTCTAGGGCAGTTTGATTATTTATGTTAATGAATGCAGTGGGGCAGTTGGCCTTAATGCTCGTTTTAAAAAGTCTCTTATGATTTTTTGCTAAGATACATTTTTTAATCAAGATTAGACTCCTCTGATATCATTCCCTTTCCATTAGAGTTCGTTAGCGTCCATTTAGGTTCAGCGCAATCCACTTATCAAATGTTGGCTTAGGTTTTGAGTGGTTATTAAGATAAACGTTTATGAATCAAAGCTTACACACCCATGCATTATCAAAGCTCACTGTTTCATTAACCTGTTTAATCAAATCATAAAGGAAGTTTTTTCGCCTCCTGGTGCAAGCCTGATAATTTAATAAAAAATGTGCTGCAGCTCATGCAGATCTTAAACAGAATGTTAAGAGTTTATTTGCTTTAAGTGAGTTATTTTTGAAGTTGTTATGAAACCTTTTAATAATGAGCTTTCGATATGCTCAGACCACCACTCCATCATCGGTATACGGCGTTTAATATAATCAGCTCGATTATAGGCTGCTCTTACCTCATTCTTATCTACATGCGCTAAAGCTGCTTCCACTAAATCATAATCAAAACCATACTCATTTAGAATCGTACTACCGAGAGCTCTAAGACCGTGTGCTACAAGCTTGTTCTCATACCCCATTCTCTTAAGAGCCATATTGGCGGTTTGGCTATTAATGTGAGTGCGAGGGTTTCTGTCAGAAGGAAATACGAACTCTCTATGGCCGCTAATAGGTTTAATTTGTTCGAGTATTTCCAAGGCCTGGGCGGTTAAAGGAATGCTATGTTCTCTGCGTTTCTTCATGCGTTCGGCAGGTATAACCCAGATAGCATTATTAAAATCTATCTCATCCCAACGTGCCCCTGCGGCTTCGCTGGGGCGCGTAAGGGTATGCAGCTGCCATTCAATTAAGTAGCGGGTTACTCGCTTAATGCTGGCTCTGTTTATTGTCTGCATTAAGGCAGGTAACTCTTCAGGCTTAATTGTAGCAAGGTGCTGCTTCTCGGGTGTTTTGAAGGCTTTACCTATACCCGATAATGGGTTGCTATCTATTAATCCAGTATTCACAGCAAAGATCATTATTTCATTTAAACGCTGACATAAGCGTTTAATTGTCTCCAGGCTTCCTTTTGCTGCTATAGGGGAAAGCTGCTCGATTACTTTTTTGGCGGTTAGCTTATCAATAGGGTATTTGCCTAAGCTTGGAAAAATATGAAGCTCTAAAGAGTTCCAGGTTTTATTGGCGTGATCATCAGATACAGAGCTTCGCTTAACTTCTATCCATTGTTTGGCTATGTGCTCTAAGGTATTTCCCAAAGCAAGTTTTTGGATATCAGTTTGCTGCTCTCTATTGTCGAGTGGATCAATATTCTCAGAAACAAATTGGCGGGCTTCGTTACGCTTTTGTCTTGCGCTTGCTAAAGAGACATCAGGATATTTACCTAAACCCATATTTTTACGCTTCTTGGTAAAGGGCTGGTAATAGTTAAAGATCCAGAGCTTTGAGCCTGTTGGTTTTATGCGCAGTGCTAGGCCTTGGCCGTCATTGAGGCTGTACTCTTTCTCTTTGGGCTTAGCCTGTTTGATCTGAGTATCAGAGAGTGGTGTAGTGATTCTGGCCATTATAGTAACACTGAGATAGTGCCTGGTAGCTGGTGTTACTAACAGTGTTACTAAAAAGAGCGGATCTTACAAGACCTTATTGGACTTCAATAGACACAAAAAAAGCCCATGACCTACTGGTTATGGGCTTTCTCGGAAGGTCTAGGACTTACTTGGACCTTGATATGGTGGAGGCGGTGGGAATTGAACCCACGTCCGTCAATCCGCCACTAACTGATCTTCACATGCTTGGCCACTTTATTAAGTTAACCCGTCACGGCCCAAGAGGCAGGGAGTTTGGGGCGAGCTCGATTAGTTTTAGACCTTAAGCTACGAGCGAAGCCGCCAGTCGATCCTATTTTGCGTGCCCTTATCCGATGGTAATAGGCAACCATCTTCAAAGGTAAGCAGCCTAAGCTGCTAGTGCGTAGTTTTCGTCGTTTGCGACTATAATTTTGTATGACATTTATTTACGAGATTATCATACCCTCTCGACATGCACCTTTAGCTTTGTAACCAACGTCGAATCCAGAGCGCCCCCAAATTCTCGTTGTTACTGATACTTTTTAATCTATAAGGCTGTTAGGCACTTTAAAGAAAGTATCATTAACTTGGTCTAGCCAGTTTACTCGATGTTTCTATTATTTACTATTTATCTTGCACTTAATTATGCGTTTAAGTCATAAACTTAACAGATGCTCTCTATCTCACAGAGTGTTTCATCGTACGTTCTTTCTGTTTAGCCCAATCTTTATCTTTGTCGTCATTTCGTTTGTCGTGTTCTTGCTTGCCTTTTGCTAGGGCAATGTCCACTTTCACGATATGTCCTTTCCAATAAAGCGCCGTACATACACAGGTATAACCTTTTGCGTTGATCTGCTGTTCTAGCTTCTCAATTTCACGCTTGTGTAAGAGTAATTTTCGCTCACGTTTAGGTTCGGTAATTATGTAGGCGGTTGCGGTGGGTAGGGCGGTTATTAAACACCCATATAACCATGCTTCGCCTTCGCGGATGAATACGTACGAGTCAACGAGTTGACACCTTCCTGCGCGTAGGGCTTTTACTTCCCAGCCAGTAAGAACAACCCCACACTCGATATTATTACTGAGGTGAAAGTCGTGACGTGCCTTTTTGTTTTGAGCAATTGTATTGCCACTGTTTCCAGATTTTTTCTTTTTAGCCATGGCGGCATTATAGCGCTATGAAACTATAAAAAGCACGGCCCTTGTGGCTTTGCTCGAAATTTTAGACAATAGGCCCTGTAAGAGTCTTCATAATTCGCATGAGAATAAAAAAATGTCAGAGCAAAAACGCGGTATGCACGGTATTTGGGGAGGTCGATGGACCTTTATTTTAGCGGCGACAGGTTCTGCTGTTGGCCTGGGTAATCTCTGGAAGTTCCCGTATATCACGGGTGAGAACGGTGGTGGGGCATTTGTTTTGGTCTATCTCGCCTGTATTTTACTCGCGGGTATTCCGGTGATGTTGGCGGAAGTATTGTTGGGGCGTAAAGAGCGAATGAGCCCAATTAATACGATGGCTGCAATGACGGATGAAGTGGGTGCACCCAAATTTTTCCGTGGAATTGGTTGGATGGGGGCTTTGTCGGGGTTCTTTATTCTATCTTTTTACAGTGTAATTGCGGGTTGGGCATTACTTTATGTCGGAAAAATAGCGTCTGGCGCATTCGCAGGTATTGATGCTGATGGCTCTGGTGCGGCTTTTGGTGCGATGTTGGCTGATCCTGTTGGTCTTACTATTTGGCATACTGTTTTTATGGTGTTAACGGGTGCGGTGATTGCGCGTGGTGTTAATAAGGGTATAGAAGCAACACTTAATGTTTTGATGCCTGCTTTGTTTGTTCTTATGTTGATATTATTTGGTTATAGCTTAACCACTCCAGGCTTCATGCAAGGTTTTCACTTCTTGTTCGATTTTGATTTTTCTAAATTGTCTACTGAAAGTATTGTTGTGGCTTTAGGGCATTCTTTCTTTACCTTGAGTCTGGGTATGGGTGCCATTATGGCATACGGTGCTTATATGCCGAGTAAGCAGTCTTTGGGTAAAACGATTTTATGGGTAGGTCTGTTGGATACGCTGGTTGCTTTAGTGGCGGGTATGATCATTTTTGCGATTGTATTTTCTAACGGTCTTGAACCTTCTTCAGGCCCTGGTTTGATGTTTGTAAGCTTGCCGATTGCCTTTGGTGGCATGCCGGGTGGCATCTTTTTTGGTACTGTTTTCTTTATTCTCGTATCGATAGCGGCGTGGAGTTCGGCCATTTCTATTGCTGAGCCAGCGGTTGCTTGGGCTGTTGAGAAAGGCATTACGCGTTTTAAGGCAACTTTGGGTATTTGTGGTTTTGCTTGGTTCTTGGGCTTGGGCACGGTGCTTTCGTTTAATGAGTGGGCGGAATATAAAGTGTTCGGCAAGACCTTCTTTGATTCTCTAGATTTCATAACTTCTAACGTTATGCTGCCATTGGGTGGTTTGTTGATCGCGGTCTTCGTTGGTTGGTTTATGTCGACGGATTTGATTAGAAAAGAAATGAAAATGAAAAATGACACTGTGTTTGCTGTTTGGCGCTTTGTTTTACGTTTTATTTCCCCTGTCGCTATCGCGTTAATTTTTATTAATGGCTTGGGTTTACTTTAAATCCTTGTTGTAGAAGGAACAAAATAGAATGACTTCGATTTCTCGCAGTGCATTAGTCATGCACAGCGCAGAGCAAATGTATGGTCTGGTGAATGATGTGGAAAGTTATCCGCAGTTTTTGCCAGGCTGTGCTGCTACTGAAATAATTTCAAAAACCGATGATGAGCTGGTGGCGAGTTTGACTATCAGCAAGATGGGGGTAAACCAAACGTTTACCACCCGTAATCTATTGCACTTTCCTGAGCGTATGGAGCTGTCGCTAGTGGATGGGCCTTTCAGTCAATTCGTCGGTATTTGGCATTTTCAGCGTTTATCTGATGAAGCCTGTAAAGTGACGTTTAATATGGATTTTGAAGTAAATAACATGTTAACGGGCTTTGCCCTAGGAGCGGTATTTAAGCAAATGGCCGCGACTATGGTTGATTCTTTTGTTCAGCGCGCGAAGCAAGTTTACGGTTAGGAAGTAGTGGTATGAGTGAGCAAATAGAAATTGAGGTCGTTTATGGCTTAGCCCATAAGCAAAAGCTGATTAGTATACTCGTTGAACAAGGCACAACGGTTCGCCAAGGTGCTGAGCTATCGGGTCTGGATAAAGAGTTTTCAGAGCTGAATATTGCGGAGTCGAAATTAGGTATTTTCGGTAAAGCGGTGCGTAGCCCGGATACTGAGCTGTTAAAAGCGGGGGATCGTATTGAGATTTATCGTCCGTTATTAATTGATCCTAAAGCTGCGCGAGCCAATCGCGCAGCTAAGGCCGGTAAATAGATCGATTGAATTTGATCTATTTGTTTAACAACCTATTCGCTTGGAATTTCGAGTAGGTTATTTTCTTTCTTATCTTCTAATACTTCTTGCTGGTTCTCTGGCTCTTCTTCTTGTGGTACTTCGCCTTCAAGATGGGTGTAAAGGTCATCTTTAAAGAATACGGTAACTTGGTATTGCTTAACCACCTTGTCACGACGTTCTAGGGTATAGAGGTAATCCCAACGCTCTTGCTGGTAAGGCGAGCGAATAAGTGGTGTGCCCATAACATAGGCGACTTGGCGTTTGGTCATGCCAACTTTTAGCTCATCCACCATCTCTTGAGTGACAATGTTTCCTTGTTGCACCGTAAGCTTGTACACTTTCGGGATACTACAGGCTGAAATAAATAAAAAGCTGAGTAAAACAGTAAGAATTCTAAATTGCATGGTATTGGCTATTGGCTTTGTCGTTAGAAGTCTTGATAATACCTGATAAAGTAAATTGCTGTAAGCCGCTGCGAAATATTCGAGGAAGTGATGTCAGATCAAAATGCCGAACTGCGTAAAGTAGGTTTGAAAGTAACGCTACCCCGCGTGAAAATTTTACAAATATTAGAGAACTCTACCGCTCGTCATATGAGCGCCGAAGATGTTTATAAAGCCTTGATTGAAGCGGGCGAAGATGTGGGTCTTGCCACTGTGTACCGTGTATTGACTCAATTTGAAAGTGCAGAGCTAGTCGCTCGTCATAACTTTGATAGTGGTCATTCGGTATTTGAATTGGCTCGTGGTGACCATCACGACCATATGGTGAATATGGAAAATGGTGAAGTCATTGAATTCACTAATGATCAGATTGAGCGTTTGCAGCACGAGATTGCTGAAGCGCATGGTTATGATCTAATCGACCATAGCTTGGTTCTTTACGTTCGTCCTAAGAAGTAGGCGTACTATTTTTCTTTAGAGGGCTGTGTTCTCGTAAGAAAAAGTTGTTTCAACAAAAAAGCCTTTGTTTATTCACTAAACAAAGGCTTTTTGCTATCTGGCTATTAATATAAAAACTAAAGGCTGATGAATAGAGCTTCGTTATTAGAGCCTAACCATTCCCCATCGCGAGCATTTCTTGGGCATGATCGAGTGTGTGCTGGGTTATTTCAACGCCGCCTAGCATGCGGGCAATTTCTTCAGTGCGCTGTTTGTTATCGAGCGGGCGGATATTAGTGAAGGTTTGCTCATCACCCGCTATCTTACTCACCTGTAAGTGGTTTTGCGCTTGCGCCGCCACTTGTGGCTGGTGAGTTACGCACAGAACTTGGCTATGCTTGCCAAGTTCATTCAATAAGCGGCCGACACGCTCTGCTGTACCGCCGCCAATGCCGACATCCACTTCATCAAAAATTAGACTTGGAATATTACTGGTTTGTGCTGTAATTACCTGAATCGCTAAGCTGATGCGTGAAAGTTCACCGCCGGATGCGACTTTACACAATTGTCCCATGGGCATGCCTGGGTTGGTTTGCACTAATAAATCGATATGATCGATGCCGCTGCTATTGGCGTATTGCTCGTCGCTTTGTATGTGTGTTTCTAAACGCGCATTGCCCAAAGCCAAGGCTTCAAAGTGAGTATTCACTTCTTTGTCGAGCTTGCCTGCGGCTTTATGACGTTTTTTGCTCAGCTGTTGTGCGAGTTTTAAATAGGCTTTTTCGAGATCGCTGACTTGCTGGATTAATTCTTCCATATCGTCATCGCTAAAATTCAACGCGTTGAGCTTGTCACTCAGTTCTTGCCAGGTATCGTACAAGGCATCAGCACGCACTTGATGTTTTCTGGCGAGATCGTAAATAGAGCCAAGACGCTGGTCTATTTGCTGTAAGCGCTGTGGGTTGATCTCGACCTTGTTGATGTAGTCATTTAGCGCATCGTTGGCTTCTTGCAGTTGAATTTGCGCCTGATTGAGAAATTCACGGCTCTCTTTTAATGTTTTGTTATCGTCATCTATTTTATCGAGCTGATGAATGGCTTGCTGAACTTGCTGCAAAGCACTGTCTTGTGATTTCGAACGTGAGCTGGATGAGTCGTCGTTATTGCCATCAGCACAAAGAGTTAGTGCTTGCTGGCCTGCGAACATAATGGCATCAGCATTACTTAAACGCTTGAGTTCAATCTCCAGTTCGGCAACTTCTTTTTCAGACAGTTGCAGCTTATCCAGCTCTTGCACTTGATAGGTCAATAACTGGCGCTGTGCTTGCTGCTCGGCGCTGTCTTCTTGCAGGTTATTCTTTTGCTTTAATTTTTCTTGCCACGCTTGGAAGGCTTGTTTGGTTTTAAGGCTTAGGTTGCGCGTACCTGCGTAGTTATCCAGTAATTTTCTCGGCGCATCTTTTTGCATTAATGATTGGTGCGCGTGCTGGCCATGAATATCGATCAGCTGGTTGGCGAGTGCTTTTAATTCTGTTGCTGAAGCGTTACGGCCATTAATGTAGCCTCGGCTTCTGCCTTCTTGGGTGATGACGCGGCGTAATATGCAAGTATCGTCTTCAATTGGGTAATCGTGGCTTTCAAGCCACTGCATTACTTTTTCACTTATTATAAAGGTGGCGCTGATGTCGGCTTTTTCAGCGCCTTTACGCACCACATTGTCACCAATTCGATTGCCCAGTGCTAGGCCAAGAGCGCCTAATAGAATCGACTTACCTGCACCGGTCTCGCCGGTGATGGTGGTCATTCCTGCTTTTAGCTCAAGTTCAAGATGCTCAACCAGAGTAAATTGTGAAATCGATAAGTGAACAAGCATATTAGGCTCCTGCAATGCAGCGTAAGTCGTCGGTCTTTTTTAGTATAGTTGATTGTATGTTTATACAGTGTTTATTTGTACAGTAAAACTATTATCTGGGCAAGTGTCTGGACAAGTATTAATCAACTCAGTCTATTTTTGTTGATTTTTCGCCCTTGAAAGGCGAATCCTCAGCCCCATATAGATTTCACATAAAGAAACTCGCTAGTAAACATACTAGTAAATATGGGTTAAGCGCATTTTTAGAGGAAATACTCATGTCGCAGCAGAATGACGAAAACTTAGAAACCACGACTGTCGATGTGGAAGAGCAGGTAGAGACAGCAGCTGAGCAAGTTGTTGAAGAAGTATCTGCTGAAGAAGCATTGCAAAACTCTCTTGTTGAAGAGCTAGCCGCGGCACAAACAGAAATTGCTGGGCTAAAAGATCAGATGCTACGTGTACAGGCTGACGCACAGAATGTACGTCGTCGTTCAGAGCAAGATGTTGAAAAAGCACATAAGTTTGGCCAAGAAAAGTTCTCTCGCGAGCTGTTATCAGTATTAGATAACCTAGAGCGCGCTTTGGCGGCAACACCAGAAAGTGAAGAGACGGCTGCCTTGCGTGAAGGTGTTGATATGACGCTGCAAGGTTTCTTATCAACATTGACTAAGTTCAATGTTGAAGCGATTGATCCACAGGGGGAGACCTTTAACCCTGAGCAGCATCAAGCGATGGCGATGCAAGAAAATGCTGACTTCGCACCCAATACGGTGATGGCAGTTATGCAAAAAGGTTATAGCTTACATGGTCGTTTATTACGCCCAGCAATGGTGATGGTATCAAAAGGTGCTCCAAGCATCGATGAGAACGCTTAAACCTCATTAATAGTAAGTTAAAGGTTAAAAAAACAGCAAATAATGCAGTTTTAGCCTTGAAATATGAAAGCTGAGACTTATATAAGTTTCATCAAAGTGAAAATATTTTTAACGATTTATTAATCGTTTATTGAAATTAAAAACTGGCACAGCCAGACAGATTGGAGATTTAAATCATGGGTAGAATCATTGGTATCGATTTAGGTACAACTAACTCTTGTATTGCTGTTCTAGACGGCGATAAGCCTAAAGTAATCGAAAACGCAGAAGGCGATCGCACAACACCTTCTGTTGTTGCTTACACTGGCGAAGAAATTTTGGTTGGTCAGCCAGCTAAGCGTCAGGCAGTAACTAACCCAGCAAATACAATCTTTGCTGTTAAGCGTCTTATTGGTCGTAAGTTTAAAGATGATGTTGTGCAAAAAGACATCACTATGGTTCCTTACAAAATTGTTGCTGCCGATAACGGTGATGCATGGGTTGAAGCGAACGGTAAGAAGATGGCTCCTCCTCAGGTTTCTGCTGAAATCTTGAAGAAGATGAAAAAGACGGCTGAAGATTATCTTGGTGAAGCCGTAACAGAAGCTGTAATTACAGTACCTGCTTACTTCAACGACCAACAGCGTCAAGCAACTAAAGATGCGGGTAAAATCGCTGGTTTAGACGTTAAGCGTATTATTAACGAACCAACGGCGGCTGCACTTGCATACGGCCTTGATCACACAACAGGTGACAAGACGATTGCGGTATACGATTTAGGTGGTGGTACATTCGATATTTCTATCATCGAAATTGCTGACGTTGATGGCGAAACTCAGTTCGAAGTATTGTCGACTAACGGTGATACGTTCTTGGGTGGTGAAGATTTCGATATGCGCATGATTGATTATCTTGCGGAAGAATTTAAGAAAGAAAGTGGTATGGACCTTAAGGGTGATCCACTAGCGATGCAGCGTTTGAAAGAAGCAGGCGAAAAAGCGAAAGTTGAATTGTCTTCTGCACAGCAAACGGTTGTTAACCTGCCTTACATCACGGCTGATGCAACAGGTCCTAAGCACTTAAACGTTAAAGTAACGCGCGCTAAGCTTGAAAGTTTGGTTGAAGATTTGGTGGCTAAGTCTATCGAACCTTGCCGCATTGCGCTTAAAGATGCTGATTTGTCAGCGTCTGAAATCGACGAAATCATCATTGTTGGTGGTCAGACTCGTATGCCTTTAGTACAAGCTAAAGTAGCTGAGTTCTTCGGTAAAGAGCCACGTAAAGATGTTAACCCTGATGAAGCCGTTGCTATTGGCGCAGCTGTTCAAGGTGGTGTTTTGTCAGGTGACGTAACAGACGTTCTACTACTAGACGTTACGCCTTTGACTTTGGGCATCGAAACAATGGGTGGCGTTGCGACTGCAGTGATCGAGAAGAATACGACGATTCCTTCTAAGAAATCTCAGACCTTCTCTACGGCTGATGACAACCAAGCCGCTGTAACGATTCACATCGTACAGGGCGAGCGTAAGCAAGCGGCACAGAACAAGTCTCTAGGTCGTTTTGATTTGGCTGACATTCCACCGGCTCCACGTGGCATGCCGCAAATTGAAGTAACCTTCGATATTGATTCGAACGGTATCTTGAACGTTTCTGCTAAAGATAAAGCGACAGGCAAAGAACAGTCTATCGTGATTAAATCTTCTTCTGGTTTGAGCGATGAAGAGATCGAGCAAATGGTTCAAGACGCTGAAGCTAACGCTGAAGCGGATAAAGAATTTGAAGAAATGATTCAAGTTCGTAACACAGCCGATGGCCTTGTTCACGCAACTAAGAAGACTTTAGAAGAAGCTGGCGATAAAGCGACTGCTGAAGAAAAAGAAGCGATCGAAAAAGCCATTGCTGATGTTGAAGAAGCAATGAAAGGCACTGATAAAGCGGCCATCGAAACGGCTACTGCAGCCTTGACTGAAGCATCTTCTGGCCTAGCGCAAAAACTTTACGCTGAGCAAGCGGCAGCAGAACAAGCTGGCGCTGAAGGCGGCGAGCAAGCTCAAGACGCTGGCAAAGACGACGATGTTGTTGATGCTGAGTTTGAAGAAGTTAAAGATAAATAATCACCGCGTTTTAGTGTGATTAATAGAACGCGGCCTCCTGCAAAACGGGACGCCGCGTTTTTGCGTTATATTTATACCTGCTTTTAAAAGTGGGGTTGTTAGTCAAGTGTCAGGGCACAGAAATGTCTAAAAGAGATTTTTACGAAATTCTTGGCGTCGATAAAGACGTTGATAAAAAAGAATTGAAAAAAGCCTACCGTAAGGTAGCGATGAAGCATCACCCGGATCGTAATGAAGGTGATAAAGCGTCTGAAGAAAAGTTTAAAGAAGCTTCAGAAGCGTATGAGATTTTAAGTGATGATCAAAAGCGTGGCGCTTACGATCGTTATGGGCACGCGGGTGTCGATCCAAGTCAAGGTGGCGGTCATGGTCACGGTGGTGGTCAAGGCGGCTTCGGTGATATTTTCGGTGACGTTTTTGGCGACATCTTTGGTGGCGGAGGCGGTGGTGGCGGTCGTCGTGGCGGCCCTCAGCGTGGTAGTGATTTACGCTATACCATGACGCTAAGCCTTGAAGAAGCGGTTAAGGGTTGTGAGAAAAAAATCACGATACCAACTTTAGTGGCTTGTGATCCGTGTGATGGTTCGGGTGCTAAACCAGGGACTAAGCCAAAGGTATGTTCTACCTGTGGCGGCCAAGGCCAAGTGCGTATGCAGCAAGGTTTCTTTGCTGTACAGCAAACTTGCCCATCGTGTCGTGGACAAGGCACTACCATTGATAGCCCATGTGGTAGCTGTCATGGTCGTGGTGTTAAAGAAGAAACTAAAACGCTTAACGTTAAAGTGCCAGCGGGTGTTGATACCGGTGATCGTATTCGCTTAAGTGGCGAAGGCGAAGCGGGCGCAATGGGTGGCCCAGCAGGCGACTTGTACGTACAGATGAGTGTGAAAGATCACGCGATTTTTGAACGTGATGGTCACAATCTGTATTGCGACGTGCCAATCAGTATTGTTGATGCGGCGTTAGGGGGCGAATTAGAAGTGCCGACTTTAGACGGTCGTGTAAAACTGAAAATTCCTGCTGAAACCCAAAGCGGTCGTATGTTCCGTTTGCGCGGCAAAGGTGTAACACCGATTCGTGCTTCTAGCCCAGGCGACTTAATGTGCCGTGTGCAGGTTGAAACGCCAGTTAAGTTAACTGAACATCAGAAGAAATTGCTGAAAGAATTCCAAGCGTCTTTAAAAGGTGAAAAGCATTCACCGCAAAAGAACAACTGGTTTGCTGGCGTTAAAAAATTCTTCGAAGAAATGTAATTAAGACAACCATTCAATAAGAGCTGAGTGGTCGTGGCTTAGGGACATCCGATAGCATGGATGCTATCGATGAGCGTACAGGGATGTATTTACCGCGTGCCTTAAGACATGATTACTCAGTTCATTATTAGCAGGAATAGAAATGACTCGTATAGCAATTACAGGTGCAGCCGGCCGCATGGGCCGCATTTTAATCGAAGCGGTTGATGCAGCCGAAGGCGCTCAGGTAGGCGCGGCGATCGTTCTGCCTAATGATCCTATGGTTGGGGTTGATGTTGGCGCTATTGCAGGCCTTGGCAAAAATCTAGAAATTGTTGCGGTAACAGATGTTGCCGCTGCGATTGATAGTTTTGATGTGCTTATCGACTTCACTGCACCAGAAGCCACTATGGCGAATGTTGAAATTTGTCGTCAGTCTGGCAAGAAAATCGTTATTGGAACCACAGGTTTAAATGACGAACAGAAAGCCGGTCTTGAAGCCGCTGCAAAAGACATGGGCATTGTATTCGCACCGAACTATTCCGTGGGCGTAAATCTTTGTTTGAATCTTTTGCGCATGGCGGCATCGGTAATGGGCGACGATAGTGATATCGAAGTCATCGAAATGCACCATAAGCACAAAGTAGACGCGCCTTCCGGTACGGCCTTACGTATGGGTGAAGTGGTTGCCGAAACCATGGGCTGGGACTTAAAAGAAGTCGCTTGTTACGGCCGCGAAGGTCAAACCGGCGCTCGCCCACACAAGCAAATTGGTTTTGAAACCATTCGTGGTGGCGACGTCGTTGGTGATCATACTGTTATGTTTGCAACCGATGGCGAGCGTGTTGAGATAACTCACAAAGCGCAAAGCCGTATGACGTTTGCTAAGGGCGCTGTACGCGCAGCTAAGTGGATTGGTCAGCAAGAAAATGGTTTGTATGACATGCAGGATGTTTTGGGCTTCTAGCTTTAGAATATGGTTGCATAAGTTCAAGCCAATAAAAAACCGAGGTCAGTCTTTTATAATAAAAGCGGCTTCGGTTTTTTTATGTCTGCTAATAAAGCAGAGAACCAGTACTAATACACTATAAGAAGAGCGGTATTTGTTTAGTTCATTGATGACAAAAAGCTAGCTTGTTAAACTGCCGCCGCTTTCAATTTTATGGACGAAATTAGACTATGTCTTCGGCAAACGGATCATTACTGTGCAACCTTGCGCACACCTCTAAAAAAATTCTCGTACCTCTATTCTCAATTTTCACATTATTACTGAGCTTAAATGGTTTTGCCGCTAATGGTGCGGACAATCTTGGTCGTGCTGATTATGACCTTGATGATGATGGTTTAATCGAAATTAATGATCTCGCTGATTTAGATGAAATTCGAAATAACCTCGATGGCAAAACCCTTTATGGCTCTAATATCGGCTGCCCAAATGCTGAAGACGGTGCGGTTAATGGGGGCTGTATTGGTTTTGAGTTAACGGCTGATCTTGATTTTGATACGAATGTGAATGGAAAATTTGATAGTGGAGATATTCATTGGAATGATGGCTCGGGCTGGTTACCGCTAGGCACTAATAGTGACAATTTCTCCGCAATATTTGATGGTAATGGGTACCAGGTCAAAAACCTAAATATTCATCGAAGCTCTTGGATTGGCTTATTCGGTAGCGTAAATGCCGCGACGATTAAGCGAGTGGGTCTTACTGGCTCGCATATGAATATTTCTGGGCATCAGGGTGTCGGTGGGCTGATCGGTAGATTAAAAAACGACTCTATTATCTCTGAAGTGTATACATCAGGGGTGGTCACTAGTAGTCATCCTTCAAACTCCTATGTTGGGGGGCTAATTGGGGAGATTGGGTCTTCAAATGTGATTAGTGCTGCTGCCTCTACCTCAATTGTTATATCTAAAGGCTATGCTGTTGGTGGTTTAATTGGATATGTTTCTAGCAATAATTCAATTTCAAATAGCTTTGCTACTGGCAGTGTTACAGGCTTGTATTATGTTGGTGGCTTAATTGGATATGCTAATAGCAATAATTCAATCGAATCAACTTTCAGTGTTGGTCTAATAGCAGCTGATTCATTACTAGGAGGATTAATTGGTCGACTAGATGGCGAGAGTGTGATTAACAATAATTACTGGGCATCAGATACCAGTGGTCAGGATTATAGTGCTGGGCGTTCTGAAGCCAGCAGTTATATTGGTCTGAACCTTTCTGCCTTGAAATGTGCAACTGCAGAAAATACCGATTCTAGTACAGGATGTGTTTCAGCTGATGGAAGTGGTGAAGATTTGAGTGCTGCGGTGATTCTTTATAAAGATTGGGATCCCGCAGTATGGGATTTTGGTACGGCACCTAATGCCAGTCAGCAGTTACCTGGGCTTAAATTTGGTGATCGTATTATTCGTGATGGTGATGGTGATGGCATACTGGATGACGACGATGCTTGGCCAAATAATCGCGCGGCTTCTAAAGACCTTGATGAGGATGGCTACCCTGATGAGTGGTCATCGAGTTGTGATCATGCCTGTATTACAGCCAGTGGTTTGATTTTAGATCAGTTCCCTAATCATGCTTGGGCGGCTGTCGATGCTGATTTTGATGGGTTGCCAGATAGTGTAGAGAACTGCATTAATGATTGTGAGCTAGATGGACTCACGAAAGATAGCTTTTTAGGAGATTACGATAACGACGGTATTTTAGATGCTATGGATACGGATGAATACGGTGTCCCTAAAGTTGATATGAATGGTAACGGCTTAATCGATATCGACAGTTTAGATAAACTCAACGCCATGCGCTTCCAACTTCAAGGAGCTGGACTTCAGTTAACGGCTGTTTCAACTGTTGAAATCTCAGGCTGTCCTTTTATTCTTTATCAGGGCAATTATCAACAGCGCTGCTCAGGTTATGAATTAACGCAAGACTTAGATTTTGATACGAATGCTGATGGTATCATTGATGAAAATGATGACTATTGGAATGAGAGCTTGGAAGGTATTGGTGAGGGCTGGTTACCTGTTGGTATTTATGATAAGTATGACGATGCTAGCTCTTTCAATGCTCGCTTTAATGGTAATGGACATGTCATTAAAAATTTAACCATTAACCGTCCTAATGCAAAGTTTGTAGGATTATTTGGTTCTGTTAATGATTCTTATATTGAAAACTTAGTCATTTCGGGTCCGCTAACTAGTGTCGTGGGTTCTTATTATGTAGGTGCTCTTGTTGGGCTACTTTCAAGCTCTAAAATAGAAAATGTTCTGGTTGCTGCTCAAATCCAAGGTCAAGGTCAAGTTAAAGGTCAAGGAGCAGCAGCAGGGTTGGCTGGTTCGGCGACAAACTCCAGCTTTAAAAATATTTCTGTTTCAGGTTCTGTTATTGGCACAGGCGGCGTCGGTGGCTTAATAGGTGACTTTTTCTTCGACAAAAGAGAAGCTGGAAAGGAAGATCTAATTACTATTGTTAATATCATTAGTAGTTCGGTGGTTAGTGGTAATTATGGTAATAGTGATGGCTTGATTGGATATGCTTCTTTGAGAAATCTCTTGCTTCAAGTTAATATTAGTAACAGTTATTGGGCTACAGATATCAGTACTCAGTCTGAAAGCTATGGAAGCTCTGAGGAAAATAGCTATGTTGGGCTTAGTTTAGCCAAATTACAGTGCGCCACCTCTGCAAATACTAATTTTACTTCAGGTTGTGTATCCGAAGATGGTAGTGATGAGGGGCTAAGTGCTGGGGTTACACTCTACCAGGATTGGGATCCTGCAGTATGGGATTTTGGTACGGCCCCTGATGCACGTCAGCAGCTACCGGGTTTGAAATTTAACGGCGAAGTGTTTCGTGATGGAGATGGTGATGGGCTATTAGATGTTGATGATGCTTGGCCAAATAATCGCGCGGCTTCTAAAGACCTTGATGCCGATGGCTACCCTGATGAGTGGTCATCGAGTTGTGATGATGCCTGTATTACAGCCAGTGGTTTGATTTTAGATCAGTTCCCTAATCATACTTGGGCGGCTATCGATGCTGATTTTGATGGGTTACCAGATGGTGCAGAGAATTGTGTGAGTGATTGTGAGCTAGATGGACTCACGAAAGATAGCTTTTTAGGGGATTACGATAACGACGGTATTTTAGATGCTGTGGATACGGATGAGTACGGTGTCCCTAAAGTTGATATGAACGGTAACGGCTTAATCGACATTGATAGTTTAGATAAACTTAACGCTATGCGCTATCAATTACAGGGTATTGGCTTGCAGCTGGAGGAAGCATCTTCGGTTGTAACATCTGGCTGTCCTTTTCTTCTTTATCAGGGCAATTATCAGCAGCGCTGCTCTGGTTATGAATTAACTCAAGATCTAAATTTCGATACGAATGCTGATGGTATCATTGATGAGAATGATGACTATTGGAATGAGAGCTTGGAAGGTATTGGTGAGGGCTGGCTACCTGTTGGTATTTATGATGAGTATGAAGATGCTAGCTCTTTCAATGCGCGCTTTAATGGCCATGGCCATGCCATTAAAAACTTAACCATCAACCGCCCTGAGAAAGATTCTGTTGGTTTATTTGGTTCTGTTAATAATTCTTATATCGAAAACTTAATCATTTCGGGTTCACTAACAAGAGTGGTGGGTTCTTATGGTGTTGGTGCCCTTGTTGGGAAATTTTCAAACTCTAAAATACAAAATATTGTAGTAGCAGCTCGAGTTCAAGGTCGATATGTATTGGGGGGGGTGGCTGGCTCGGGCACAGACTCCAGCTTGGAAAACATTTCTGTGTCCGGCTCTGTTATTGGCTTTGATGGTGTTGGTGGCTTAATAGGCAGATTGGGTAACAGTGATTTAGAAGTAGCTAGAATTGATTATGAGTATTATACGCTAAGCTCTATTGTTAATGTTGTTAGTAGTTCTGTGGTTAGTGGTAATGGTTATGATATTGGTGGTTTGATCGGAGCTTTTTATTCTGGACATCAGGCTAGAAATATTACTCCTCAGGTTCGAATTCGTAACAGCTACTGGGCTACAGATGTGAGCACCCAGTTTGATAATACTGGAAGCTCTGCAGCAAATAGCTATGTTGGGCTTAGTTTAGCCAAATTACAGTGCGCCACCTCTGAAAATACTAATTTTACTTCAGGTTGTGTATCTGAAGATGGCAGTGATGAAGGGTTAAGTGCTGCGGTTACTGTTTACCAGGATTGGGATCCAGCAGTATGGGATTTTGGTACGGCCCCTAATGCAAGTCAGCAGCTGCCGGGTTTGAAATTTAACGGCCAAGTGTTTCGTGATGGTGATGGTGATGGGCTATTAGATGTTGATGACTCATTTCTATTTGACCATGATAACGATGGTATTTTAGATGTTGTTGATGTTTACCCTTTTATTTCTATTGGTGGCCTAGCAGACCTTGATGGTGATGGCATTCCAAATGATTGTGATCAAGCCTGTCTTGATTTAGGAATGGTTGCTGATGCCGATGATGATAATGATGGTTCAATCGACATTGATGATTTTTATCCCCTTATTGCAGTGGGCAGTTTAGATACGGACTTTGACGGTATTCCCAATGACTGTGATCAAGCTTGTCTTGATTTAGGTATGGTTGCCGATACGGATGATGATAATGACGGCTCACTTGATGCCGTTGATGTTTATCCTCTTATAGCGGTGGGCAGCTTAGATACTGACCTAGACGGTATTCCCAATGACTGTGATCAAGCCTGTTTTGATTTAGGCATGGTTGCCGATACGGATGACGATAATGACGGCACATTTGATGTTGCTGATGCTTACCCTCTCATCGCCGCTGGCAGTTTAGATACGGACCTAGACGGTATTCCCAATGACTGTGATCAAGCCTGTCTTGATCTAGGAATGGTTGCTGATACAGATGATGATAATGATGGTTCACTTGATACCGTTGATGCATATCCTTTCATTGCTGTAGGCAGCTTAGATACGGACTTCGACGGCATCCCCAATGACTGTGATCAGGCGTGTATTGACCTAGGAATGGTTGCTGATATTGATGACGATAATGACGGCTCAATTGATTCGGATGATTTTTATCCTCTTATTGCAGTTGGCAGTTTAGATACAGATCTAGACGGCATACCAAATGACTGCGATCAGGCGTGTATTGATCTAGGAATGGTTGCCGATACGGATGATGATAATGACGGCTCACTTGATGCTCTTGATGCTTATCCTCTTATAGCAGCCGGGGGTTTAGATAGCGATTTAGACGGCATTCCCAATGATTGTGATCAAGCCTGTCTTGATTTAGGGATGGTTGCCGATACTGATGATGATAATGATGGCCTATTGGATGAGCTAGATGGCTATCCTCTGGTTGCACTCGGCGGATTAGCAGACTTTGATAATGATGGTATTCCAGATAACTGTGATCAAGCCTGTCTTGATTTAGGTATGCTTGCAGATATTGATAATGATAATGACGGCTCAATTGATTCGGTTGATGCATATCCTTTCATTGCTGTAGGCAGCTTAGATACAGACCAGGACGGTATACCCAATGATTGTGATCAGGCCTGTCTTGATCTAGGAATGGTTGCTGATACTGATGATGATAATGACGGCTCAATTGATGTGGCTGATGAATATCCTCTAATCGCTACAGGCAGTTTAGATAGCGACCTAGACGGTATTCCCAATGACTGCGATCAAGCCTGTCTTAATTTAGGAATGATTGCCGATATTGATGACGATAATGATGGCTTGTTGGATGAGCTAGATGGCTATCCCTTGATCGCACTCGGTGGACTAGCAGACTTTGATAATGATGGTATTCCAGATAACTGTGATCAAGCCTGTCTTGATTTAGGTATGCTTGCGGATATTGATAATGATAATGACGGCTCCATTGATTCGGTTGATGCTTACCCACTCATCGCCGCTGGCAGTTTAGATAGCGATTTAGATGGCATTCCAAATGACTGTGATCAAGCCTGTCTTGATCTAGGAATGGTTGCCGATACGGATGATGATAATGACGGCTCAATTGATGTGGCTGATGCATATCCTTTAATTGCTGCTGGCAGTTTAGATAGCGACCTAGACGGTATACCAAATGACTGTGATCAAGCCTGTCTTGATTTAGGAATGATTGCCGATGCCGATGATGATAATGATGGTGTGCTTGATGTGAATGATGGCTATCGATTAATTGCTATTGGTGAACTCACAGATACTGACCGTGACGGTATCCCCAACAACTGCGATCAAGCTTGTCTTGATTTAGGAATGGCTGCCGATGCTGATGACGATAATGATGGTTCACTTGATTCGTTTGATGCTTACCCACTCATCGCCGCTGGCAGCTTGGATACAGATCGAGATGGCATTCCCAATAACTGTGATCAAGCCTGTATTAATTTAGGTATGGTTGCCGATACTGATGATGATAACGATGGTTTATTAGATACGTTCGATGGTTATCCACTGGCTCCTATCGGTGGATTAGCCGACTTTGATAATGACGGACGTCCTGACATATGCAACCAAGCTTGTATCGCTTTGGGAATGGCAGCGGATGCGGATAATGATAATGACGGTATTGCCAATGCCTTCGATGCCTTCGAGTTTAATGCAGCTGCCGCTATTGATTCTGATAATGACGGTTTGGTGGATGGCTGGAATGCGAACTGCTTAAATGCCTGTCAGCTTGATTCAGGTCTGGTGCTCGATAGTTATACCAATGATACCGACAACGATGGTGCGACCAATGATGTAGACAGTGACTTTGAAAATGATAATGGCAAGCCAACATTATTAACAGTTGCACCTACTGTATACGCCTCGGTTAATACTGAAAGCGGTGCAGCGTTGACCCTGATGGCAAGTGAAGTTGATGGCATGTTTGCAGCATTGTCGGCGGTGGATGTTATAGATCTAGACGCATCGCTTTCTTTTAAAGCCTACTTCAATAATGCCGAGCTCGTACGTGATAATGACGGTCAGGTAACATTACCTTCTGGCTTGCAGGTTATTGATTGGGTTGCTGTGGATCAGGCAGGAAATGAAAGTGAGCCATTAACACAGCAGCTGTTTATTTATCCTCAAGTGCGCTTCAACAGTGCTAGCTCTATTACTGGTGAAGCCAGTAATGCAGAAATCATTATTGAACTTTCGGGTGATTCCCCTGAATACCCAGTAATCATTGAAGTGAGCATTGATGCTGAAGCAAGCTCAATTGATCAAGCTGATTTAGCGGCAGAGTTTGATATTAGCTCAGTGCACACAGTAAGTATTGAGCAGGGGAATGATGCAGAGTTATTGAATAAGCAGGTGAGTCTATTTGTACCGGTTAAAGAAGATAACGAAAGTGAAAACGATGAGTTACTCGTAATCGAACTTAACTCTGTGATGGCCGCGAGTGAGGGAGATGCTACCTTCTTGATGGATGAGAATAAAAAGGTGCATGAACTCACCGTAACTTACCAAAACTTAGCCCCGACCGTGCAGTTGTTAATTCAACAAGCGGGAGTTGAAGTGAGTGATATTAAGCAAGAAGGTGGCGATGTGACTATTACTGCGATTATTACGGATGGCAATGGTCATGATGAGCACAGCTTAATCTGGGACCTGAATGCATTAGGTTTGAATGCACCGCTAGGGCATGAACTAACCTTCAACCCTGCTGGTTTGTCAGAGGGAGTATATGAACTTTCGGTCAGTGTGACGGATAATAATCCAGTAAATCCATTATCTGCCAGTATTGAAGTGAGTATTCAATTACTTGTGCCGGTAGTCGTGCCTCCTGTTGATGCTGGCCCTGGTTCTGCCGACAGTTCTTCAGGTGGATCTTCAGGCGGTGGTGCCATGTTCTGGTTACTGATCTTTATGAGTGCAGCGCTGGTCTATTCGAACAGGCGATATAGCTGCTAATCTAAAAGCTGCTAAACCAAAAAAGCCGAAGTCACTTTTAATTATGTTAAAAGTGGCTTCGGCTTTTTTATGCCTGCTAATTACTTAGCGAAAGCATTTTGTTAGATGGCTTAAACCGCACCCAACATATGAGCAATTCCGCGATCAACCATCTGCTGCATACCGCGAGGCTTGCCACTAGGATCAAATGCCATAGATACTAGCATCTGCGAGTTGCCTAACAACCAACGTGCACGTTCTGGCGCTGCTAAACCTGGCGCTAAGTCGCCATTCTTAATCGCTTTATCAATTTGCTTGGCGATCATCTCTAGTAGTTTATTCTGGAAGGCAATGTATTGTGGCCATATGTCTTCACGAATAGAGCAGCTCCACTCTAACCATACCTTAACGTAGGCTGGATTGTTTTCACACATCTGTAAGAATGCTTTGATATGGTTCTGAATAGCATCGAGAGGCGCATCACCCTGGCTGTAAATTTCTTCTGCTAATGCCAACAGCTGTGCTTCAACTTCATTTAATACCGCATCGACTAAGTCTTCGCGTGTATTAAAGTAGTTAAAAACGGTCGCGACAGATACGCCACCCATTTCGGCAATTTCTGTATGCCCACCACGTCCAATTCCTCTGGCTGCAAATACTTCAACAGCGTCATTGAGTAATAGGCGCTTGCGCTCTTCTGGAGCAAGACGACGACGTCCATCTACAGCAATAGGCATAAGGTTATTCCTTTTTATTGTGAGAAAGTAGTTTCTAATTACGTATTTAATTTTCAGGTATTAAATACTTTTAAAAAAGATACGGCAAGTAACCGTGCATAAAAATAGCGCTAAGTTTTATCTGTTAATCACAGTTGTATAAATATTAGTCTTATTGGTATCAGTGTGCCAGAAAACACTGTATTTATAGGTTAAATCCTTATTGATTGGTTAGAAAATTATTATGATAGGTGTGTCAATAGTGGGTTGAGGAGGTGACTTTCTTGTAGCATTGTAAAATTAAATTTTACAATTTTTTAGATTTAACTCGGATTGCGGTATTGACTATTTTCGTTATGCTGAAACTGATTTTTTAATTTTGTTTAATTCACTCTAATTTCATTTTCAATATTTCTTAGGTTATTCATTCTGAGCTTGATGATTAAGTTGTAATTATGCGATCGCTAGGACTTGCTGTTTACTCATTTGGAATAACTTTAAATAGGTATTCGTTTTTTATTTGCATAGAACTAAAAAGGTATTTTATTACTCCGCCGGAGGGGAATATATGGTTGGACTTAATACGGCTGTTTTGGTATGATTCGCGACCAGTTTATAGGCGTACGTCAGACTCAGTTGTTCAGCAACTTGAGAGACGGGCGCCAGCGTCTAATCTTATTAAAGCTCTTAGATTCTCAGTGCAGATTATCGAAAGCGGGTGGAGCTCAGCTCCTCCCGCTTTTTTGCGACTAGACGCTAGGTAATATCAGCGTAAGTCTTTGATTTATAAGTCAAAGGTTATGCTGGTATTACCGACAGATATTCACGAGTGAGTATCTTACATTGACCGTATTCATTGATTACTTCGGGGACCATAGCCTTGTCTATAACAGCCATCCTAGCTCTAGAAGACGGTAGCGTCTTTAAAGGGACTGCCATTGGAGCAGTAGGTCAATCCGTCGGGGAAGTTGTTTTCAACACTTCTATGACGGGCTATCAGGAAATCCTGACCGACCCATCTTATGCCAATCAAATTGTTACACTAACCTATCCTCACGTGGGCAGCTACGGCACCACGAGTGAAGACGAAGAGTCTCGTGGCATCTTTGTTAAAGGGTTAGTCATTCGTGACCTTCCTTTGATTGCTTCTAACTTCCGCAGCGAAAAAGCCCTAGATGTGTATCTTAAAGAACACAACATCTTAGCCATTGCGGATATCGATACTCGTCGCTTAACGCGAATTTTGCGTGAAAAGGGTTCTCTGAATGGTTGTATCGTTGCTGTTGAAGCGGCTGATACTGACATTGCTAGTGAAGAGAATCTGCAAAAAGCGATCGAAACTGCTAAAGCGTTCCCTGGCCTAAAAGGCATGGATCTAGCGAAAGAAGTGACCACTCAAGAAAACTACAGCTGGACTGAGACCGATTGGGTACTTGGAAAAGGCTATGGTCAGCTTGCTAAAGCTGACGCTAAATACAAAGTTGTTGCTTATGACTTTGGTATTAAACGCAATATTTTACGTTTATTGGCTGAACGCGGTTGTGATCTGACGATTGTTCCTGCTCAGACCCCTGCGTCTGAAGTATTAGCGATGAACCCAGATGGTATCTTCCTATCCAATGGCCCTGGTGACCCAGAGCCATGTACCTATGCCATTGAAGCGATTCAAGAAATCCTTAAAACAGACATTCCAGTATTTGGTATCTGTTTAGGTCACCAGTTATTGGCTCTAGCCTCTGGCGCGCAAACTGTGAAAATGCCGCATGGCCATCATGGTGGTAACCACCCAGTACAAGACCTGAAAACAGGTGTTGTTATGATCACGGCTCAGAACCACGGTTTCGCAGTAGAAGAATCAACGCTGCCAGCGAACATAAAAGCGACTCACAAGTCTCTTTTTGATGGTACTTTGCAAGGTATTGAATTGACTGATAAACCAGCATTCAGCTTCCAGGGTCATCCTGAAGCCGCTCCTGGTCCTCGTGATGTTGCGCCATTGTTTGATCGTTTCATTGATTTAATCGAAGCCGCTAAGACGGCTGCTAAATAGATAGGGGATATAGACATGCCAAAACGTACCGACATAAAAAGTATCCTAATCATTGGCGCTGGCCCGATCATCATCGGTCAGGCTTGTGAATTCGATTATTCTGGCGCACAGGCTTGTAAGGCTCTGCGTGAAGAAGGTTTCCGCGTTATTCTTGTGAACTCTAACCCAGCCACAATTATGACCGATCCAGCAATGGCCGACGCTACGTATATCGAACCGATTACGGTTGATACGGTTGCTCGCATCATCGAAAAAGAACGCCCAGACGCACTATTGCCAACCATGGGTGGCCAGACTGCTCTTAACTGCGCATTAGGCTTAGAATCTGCTGGCATCTTAGAAAAGTTCAACGTTGAAATGATCGGTGCTAACGCCGACGTAATCGACAAAGCCGAAGACCGTGGCCGCTTTGATGAAGCGATGAAAGCGATTGGTCTTGAGTGTCCGCGTGCAGGTTTCGCACACACGATGGCTGAAGCAATCGAAGTCCAAAAAGATTTGGGCTTCCCTTGTATTATTCGTCCTTCTTTTACCATGGGTGGTACCGGTGGTGGTATCGCGTATAACAAAGAAGAGTTCGAAGAAATTTGTACACGTGGTATCGACTTGTCGCCTACCAGTGAGATTCTTATCGATGAGTCATTAATCGGTTGGAAAGAATATGAGATGGAAGTTGTTCGCGACAAAAAAGACAATTGTATCATCATCTGTTCTATTGAAAACTTTGATGCGATGGGCGTTCATACAGGTGACTCGATCACGGTTGCACCTGCGCAGACATTGTCTGATAAAGAATTACAAATCATGCGTGACGCCTCTTTGGCTGTTCTGCGTGAGATCGGCGTAGAAACCGGTGGTTCTAACGTTCAGTTTGGTATCAATCCAAAAGATGGCCGTATGGTTGTGATCGAGATGAACCCTCGTGTTTCTCGTTCATCTGCCTTGGCGTCTAAAGCAACCGGTTTCCCGATTGCTCGTATCGCCGCTAAGTTAGCGATTGGTTATACCCTTGATGAGCTACAAAACGAAATTACCGGTGGCGCAACTCCGGCCTCGTTTGAGCCTTCAATCGATTATGTTGTTACTAAGATTCCTCGTTTCACCTTCGAGAAATTCCCCAACGCTGATGGTCGCTTAACCACACAGATGAAGTCTGTTGGTGAAGTGATGGCGATGGGCCGTACTCAGCAAGAATCTCTACAGAAAGCCCTTCGTGGTCTTGAAGTCGGCGTAAACGGTTTTGATCCTATTATCGACCTTGAATCTGAAGGCGCGATGGATAAGATTATTTCTGAACTTAAAACCCCAGGTGCAGATCGCATCTGGTACATCGGTGATGCCTTCCGCGCCGGTTTAAGTGTTGACGAAATCTACCAGTATTCACACGTTGATCCTTGGTTCTTAGTACAGATCGAAGATCTTATTAAAGACGAAGCAGACGTTGCTCAAAGCAGCCTAACGTCGATGGATGCCGATCGCATCTACCGTCTAAAGCGTAAAGGCTTTGCTGATGCCCGTTTAGCTGAATTACTCGGTGTATCGGAGAAAGCATTCCGTAAAACACGTCAGAAGTTAGGCATTCGCCCGGTTTATAAGCGTGTTGATACCTGTGCGGCTGAATTCGCCACCGATACCGCTTACATGTACTCTACTTATGAAGAAGAGTGTGAGTCTGCACCGACGGATAAAGATAAGATCATCGTATTAGGTGGTGGTCCTAACCGTATTGGCCAAGGTATCGAATTCGATTACTGTTGTGTTCACGCGGCGTTTGCAGCGAAAGAATTAGGTTACGAAGCCATTATGGTTAACTGTAACCCTGAAACGGTTTCTACCGATTATGATACGTCTGATCGCTTATACTTTGAGCCAGTAACACTGGAAGATGTATTAGAAATTGTTGATAAAGAGAAGCCAAAAGGCGTCATTGTGCAGTACGGTGGCCAAACGCCATTGAAACTCGCTGAAGAATTAGAAGCCGCTGGCGTACCGATTATTGGTACTTCTCCAGAAGCGATTGACCGTGCTGAAGATCGTGAGCGTTTCCAGCAAATGATTCAACGCTTAGGTCTAAAGCAGCCAGTAAACGCCACTGTTCGCTCGACTGAAGAAGCCGTAACGAAAGCCGCTGAAATTGGTTATCCGTTAGTGGTTCGTCCTTCTTATGTATTGGGCGGCCGTGCGATGGAAATCGTCAATAACGAAGCATCACTGCGTCGTTATATGCGCGAAGCGGTACAAGTGTCTAACGATTCTCCAGTACTACTTGATTACTTCTTAAACCGTGCGATTGAAGTTGATATCGATGCGGTTTGTGATGGCGAGCAGGTTGTTATCGGCGCGATCATGCAGCACATTGAACAAGCAGGCATTCACTCAGGTGACTCAGCGTGCTCATTGCCTCCTTACAATTTGGCCGCTGATGTTCAAGACAGAATGCGTGACCAAGTTAAAGCGATGGCATTAGAGTTGGGTGTTGTTGGCTTAATGAATACTCAGCTGGCGTATCAAGACGGCGAGATCTATGTGATCGAGGTTAACCCTCGTGCATCACGTACTGTGCCATTCGTTTCTAAGTGCATCGGTACTTCGCTAGCGTCTATTGCTGCTAAAGTAATGATGGGCAAAACACTGGCTGAGCTTGGTTTCACTAAAGAAATCATTCCAAAGCACTTCTCAGTGAAAGAAGCGGTATTCCCGTTCAACAAGTTCCAAGGCGTAGATCCAATCTTAGGCCCTGAAATGAAGTCGACCGGTGAAGTAATGGGTGCAGGTTCAACATTTGGTGAAGCTTTCTATAAAGCTCAACTAGGTGCTGGCGAAAAGCTACCAACAGAAGGTAAGGTATTTATCTCTGTACGTGACGCTGATAAAGACGGTGTTGTTGCGGTTGCTCAAGGTTTTGCTAAGTTAGGATTTGAACTGGTTGCTACTGGTGGCACGTTCAAGAAGCTAACCGAAGCTGGCCTTACGGTTGAGCGTATTAACAAAGTAAACGAAGCGCGCCCTAACGTTGTTGACGCTATCAAGAACGATGAAATTGCGTTGATTGTAAATACCACTGAAGGCCCTATTGCGATTGCAGACTCTGCTGATATTCGCCGTAGTGCATTGCAGCATAAAGTGTATTACACAACGACCCTTGCGGGTGCAGAAGCAGTCGTTGAAGGGTTAAACGCCGAAGGTCTAAATGATGTTCGTAGTTTACAGGACATTCACGCAGCCATCTCTTCTCAATAGAAGAGGGGTTGTGTTTCTTCTTTAGTGAAGGCTAAAGGAAAAGGATTAAGTTATGCAAAAGTATCCAATGACAGTTGAAGGGGAAAATGCCCTTCAAGTAGAATTGAAAGAGTTAAAAACCGTTCAGCGTCCAGCCGTGATTAAAGACATTGCATTGGCTCGTGAGCACGGCGATTTGAAAGAAAATGCTGAATACCATGCCGCTCGTGAGCAGCAGGGTTTCATCGAAGGTCGTATTCAAGACATCGAAGGCAAGCTTTCAACCAGCCAGATTATTGATGTTAAAACCATTCCTTATACCGGCAAGGTTTTTTTCGGCACGACAGTGACCATCATTAATCTTGATACTGACGCGACGGTAACTTACCGTATTGTTGGTGATGACGAAGCGGATATTAAAAAGTCACGCATCTCTATTTCTTCACCGATTGCGCGTGCACTTATCGGTAAAGAAGAAGGCGACGTTGTTGTTGTTCGTGTGCCTGCTGGTGATGTTGAGTATGAAATTGATAAAGTAGAGCATCTTTAGTCATTTCAGCTGCAACATAAAAAAGGCCGTATGTGATTCACATACGGCCTTTTTTTGTGCCTACTATTTATGCCCTGCTCAGGCTTTAGTTTATGGGCTTTAAGTGGGGGTCAGTGATTCTGCCAGCACGGGTTGCTCGCCTTTAATCGCATTAATAATTTTCTTAAAGCTTTCTAAGCGATCAGACTCTGTAATGTAACTGGCATAGACCGAGCGTGAAATACTGGCTGTATTTTCCACAATATGCAGTTGTCCAAGCTCAACATACGGCATGAGTAAGCTTTCGGGCAAAAATGCAGAGCCACCGTTGGTTAATAAAAAGTCTAAAGCTATACGGCCAGTATTGGTATGCAATACCGCTGGAGGAGCCCCTGAAAATTGCTGGGCATGCTGCACGTTAAACGCAGTACCCCAATCGACCATCACATAATGATTTTGCATAGCTGTCTGCCAGTCATCAGACTGATAAGAACTGGCTAAAAATAGCGGCACTTGGACAATTTCTTCAGTGCTGATTTCATCGATTTTAGGCGCATCAAAGGTGATCGCAATATCCAGCGTGCGTTCTAGCAGCTGACGGGCAAGCGTTGTGGCAGTATGTGCTTCGGCGCGCATGGCGATACCAGGAAACTGGCCAAATAGTTTGCTTAGCTCATGCTGTAAAAAAGCATCCCAAAGATTGGGTGTCGCGCCAATCGAGATTTGCTGATCTTGATTATTTGCAATGGCGACTTCTTGACGTATTCTTTGTACTAGAGTTAGATTAGCATTAGCCAATGGCCGCAATTTTTCACCGGCAGGGGTTAAGCGGATGTTATTCCGCAGCCGTGTAAATAGTTGCACGCCCAATTGGCTTTCTAATTGACGAATACGAGTACTAACAGCGGCTTGGGTTAAATACAGGTTTTCTGCAGCTTTCCCGAAGTGCTTGGTATGGCTCACTTCCAGAAAAGTTCTTAATAATTCACTGTCCATTAGTCTTCTAATTATCTTCTATTAAGGTGCTTATCTTAACGATAAATATATATTGATTTACGCCATCCTACCATAAATACATACTCGCGTTTCTGGTAGGCAAAGGTGGTTATCATGGAAAATGTAATAGGTCTTAACAAAACAGAGCTCTTTCCGTATTACGATGATATGCATTTCCCGTATGGGTTTGCACGCAGTGGTTACTTTACGAAGAGACAGGCTGAAATATTAACATCTTATGGTCGACATCTCCGAGAGCTGTGGACTGAAGAAGTTTTGCCAAAAAACAAAGTAGAAAAGAATTTTGTAAAGGTGTGCCAAGGTAAATTGGCCGCTGAAAGTGAAATAGAAAAAACATGGCTCGCTTATTTAGGCGCTGTGAAGCAAGTGACCAGTACCCTGTACACGTCGTATTGGCATGATGTAGATGATTCAACAACCGAACACATAGATTAAGGATACAAAAATGAAAATCGCAATTTTATCGAGAAACAAAAAATTATACTCAACGCGTCGCTTAAAAGAAGAAGCGGAAGCACGAGGCCATGAAGTAGACGTTATTGATACTCTACATTGCTACATGGACATTACTTCGAATAACCCAGTAGTGCGCTATAAAGGCGAGCCATTACCACACTATGATGCTGTTATTCCACGTATCGGTGCATCCGTTACTTTTTATGGTACAGCGGTTGTGCGCCAGTTTGAAATGATGGGAACATTTGCAGTGAATGAGTCGGTAGCGATTAGCCGTTCTCGCGATAAATTGCGCTCTTTGCAGTTGTTGTCTCGTAAAGGTGTTGGTCTGCCACGCACAGGTTTTGCTAACCGCCCTGATAATATTAAAGATTTGATCAAGAATGTGGGTGGCGCACCGCTAGTAGTAAAACTATTAGAAGGTACTCAAGGTATTGGTGTGGTATTGGCCGATACGAACAAAGCGGCTGAAAGTATTATTGAAGCCTTCATGGGTCTTGATGCCAACATCTTGGTGCAAGAATTCATCAAAGAAGCTGGCGGCGCTGATATTCGTTGCTTGGTTGTTGGCGATAAAGTAGTTGCAGCAATGAAGCGTCAGGGTGCTGAAGGTGAATTCCGTTCTAACTTGCACCGTGGTGGTACCGCTGAAATTATTAAGTTGACGCCAGCAGAGCGCGCGACCGCTGTTAACTCCGCAAAGATCATGGGCTTAGGCGTATGTGGTGTTGATATTTTACGTGCGAAAAATGGTCCTGTTGTGATGGAAGTGAACTCATCACCTGGTTTGGAAGGTATTGAATTAGCCACTGGCAAAAACGTAGCCGCATTAATTTACGATTACATTGAAAAAACAGCTAAACCACACAAAACTAAAACTCGCGGAGAGGGTTAGACATAATGAAGGAATTAACCATAGGCGGAGTCGCTATACTGCCAGGGGAGAGTAAAAAAATTGATCTTCCTGTTGTGCGTTTGTATACCGATACCGAGATAAAAATGCCGGTATACGTCAAGCGTTCGCGCAAAGACGGACCGGTTATTTTTGTCAGTGCAGCCGTGCATGGTGACGAGTTAAATGGTGTTGAAATTATTCGCCGTTTGATTCGCCGCCGCTCGCTGAAACTGTCAAAAGGTACGTTGATTTTTGTCCCTATGGTTAATGTCTATGGCGTCTTAAACCAAAGTCGCTATATGCCTGATCGTCGAGACTTGAACCGAGTTTTTCCAGGTTCGGCGCGGGGTTCATTGGCAGGTCGTTTAGCGCATATATTTCTAAGTGAAATAGTGAGTAAATGTGATTATGGCATCGACCTTCATACGGGGGCGATTCATCGTAGCAACTTACCGCAAGTAAGAGCTAATTTGGATGATGTTGAAACCCGCGAAATGGCCGAAAAATTTGGTGTGCCTGTATTACTTAACTCGAACTTGCGTGATGGTTCTTTGCGTGAATCTGCGGTAGAGCATGGCGTAAAAATATTGCTGTATGAAGCAGGTGAAGCGTTACGATTTGATGAATTATCGATTCGTGCTGGCGAGAAAGGTGTACTGAATGTACTTGCGCACTTAGGTATGATTGCAAAGCGTAAATCATCAAATAAAAAGATCACCCCTTTTATTGCTTATAGCAGTTCTTGGGTGCGAGCTGTTACCAGTGGCTTTGTGCATGACAAAGTTCAAAATGGTGACCAAGTAGCAAAAGGCCAAGTATTAGCTGAAATTGGTGATTCGTTTGGCGAAGTGCAAAGTGAAGTCTTGGCTGGTCGAGAAGGTATTATTATTGGCAAGCAAAATATTCCTTTAGTACAAGAAGGTGATGCCATGTTTCACATTGCTTATTTTAAAACAAGTGATGACGTTGCGGGTAACATAGAAGACCTTGCCGATAATTTATTAGACAGCGAATAGTAAACAAAAGAATACAATAAAGAGGTGAGTTGTGGAGTTTTTTGAGCACATAAAAATACCCTTATCAATCGCATTACTCGTGACAGCAGTTGGCTATTTTGTTGTGAAATCTATGATAAAACGCCTAGTGCGTAAAATAGGTCGCGAGAAAAGAATTGCTTTGAGAAGGGTGCAATACGTACAGTTTATTTTAACGGGCTTCTGGACAGTGGTTACCCTAGCTATATTAGGGGTTATTACAGGCTTTAGTTATAAAGATGTTGGTTTAATATTTACGTCAATATTTGCTGTGTTAGGTGTTGCTTTATTTGCTCAATGGTCAATTTTAAGCAACGTGACGGCGAGTGTGATTGTATTCTTCTTTTTCCCTTACCACGTAGGTGATCATGTAAAAGTGATTGACGGCGAAAATACCATTGAAGGTGTTATTCTTGAGATAACATTATTTCATGTGATTTTAAAATTTGAAGAAACACATATTACCTACCCCAACTCACTGGTATTTCAAAAAGCGGTAGTCATCACCAAAGATAAAGGTGCGAAAATGTTATGAAAAAGATTGTAATTGGTGTGCTGGAAACCTGTAGTTTGCCTGAATTAAATATTTCTGATTTACAAATTAGAATTGATACTGGGGCAAAAACATCGTCACTACATGTTGATGATATTAAAAGAGAAAGGCGTGGTGGGCGCTTAGGCGTTAGCTTCACACTACACCCAGATATATATGATGTTGATGTGGTGACCGCTTGTTGGGCACCGGTGAGTGATGTACGTCGTATTAAATCTTCAAATGGTGCCATAGAGCAGCGTTTGATTATTAAGACACAGTTAGTGATGCATACTGTAGAAAAAGAAATTGAAATAACCTTAACGAATCGCTCAGATATGAGTTATTTAATGTTGCTAGGTCGAGAAGGAATGGGAAAGGATTTTTTGGTTGATCCTTCTCAAACATTTTTAGTTTCTGAAGGGACGTAGATAGTCATGATGATGAAGGTTGAAGACGTTGTATTAGATGTCAATATGGAAGAACTTGTATCGCAAATATTGCTGAGTAAGCAATCTGAAGAATATTTAGATACTGTAAAAAAACTGACCATATTCCAACAAGTACAATTGATAGAGTCTTTGCCTGCAGAGATCAGATTAAATATATGGTATTGCATTGATCCTCATAATTGGTGGTCATTGATAGGATACCTGCAAGCAGAGACGAGTAAGAATTTAATTCGTTCTCTGCCTGCTGAAGAGCGGTTAAAGCTACAAAAAGGGGCCGTACCTGCTGAAGTTTTATTATTAGCGGAAAAACTACCTAAGTCTATGATCGATGCGATCATGCTTGATCAAGATGAGAAATCGACCCTTGAATTTCAGCACGGGTTAACTTATTCCGATGATCAAGTTGGGCGTTTTGCACATCGTAATATTTTACGGGTAAGAAAAGGCATTTCGATTGCTTCGGTGATTGATCGCTTAAAACGAAAAGACTTCATTTCAGCCGTATTTATGGTTGATAGCGAGCGTACGCTATTGGGTTATATTCCTATTGCGGCGCTGTTTAATAACGATGAAAATGATCTCGTTGATGAGGTTGCACGACCAGTACAAAGTGTTGAACATGACTCTCGCGTAAACGTGATCGCTACGACGTGTCAGTTCGAAGAAGGTATGGATTATTTACCCGTGGTTGAAGATGGCAAGGTCACTGCGGCTATTTCTATCTCGGTTATCTTGCACGAAGTGCAAACAAGTTTAACCAACAATACGATTAGTGAAGCGCCGGTACAAGACGAAGATTTATTTGGTCCTGTTAATGTTGCTATGCGTGGTCGTGGTTTATGGTTATGTATTAATCTAGGCACAGCGTTTTTAGCATCTTGGGTTATTGGTTTCTTTGAAGGTGCTATACAGCAAGTTGTTGCACTGGCGATATTGATGCCAGTGGTGGCTAGTATGGGCGGTATTGCAGGCAGCCAAACTCTGGCTGTTACGGTGAGAGGCTTGGCACTAAAGCGTGTCACAAGCGCTAACATCAAACTGTTATATCGCAAAGAAATGAAAATCGCGTTGCTTAACGGTATTTTAATCGGTGCACTTATTGCGATAGTAGTTTCCTATTGGTTTGATTCTATTCCGTTGGGACTTATTATTTTATGTGCGATTGTGGTTAACAGTTTTGCGGCCGCAGCATCAGGTACTTATATTCCCTTCATTTTAGAAAAAATGAATGTGGATCCTGCTGTTGCCTCTGCAGTGGTATTAACCACAGTAACGGATGTCATTGGCTTTGCCATTTTCTTAGGGTTAGGAACGATTATATTTTTATAAATCGTGCCAAGCCGCTGTCTATAAACCGTGTATTTATAGGCCGTATCGAAGAGTACTAATTGAGATGTGAGTTGCCTCAATTAGTACTTGTGCTTATTTGTAATGAAGTACTGATTTCCCTAGATTTCAGCGCTTTAGTCAGGCAAAATCCCGCATCTTTTAAATCTTGAGATGCGTTTAAATAGCCTCAATTTGAAGCTATAACCATTCGCTTTCTGATACTGTTCTTGTTGGAGCCTACTATTGAATCGTAAACCTTCTGAATCTTCTTGGAGTGCTGAGCAATCTGCTGAATTATATGGCATTGATCGCTGGGGCAATGACTACTTTGGTCTATCGGATCAAGGTTTTGTAACGGCTCAAACGCTCAATACAAAAGTACCTCTTATGGATATCGTCCAAGGTATGGCTGAGCGTGATTTGCAGATGCCGGTATTGTTGCGCATCGAAAATATTCTAGATGCTCAAATTTATCGTCTAAATACGGCCTTCGGTGATGCAATTAAAAAGCTAGACTACCAAGCGCCGTATCGTGGTGTTTATCCGATTAAGGTGAATCAGCAAGCACAGGTTGTGGAAGAAATAGCTGATTTTGGTAAACGTTTCAAGCATGGTTTAGAAGTTGGCAGCAAGCCAGAAATGATTGCGGCACTTTCAACCTTAACAGAGCCTGGTAGCTTAATTATTTGTAACGGCTATAAAGACCAAGAGTTTGTTGAGCTGGGCTTACAAGCGGTAAAGTTAGGTTTCTTATGTTTCTTTGTTATTGAAACACCGGCTGAATTACCGATTATTATTGAGCGTAGTAAGCAGCTGAACATTGAGCCGCTTATTGGTGTGCGCGTTAAAATGACCTCTAAGGTCAGTGGACATTGGAACTCAACTTCCGGTGATCGCAGTGTATTTGGTCTTTCAACCAGTCAGTTGATTCAACTTGTTGATCGCTTGAAAGAAGCCGACATGCTGCATTGCTTGCAGTTATTGCATTGCCACCTAGGTTCACAGATTCCTAATATTCGCGAAATTCGTGGTGGTGTCGTAGAAGCATGTCGTTATTATGCTGACCTATGTGGTGAAGGTGCGGCGTTAAGTTATATCGATTTTGGTGGTGGTTTGGCGGTCGATTATACCGGTGCCCAATCGAACGATTCACAAAGTCGTAACTATAGTCTTGAAGAATATTGTACTGACATCGTCGATACACTTAAAAATACGTTAGATGAATATCAAATTAAGCATCCAACGATCGTCACTGAATCGGGTCGCGCAACGGTTGCTTATTCATCGATACTTATTTTTAATATTTTAGATGTAACAAAGTTTGAACCAATTGAACTACCGACAATTGGAGAAGATGAGCATCAACTATTACAAGATATGCGCGAAGTTTTAACCTGCTTAACTCTTCAAAAAGCCCAAGAATGTTATAACGATGCACACTTTTATCGTGATGAAATTCGTGAGTTGTTTAAGCGTGGTCAGGTTGATTTACGTACACGATCTGCAGCTGAAAATTTATTTTTAGAAATTTTGCAGCAGATTAATAAAAGCTTAGAGTTGATGGAACATATTCCTAGTGATCTTGAAGGTTTAAAAGAATCGCTGGCAGATATTTATTATGGAAACTTTAGCCTGTTTCAGTCGTTACCTGACATTTGGGCAATTGATCAGCTGTTTCCAATTATGCCGATTCATCGCTTAGACGAAGAGCCTACGCGTAATGCCATCATTGCTGATATTACCTGTGATTGTGATGGAAAAATTGACAAGTTCATTGGTCAGAACGATGTATCAAACACGTTACCGATGCATGAAATGAAAGACGGTGAAGAATATTATGTGGGTGTATTCTTGGTCGGTGCTTATCAAGAAACGTTAGGAGATTTACACAATCTTTTTGGCGATACCAATGTGGTAAGCGTTCGTTTGAATGACGATTCGACGTTTGATTTTGTTAAAGAAATTCATGGCGATACCATTGCTGATGTTTTAAGTTATGTAGAATACCAGCCAAAAGAAATGGCGCTACGCTATAGAAATACCGCTGAGCGAGCCGTAAAAGAAGGGCGTATCACTGCGCGTGAACGTCAACACATGTTGAAAACCTATAACGCAAGTATGCACGGTTATACCTATTACGAGCGTGACGAGTAAGGTTGTGATTTCACATCGGGGAATGATAATCTGATTTTTTGAAGGAAGAATGAATATTCTATTATATTTATTCTTCCTTTTTAGCTGACGCTAAATGTAGAAATTCAACAACCATAATCTCTTCGTTGCATCCTCTTAAACCTCGTTCAAGATAAGCTGACCTGAATCCTTCAAAAGTAGTACTTCATTTAATCATTCAAGTGATAAAAATAAATGTGTATTTTCTAGCATGATTCCCCAGCTTTCTTGCACTTCATGGTGTTGTTAACTGACAGATGCTTGTGTAGATTTAATGGCTAAGATAGTATGTAATGATAATCATTCTTATTGAGTGTGTGGGATGACACATAAATGAGAAAAGATGACAATTAGTTCAGATCTATGATTAATTCGAGAGAGTATTGTTTGTATTATATACAAATGTTCATTTTTATTGCTGGGTGATGTTCAAACTTTGGCAGGAAAATAATCACTTTCACGTCTTTTTCTATTTCTGATAATGAATAATGCGAGTATGATTCGCATTTTTAAATGGCTCTATTATTTGCCTATTTTAAGCGCTAATTTGATCGCTTCAGCTAAGCTAATAGACGTACAATAAGTATGAATATAAATACTTTGGAAAGGTTGATTTAAACATGAAAAAAGTGATGATAATTGGTGCCGGTGGTGTTGGCCAAGTAGTGGCGCATAAGTGTGCTCAGTTACCGCAGGTTTTTTCCGAAATCGTATTGGCAAGCCGTACAGAATCTAAGTGTATTGCGATCGCAAAGCAGATTAAAGAAACACAAAATCGTGATATTAGCACGGCTCAAGTAGACGCAGATAATGTGCCTGAATTAGTTGCGTTATTGAACGTTGAAAAGCCGTTTATGGTAATCAACGTTGCATTGCCATATCAAGATTTAACCATTATGGATGCGTGTTTAGAAGCAGGCGTTCACTATATGGATACGGCTAACTACGAGCCATTAGATACCGCTAAATTTGAGTATCACTGGCAGTGGGCGTATCAAGAAAAGTTTGAAAAAGCAGGCTTGATGGCGTTATTGGGTTCGGGCTTTGATCCGGGTGCGACCAATATGTTCACTGCGTATGCGGCTAAGCATTACTTTGATGAGATTCATTATTTAGACATCATCGATGTAAACGGCGGCGATCATGGCTATCCGTTTGCGACTAACTTCAACCCTGAGATCAACATTCGTGAAGTGACTGCGGAATGTCGTCACTGGGAAAACGGTGAATTTGTTGAAACCCCTGCAATGTCGACTAAGCAAGCGTTTACTTGCCCTGACGGTGTTGGTGATTTCAATATTTATCGTATGTACCACGAAGAATTAGAGTCGTTAACTAAAAATTATCCAACGCTTAAGCGCGCTCAGTTTTGGATGAGCTTTGGTGAAAGCTACTTGAAGCATTTGGAAGTATTACAAAATGTTGGCATGACAGGCATTGAGCCCATCGACTTTAATGGCCAGCAGATTGTGCCGATTCAGTTGTTGAAAGCGCTATTGCCAGACCCATCAACGTTGGGCCCTCGTACCCATGGCAAAACCTGCATTGGTTGTGTTGTTCGTGGCATTAAAGATGGTAAAGAGAAGACGGTTTACGTTTATAACATTAAAGATCACCAAGATTGTTATAAAGAAGTTCAATCACAGGCGATTTCTTATACCACAGGTGTTCCTGCGATGATCGGCGCTAAGCTGATGGTTGAAGGTACCTGGAAGGGAGCCGGCGTATTCAATATTGAACAGATGGATCCTGATCCATTTATGGAAGATATGAACAAGCATGGTTTACCGTTCCAAGTGATCGAAGAACCAGGGTTTGACTTGGTCTAACTCTTTTTTTAAACGATAGAAGATCAAGGGTGGATGTGGTTAGGGACTGAATTTTGGTTTCTTAACCGCTTTCGCTGTTCGATCGCCATTAGGTATATCGTGTCTGCTTCATGAATGAGTTACTTCTATTATTCGTCCATGAAGCATGTGCCGGCCTAGCCATCCTTTGCTAGTCGCTCACTGAGCCGCGAAAGCTAACTTCTTCTAAGATTCAAAACATTGATTACTGCTTATTAAAGAGAATGCCGTGAGTATTAACAGCAAAACCTTTTTCAATTTTGATCCTTCTCGTGTGCCTAGCCCGTGTTTTGTCGTGGATGAAGTTGCGGTAGAGAACAATCTAAAAATTCTAAACCGTGTTCAGCAAGAATCCGGTGCTAAAGTTCTTTTGGCCTTAAAAGCCTTTTCCATGTTCAGCCTTGCGCCGCTTATCACTCAATATTTAAGTGGTACCTGTTCCAGTGGCTTGCATGAAGCGCTATTAGGATTCGAAGAGTTTGGTGGTAATAAAAAAGGCGCAGAACACAAAGAAATGCATGTGTTCTCAGCTGCTTTTACTGAATCAGACTTGAAAGAATTATTAACCTTTAGTGATCACATCGTTTTCAATTCGTTTAATCAATGGCAGCGTTTTCAGCCATTAATTCAACAAGCTAAGTCAGATCGTTTAGAGAAAGGCGAAGTCATTGATTTTGGCTTACGCATTAATCCAATGCATTCAGAAGGTGCTGCTGAAATTTACGACCCTTGCGCCGCAGGCTCGCGTTTAGGTATTCCGTACGATACGTTTATGCAGAATGTCCCCACTCCTGATGATCTAGTCGCTGCCGGAATTAATGGTCTGCACTTCCACACCTTGTGTGAACAATTATTTGAACCGTTAGATAGAACACTAACCGCAGTCGAAGAAAAATTTGGCGACTACCTGCATAAAATGCAATGGGTAAACTTTGGTGGTGGTCACCACATAACGCACTCAGATTATAATGTAGATAAATTAATCGCACGTATAAAAGCCTTCCAAGAAAAGTACGATGTACAAGTCTATTTAGAACCTGGTGAAGCGATTGCGATTCATACCGGTGTCTTGGTTAGCGAAGTATTAGACCTTGGTTATAACCAAATGGATCTGGCTATTTTAGATACCAGTGCAACCTGCCACATGCCTGATACCTTAGAAATGCCGTATCGCGCAGAAATTTTTGACCTACATTCAATCTCACAAACCAGTGCTGGTGAAAAAGACGAGAAAGCGTTCACGTACCGTTTAGGTGGTCAAACTTGCTTAGCCGGAGATGTAATGGGTGATTACAGTTTTGATCAGCCTTTAGAAATTGGCCAGCGTTTAATGTTTGACGATATGAGCCATTACACCATGGTAAAAACATCTACCTTTAATGGTATCGGGTTACCGTCGTTGGCATTGTGGAATTCTGAAACCGATGAAGTGACGGTAGTGAAGCAGTTTGGTTATCAGGACTTTAAACAGCGCCTGTCTTGATATTGATCTATTCCTAATAACGAGCCTTTCGAAAGGAGAGGTTCGTTCGCATATCACTTTCTAGAACAAATTATTAAGCCATTGAAAAATATAAGAAAAATGGCTGAGTTAAATATATACCTGTTTAAGCGACATCGATCTTGATTTGATATCAAATTGACAAAAGCGACAGGTGAATATACTGTTGTCGAAATTATTAACAGGGATAGGTGCATGATTTCAATGAAAAATTCTCTTCGTTCGCCTCTTCCAGATATAAGGGTTTATGCGACATGCTGTCGTATAAACCACTGTTAGGCAAAAATATGACTACTAATGAAGTAAACTATGATGATTGGAAAGAAATTAGAGCTCGTGTTGATTCGATGTCTAATGCGATTTTCCTCATCGGCGGCGGCGCATTGACCTTATCGGTATCTACAATTTTAAAAGTAAAAGAGACCAAGGCACTTTCTGAAAATATAGTTTGTTCTATTGAGCTCTCTTGGTATTTTTTATTGGCGTCGATTATGTTCATGCTTAGCCTAAAATTTCATCTCATTGCCCAATCATATATTCGCAGTAATAGCACTGCTAGTGAATATAATCCACGTAAGAGGGGGTTGAGTAATAAGCTAGGATGGAGCTTAGGAATATTAGGTTTTACAGCTTTTTTAGGTGGTATGATATTAATTGTATATTCAGCTTCACTGTTATTAAAGGCCTAACAAAAGCATTAAAGATCGCCCACGAAAACATGTGGGCTAGGACGCGCAAAAGCGCGCGCCCTTTATGCTAACGTTGTGCGCTAAAAGAATTATAAAGTGGATCTATTTAATATTCTAAGCTTGGGTTTTGTTCGTGTTGCTTACGAAACCAGAGTTAACTTGTAAAATAGGTTCTAATTGCGAAAGAAAAAGAATAGGCGCTAAGTTGATATTCCCAAAAAACGCCTTTGGTCTTTCGCACAACAAAACATTCGGGCGGACAGCTAAAGCTGCCGCGCAATTCGGCGTTATGTGAAATTATGATTTCAAGTGAATTTGAATACGGAAACGGATGGAAATGCAGATATATAATTTCTGCCATATTCTTTGGCTGCGCATTTACTATTTTGGCTTTATTTACAGCGAAGAGTTTTGATTTTGAAGTCTGTGCAAATCTTTGGGCTGCCGCACTTCTTTTGCATTTTGGAATCTGGTTAATGGCTACCTTTAAAGAACCTAATAAATTTTCTATTTCACAAGAAGGAATAAAATTTATTTATTACTTTAATAGGTCAAAAACAATTTTATGGGACGATATTACAGGAATTCGAGAATCTACAACTAAAGATGCAAAAAATGCTTTCGGTCAAATTGAGCTATGTATTGAAACACGAGGATCAAGCTATCGTATTATAAAATTGATTCCAAAATATTACGATTTGAAGTCAGCAGTAATTTCTGGCATAAGCACATAACGAATAAGGATAAGTCGCGCGAAGCCGCGACCTATCCTATTGTTGAACGAGCCCGGTAAATCAGGCTCGTTGCTCTTCTATATAGAGTATTTATCTATTTCTAAACTGAAGTGAATAAAGATGAAATTCATCATCTCTATTTTTGATAGGTGTCAGTAGGCCTCGCCAATTTTGGCGATAATTTTTAAATCCAGCTAATCATTAAACTGAACCCCTCCATTTTCTAATGAATAGCTCACCGTGTAAGTGAGTTCGTTAGCCTGCGTTTAATTCCGGTCGTTTCTTTTTACTGAAACCAACAATGTTCATTGGTGAGCAGCAGCATTTACAGATAAATTGTGGCCTTTTAGTTTCAACGTTTGCCGGCACCATTGCTTTCAGCACTATCTGAATGAGTGTGAGTAGCTTTTTAGAATTACCATGCAGAAATCCATAATCCCTTGCTCGCCGAAAACCTT
>JBLGBO010000019.1:0-73694 GCA_047616865.1 Oleispira sp.
AGCTATCAACTCCCTCATACCTTTCGCTACGGCCATAAACTGTCTTTATTAGCGAATCATGTGATTGGTGAAAACCAAGATCGCGAAGATGTACTGTGCTTATCCCATCCATCAACGCCGAATACCCGAATACATCTGCAGCATAATAGCGACTACAGTCAGCAAGTATTAACCTTATTAAATCAGCTAGCACAAAAGCGACCATTAGAAGATGTCGCGATTTTGAATCGACTGTGGGGTATTAGCGCACCGATTGAACTCGCGTTATTACAAGCGGATATGCCGTATCAGCTAGACCATTCGCAAACCGTTCTCGATCGATTTGAATTAGAAGTATTTTGGATCTTATTTGAAATCGCCAGTGATAATTTCAAGCAGCGTAATCGTCGCCAACGCAAAGCCGCTTGGTTAACGCTATTAACTCAGCCATTTCCAAAAATTAAACGCGCATTGCTGGAGGACATGGCTGAAAACATCAGTCAGCACGATAGTGACCTAAGCCAAGCCTTATGGGATGCAATCCCTCAAGATATTTCTAAATGGCAGCGCCAGCAATTAGAAGATAGAGGGCAAGTCATTGAAGCGGCGGAAATGGCTTCAATTGCGAATGTTGCTGAACAGAGTGAAGAAAAATTAAGTCATACTAAAGTTCGCGAGTTAAAAGCTTGGCAACTCGCCCAGCAGTATATTAATGCTACCGATTTATATGAAGGCATTAAAGACTCAGCTTTCTCTGCTCAACAAATAGAAGATCGCAGCGAAACCATTAAAGCGTTTGTTAGTTTTTTGCGGGTGAGTAATAAACCAGCCAATCAGATATACGCCTATCTACAAGAGCTAAAACAACGCCACCAGAATAAACAAAACACAGGTGTAAGAATTACCTCTATTCATAAGGCCAAAGGCCTAGAATGGCCAGTGGTTATTATTCCGGCATTGTCTGCCCGTTATTATCCGTATGAAGCGGAAGGCACTTTTACGACCAAAAGCAGCGAAGAAAGTGAGCGTCGTTTATTTTATGTCGCCATGACTCGGGCAAAAGAAGACTTGTATCTAATTGCACCACCTGCTTGGAATAGTCAGCAAGAAAAAGTTCAGAAAACACAAGCAGAAACTCAACAAACCAAAGACTGGCCAAGTAAATTTCTGCGTGAGGCAGACTTTGCTTTGTGCCAACACGTTGGTGAATTAATTGAGCAGGGTGAAGTGCTAAGCGAGCCACAAGAACTGGAAGCCATTCAAATTAAAAAAAGCCAGAGTTTGATAGAGCGCTATAGCGATAAAATCCAGTTTGAATTGCCGATTAAACTAAAGCTCAAGCGCGATAGTCATCCTGTGAGTAGCGGGCTAAGCACCGCGAAAAAATATGAGCTAGAAGATGATGATGCTGAATACCAAAAAGGCCAATGGTTAGTACATGGCAAACTTGGTAAAGGCCGTGTTGTGCGTGATGAAAAAAAATACGTGACAATTTATTTTAGCGCCGATAAAAAAGAAAGAAAGTTAGATAAAACGATTGCAGGGCCTTGGTTGTCAGAGGCTTAAGCGTTTATAGCGCTATGTCAAATTAAAAAATACGTGGAATAGAAAAATGAAAAGCCTCTCTCGCATCCTCTTTATGCTAGTACTATTCCTACTTTTAACCGAAGTTGTCTGGTTTAGCTGTGAGCCGTTTCAGCGCCAGCAACTGTTAGAAAAGTTAGGTCGCGATGACCTAGCAAGAGAGCTTCAGCTCGATCCTTATTACCCTCTATTATCACAGCTCTATGAGTTACGCTTACAAGATCACGACCGAGCGCTAGAAGAGATTCAGCAAGAACATGAAGCTGAGCAACAGTTAAAGCGCGAAAAATTTCAATCTCAGTCAGAATATGAAAAGCGTAACGAAGAAAATAGTGAGGTGCCGCTAGAAGATCAACCTTTTGATTGGCAAAGCACAGGCCAGCATTACGCGGCCAAAATGCTCTGTCGAAAGCCGAGAACTCAAGGTCTTGATAATATAAATAAACAGAAAATCTACAAATGGGTCGATGAAAATGGTCGCACTCATTTTGGTGAAAAGCCCAATGCTGCAGATGAATACGAAACTGAAGATCTAACGAAACAGTATGAAGCCCTTCAGCAAGCAGTAAAACTCTCCATTGAATATCCAAACTGGGCTGGAGATAGCTTGATAGAAAGTGAAATAAAAAAGCAGGGCAAGCTCGTGCATAAAGTATTAAGTTATTATGTGCCCAAAATCTATCAGCGCCAGATTAATCTCAAAATTATCTTATTCAAAAATGTGAAAGACTTCGAAGCTCAACGAGAAAAGCAGCAAGCCAATGCGCAATGGGGGGCTTATTACAGTTGGGCCAATAACAGCATCTATTTACCGCGTTATCCTAATATTAAACAGACGATGGCGATTGCTCGTCACGAAATGACCCACGCCATACTGACGGGAATGTTGGGGCCAGTACCTGTGTGGATGAACGAAGGCTTAGCGGAATATATGGAAAGCTTTAGCTGGCAAATGAATGCGGCGGTAGCGCAGCCTAGAGTCGGTAAGTATAGCCGCTTGCAAGGGGCCAGTATGAAACAGTTAGCGAATGCCGAGCGTAAAGATTTTTATGGTGCTGATCAGAAGAAGAATTATTTACAAGCCGTGGCTAGCATCTACTTTTTACTCGATCACCAAGCTGGCCGTGAGTGGCTAAAGCGCAGCTTTGCTTTTTATGGTCAAAATCCATGTAATAAAGCCACAGCAGAGCAGTTATTCAGTAACAACTACCCCGGTGGCATCGAGAGTGCGAGTCGTAATTTCAATGCTTGGTTAGAAGGGGGGAAATTTGCAAGTCATCGTTATTAACCTGTCGTAATTGAATAATGGTTAGTAATTCATGGCGCTGGGGTTAATTCCACCCTATTAATCTATAGCCAGTTCTCATACAATAACGGGCTAAATTATTCACACTTATTATTGGGATCCGTCACATGACTATCGCAGCAAACAAAGTAGCAAGCATTCAATACACTGTATTAGACGAAGAAGGCCAAATCATCGATAGTTCTGAAGGCGGCGAGCCATTAGTATTTTTGGTAGGCGCACAGAATGTAATTCAAGGTCTTGAAGAAGCATTGATCGGCAAAAGTGTTGGCGACGTTGTTAAAACGACTGTAGAGCCTGCTAAAGCCTACGGCGAATACAATCCTGAAGGCGTTCAAGAAGTGCCTATGGCAGCGTTTGAAGGCGTTGACGAGATAGAAACAGGTATGGCTTTCACAGCAGAAACTGAGCAAGGTCCAATGAACCTAATCGTTACTGGTATCGAAGGCGATATGGTTACAGTTGATGGCAATCACCCATTAGCGGGTAAAGCTTTGACGTTCGACGTAACGGTTGAAGCCGTTCGTGATGCTTCTGACGAAGAAATGGCTCATGGCCATGTACACGGCGAAGGCGGTCACCAGCACTAGGCTGTTCTTTTAAGAAGCCGCTCCGTATGTCCTATCAATGGTCATACTGAGCGGCTTTTTTGTGTCTATGAAATAATTTAACTGATTATCATGGGGGTTGTATTCGCTAAAATGAGGTAAAATGCTGGCTTATTCTCGATATGCCAAGTGACCTGCTGTGAAAAACTCACCTTCTCAACTGCACCCAAGAAATCCTCATCAAGGTCGATACGACTTAAACGTCTTAACCGCAGTATGTCCTGAGTTGAAGTCTCATCTTAAGCTCAATCCAAAAGGTGAGCAGACGGTAAACTTTGCCAATGAAGATGCCGTGCGTTTATTGAATCAGGCTTTGTTAGCCCAGCATTACCAAGTACAGCATTGGAACATTCCAAATGGTTATCTGTGCCCACCCATTCCTGGGCGTGCTGATTATATTCATTATGCAGCAGACTTGCTTACCGGCAAAAAGACCAATGCCAAAGTATTGGATATCGGGACTGGGGCTAATTGTATTTACCCCATCATTGGCAGTCGCAGTTATGGTTGGAAATTTGTCGCCAGTGATATCGATCCTGTTGCCGTGAGTGCTGCCAATCTAATCGTCGACTCGAATGCGGTACTGAAGAATAAAATTAAAGTACTGCAACAAAAAAATCAGAAGTCCATATTCACTGGAATTATTGGCCCCCATGATTTATTTGATCTGACCTTATGTAATCCTCCATTTCACGCATCTCTAGCAGAAGCTAATGCAGTGACCGAGCGTAAAACACATAATTTAAATCGCCATAAAGTTAAATATAATGGTTCACAGGCTATTGTTGAAGGTCGAAACTTCGGTGGTCAAAAAGCAGAGTTATGGTGCGAGGGTGGTGAGCTAGCATTTCTAAAGCGCATGATTAACGAAAGCCAAAAATTTTCTGAACAAGTGATGTGGTTTACCAGCTTGGTTTCTAAAAGTGAAAACGTAAAGCCGTTAAAAAAACTATTGAATCAAATCGGCGCTAAGCAAGTAAAAGTTGTTAGTATGAGTCAAGGGCAAAAAGTAAGTCGCTTAATCGCTTGGAGCTTTTTGACCAGTGAACAGCTTAACGACTGGAATAAACAGCGCCTTCAATCTTAAGGTTCGCTGCAGTTATTATATGAACGCAGAAAATAATAAAAAGTGAGTAGGTCATGAGTCGAGTATTGTATCAATTTCCAATTTCACACTATTGTGAAAAAGTGCGCTGGGCGATGGATTATAAAAGGCTTGATTATAAGCTTAAAAATTTACTGCCTGGATTGCATTTACGCACTACCAAAAAAATGGCGACCAAAAGCTACGTGCCTATATTGATAGACGAAGGGGAACAAGTTCAAAACTCTCATGTTATTTTGAATTATCTTGATGAAAAGTATCCTGATAAATCTTTATCTCCTAAAGACCCTGAGTTATTAGAAAAAGCCCTTGAGTGGGAGAAGTACTGCGATGTCGAAATTGGCGTGCACGTTCGCCGTTTTGGTTACCATTATTTATTAGCGGAACCTAAAACGGTTATTCCTTTCTTTACTCAAGGTGGCCCTTGGTGGGGACCGCTTTTTTTCAAACTATTCTTCTCTAAGCTTGAACCTATCATGCGAAAAGTAATGGTGATTGACGAAGCGGGTGCAAATAAGTCAGAAGTGAAAATTCAGCAGGCTATCGATACCCTGCATGAAGAATACAAACAACGAAACTTTTTAGTTGGCGATCAGTTTAGTCGTGCTGATTTATCAGCCGCGGCGTTGTTAGCGCCGTTAATTATGCCGCAAGGTTATGGTTTAGATTGGCCAGAAAGTATGCCTGCAAAGCTGCAAATATTCGTCGATAAAAATGAAACGAAACTCGCCAGGTTTCGACAGCTATATAGCGAGTTTCGCTAAAATCTTCATTTAACTTTAAGCGACAGCCGTTCTTTAATCACAGCAGATCTTTAATAACATCGGGTATGGTCGCGCGGTGAAAGCCATTAAATGCCGCTTCTTTTTGTTGCGGTGTTTCATTTTTTAGCGGCCATAAACATAATGTTTGTGCCGCGCCACCATCCACGCGTAAATTCACCCCGGTAATAAAAGAAGCCGCAGAGCTTAATAAAAATACAATCGCTGAACTGACTTCCGCTTCGTTGCCTATGCGTTGCAGCGGCGTGCCATCTTTGGCTTTTTGCATAATGCCTTTAATAACGCTTTGATCGTAGGTATCCATACCGCTAGAAGCAATATAACCCGGCGCGACGGCATTGATACGAACGTTATGCGCTCCCCATTCAATCGCGGCGGTTTCTGTGAAGTTAGCCATTCCCGCGCGTGCTGCCCCTGAGTGTCCCATCATCGGCATACCGCCAAAATTATCAGCGGTAATGTTCACAATTGCCCCGCCAGCTTGCTTCATGCTTTGTTTAAAAACTTCACGAGCGACGAGAAAACCACCGACTAGATTGGTTCTAACGACGGTTTCAAAACCATTTTGGCTGATGGCCTCTAATGGCGCGGGAAATTGTCCACCCGCGTTATTAACTAAGCCTTGTATGCTGCCATATTTTTCCACAATCGCACGGATGTTTTCAGTCACGGCTTGTTCGTCGCGAATATCAAATGCAAAGCGGTCAGCAAGGCCACCGTCTTGTTTAATTTCTGCAACAATACTATCGAGTTTATCTTGGCTACGACCAACGAGAATGACCTGAGCACCTAATGATGCGAGTTCGTGAGCGGTGCAGCGGCCAATGCCCGAGCCACCACCGGTGATTATGATGGTTTGTTGTTGAAAGGTATCTTGACGAAATACAGATTGATAGCTCATGTGACGCTCGTTTTAGTTATAATTTTTGAGATCGTTTATGAGGTCTAAGCTACCGAATAATGTTTAAGCTGTCATCTTTCCTTTATCAATAGCACTTTTTAATTTGTTAATTACTTTTATGCAGTTCGCCCGCAATCGCATTGTCTAAAATCTGTTGATATTGATCAGCAGTGAGTGCAATAGGATTGCCCGAGGCAGAAGGGTCGGCTAAGGCCAGTTCTGCAATCGCATATTTTTTAGAAGTAGAGTCATTACTTTCAATGCCTATTTCAGCCAAGGTATGTGGAATACCCAGTTCACTGCGTAAGGTGATTAACCAACGTAAAAAAGCCGTACAATAACAGGATTCTGCAGGCTGTTTTTCTATGCTCAAAAATTGACAAAGTATGGTGAGTTTATCTTCTATAGCCTCACAGTTGGCCTGCACAACATAAGGCAGCAGTATCGCATTTAATAAACCGTGATGCTTATCGTATAAAGCCCCTAATGGATGAGCCAGTGCATGACAGGCCCCTAAGCCTTTTTGAAATGCTGTTGCGCCCATCATAGAGGCCGTCAGCATATGTCCACGGGCGTCTAAATTTTTGCCATTACGATAGGCCTCGGGCAGCCATTGCTTAATTAACTTCATACCTTGTAGTGCTATGCCTTCCGCCATTGGGTGATAACTTGGCGCGCAAAACGCTTCAAAGCAATGCACAAAAGCATCTAGGCCAGTGGCCGCGGTTAAATGAGCGGGTAAGTCTTGGCTCAATTCAGGATCAAGAATGACTTGCTTGGGCAACATTAGGGGATGAAAAATAATCTTTTTGCTGTGGCTATCTTCATCCACAATCACCGACGCACGGCCGACTTCGGAACCTGTGCCCGCGGTTGTTGGAATGGCAATGCAGGGTAGAATCTTTGCACTATCGACCTGTTTCCAATTATCGCCACAATCTTCAAACTGCCAAATCGATTTTGTTTGCCAAGCCATCAGCGCAATGGCTTTACCTGCGTCTAAAGCACTGCCTCCGCCAATGGCAATAATACCATCGTGTTTATCTTGTTTAAATGCGGCGACACCGTCGCTAATATTTTTTCCGTTTGGGTTGGCTTTAATGTCATAAAATACACCAGCCTTTGGCAGCATGTGTTGTATGTTTTTAAAGAACGGGAAATTTATGAGTCCAGGGTCAGTAATGATTAGCGGTGACTGCATACCTAATTCTAGGCATAAAGTGGGTAATTCTTTGATGCGGCCATTGCCAAATTTAATCGCGGTAGGGTAGTTCCAATCAGACATAGCAGGCTTCTCTTTATATATGGGCTTTATGGCAGCCGTTTAATATGAATGGATTGCGGCCGAGTTAATTGTTGATACGCGAGGTGAGATAATGAACAACCACGGCCAGAGCCTTTGATGCCACTCCAAGGAAGGCTCGGATCTAAATAATCACAACGGTTCATAAAAACAGTTCCCGCTTCTATATCAGCACTCAGCTTCATAAAGCTATCTTCATCTTGGGTCCAAATAGACGCGGTTAAACCAAAGGCTGAGTCATTGATATGGCGCATCGCGTCGGCATCGCTGCTCACGGACATTATGCCAATAATAGGGGCGAAACTTTCTTCCTGCATAATCTCCATATCTTGCTTAACGTGGGTGAGCACTTGTGGCATAAGGTAATTGCCTTGCTGCATTAGCGTTTTATCCAGCGGGAAATCTTGTGCATCAATATGCGCTATTGCCCCGGTTGCTAATGCGTCTTTTAATTGTTGCTCTGCATGTACAACGGCGTGCTGATTAATCATGGGCCCTAAGCTAGTGGTAGGGTCCAATGCGTGGCCTAGCATTAATTTTTTAGTTTGTTTAACAAATCCTTCGACAAAGTTTGAAAAAATTTCTTCAGCCACATAGATTCTTTCAATGCCACAGCAACTTTGGCCACTGTTAAAAAAAGCGCCATCGACCAAGCACTCAATGCTAGTAGCGACATCCGCATCGGCGCGCACATACGCAGGATCTTTACCGCCTAATTCTAGTGCTAAGGGTTTGAAACTGCCTGCTAAGGTCTGTTCAATAATCTTGCCTGCGGAGACCGAGCCAGTAAAACTAACAAAATGAATATCATCGCTCTGAATTGCCGCTAATGTTTGTGCATGGTTTAGATGTAAGTATTGAAAAACACCGGCGGGTAAACCTGCGGCTTTAAAGGCTTTGTCGAATTGCTCAGCGCATAAAAGTGTTTGCGAAGCGTGTTTTAAAATAACACTATTACCCGCCATTAACGCTGGAATAATAGAATTCACAGCGGTTAAATAGGGGTAATTCCATGGCGCGATGATAAAGGCTGTGCCTAAAGGAATTCGGCGTATAAGACGTTTGTAAACAGAGCTGTCTGCGGACTCTGGTTTTATTATCGAATCTTGTAAAGCACCTTCAGCTATCTCTATCATGTATTCAGCGCGTTCTTTCACACCCGCGATTTCACCGTTAGCATATTGAATAGGGCGACCCATGAGCTGACTAATTTCTTCGGCTAATACTTGCTGGTTATCACCAAACCAGTCGATGGCTTTTTGGCAAATAGCAGCACGCTCGCGTAATGTTGTTTGTTGCCAATGTTTTTGCCCGTCGTAAGCATTGGCTAAGGCATCAGAAATTTCAATGTCAGTGGCAAGTTGTCGCTCTGCTATGAGAGTGCCATCGCTTGGGGAATATATTGCGGGCATATAATTTATAATTTCCTAGATGATTTCAAAGTAACGATCGAGTTCCCATTGGGAAATATGTTTGCGATGTTCACGTACTTCCCATTCACGGGTGGCGACAAAATGATCAACAAATTCATTGCCAAAATAGTCTCGTGCCATTTCGGAGGTTTTTAGACGCTGTGCGGAATGTTCTAATGTTTCAGACAGTTTTAAGTCATCCGTAAAGGTTTGCTGATACGCATTACCTTCTACCATAGGGCGTAACTTGGCTTTGTTTTCGATACCCCATAAACCCGAGGCGATTACCGCTGCAAGAATAATATAAGGATTGGCATCGGCGGCACCGATTCGATATTCCAAACGATGGCTGTTTTCGTCTCCAGGAATTATGCGAATAGCGCAAGTACGGTTATCCACCCCGACACTGGCATCGGTAGGTGCCCAGAAGCCGGGAACTAAACGACGATAAGAATTAATCGTTGGCGCAATCATACTTAACAGTTCGGGCATGAGTTGCTGTTGGCCTGCGACAAAATGCTGCATCAATTCGCTCATTTCATGAGGCTGCTCAGCATCATGGAAAAGCGCTTTACCTACTAGGTCGGTTAGCGATAGATGAATGTGGCCACTCTGACCGGCTAACTCATCATTCCAGCGCGCCATAAAGGTTGCCACCTTGTTTTCTTTTTGCATGGCAATCTTGGTGAAGGTTTTAAATAAAGAAGCCTTGTCGGCGGCTTCTAGAGCTTCGTCGTAGGTAATCGCAGCCTCTAAAACTCCGGGGCCTGTTTCTTCGTGCAATCCTTCTAACGGAAAATCCATTTTTTCACTGAGCTTAAGAATGTTGTGATAGGTGGCGTCGTGCACGCTGTTGCGAATCACCGAATAACCAAATTCAGCCGGGGCCATGGCGTTGAGGTTTTGATAGGCTTTTTCACGAATCGATTCTGAACTTTCGTTAAATACAAAAAACTCATATTCAAAGCCTGCTAAGGCCTTGAGTCCCATGCCTTCTGCTCGTTGTAATACTCGGCGTAATAGTCCGCGTGGGCAAATTTTTTCAGCCTCTTCGGTAAATTCAGCAAGAAAGAATAAATCGTCGTTTTCCAGAGGCATAGCGCGGCAACTGGCAGGAATAATACGAACGGGAGCGTCGGGGTAGCCAGAGTGCCAACCGGTATATTGGGTATTGTCGTAAAGCTTATCGCGCATATCCCAGCCTAATACGACGTCGCAAAAGCCAAAGCCTTTGTCGAGAGCGCTGAGGAACTTGTCTCGTGACATGTACTTGCCACGCAAGATACCGTCGATATCAAAAATACCGACCTTTATATGAGAGGGCTTAAGGCTTTCAACCAGCTCACGGGCGTGGGCGGCGGTTTTTACATCCCTTGGGTTCATGCGACTTCCTTGCAGTATTAATGTTCTCTTTTAACATTAGTGGAAAGGCATGAGTGTGCAAGGTGAATATGGCAGCTTCTTACCTGATGAGGTGGCGCTGTCGTTAAATTTCTCCGCCATTATGAATAACACTTAACAGGCCTGGGCGACTTATTTGGGAATAAAGTTTGGCCAATTTATCCAGCGGGTAGCGAAAGTCACTTTCGATCCAGCGTTGTAATACCATCCAGGAAGCTCCCGCTAAATAATCCACCATGAAGCCAAGAGCCTCAGGGTCGTTCATGGGGATGGAGTGATTGCGAATATAAAGCCCCATTACTCGTGTGATGTAATTGCGAAAACTCTTGATTACTAGGTGCTCAACATCGGCGGCAATAATTAATTTTGCAAAGTCGGCATGCTGCTGCCATTGATTGAATAAATGCCAAGCGATGATATCCCCAGGTTCTGCTGAGGCGATGATATGGCCTTCAATTTCTTGGTAGAAAGAGTCAAAAACATTATCAATGTAATTAACTAAAACGGCATCTTTTGATTTGTAATGAAGATAGAAGGTTTGGCGTGCAAGCGCGGCATCTTTAGTAATATCTTGAATCTTAATTTTTTTATAAGGGGTTTCTTTCGTCAGTTTTACCAATGATTGGATTATCAGTGCTTTGGTGCGGATGATGCGGGGATCTTCACTTTTTAACGACATAATTTGAATTCTGTAAATTAAAGGACAACTGTATATTTTGTCATTTGAGGCTACTGCTCTCGTGAGTTTAAATCAACTCAATTACACGAAACTTAACAAACTAGTTGTTTAGCAGAGATATTCTATGTGGTTTAGAAATAATAAAGAAATAAAAAAACTAGCGATTGGTAAAGTCGAATTGCAGTATCAAACTATCATCAAATACCTAGCCAATCATGACGCGCCACTCGATTATTTAATCTCTGGCGAGTTGGCTCAGATTCAAACCTTTGCCATTCCTTCTATTAGTAAATTATTACAGCGTACCAAGCAATATCAAGATAATGGTTTAAAGCGTTTAGATGATACTCGAGCGATCTTAACTGAATGTATGGCTGATTCAGTGCAAAGCCCGAGGGGCGAACATATGGTAAAACACTTGAACTGGATTCATAGCCACTATGACATTAGTAATGATGATTATCTTTATACTCTCGCGCTATTTATTGTGGAGCCTGCGCGTTGGATGGAAACGTTTGGCTATCGACCTTTAACTGATAGAGAGAAATATGCTGGCTATTTAGCTTTTAAATCACTTGGGAAGGCCATGGAGATAAAGCATATCCCTGAAAGCCGTGATGAGTTTATTACTTGGTATCAAGAATATCGTCGTCAGCACATGGTTTATCATCCAGATAATAAAAAGGTCACCGATGGATTGATTAATGGCATGAAAGAAATGTTTCCTGCGTTGATCAGGCCTTTCGTGCGACCTGTGATGCTGACGTTAATAAACGATCCTGAGCTGTTAGCGGCTACTGGGCAGAAACCTCCTTTGTTTATTGTACAAAAAATTATTAGAGGCATAATGTTCGTTCGAAAAATTGGGCAGCGATACATAAATCCTTGGCAAAAGTGCAGTTTTGAAAGTAGTAAATTAGGTCAGTATTATAAAACCTATCCCGAAGGCTATCAGAACAGCCGATTAGGCCCAGAAAAAATTGTGAAAAATGCGACCACAGGCTGCCCTTTTCATATTTGAATGTCTCATATTGAAAAGAACGAAGAGATTATGACTCCTGCAATTGATCTGCTAAAAAAGAAAAAAGTTAATCATATCATCCATGAATATACCCACGATGCGGGCGCGGTGAGTAGTGGAGAATCTTATGGCCAAGAAGCGGCTGATAAAATGGGTGTTGCTGCTGAGCAAGTATTTAAAACGCTGGTGGTTATGTTGGATAATAAAGAGCTGGTCGTAGCGGTGATACCCGTCTCTTCGATGCTGAGTATGAAGCACATAGCCAAAGCGGCTAAAGCAAAGAAAGCGGTGATGGCAAATAAACAGGATGTCGAGCGATCGACGGGATATGTGTTAGGCGGTATCAGCCCATTAGGGCAAAAGAAGCGCTTACGGACATTTATTGAAAGCACGGCAGAAAGTTTTACGACGGTATTTGTTAGTGCAGGCAAACGCGGATTAGAAATTGAAATAAGCGCTATAGATCTAGCACAAATGCTCTCAGCTCATTTTTCTGAGCTGAGCGCATAACGATTCATTAATCGACACTTTTAAGCTCGGTTAATAAATCATGAATTTCTCTTTTCAATTCTTTATCTTCAATTTCTAAGCATGCGAGTCTGGCTCTTTCTAGACTCTCAATAGCACCGGCTTTATCATCCAGCTCTAACTTCATCGATGCGATTGAAAACCCAATCGATGAGCAAAACTCAGTTTCATTGATCGCTTCAGCTTTCTCTAAGGCTTTTTCATAAATTGAAATAGACAATGGAATGTCGCCAGTAAAATCCGCTAATGTTTCCCATTGCACTGGGTGATCTTTCGACGAACCTTCATGCTCTTCACAAATTGTCTTCAACTCGGCATAGTCAAGGTCAAACTGAGCTTGATCTTCGCGATCAACAGAATCCATTAAGCATCCTGCCAACGTATAAACTTGCTTATATATTTTAGTATTCATGACCATGAGAGGACCTTTTACTGTTGTAGGCTTAAATTAGTCGTGATTATAGCCTGTATGGGCAATAGGTTATATGGGGGACAGGCGGCTAAGAGGATCATAATAAGATTTAATATGTCATGAATGATTATAAAATTGTTATGAAAAGTTAGGTTTATTTTTATATACTTATGTTTCCACTGTAAACATTGCTGGGTAAAGGTCTGATGACACGTTTAATAGAGATTACAATTCAAGGCAGCAGCGCTGTATTGGCGATGAATAGTGCTGAGAATCGTCACAATCCAGAGTTTTTAACTGAATTTAACCAACACCTTGATACCATTGAAGCTGATCAAAAGATTAAGTCGATTGTACTTACCTCGGCCAGTGATAAAAATTGGTCGCTAGGCATTGATTTGGAGTGGATGTCTCTGCCAAGTAATAGTCCAGAAATAATCGCGGCTTTCATGACGGAGGTAACCAGCTTATTAAAACGCTTAGTGACGTTCCCTATGCCGATCATAGCTGCTCTGAACGGCCACGCTTATGGTAACGGTGCCGTATTAGCCTGTGCTTGTGATTTTCGTTTTATGAAATCAGACAAAGGCTTCTTTTGTTTTCCAGAAGTCGATGTAATGGTGCCTTTCTTTCCGTCTATGTTTCCATTAATTAATAAAGCGGTGCCACAGACTTTATTTAACCGTTTGGCGATGTCAGGCCAGCGAGTCGGTGCCCAGGTATTATTGGAGCATAATGTGGTAGAAGGCATTTTTGCCAATGAAGATGAGTTGCAAGCAGGGGTATTAGAATTTGCTCAAGGGTTTACTAAAAACCGTTGGATTTATGGCCAAAATAAAACGCAAATGAATAAAAAAATCATATCGACGATGCACGAAGAAGACGCACGCTTTATCGACAATATGAGTAAGATGTTGTGGAAAAATTTGCAGAAGAAGTAGCGAGCTAAAGAAGGCTCTAGGTTATCGCTCATGGCATAAAAAAGCAGAAGTCATTCATACGATGACTTCTGCTTTTTTATGGGGTTCTTTAAATGAACCGTTAACTTAACTCGCTAATCTAGCGCGCCAAATAGTCTTGGTAACGTTTGGTTAATTTTTTTAATCGAATGCGATCACGGATTAATGAGAAAATCGGTGATGAATTCAGTTTCGGTTGTTTGCCTTTCCCCATGCGTTGCAGCTGACGCTTAATAACCGCCATGGTCGCAATAGAGCTGAGGGTTTTATCTTTCCAGCGCACTACTGGGTCGTGGGCACTGAGTTGATCATCTTTTTTCCAGTCATTCGGCAACGAAGGGTTCATCGCCAAAGCCGTTCCCATGCCTACCATGTCGATACCGTGAGTTAATACTTCTTCAGCAACAACTAAGCGTCGTATGCCACCGGTTGTCATAATCGGCATAGTCGCTACTTGAGCAATGTCTTTGGCAAAGTCTAAAAAATACGCTTCCCGTTGCAGTGTTCTGCCATCGGCGGTTGTGCCTTGCATGGCCGGACTTTCATAGCTGCCACCCGAAAGTTCGACTAGATCAACGGCCAGTTCATTCATTGCCAAAATAACCGTCTTAGCATCGTCAGCGTCAAAGCCACCACGCTGGAAATCCGCCGAATTGATTTTTACAGCTACGGCAAAGCTTGGGGATACTTGCGCACGAACAGCCTTAATAACCGATATTAATAAACGCATGCGATTTTCAATGGCGCCACCAAAGTCATCGTTGCGCTGGTTGGTTAATGGCGATAAAAATTGTGAAATCAAATAGCCGTGGGCGCCATGAATTTGAATACCATCAAAGCCTGCTTGCTCTGCTCTTAACGCGGTATCGGCAAAGCGTTGAATCAGTTGCTCAATATCTTTGTGGGTCATGGCCTTAGGTTTGCCAAACAGGTGTGAATGCTTACCCAGATCAAGAGGAATGTTAGACGGAGATAAAACGTCACCGCCCATCGCGGCATACACTTGGCGACCAGGATGATTAATTTGCATCCAGACTTGGCTATTGTTCTTTTTAGCGGCGTTTGCCCAAGCCTTAAAAGGCGCTAGGTCAGTGTCTTTTTCTAGGACTATGCCACCAGGGCCGGTCATTGCGCGGCCATCGACCATCACGTTGCCAGTAATTAATAGCCCAGTGCCACCTTCAGCCCAGCGTTGGTAAAGGCGCAATATATCAGGGCCGGGTATTTGTCCTTCATCGGACATGTTTTCTTCCATCGCTGCTTTGGCTAGGCGATTCGGCAGCTGGGCACCACAAGGTAAGGTAAAAGCAGAGAAAACCGTTGATATCATGATGGCGACCTGTGTGTTTTTTGTGGCGAACAATTCGACTATAGACTTAAAGTTTAAATGACTATAGCCTTATAGTCGAAACAATAATTATCGTTATGTGACATCAGGCAAGTTATTCAATCATGAACAGACCAGTACGCCAGAATCCAGCAGAAGCCGCTGCACCGGTTGAATCAAAGCGTGAGCTAGCGAAAGCTAAAACTCGCCGAGCGCTATTGAGCAGTGCGTTGCAACTTTACAGTGAAGAAGGTGCTCAGGGTATGAGTATGAATAAAGTCGCGAAGGGGGCGGGCATTGCACAGCCCAGTTTCTATAATCATTTTGACAGCCTAGATGCGTTAGAAGCGGAATTGAGCGAGCAGCTGAAAGATAATTATTTATCCCCCATGCGCATGGCTTGGGTCAACATGTTGAAAGATTATGATTCACTCAATAATGATCAATTTAATCAGCGTTGCCAGCAAGGCTTAACCTTGATTTTTGATTCTGCTTTTCAGAACATTGCTTTATTTCAACACTTGATTGAAGACCGCCCACGCTTTAGCCCGAAGGTTGAACAAAAAGAGCGATTAAATAAAGGCTTAGGAAATTTAATCTCAGAAATTCAGCAAGAATGGACTGCGATATTTACTCAGGGGCTACAGTTATCTGGCCGGTTTTTTGAGAACAGTGATGTCAATCTGTGTGTCGATATGGCTGCGGCGCAAGTTCATGAGTTAATTTTAGGCTGTCACCAACTGCGTTATTCAAAGCAGCAAGCGATTACAATTTTAACTATTAACTTTAAAGCGCTGTTTAATAACTTGTTTGGACAGCGTTCGTAATGATGTAACCGTGCTACTTATAAATTGCTGCTTATAAATTGCTGCTTATAAATTAAAAGTTAGACATTAAAATCAGACATTAAAAAGATAAAAAAATAAGAGAGAATAAAAATGGCCGAAGTACAAACACATTTTAGAACCTGTACATTGTGCGAAGCGATGTGCGGTATCGAAGTAAAGCACGACGGTGAAAAAGTCATATCGATAAAAGGAGATAAAAACGATCCTTTTTCGCAAGGCTATATTTGCCCGAAAGCGACGGCCTTGCAAGATTTACACGAAGACCCAGATCGCTTGCGACAACCGATCGAAAGAACCGCTGACGGCTGGAAAGAAATCAGCTGGCCAGAAGCCCTCGATAAAGTCGCGGCGGGTATTCAATCAGTACAGAAACAGTATGGTCAAAATGCCCTCGGTATTTATCTGGGGAACCCGAATGTGCATAACATGGGTAGCATGTTAACGGTAAAGCACCTTTTAACCAGTCTAAAAACACGCAGTCGTTTCTCAGCCACCTCAATCGACCAGCTTCCGCATCATGTTGTTTGCATGCATTTATTCGGTCACATGCTGCGCATTCCTGTGCCAGATGTTAACCGTACTCAGTACATGTTGATCATTGGTGGTAATCCATTAGCGTCTAACGGCAGCATCATGACCGCGCCGAATATGCGTCAGAAACTAAAAGATTTAAAAGCACGTGATGGCAAGGTAGTGGTCATTGATCCAAGACGCACCGAAACCGCAGAAATTGCCAGCGAGCATCACTTTATTCGTCCAGCAACCGATGTTTTATTATTGCTTGCCATGCTGAATGAAATTTATGCTCAAGGCTTTGCTAAGACCACAACAGAAAATAAAGCGGCGGCTTTAGCCCCTGAAATTGAGCGTATCGCGTCTTTCGCCAAAGATTACAGCGCTGAGTCAGTCGCGAGTATTACGGGTATTACTGCGGTTGAAATTAAACGTTTAGTAAAAGAATTTTGCGAAGCTGAAAGCGCTGTCTGTTATGGCCGCATGGGCGTATCGGTGCAAGAGTTTGGTTTGTTAAGCCAGTATCTCATTATGGTGATCAATATTGTCACTGGCCGTTTAGATGAAGTGGGCGGTTTAATGTTTCCAAATCCGGCGGTGGATCTTGTGAATAATTCGGGCCCAGGTTATTTGGGTAAGCGCCACAGCCGAGTCAGTAAATTGCCAGATTTTAATGGTGACTATCCGGTTGTTGCCATGGCCGATGAAATGCTGGTGGCAGGTGAAGGCCAGTTAAAAGGCTTTATCAACGTTGCCGGTAATCCGGTATTGAGCACGCCTAATGGTGAAAAGTTAGACAAAGCACTTTCACAATTGGATTTTATGGTATCCCTTGATTATTTCGTTACTGAAACTAGCCGTCATGCGAATATTATTTTGCCGCCGGTATCACCGCTAGAGCGTGATCATTATGACGTTACCTTTAATGGCTTTGCTGTGCATAACGTGGCTAAGTATTCTCCCGCTTTATTTGCCAAGAAAGCGAATGAAAAACACGATTGGGAAATTAACCTAGAACTTGCCAAGCGCTTAGATAAAAATGCGCCTTTTTCCACCAAGGTCGAGCGCTGGTTAACCAAAATTTTCGGACCGAAGTTTATACTCGACCAAGGTTTGAAAAAAGGACCTTATGACGGTCTGAATTTGAAGAAGCTGAATAAAAATCCTCATGGTATTGATTTAGGGCCTTTGCAAAGTATGTTGCCAAAAGCCTTAAAACATAAAGACAAACAGATTCATTTGAACGTCGATTTTTATCAAGCGGATTTAGATCGCGTGAAAGACATGATGCAGCAATATGATGATAGCCAGATTCTATTAATTGGCCGTCGCCACGTACGCAGTAATAATTCGTGGCTGCACAATAGCCATCGACTAGTGAAAGGGAAATCTCGCTGTACCTTAATGCTGCATCCTGAAACAGCAAAGCAGCAAGGCATTGAAGACGGCCAAAACGTGAAAGTCAGCTCTCGGGTTGGCAGCGTGATTATCGCAGCAGAAGTTACCGATGAACTGATGCCTGGGGTAGTGAGTATTCCTCATGGTTGGGGACATGGGCGTAAAGGCGTTAAGCAAAAAATTGCCCAAGCCCATGCCGGTGTGAGTGTTAACGATCTTACCGACGATACCTTGATCGACCAATTGAGTGGCAATGCTGCGGTAAATGGCGTTCCTGTTAGTTTAGAAGCGGTATCATTAGAGGTGCATAAGCTGGAGTCGGCTGAATCGCAGGCTTAAACCGTTAAATTGTCGGCTAATGGCTAATCCAAGTAACAAAGGCGTTTACAGAAAGTAAACGCCTTTTTTTATACCGACTATCTGCTTCCCATCCGCTTGCTGTTATACTGAAGCCATTAGACTCCTATTCCCCCTTATTTAGACCCAAATTGAGACTTTATTATGTCATTTTCCAAACTTGGATTAAGCGCCCCTATTGTTAAGGCGGTCGCTGACTTGGGTTATACCAAGCCGACGCCTATTCAGAAGGAATCAATTCCGGCTGTATTGTCAGGCAAAAACATCCTGGGTACGTCTCAAACGGGTACCGGTAAAACTGCCAGCTTCGTATTGCCGATGTTAGAGAAGCTTTCAAAGAACAAAACCCAACGTGGCAAGCGCATTCGTGCCCTTATCCTTACGCCAACGCGCGAGCTAGCGGTTCAGATTGAAGAGAGTGTTGCTCAATACAGCAAGTACCTTGATCTTAGCTCTATGGCCCTTTATGGCGGTGTTGATGTTGAACCGCAAAAAGAACGCCTAATCGAAGGCGTTGAAATTTTAGTAGCAACCCCTGGTCGTTTATTAGATTTGGTACACCAGCGCGCCGTCTACTTTGATGAAGTAGAGATGTTGGTTTTAGATGAAGCTGACCGTATGTTGGATATGGGCTTTATCGACGACATTACTAAAATTATTGAACGCCTACCGTTCGATCGCCAAAACCTATTATTTTCAGCCACCATTAACGAAGATGTTCGCAAGTTAGCCGACAGCTTTTCGGGTGATGGTTTTTCCGGTGTTGGCTTTGAAAACAAGGAATTCTATGACGATTTAGAAGACATTGTTATTTCTCCTTCATCGACAACGGCCGATACGATTAGCCAGTGGTTAGTGGCTATCGATAAAGATACTAAGTCAGCTTTGCTTAGCCATTTGATTCTTGAAGAAAAATGGGATCAAGCCCTGATCTTCATCGAGAAAAAACACGGCGCTGCGAAACTGGTTAGCCAGCTAGAAAAGCGTGGCATTAAAGCCGATTGTATCCATGGTGATAGAAGCCAAGCGATGCGTGAAAAAACCTTGGCGGCGTTTAAATCCGGCGAGCTGAAATATTTAGTCGCTACGGGTATTGCAGCGCGTGGTATTGATATCGGTTCATTAACTCGCGTAGTGAATTACGATTTACCGTTTAAGCCAGAAGAATACATTCACCGTGTAGGTCGTACAGGCCGTGCAGGCGCTGCAGGTGAAGCGATTTCGTTTGTTGCCGCGGGAGACTTTAAAAACCTGTGCGCGATCGAAAGCCGTTTAGGTCATCTTATTGGCCGTAAAGAAATTGAAGGCTTTGTTGTTCGCAAAGAAGTGCCAGTCTCTATTTTAAACTACATACCTAAGCATTTGAGAGCTGGGCATGTTGGGCATGATAATAGTAATCCTTATTATGGTAAGGGCACGACGACTAAAAAAACAGAAGGCGCAGGCAAAGCTGCAAAAGGTAGAAAAGCAGACGCTAAAAAAGAAGAAAGCCGTCAGGCAGGTAAAAGTAAAAAGACCAATGCTTGGGATCGTAAGTAGGGTTTACTTTTTTTGTTAAAAAATCTGATAAAGAAAGACTATGAAAAAAACAGATAAAGCGTTAGAGAATACAATAGTCACTTTGTTAACCAGAGTATGTGAGCAGTCGCTGAAAAGTTTTGATGGCTTTCAGTGGCTCACGCACTTGGTTAACTACAAAGACTTTCCACGTTCTCTTACGATTATCTGTGTTTTTGATCGCCAAGATCAGGTATCAAAATTATTAAGCTCACCGAGCCATGATTATTTGGTGAGCTTAATTGTTGAACAGTTAAAATCCGCGGGTATTCAATTGCCTAATGCTCAACAACAAATCCAATTTGATAGCGAAGAGGCATGCAACTTAGAGCATGCTGGTAAATGGAATCGCCGCTTAAAATAAGCTACAAGTTATATCCCCTGCATTAATAGCCATTAATGTTCGTAGCACTTATTCCACCTCATTTTGAGAGATCGTTGATCTATATCCTTATAGGTGATATTTTTTCCGCGCTTATAACAATAATGGATTAAAAATAACTGTCATGCGAATACACTCACTTATCAAACTCGCCAGTCTGGTGTTTTTTGTAGGCTTAACAGCCTGTAATACCGACGGTATCAATAGCCCCATTTTACCGGATATGAACCCTTCAGCTAACATTGTTGAGGTAGAACTACGCGCGAAGGTTAGCCAAGTAGAATATAAAGACGGTGTAGCTTCCACCGTCTGGTCTTATAACGGCATTGTTCCTGGACCAACTATCGACGCCAAAGTTGGCGATACCTTGATCGTACATTTTTATAATGAATTACCCGAATCAACTACCGTTCATTGGCACGGTTTAGAGCTGCCTGCCAATATGGATGGCAGTATGATTGCTCAAAAACCAGTTCAGCCTGGTAGTTATTTCCGCTACGAATTTAAATTATTAAGAGCCTCAACTTTCTGGTATCACCCTCACATGCGTGGTAATGAGCAAGTTGAGTTGGGATTGCAGGGCATGTTAGTAGTGCATGATCCGGTAGAGGATGAACGACTGAAGCTTCCGAAAATCGAGCACCTATGGGTATTAGACGACGTGCTGCTGGACGAAACTGGCAGCATGGTAAAGGTTGGATTTCCTGACGAGCCAGCTGCCCGTGCTGAAATGCAAGTGAATGGCCGCGAAGGCAATACATTGTTAGTTAACGGTTTAGTAAAACCAAGTCTTGAATGGACGATCGGTGAGCCTCAGCGTATTCGTGTTGTTAATACAGCCAATACACGTTTTATGCGCTTGTCGATTCCGGGTCATACTCTTTATCGAATTGGTGGTGATGCTGGCTTGTTAGAAGCGCCGATTGCATTAGCTGAAATACTACAAGTTGAAATTCCGAGTGCGGGTCACATGATGGACGGCATGGATGGAATGGATATGGCTTGCATGGATATGGGCGATGGTATGCATGATGGCGATATGCCAATGGCTAACACGGATATGACCATGGCTGGTATGGACATGCCGATGCCAAAAACCATGTCAAATCCTGACATCAATAAGGGCTTAATGCTAACTCCGGGTGAGCGCGCAGATTTCATCGTTATTCCACAAGGCAATGCCGGAGATACCCTAGCGATTGAATGGCACGACATGAAGCGTGGCCGTCATACTGCTTGTATTGTAGACGGCATGGTTAAGCTTGAAGACAAAATGGGTGATGGCGAAATGGCACCTATGACCATGGTTGAAGTTAAATTGGTAAAGGCTGTTATTAATAAAGGACCTGCCTACCAGTTGCCTACCTCTTTACGCTCTGTAACGCCAATTGATGTGGCGGGCGCGGTGGTAATGCCTGTAATGTTTGGCCATACCGAACCGGATATGAATGGAAATCTCGATTTCTTTGTGGCAATGATGAATGGTGAAGGGATAACGTTTGAAAACATGATGCCTTCCATGGCGCCTATGGCCAGAGTGGGTGATACTCGAATCATTGAAGTGACCAATATGACAATGGGCGACCATAACTTCCACATTCATGGCTTTATGTTTCAGCTGATTGAAACAGAATATGTGGATATGGATCACCCAATGAATAATTATATTGTGCCTGCTGCACAACTAGAAAATAAAGATACCATTCACCTGCCACGTCGCACGGGCATGATGAAAGGCCGCAGTAAAACTATTACTCGACTGGCCATTCACTTTGGCGATGAGGGTCGTGAAGGCCAAATAACGGCTGCAGGTAAAATGCCGACTGATTCAACTTCAGGCGGTTGGTTATTCCATTGTCACCTACTTGATCACGGTGATAGAGGCATGGCCAGTTTCTTACAAATCGTTGATTAAAAACAGTATGCCAAGCGCATACAAGTAGACTGTGTAAGAAAAGGATCTTGCTATAAGCAGGATCCTTTTCTTTGATCCCACCTTTACCTCTTCAAATTACATTCATAGCCTTGATTAAATATCCCTTGTTAATTTATATAGTTCACATGTAAACTAAATATAGTTCGCATCTATACTATATTTATCAGGATTATTTTAACTGTGGATAAACGTCTCTTTTTTTTACTCAACATGGCTCAGCGTAAGCTCTTTAATTATGTCGATAAAGCCTGTGAAGATGCCCTTGATACCTCGGTGACCCAGCTAGCGGCTCTGCTGTACATCGTTAAACATGCAGGGTGCTTACAAAAAGACGTAGCGAAAGCGTTATCGCTGAATAAATCGGCTGTGACCGGGTTGATTATACGCATGGAAAAAAATGAGTTGTTAGAGCGCTTTGTCAGTGACGAAGACGCAAGGGCGATTAAGTTATACCCAACTCCTGAGGGAGTTCAGAAAGCATCGGATCTAATGCCGTTCATCGACGAACTCAATAAATTATTCAGTGAAGATTTTACGGACGCAGAAATTAAAACGGTTTTAAAGTTTTTAAATTTTGTAATCAAACGATTTTAAAGCGATTCATCTGATTTAACCGCTCTTATACACCTTGGGCGATGAGTGATGAATCAAAACCTCAGTGTAGATAGAGAGCAATAACAATGAAAACAGAAATATTACAAACCGCCGCAGGGCATACCATTACTGCGCAAATTTTCCCCGCACAAACCTCAGCTACTCAAGAAACTAGCAAGGGTGTCTGTATCATCGCAACCGCGACAGGAGTTGCTCAGCGTTTGTATGAAGACTTTGCTAACTGGTTAAGCGAGCATCACTATACCGCTGTGACGTTTGATTATGACGGCATCGGCTTATCAATTGACCGCCACGTTAAATTCAGTAAAAGTGATAAGTTAAGCTGGGCCAAGAATGATTGCCCTGCGGTATTAGACTATGTGAAAGCAGAGTTTCCTGAGCAAAAAATCACCTGGATCGGCCACAGTGTTGGCGCTCACATGTTGGGATTCATGGAAAATACCGATGCTATTTCTAAAGCAATAACCGTTGGAGCAGGCACAGGAACTTGGTGGTATAACGCACCGCCAACAAAACGCGTAGCGTGGTTTCTATGGTATTTTTTGGTTCCCGCCACTGCGCCGATATTAGGGTACTTCCCTGGAAATAAGTTAGGCATTATGTGTAACTTACCCAAAGGTGTAATTATGCAATGGCGCTGTTGGTGCTTGCAGAAAGATTATGCCATTGGCTATGAAGGTGATTGGTTAAGACAGAACTTTGCTAATACTAAAATGCCGATGACTTCTATCGCCTTTACCGACGACGATATGATGTCGATGAAGAACGTTGAAATGCTGCATGCTTTTTTCACGGGTGCGGATAAAACTATGGTGAAAATTAAACCTGCAGATGTTGGCCAAAAACGCATTGGTCATATTGGCTGGCATAAAGCGCGTTATCGTACACTTTGGGATAACTACTTTTTACCTGCGTTAGAGTCATAGCATCAAAATAAACGGCAGAGAGCCTGGTCGACTTGAATAAAGGCGGCTGGGTACTACTTCTTATGTTTATTAATATTATGACTATTGTGACGACTAGTCTCGTATATCCTGTATTAACATTATATGGTTCTTTTAGACACGACCTTTCATCGCTTATTGATATCAAATAAAGCTCACTTTTGTTAACCTCTCGCGCCTTCGAATACGGGTGAAAGAAATGATTAAAAAAATGATGGCTTTGGTGCTTTTTGTTGCACTATCCAATGTTGCTAAATCAGAAGATAAGGTTTATTTATTTACTGAGCAGCTTCCTCCTTACAATATGACTGTGAATGATAAGCCATTCGCACACTCAGCAGATGACATTACTGGACTGTGTGTTGATATTGTTAAAGAGATTTTTAAATCCGCTGCTGTGCCGTATAAAATGAAGTTGCGTAACTGGAGTTATGGCATCTCTAGGGTGACTCGATCGGCTAATAATGGCATTTTCTGCACGGCCAGGACTGAGGAAAGAGAAAATCAATTCAAATGGGTTGGACCAATTACCAGCTCTAATGCGGTTTTATTTGCCAAACCTAATTCTAAAATCAAACTGGATTCAGTTGAAGACGCTCGTAAGTATAAAATTGGCGGTTATAAAGACGATTTTATGAGTGAATATTTTGTGACTAACAACTTCGACATCTCACTCGTTAATAATGATGTAATGAATCCTTCTCGTTTAAAGCAGGGCAGTATTGATTTATGGGTTGCTGATGAGTTGTCAGGCCCTTATGTGGCCTCTGATGCTCAAAATATTGATGATTTAACTAAGGTGTTAACATTGAATTCAACACCCATGTACATCGCATTTAATTTAGAAACACCGGATGCTATTATCAAAAAATTACAGAAAGCGCTAAAGGCAGCTCGTGCCTCAGGAAAGGTTGATAATCTAGAACAGCTTTACGGTCGCTAGATTTTAATCAGTATGACAAAGCAGGTGATCACTTGAAAATAGTGATTGCCTGAAAAAATAATAATAAATTAAGATAGATATCCTCTCTGCTGTACTACACCATAATACATCCATTTAGCTAATTAGTTTTTCTATCTAGTGGGCTTTGGGATAGCTATTTTCTGCCTGCGCTAGAATCTTAATATTGTGAGAAGCTGCTTATTCAATAATAGGCAAAAAAAAGGCCTGCATTGCAGGCCTTAACTATTTTTAATGTTTATTAAGCTGAGCGACGACGTAATAAAGGTAGGGCTGCAAAAATCCATAATAGAAAACCGCCGCCACCAGAGCTACCTGACGATGCAGCAGTTGAAGTTGCAGCTGCATCAACAGTTACTGCAACAGATGTTAGGCTTTTAGCAGAGCAGAAAGCCGTTTCACAAACCTTGTATTGAATCTGAGTGATGTCGGTATTTGGTAGGGAAGCTTTGGCATTAATTGTTACACTTGCTCCAGCAGCTAATGTCGGGATAACACAGTTAAACATTGTTTGGCCGCTCGTTAAGGCAACAGTACAAGTACCTCCATCGACAGAAGCATTAAAGGTTCCGGTTGTGCTTTTTAAGAAGTCAAAAGGTAGAATTATTTGAGCTGTGGGGTGTGCAACTTCAGTATTATTATTAGTAATCGTCAATGTGAAGTCTTTCGTTTGGTCAACAACAAAGCTTAAGCTATTTGAGAAACTCGCATCCAGCTGTAAATCAGTTCCTTCAGTTGTAAAGCTAATGGCTTCTCCAAATGCCGATGTATTTACTACTGGGCTTGCTGAAACATCAGAAGTTTCTTTTAGATGATGTCTAGCTTGCAATGCATACTCTGTATTCGCTTCTAATTTCTGATCACTGCTTAGCGGGTAATCAATTTCTGTAGAGCTAATTACGTTTATTTCAGGTAACTCAAACATTGTTGGAGCTGCATCTTCGAAAGAGGTAACGGTAACAGTGTGATCAATAATATCTTTTGATACGCAGGCAATTGAAAATTCGTTATTACTTACTATAGGACTTGTTTTCCAAAAAGATAGTGGTTCGAACCGGCCTTGAAGAGATGATTCAGATGTACGTAAGTGACACCCTACGTCTCCAGTTGTCAGGTTAAAAATATCATGGTTAATATTGTGCTCTGAGAAGCGAAGGCCGAATGTACCGAAAATAGTGGCTAGTGCTTGTATGTCACTCTGCCAAACATTTGGTGCAGCATCATTACTCTTATGATACCACTGCACTAGCACTTGCATCGGAGAAAATTTAATAACAGCTAATGAATGAGTGTTCGACGATTCTGTATAATTACGGTTATCAATGCGTGCAGTCATTTCAGCTAGAATAAGACCAGAATCATTTGTGAACGTTAGATCTCCAGCTTGAGATACTTTCATTGTTGTAACTTCATCACCATAAACCGAGATCGAAAAAGGTAACTTAACAGTCTTAGTGCTTTCTGCAGTAATAATCCCTGGCTGAGAAGAAGATTCGGCGCCTCCAAAAAGAATAATATTTGTATCTGGTGCGTATAGCAGCCAGTCGGTCTGTATCTGAGTAACATCTACATTAGTAGTAGTTTGGTTGTAGGTTGCAAGAGGTAACGAAGACTCAAGACGAGGAGTTTGGCTAACCTCTGTTGCATTATCAGCAGGTGATTCAATGCTTGGTTCTGCAGGAATAAAAGTACTGACAACACCTGCGTGAGCAGAAGATACAGCAATAGCAGTGGCTGCTATTGAAAAACGTAAAAACGCATTCATAAGACGTCCTTGTTATGATTAATAGTAATTGATGATAGGCGCGCATAGTATACTAAAAAGGCATTAGTAATAACCCCCTTTTGAACCAATTTAAATCACGTAGCATAATGCTTCGGAGGCCAATATTTCCGCTAATTTCACATATATTCTATTACTTACTTTGCTTATTCTTGTCTTGTTAGACAGGTTTATACTGGGGAGGGGATACTATAAAGAAACGGCCAGTAACTTGGCTGTTTGGTCGCTAAACCTAATTGTTGCAGCTCAGGCAATTATTTTAATCACTCCGCTGTATCATTGGGCATATCAACATCAATTTTATCGATTCGTAGATGATTCATTTTTTACAATATTATTAGCCATAGTTGTATATGACTTCTTTTATTATGTGTTTCACCGGATATCACATAAAGTCTCTTTATTGTGGGCGTTGCATTCAGTTCATCATCAAACGCATCAGCTTATTCCATCGCTGGGTTTGCGCTCCAGTATGTTTGATTTTGCGGTTATCTGGATGATTACGATTCCGCTGGTATTGATCGGCTTTGGTTCTCATTATGTTATCACTGCACTTTTTGCCCACGGTTTATATCAATTATTTCTGCATAATGAATGGAAGGTATCTTTAGGACCTTTCGAATGGCTATTGAATACACCCAGTCACCATAGGCTTCATCATGCGACGAACAAAGAATATATTGATAAGAACTTTGGTAGCATTCTAATTATTTGGGATCGACTATTTGGAACGTATGTTGCTCGCTCTGTTGAGCCCATTATCGGTGTTCATGGGGTTAACATGCCCCATGATCCTTTGCTCACAAATATAATGCCGTTCTTTGGTAAGAATGCACCGCAACAATGGCAAGGCAGGTATCATCCTTTTATGACCTGGGCGGCTTTGAGCCTTGTGATAATAGCCATTGGAGGAATCTTCTTTGATTACCTACAAAATCCAGTGCTTTGTATTGGAGTGCTAGTTGTATTAATTATTCAGTCATTATTAGGGTTAAGGTTGAAACCAAAGCTTAAAAGCTAACGTATCTATATGTGACTCTGTTTGAGTAATATCATTATCTCTACATGTCTAAAAGAGGGAGAGTGTTTGGTTAGGATAGAGGTTTTATTGATAAGATTTAGTTATATGTCAGTCATTTGCCAGCGCACTAGTTGCATGATTGCCTATACTTTTTAAGAGTTTTTAACTTTTCGGATATTGCCTAATGCAGCCCCCTGAAATTCCCGATACAGAAGACGAACGAATTGCAGAGTTACGCTCACTCTTATTACTCGACAGTTCTCCTGAAGAGCGGTTTGATCGCATTACTCGAGTCGCTAAGCAGTTATTCAATGTGCCTATTGCACTGGTCAGTTTAATCGATACTGAGCGCCAGTGGTTTAAGTCGAGTGTTGGTTTAGATGCAACCGAAACCGGTCGTGATATCTCTTTTTGTGGACACGCTATTTTGGCTGACGATGTTTTTATCATTGAAAATGCAGCTGAAGACGAGCGTTTTAGTGACAACCCGTTAGTGACAGAAGGCCCTGAAATTCGTTTTTATGCCGGTGCTCCGCTCGCCATGCCCAGTGGTAATAACCTGGGTACCTTGTGTATTATCAGCCCCGAGCCTCGCAAGTTTGGCCCAGTACAAAGTATCCTTCTCCACGACTTATCTAAAATCGTAATCAGTGAATTAGTCTCTCAGCAAGCGGCTACACAAGACGCCTTAACAGGCATACATAACCGACGAGGCTTTGAAATACTCGCTGAAAAGAGCATGGCAAATTGTGCTCGTTACGGCTGGAAAAGTGCGTTAGTATTTTTAGACTTGAATAAATTCAAAGAAATTAATGATACCTATGGCCATCAAGCAGGTGATCAAGCATTAGTCGACTTCTCGCGCTTACTTACCCAGATGGTACGCGAATCGGACATTATTGCTCGTTTAGGAGGGGATGAGTTCGTCGTAATGTTGATGAACACCGAAGAGGCTGAAGCGCGCGCAAAAGTTAAAGTTTTTATGCAGGAGTTAAAACAATATAATCAGCAGCACAATCAACCCTATGAGCTGTGTGCTTCCTATGGCATTGTAGAATACGTGCCTAAAGATCATGCAAGTCTTGAAGAATTACTCTCCGCGGCAGATGAATTGATGTACCACAATAAACAGAAGAAAGACTGAGCAAGCAGTACATTTTATGAATTACACTTTGCCGCTCTGCGGAGCATCTACTCTATTATAGCGAGCGCGAGTGATGTCATAAATCCAATTAAAGGCGATGGCGTAAAGTAAAAAGAAAACCATTGCGCCAATGTCCAGTAGAAATACAGCGAGAAAATCTAACTGTAAAACCCACATCATGATTGGGAAAGAAAATACCAGCATGCCCAGTTCAAACCAAAATCCGTGTTGCATTCTTATCCACAGCGTTCTGCTATAGCGATCTTCACCATACAATTTATCGAACAGAATATTGAAAATAAAATTCCATAGCATAGCAATCATAGACAGAGCAATCGCCAGACCAGACATCTTTGCAACATCATTTCCAGTAATGATTACAGCCAATAGTGTTAGCAGGATCAGTGCGACTGCTTCAAATAATAGCGCGTGAAAAACTCTTTCTTTCAATGACATGCTTCTCTCCAAGTGCCATTAGTGCCTTCGTTCGTCGAACAATATCATCTATACTGATGATATCCAGTTAGTAACTATCATATTTGGTGATATGTATAATCTAGAACAACTACGTATGTTTGTAGAAACGGCAAAGCTCGGTTCTTTCTCGGCCTGTGCCCGCAAGCTAGGAAAAGTACAATCAGCGGTTAGCCAAGGTATTGCCAATCTAGAAATTGATTTAGACAGTCAGTTGTTTGATCGCAGTACGCGCAAGCCCAGCCTAACCTCTGCCGGAAAACGTTTGCTCAGCTATGCTCAGGCAATATTGTTGCAAATGGACGAGCTAGATAGCGCAGCGCAAGCCATGGGGCGACAAGAAGAGGCATTGATTCGATTAGCGGTTGATAATGCGCTGTTACTGCCGAATCTTTATATCGTGCTTGCAAGGTTCGAACGTCAATTTCCAGCCACAGACATCGAAGTGGTGAGCACCACAAGTTTTGATGTGCTTGAAGCGCTTGAAAACGACCAAGCCGACATGGGTCTGACTTTTGTAGAATTCGATTTTAATCGGGAAGTCGAGCTGGGCTATATTGGCAGTTTAATTTTCTACCCTGTGTGTCATCCAGATCATCCCCTTGCTGTGCTTAAAGAAATCACCGCGGGCGATTTATTGCCCCATCGGCAAGTTATGTCACGCAGTTCAAAAGGCAGTATGCCAACACAGTTGCCGAAAATGTCTTCTAAGGCTTGGTACTGTAATAACTATACCGCAATGCAACTGTTGGCGGAGCAGGGAGTCGGATGGTGTTATTTACCCGCTTATTTAGTGGAGCAGGCGATACAGGCCGGTAAGTTGAAAAAGATGCAGTTTTCGTTTGATCATAAACCGTGGAAACTTTCGATAGAACTGGTTCGGCAAAAAAACAAAGCCATGGGGCCAGCACTTACTTGGCTGCATAATGAACTGAAGAATTTGCTAGATGAGTAAGCGCTATTGAGTCACTGCTTTTCAATCGGAAACCTCTTGCTGTACTACAATCAATAAAACACGGGTAACTGATTTAATAACGCTTAAGGAAATGGACATGGCAGCGATACACCACCGCATCGGCATTAAAGCATCGCCAGAATCGATCTATCAAGCCCTTACCACTAACGAAGGACTTACTCGCTGGTGGACCAATGATGTTTCTGGTGCTGGGGCTATAGGCTCTATTATTCAGTTTCGTTTCAATGGTGGCGGTCCAGATTTTGAAGTAACCGAACTTGTCGAAAATAAAACGGTGCATTGGCAGCATTCTGGTAATGTACCTGAACCTTGGGTCGGCACGGAAATCACTTTCCATCTACAAGGGGAGGATGATCAAACCTATGTACTATTTAGCCACTTTAATTGGCACGAGACTTCAGATTTTATGGCACATTGTAGTACCAAATGGGCAGTGTTTTTACTCAGTTTAAAAGAAGCTCTTGAGACCGGGGAGGGTAAGCCTTTTCCTCATGATATCGCGATTGATCATTCATGATTGGTCGTGCTGTGGCATTTTTAATTTGGGGCTGAGAGGTTCTTTTAGGCATAAAAAAGCCCGCTAATGATTACTCATTAGCGGGTTTTAGAATTTGGTAGCTATGGGCAGACTTGAACTGCCGACCCCAGCATTATGAATGCTGTGCTCTAACCAACTGAGCTACATAGCTATAACTTGTTGGCTTTCGCCTCTCAAGTGGCGCGTATTATGTCACCATTTTAATTTTCGTCAAGCGATTTTCTTAGATTATTTTAATTATTTAGCTATCTTTTCAATGGCTTAGGTTTTCTACGACTTTCCCTTGTTAGCACTCTGCTTTGAGTGCAGCCGCTAGTCATAATAGTCACTTATCTAACCGCTGTAATCAAAACCGACAGGCATAAAAAAAGCGCTCTACTGACCTGTTCTTAGGTCTGTAGAGCGCTTTTTTTAGCGGTTGCTAGTACAAGGGTAGGGCTCGTTTAATTAAACGATGCCTTTCTCTTGAAGTGTAGCAATCATGCTATCTAGGCTGTCTTCGTCAGCAGCTAGGCTGATGGTTGCATCGTCTGCACCACCGGCAACCAAGGCGATTAAACCAGCACTTTTCAATACGTTAGCGTGTTCGTTGCTTACGATAGATGCTACTTTGCCCATTTCGAATAAACGGCGATCAAGTGCTTGTGCTGTTACGTCTGGGTTGCTGCCGTTAATCGCGATGATTGCAGGCTGCTGAGCAAAGCGATTGGCTTTATCTTCAGCGGTCACGACTGTGGTATCACCATCACTATCTTGGGCTTCACCGACAACCATACCAGCACCAACAGTGACGTTGGTTAGGCGGTCAACTATGATAAAAGCACCGGTCGCACGGTTCTTCTGGTATGGGTCGAAGGATACTGGCTTAGTAAGTGTTAACTCACACAGACCGATCTCGTTCAATTTAACCGCAGAAGCAGGGTGCTGTTCCATGGTGTTTACGTCAACACGGTGGTGAATCTTGCTCACGGCACCTTGAGTCAATGAAGACGAGAACTTAATGTCGAACTGCTTACCGGCAACCAATTCAGAGTCGGCCATCCATACGATGTCAGCGTTTACTTTGCTGGCAACGGTAGGAAGGTCGTCGATGTGAACCAACATATCGCCACGAGAAACGTCAATTTCGTCTTTCAGGGTAATCGTAACGGCTTGGCCATTGAAGGCTTCGTCTAGGTCGCCATCAAACGTCACAATCTTATCGACGGTGCTGGTTTTACGTGATGGCAATGCCATAACGGTATCGCCAGGATGAACTTTACCCGATGCAACCGTACCGCAGAAACCACGGAAGTCGAGGTTAGGGCGGTTAACGTACTGAACAGGGAAGCGGAAGTTCTCAAGATTTTTATCTTCAGTCACTTCTACTGTGTTCAAAATTTCCATCAAGGTTTTGTCGGTATACCAAGGTGAACGCTCTGAGCGGTTCACGATGTTATCGCCGTCTAATGCCGATAGAGGTACACATTGAATATCAGGAATATTTAGGTTCTTAGAGAAGGCCAAATAATCTTCTTTGATTTCGTTGTAGCGTTCTTCGCTAAAGTCCATCAAATCCATTTTGTTGATCGCAACCACAACGTGCTTAATACCTAGCAGTGATGCTATGTAAGAGTGACGTTTGGTTTGCGTCTGCACGCCATAACGGGCATCGATCAAGATAATCGCTAGGTCACAGGTAGATGCACCGGTTGCCATGTTGCGAGTATATTGTTCGTGTCCTGGTGTATCGGCAATGATGAACTTACGTTTCTCGGTAGAGAAATAACGGTAAGCAACATCAATGGTGATGCCCTGTTCACGTTCAGCGGCTAGACCATCTACCAATAACGCAAGGTCGATTTTGTCGCCTTGAGTACCGGATTTAATAGAGTCGCTTTCGATGGCGGCTAGCTGATCTTCAAAGATCATTTTTGAATCATAAAGAAGGCGGCCGATCAAAGTCGATTTACCGTCATCTACGTTGCCGCAAGTAAGAAAGCGCAACATTTGTTTGTTTTCGTGCTGCTTCAGATAGCCAAGGATATCGTCTGCAATCAAGTTAGACTGGTGTGACATTAGAAGTAACCCTCTTGCTTTTTCTTTTCCATAGACGCGGAAGAGTCGTGGTCAATTGCACGGCCCTGACGTTCAGACGTAGTGGTTAGCAGCATTTCCTGAATAATTTCAGGCAATGTATTTGCAGTCGATTCCACCGCGCCGGTTAATGGATAGCAGCCAAGAGTACGGAAGCGAACCATCTTCATTTCTGGAGTTTCGCCTTCTTTCATAGGCATACGCTCATCATCTACCATCAGTAGCATGCCATCACGTTCAACAACTGGGCGTTCTTTTGCTAGGTACAAACCTGGAATGTCGATGCCTTCCAAGTAGATATACTGCCAGATGTCGAGCTCGGTCCAGTTAGACAATGGGAAAACACGGATGCTTTCGCCCTTGTTCACTTTACCGTTATAAATGTTCCACAATTCAGGACGCTGATTCTTTGGGTCCCAACGGTGGTTTTCGTCACGGAAAGAATAAACACGTTCTTTCGCACGAGATTTTTCTTCATCACGACGCGCGCCACCAAAAGCAGCATCAAAGCCGTATTTGTCGAGCGCTTGCTTAAGGGCTTGGGTTTTCATGATGTCGGTATGCTTTGAAGAACCGTGTGTAAAAGGTCCTACTCCAGCAGCCTTACCTTCAGGGTTAGTATGAACGATTAAGTCCATGCCAACTTTCTCTGCCATCATGTCACGGAACTCGATCATTTCCTTGAATTTCCACAAGGTATCGACGTGCATTAATGGGAACGGAGGCTTGCCAGGAAAAAACGCTTTTTGCGCTAAATGCAGCATTACCGCAGAATCTTTACCCACAGAGTACATCATTACCGGATTGTCGAATTCGGCAGCTACTTCGCGGATGATATGGAGGCTTTCAGCTTCCAATTGTTTTAGGTGAGTCAGGTTATACTCAGTCATAATCGCTTTCGGAGTTGGTGAACAAAAAAGTGATAATGGGGCGCTGCTTAAATCTGCTTTTAAAAACATGACTTAAGATGCATCCCCTAGATAGTGACACTATACCAAGAGCAGAGGCATATAAAAAGATGATTCTAATAACGTTTAGGTATAAGTCTATGTGGAAAGATTGACCAATTGCCTATCTATCCTTTCATGTTAATCACCTCACTTACCCCCTTTATTCATCAAGTAGTCAATCAAAGTGTCTCTTTGAAAAGTAGTAAACAAACTTTACTAAATAATAAGCATGGTTTACTATTTATTGGTGCAAGGAAGTATGCTGTCTGCATTACTTGTAGGCCTTTAAATACACTTTGAAGAGCGTACTTAAATGAACATAATTGGAGTATTAATCATGACGTTATTGGCTAGCGCTGCGGTTCATGCAAATGAAGAAGTTTTGAAAACCTTGCAGGCTTACGCTCAGGGTACTGAGCAACAGAATGTTGAACTGCTGGACGCACATTTTCACCCTCAGTTTAGGGTGGTGGCAAAAACAGAAGACGGTTTACGGGTAATAGAAAAGGCTGCTTACCTTGATTTGATTAAGGATAAAAAAATTGGCGGCCATCCCCGAGAATTAAACATAACGTTTTTAAATGTAGAGAATGGAATTGCTCAGGTACAATTGGTTCTTATCGGTGAAGTATCGACTTTTCATGATCATCTTGAATTGATTAATACAGATGATCACTGGCAGATAGTGCACAACCTGACTCAGGTAGTCTCTAAATAGTCTCAGTTTATAAAAATTTATCTGCCCAAGTAAGGCTCAAAAAGTGACACAAGAACTAACCCAATTACGTGATATGCACCTAGGCCGAGTATTGCTTAAATTAGAACGGCAATTTACTCAGCAGGTTTTATCCAAGCTGGCAGAGCAAGGGATTACAGAAATAACCCTAAGGCATTTTGTCGTGATCCCTTTTGTGACGGATGTTGGAATTCGATCAGTCGAAATTGCCAAAAAAGCGGGGGTCAGTAAGCAAGCGGTGGGTAAACTTGTAGAAGAGTTAGAAGGGTATGGTTACTTAGAAGTTAGGCCTGATCCTAATGATGGTCGGGCTAGTTTGGTTTTCTTAAGTGATAAGGGGGAGCACTTTTTACAAACGGCTATAGAGAGCACCAACATTTTAGAAAAACAGTGGCAGCAGCTTATTGGTGCTAAACGCTTTAATAATATGAAACAGGCTCTGATTGATTTATTAGTGTGTTTGGAAGCTTAACGATTTTAAGAGCAGATTAGAAAAAGAGAGGTGGCTGGATGTCGGTAAGTACATGGTCGGAAAAAGCGCTAACGTTAGTAGGGCCTGTGGGTTTATTGGACTTAAGGCTGGGTCAGCATGAAGATCGCGAGTGTGAAAGGCGCGGCTTTATTATGTGTCATCCACATCCGCTTTATTCGGGGACTATGGATAACAAGGTCGTGACGACCTTGGTGCGCGGCGCTTCACGGCTAATTGTAGAGAGTGATGCTGGCAGTATTCAAGGTTTGGATACGATACGCTTTAACTTTCGCGGAGTTGGCCAAAGTGAAGGTGAACATGATCATGGCAAGGGTGAGCAAGATGACCTTGCGGCTGTGGTTAACTATGCGATCACAGAATTGGGCTGGCAGAAGGTCTATTTAGCCGGTTTCTCTTTCGGTTCAGGAGTTGCTTGTTTATACGCAGGTCAGAATCCGGATAAAATAGCGGGATTATTCTTAGTTGCCCCCGCGGTTCATCATTTTGAAGCGCCTTCAACCTTGCCGTTTGAATTCGAAAGCCATGTTTATATGGGTGATGCTGATGAAGTTGTGCCGTTTGATGAAGTAGAGCATTGGGTTAATTTATTAACGCCACAGCCACACTGGCATATACTGGAAGGAGCGGGTCATTTCTTTCATGGCCGTTTGATCGATTTGAAAAAGTCATTTTTGGAAGACTTAGCAGTCTCGGTCGAATCTAACTCATAACTAACGTAAGAGTAATAAAATGGTATTGATAACAGCCTCGATGAAAAAATTATCACTGATTTTTAAGGTGGCCTCGCGCTTTACTCTAATAGGTTGGTTATTATTGGCGGTTTTCCCTAATTGGGAATTCAGCTTGCCCGTGACGATGGGTATTGTCGTTTTGTTGTTGAGTATGCTGTACATCTATCTCATCTTTTTTGCTAAACACTTAGATGACCCAGAGCTGAAAGTAAAAGGCAACTTTGGCTCGCTAAAAGGCGTTATGAATCTTTTTAAGTCGCCTCGGTTGGTACTGGCCGGCTGGGTACATTATTTAGCGTTTGATCTCGCGGTAGGGGTATTTATCGTTGCCGATGCTGCGCGTTATGATATTCACCAATTATTGCTATTACCTTGTTTAATTCTGACCTTGATGTTTGGCCCAGCAGGGCTGTTGGCCTACTTTATCTTGAAAAGTGTGATGGTAGGTGAGCTGCAGTTAATGAGTGTCTTTTAAATTCAATCGAATTATGTCAGTTATTCACTCTGAGAATATCAACAATACTGTTAAATATTTTCGTTTTACGTTAAATTGCTGCCCAATTATTTAGCTATGCTTCTATTGATATACATAGACCTATATCGATAGAAAGCTGGCGTTTTAGGTCATTACAAGGAAATCCCATTGTCTACGCCCTTAGAGCTCTACCAAAAAGATTTATTACGCGACGATTTTTCTTATGATGCCGACCAAGAAAAAGCCGTAAAGCACCTTCAGCGTTTGTATGATGATTTGGTTGCCAGCTACGAGCAGTCGAAAAAGGGTGGCGCTTTCTTAAAAATGTTCTCCAAAAAACAGAAAGTCCCTATTCAGGGTTTGTATTTTTGGGGTGGTGTTGGCCGCGGTAAAACTTATTTAGTGGATACCTTTTACGATGCGCTGCCGTTTGAACGTAAAATGCGTACTCACTTTCACCGTTTCATGCAGCGTGTTCATACTGATCTTACTAAGCTTGAAGGTATTAAAAATCCGTTAACCGCCATTGCCGAACAAATTTCTAAAGAAGCCGTAGTGATCTGCTTTGATGAATTTTTCGTTTCCGATATTGGTGATGCCATGATTCTTGGCGGTTTGATGGAAGAGTTATTTGCCCGTGGTGTCACCTTGGTTTCCACCTCGAATATCGTTCCTGATGGTTTGTATAAAGATGGCTTGCAGCGCGACCGATTTTTACCTGCGATTAAATTACTGAATAAATACACCGATGTTGTTAACGTTGATAGTGGTGTTGATTACCGTTTGAGAACATTGGAGCAGGCTGAACTTTATCATCATCCATTAGATGGAACGGCTGAGTCGAGCTTAAAGAAAAGTTTTGATCGTCTAATTCCTGATGCTAAGCACATAGAATCAAATATTAATATTGAAATTCTAGGCCGTAATATTCCTGCCAAAGCGATTTGTGATGATGTTGCGTGGTTTGAATTTAAAGGCTTGTGTGATGGCCCACGTTCACAAAATGATTACATTGAAATGGGTAAGCTTTACCACGCGATCTTAATTTCTAATGTACCGGTTATGGGCACAAAAAATGATGATTTAGCGCGTCGTTTTATTAATTTAATTGATGAGTTTTATGACCGTGGCGTAAAAGTAATCATGTCAGCGGATGCACCGATTCATGAAATTTATAGCGGTGGCAGTTTAGATTTTGCTTTCCAACGCACCACTTCGCGTATGTTAGAAATGCAATCTCATGACTATCTTGCGCGTGAACATAAAGCAGATTAATTCAGGCGTTGTAACATGCTGTTAGAGAATCAGTTGTTAACACTCCGTGTAATTAACCGCTAATCCCCCCAGTGAAGTTTCTTTAAACTTCACTGACATTTCCAGTCCTGTTTGTTTCATTGCACTAATACAATTATCCAAAGACATAATATGCTGGCCGCTACCTCGAAGCGCTAGCGAGGCTGCGGTATAAGCTTTTAACGCGCCAAAGCCATTGCGCTCAATGCAAGGAATTTGTACTAGGCCTTTCACCGGATCGCAGGTCATTCCTAGGTGATGCTCTAATGCGATCTCTGCGGCGTTTTCTATCTGCTCAGGCGTACCCCCTTTAATCGCACATAAACCCGCCGCGGCCATGGCGCTGGCAGACCCTACCTCTCCTTGGCAGCCAACCTCCGCTCCTGAAATAGAACTTTTATGCTTGATGATGCCGCCAATGGCAGCGGCAGTTAATAAAAAATCGTGAACTTGTTTTGAGGTTAATTCTTCAAATTGAAAACAATAATATAAAATCGCCGGAATCACCCCCGCAGCGCCATTAGTCGGAGCAGTAACCACCGCATGGCCTGCAGCATTTTCTTCGTTAACTGCCATGGCATAAGCGCACAGCCATTCATGTAGATGGGCGTCATTAGGATTGTCTATTAGTTGCTGGTGGAGATTCTTGGCCCTGCGTAAAACGTTGAGTCCTCCGGGTAAAATACCGCTGTGCTTTAGGCCATTTTCAACACAAATTTTCATCGCATGCCAAATAGCATCCAGGCCCTGATTAAGAGCTTGATCGGATAAATGCCGATGTTCGTTTTGACGCTTCATTTGGGCAATACTCAGCTGGCTTGTGTTGGCCATTTCTAGCATTGATTGCGCACCGTCAAAAGGAAAGCGATAGGGTGATGCATCAACCATCTTGAGTGGAGCGACAAAATTTTTCATTTCGGCAAGAGTGTTAACGAAGCCACCACCAATTGAAAAATAGGTTTCTTCCAGAAGTACAGTATCTTGCTCTAATAGCTGAAATATCAAACCATTAGGATGCTCTGCTAGGGTATCGTTTTTATCGAAAATAATGTGATGGTTAGGGTTAAAGGTTAATTGCTCATTAGAACTAAACTTTATTTCAGAAATTGACCATAATCGATCAATTTCCTCTTTAATATTTATCTGAGCAATCTGCTCTGGCAGGTGGCCATGCAGGCCTAATAATATGGCGTTATCAGTGGAGTGGCCTTTACCTGTGAGTGCTAACGAGCCTTTTAGAGTGCAAACAATGTGATGATGCTGGGTATAGTTTAAATTGAGTGCTTTTAAGCATTGCAGGAAGTTATTAGCAGCAATCATTGGGCCGACAGTATGAGAGCTAGAAGGGCCAATGCCCAGTTTGAATAGATCAAGAGCACTGATAAACATAATTTAGATACTCTGAATGAGGTTTATGCCTATATTTTAGGCTGAATATTCATTATTAGCACCTAAGTTTTTAACAAATATGAATGATATTTGTGACTCTGGCTGTCTATATTATCTTATTTCTAATCCATAATAAAAAAAGAAAACGCAAAGAAATACCCATGAAATCATGTTTCATTTGAACAGCAGCGACGAATTATCATGTTCGTTGTGGCAATTTTATCAGTATAGAAGTCATAGGTTTACGATATTCCGCAGCTAGCATGATTTGTTACATCCCTTGTTACATTATAAATTTACCATTTATCTTAACTGCACCGAATATTCGAGGTTTCCTAAGTGCGGACTGAAATTTGCCAAAATGTTCAATGTCCTCAGTTTTAACTGATGACCGCTAAAAGTATGGCTTTGTAGATGAGTGTGAAATTCTATAATTCGACTTCCAGTCCTTGACCCACCGAAGAATAAACTCAACAAATTACGCAATCAAAACATTTTATTACGGATGCAAAGGTAATGTTCTGCCTATGCATTAACGTATTTATAAATGAAGTGATTGAATGATAATCATCTGCTATAGGGGTGGTTGTCACATTTATAATGGATAGAGCGCGCCTGGGGCTTTAGTTTAAGCACTGCCCTAATGGGCGAGTGTAAAGCAAAAAGGATGATTTATGACCGCCGATCTTTTTTTAGCAGTAATTGAACATAGCCCCAAAATCACTCTTGTTAAAAAAACCTGCCATTATTTACAGGTGAATATAAGCAATAAGCATATGCTGGATGATGTTGCAAAAAACATGGGAACGAATAGAAGCAAGTTAGCTGCGTCATTCAAAGATGTTCTCGGTCTCGGTGTGTTTGAATTTCTAAGAAAAATTCGAATGGAAAAAGCAAAGTTGTTGTTGGTAATGACTGATACGCCAATCCAGCAGGTCGCTTTTGACGTTGGATGTGAAAATAGTGCAAATTTCTCAACTACCTATAAAAAATATTATGGTTTGTCACCACGAGAACAAAGAAATTTGTCATTAGATTTGAAAGAAATATCTTTGAAGTTTTCTAGAAGTATTAATGATCCTGAATATTTAGCTGATAATGTTATTACCATAAAATAAAAATAATATAATTACGCAATAAAAAGAAATTTTACAAAAATCTAATAATCTTAATTTAGTTGGAAGCCTTGAGAGAAAAATAATATATCGACTATCACTGTGGCCGATGTGGCGGAGCTTATCTGGAGATATAGCATGAGCGAAAATTGGTATGCAATCTATACAAAAAGACACTATGAAAAAAAATTCTGTGAGAATGTTCTAGGATTGATACAGCAGATGGAGTTTTATGGTGAAACATACTTGCCACTTAGGATAGAAGAAGCTCAGTGGAGTGATAGAAAGAAGCGTAAAAGTGTTCCGTTGTTTAATAATTATGTTTTTGTAAAACATGATGATAATGGCTTTGATAAGTTGAAAAAAATGCCAGGGTTTTGTGAGTACGTTCGTTTTAGTCAATATCCAGCAGTCATTCCAGAAGAACAAATTGAAATGATTAAAAATATTTCAAGCAGCGATAGGAATGTTAGCTCTGGATCAATGACGCTTATGCAGGGGGATAAAGTCCGAATAAGTAAAGGGCCTATGAAAGACTATGAAGGAACACTCGTTGAGAATCAAGGTTCTAGTAAAGTTGCGATTGAAATTAAAAATTTTAGTCAATGTCTACTGGTAAATGTAGCAATCGATAATATCGTTAAATTATAAAATTTAGAAATATGCAGTTACGCAATAATAAATCAATGAAGTATTAAAATAGCTGGTTGGAATTACTTTTGATGTCTGTGAAGTTTCTCTATAGCGATAAGTTTCTGAAAATATCAAATTACGAGTCGGTGCTTTGAATTTAATTATGTAAAAATCAATAGAAAGGCTAAAAATTCATACTCTATGCAAGACTTTTATCCATCTTTGTAGGCAATAACTCCCCTATATCATTGTGACTGCATCGCTGCTGTCACTCTATAAAGCTTTGGCTGTCACCAGCCAAATTCACGGCTGTCATTAGCCGATCTTGTAAAACCTGTGGGGAGTGCTCATCCGCTCATTAACCCACATATTTAAATTATTATCATTAAGGATAAACAATATGAGCACAAAATATAGCTGCACTGTTAAAAATGATTCGGCGCAATCTGGCGACTTTTGTATTTTTCAAGAAGTCCCTGATGTCAATATCCCGAATGTCGTCACCTTAGCCTGGCTGGCCAAAGCAGCCAACCCGACAACGACGCTGAAGTTTGATTGGAGTTTGGACTACAGCTTTATCTGGTCCAATACGACAAATTTACAGCCAGGCACACATGTTGCTACCAGCCAAAGCTGGCCCTGCGACACAACAACCAGTAACCGTATTAGTTTAGACAAGGTGAATAATGCCTACACCTTCGATAATCAGACACAGGGCGATTACCGCGGTAACCTTTATATCGATCAGGGCCAAACTGTTCAGTCGAATAAGATCTCAGTCGGTATCGGTATGTCAGGTAACGGCACCTTCCTTGTGCCTTCACAACCCAATATGCAGCTGTGCTTTACTCCCAAGCCCACTTATTGGCTCGTTTTTGGTTCTTTTGTAGAGGGTGAGGTCGTCGATATTGCTCAAGTCACTGAGAATGCTTTCAAGCTAGATTATAAGGGTGTTACAGATATGAGTGTCACGCTTGGGGCAAATAATATCTTTACTTTGGACTAGCTATTGGGAAGTTCAGTGGATAGCTCTAGCATTATTTTAGTATCCGCTGGGCTGGCTTTCAGGGTTCTCAATAAATGAATTTCTGTCAGGCTAAGTATTTATTAGAAATTAAAACCATATTGGCTTTATAAAATAATTATAACTAATGGAAATAGATTTTCGGCAAGGCGATCAATGACGCTCGACATAGTCGAAGATTTATCAGCTGAATATTTTTACACTTTAAATAAGGAATAATATTATGAGCGTACAAGTTACAAACAAAGATTTGGTCCTCTTAGGTCACGGCAGCTATCCTGGCGGGGCAACCAATACCAAACTTCCCAGTAATGTTGATTTATATATTCTACAACCTGTCGGATATAGTTTATTGACTACTGTGGCTTCAGAGCTAATTGATCAAGAGAGAATTGATCAATTAGCATTGCATCATGAAAATGATAGCGGTACGAGCATTATCGAACCTGCCATCGGCATATATAAAGGGGGGGATAACGCCCCCAACCTAACACTCTATAACTTAGGAGATCTTGAACAATGGGGTGTGGAAACGATAGGTGATAAACAGAACGTAGTAACCGTCAACGAGACAACGCTGCTTTCTGAATTGCTTACTTCTAATACTAAAATTTTAGATGCCATAAATAAACTCGCTAAAGACGAAACGCTAAAACTCTACTGGTCGGCTTGCCTCTACCAGGCAAGTGAAAATTACGCCAGCCTCGTTTAGTTACAGCAAGGTTCATTAGCCGATATTACAACACTCACTGGGAGCGATCTAATGCTCCCACACTCCAAACTCACCAATTTTTTACTTAGCTTTTAAGGATGAAAAAATGAGCACAAAATATAGCTGTACCGTTAAAAATGATTCGACACAATCTGGCGATTTTTGTATTTTTCAAGAAGTCCCCGATGTCAACATTCCTAACATTGTTACCTTAGCTTGGTTAGCCAAAGCAGCCAACCCAACAACGACGCTGAAATTTGACTGGAGTTTGGATTACAGCTTCATCTGGTCCAACACAACAAATTTACAGCCGGGCACAAAAGTTGAGGCTAGCCAAAGCTGGCCCTGTGATACCACAACCCGTAACCGTATTAATTTAGACAAAGTGAATAATGCTTACACCTTCGATGCCCCAACGCAAGGTGACTACCATGGTAATTTATATATCGACCAAGGCCAAAGCGTTGAATCGAAGCAGGTTTCTGTCGGTATCGGCATGTCGGGTAAAGGCACCTTCCTTGCACCCTCACAACCGAATATGCAGCTGTGTTTTACTCCTAAGCCTTCTTACTGGCTCGTTTTTGGATCCTTTGTCGAGGGTGAGGTAGTCGATATTGCGCAAGTCACCGAGAATGCTATCAAACTAGATTATAAGGGCGTTACGGATCTGAGTGTCACGCTTGGTGCAGATAATACCTTCTCTTTGAATTAGTGATTTATGCAGTTCAGCGGACAGTTCTTAGTATTAAGTGAATATCCGCTGATCTGGCTTGGAGGTATTCAGTGTACGATTATTGTTTCGATAGTTTTTATCGCTATCGCGATTGTGAGAAATTCCAGCACTTCGTCGTGCTGCTGTAATAAGTGAAAATAATTTTCAGCATAAGCTAAATGCTAATAATTTTTGACCGCCCTCTCGAAGCCCATAACTATTGCAGCTGATAAAAAATAATTCCGATGCAAATGATTAAGGCCAGAACTGTCGAAATAAAGTTCATTAATGGATTTAATAGAAATGTTATCGGCAATTAAAAGAAGCCTATAACACTAATTGAACCTAAAGGGCGGTTCAGCAGTAAAAGTCCTCACCCATCAAAAAATCAATACGAAAGGAAAGACTATGAGTAAAATAATGACCTCGCTGAGGCCAAATGGTGAATACCGATGGTCATCGGATCAGATAATATTCACAGAAACAAGAAGAGCTAATGGTAATTTAAGCGTGCGCGAAAATCACAACTTCGGTGCATCTAACGCATCGATAATACTCGGGCCTGATATCGCAATGCCTGGCGGGGAAACGCCTAATAATGCTCCAACAGCAAAAGGCTACCCTTGGAACAATCCTAAGGAGTGGGTTGACGGACCCGATAATGTTTTTACTACGGGGGGTTGGATACGCGGGCATTTGGTAAACGGGCTTTGGGGTGGATCAGGTGCAGACTGGAATAACCTTACTCCACTTACAGAGGGGGCGAATGGCAATCACTCTACCGTAGAAGAATATATGAAGCGGTATCTAGCCAGTAGTAACTCCTGGGCACAAAAAGACGGCGGGCACAAGGAACTGTGGTATGGAATATGGTATGTGGTTCGATGTAGTGAGAAGCCAAATGACAATAATCCAGCAGTGGGACACCTTAACTCGTATGCACCTGCATTCATCAAAATAGATTGGCGAGCTGTAACGTTAGCAAAACCACTTCCGACGAATGGCAATACCGTAGATGTTGAGAAAGCTATGGATGCACTTCCGAATATTGTACCGGCTGGTGTGGCTAATTTGCCATTTAATGTGAACCAACCACAAATTCCTGGGTGGCCGGTTCACAGTCTGCCGGTGGGCAGTACGATAGGTGCGAATGTGTTAGGGGATTTACCCGCGGGGTATCCGGCCGTCGAACCAAACGGATTTGATGGGAGCATAGAAATCCATCAAGCCTAACGCGAAAGTGTAGATGGTGGAACAATGGCAAAAATAGACTTCAAATACGGGCGCAAAGCGAAGTTTATACATTCATTATAATCCCATAACAAAACCTAAAGCTCATTAAAATATGCTTTCGTCTAATTGTTATAGAAAATAAAAAGCTATAAAAAAAGTGATTGTATCACTTTATTCACTCTACACAGATTTTTCTGAACCCCACATAAATCAGCGATTTTCATTATCCACTCTTTCAAGTCCGTGGTGAGTGCGCTGTCGCCTCCCAAAAAATTAAAGAATATAAATTTTACGATTAAGGAAGATAACATGAGCACAAAATACAGCTGTACCGTTAAAAATGATTCTACACAAGCTGGCGATTTTTGTATTTTTCAAGAAGTCCCAGATGTCAACATTCCTAACATTGTTACCTTAGCGTGGCTGGCCAAAGCAGCCAACCCAACGACGACGCTGAAGTTTGACTGGAGCTTGGATTACAACTTTATCTGGTCCAACACAACAAATCTTCAACCAGGTACACAGGTTGATGCCAGTCAAAGCTGGCCATGTGATACCACAACCCGTAACCGTATTAATTTAGAGAAGGTTAATAATGCTTATACCTTCGATGACATAACACAGGGTGACTACCGCGGTAATTTGTATATTGATCAAGGCCCAAGTGTTGAGTCGAATAAAGTTTCTGTCGGTATCGGCATGTCAGGTAAGGGCACCTTTCTTGCTCCCTCACAGCCGAATATGCAGCTGTGTTTTACTCCTAAGCCTACTTACTGGCTCGCTTTTGGCACCTTTGTTGAGGGTGAGGTAGTCGATATTGCCCAAGTCACCAAAAATGCTTTCAAGCTGGATTATAAGGGTGTTACGGATCTTAGTGTCACGCTTGAAGCGAATAACACCTTCTCTTTGAGCTAGTTATTTATGCGGTTCAAGAAATAACTCTTAATATTTTGTAAGTATTCGCTGAGCTGCCTTTTTGGTTCTTAGTGATAGTTAATATTGATCAACGGAGATAAACATGGAATCAAAAACATTTGGAGATGTACGAGTCGAGTGGCAACACATAGATAATAATGACGGCTATAGTGCCGAGATTTGGTGTGTCGCACAGGATCGGCGTTTAGGTACAAATGAAGTTAACAATCAAATTTTAACCGCCTATTTTTCCTACATCGCGGTACCTGGGCGCTCACAGGCAATCACCGGGCATTATCAATACCTGCCTGGAACTGATGCGCTTAGCATCACACTAAAATGCGCGCCGGATATCGACGTGACGGATGAAATTCTGGATTCCTGTGTCACTCCGGGACCAGGACCAGAGCCATGCCCAGATCCTTGTCCCGTCCCAAGCCCTTTTCCTAAACCTAGCGAGCTGATGAACGGTTTCGATAATACGGTCGATAGTAAAATTTATCCAATAGCGACTGGGAGTAATGAGGGCGAGATACTGTTTCCCTATGTTTATATGCAGCCATGGCCGAATATTACCGATGTCCAAAAAGCGATACGATTTATTCAGTATAATGAGCAACAGGCAAATGCTCTCTTGCCCGATAATTTATATCAAAGTTTATGTGATATAAAGATCTCTTCAGATAGCCGCTGTGAAATACTCAGCGCCTGTGTGAACTATATTGAAAGCGATAAGTATCAAGATAGCACGAGTAGTCTAGTTGCCGTATTCGCAAAGCTTCCGACGTTGTACAATAATCTTACTGAACTCTGTGAACTCACTACGACGAGTTTTTACGCGACGGTAGAGTCAACATTAGGCCTCAGTCCTGAACAGCTTAGTCAGCTGGTAAATAGCGAGAAATATTTAACCTTTATCTGCCAAACCTGGCAAAACTATTTCGCCTTAGTGATCACCAGTGGCTACGATATTGAGCAGCTCACTCAATCCAGTGAGGCATTAATTGTCGGCCAACTCTGTACTCGAGTTTGTGCCTCTTCAGCATTGTGCAGCAACGATTTACAGCAGGCACTTAATGCCTGCATTCTACTACCCTCCAGCCTCTATCCATTACCGACAAATACTGTGGAGTATTTGTCCCCAGCCGAATTTTCGACAGCCGCTGTTGTGCCTTACGCTCTGGGTGATTTGCAAATGGTTCGCCATACTCTCACGGGCTACCAGTTGGGAGAAATTGCTCATATCGAGAACGTGATGGCTGGTGAGAACAAACAAACCACCTATCGAAAATTCGATCTGACACAAGATAAGCAAACTGACACGTTGAGTGAGGCTAACTATCAAGAAGCACTTAAAAATTCTGTGAATACCGATTTTTTAACCGAGATCAATAACACCATAACCTCTGAGTCTATCACTACAAATTTTAATAATTTATCGACTACCTATGGCGTTAGCTCACCACCTGAAAGCAAGGTGACTGGTGGATGGAATGTGGCAGGGGACAGCAGTAATCCCGGCAGTAAAGATGAAAACGCGATAAAATTAGCAAAACAAATAACTACCAAAGCCGCGAATAATATTACCCACACCGTCTCCAAAGTGCGTCAACAGATGCAGCTTAGCAGCACAGAGCACGTCGAAATTCACAATATCGACAACAGTCAAAGTGCGACAGCCAAAAATGGCGTATATCAATGGGTCAATAAAGAGTATGAGGCCTATACAACTAACTACGGTAAGCGGCTGATGATTAATATCAGTGTTACGCATCCGGCTAAAAACTATTTATGCGATGTACTAAGACTCGATAATACAGACCGGATAAAACCGCCCACACTTGAGAGTTTAGGGATCTTTGGCTATAAAAATATTTCTCGAGAAAACTACGGAAAATTACTAACACAATACCGCGTTAAGAATGCCAGCGAGTACACGCCGCCAGAACATGTGCAGCTTGTGACAACCTCCTTTCAGGCAGGCGAGGGCCCGTCGAGTCAACAGCTGAATATAGCGCCAGGTTATTACGCGAGTACGGCGACGATCACCGCGGTATATTCGACGAACATCGAACAACTATTTGGCTTGGTGGGAGAAAATAGCTTTACCATTACGGCAGTAGCTAATTCTCCCGGTGACAATGACAGTGCAACATTTGGCCCGCAAACGTACTCTCTCTCAGAGGAAACGAACACTGTCTGCGTTTCTGTTTCAGTGCTTGCTGAACATTCAGCGGCACACGACACAGCCATCACGTTACAAGAAGAAGCTCGAAATTACAGTGTTAACATCCTTATCCATACCGAACTGAGTGACTCTCGTTTTGAAGCCTGGCAAATTAAAGTTTACGAGGCTGTTGTATTGGCTGCGGACCAGTGTCGTAGTAATTATCGGCAGGCATTAGATGAACTCTTTACTAACCTGTTAGATATCGAGCCACTTGAAAAACGCAATATTGAGCGCGACGCGTTAAAATATGCGGCTGTTGAGCAACTGGATATATTGCGTCATCAACTTGTTGGTATGCCTTGCGCAACCGACTGTTCATCACCACCGAATGCTGTAGATCCTGATGTTCCTGCGAGCGTGAGTGCATCTCGTTATAACCAATTTTATGATCAGATGTTCGAATGGGGGGAGATGACCTACAGTTTTCATTCTGCATCAAAGGATTGCGACTATGATCCAGCCTTCGATGCCTTAATAGGCCCGCAACAAAATTCACTGTTTACGCGATTTCTACAAGCTGGCAGTGGGCAGATTTCTATACCGGTCAAAGCTGAATACGCCTACCCCGTGCTGTATTTTATTGCCACTGGGGATATTTGGCCTGCAGACGCTCGCTTTGCCCCCTGCCTGCAAAATGATCTGCGCATTTATAATAATCTGATTACCGTTGTTGGGGTTGAGGAAGGCTGCGCTACTACCAGTAAACCCTGGAAAATTGTTGTGCCCACATCCATGCTGATGGTGCAGTCGAATAATGAATTACCGCTACTCGACTCCCCACGGCAAGGCATGACTATCACACCTGACTACAACGAATAGGTTCGAAATGATGGAGCTATTATTAGGATTTCCTCAAGGGAACCTCACGACAGGCAGCCCAGGTTCGCCAATAGGAACCATTGTCTGTTTTGCCGGCCAACTTAGCAGTAGCGATAGTGGCGCTAATGTCGCTTGGCCGGCGAGTGAGGCTGGTACTCAAAATTCTTGCTGTGTAAGCAACAGGAAAACAGTACAAGGGTCGCCAAGTTCGTCGGCCCCTGTATTTGGTGTCCTTGATGACTGGATGTTGTGTGATGGTCGTCAGCTACCCATCAGCCAATACTCCGCACTATTTGCAGTATTGGGCCATATCTACGACGGCCAGCCGAAGGATAATATGTTCACCATTCCTGATTGTCGCGGACTCTTTATCCGTGGTGTGGATGCCGGTTCAGGCATGGACCCGGACGTAGATCAACGCCGAAGCGCTGCCGGCCAAAAAGGCAGCAAAGACGGCGTCGGCTCTTTGCAATGCGATGCATTTCAAACACACACACACGAAAGCGTCGAGTCCGCAAGCGCTCAAGTAGCCCAGGAGGGCGAGCCTATTACTGGTGTTATAGGAGGCAATACTGGTGAGCCGACGGCTAGCGATACTACCCGAATCAGTAGCGAAACCCGGCCCCGCAATATCGCAATGAATTACATCATTAAATATAAGTAAAGGTTCAGGAAATACTCCCCGCTCTAAAAAAACATTAAAGGCAATCAGCCTGGAGAATTTTCCTCACTTATTTATTAACAGGAAAGCAACGACATGAATGAGCAGAAGACTCTGAGAGACTATCAAGGCTGCCATGAGGGAGCTTCGATAATTGTTTGTGGCTGCGGTGAATCACTTAGTACTTTACCTCGGGATAATGACGTTATAACCATTGGAGTTAATGATGTCGGCCGGCTGTTTGATCCGACCTATTTGCTGGTACTTAATCGACCGCATCAATTTAAAAATAACCGTTTTAATTTTGTTCATAGCAGTCGTGCTCAAGCCATATTCAGCCAGTTCAATCTAAAACTTAAATATTCGAACAGCATTATGTTTACCCTAGGAAAGAAAGGTGGAACTGACTTTTTGAACCCCGATGTCTTGCCTTACACGCAAAACTCGCCCTATGTTGCGGTGTGCTTAGCCGCACTCATGGGGGCCAAGCGTATTGGGTTGAGTGGCGTCGACTTCAACGATAATCATTTTTTTGCAGCAACGGGTCCCCATCACCTTAATCGCAAACTGTCGGTAATTGACCAGCAATATGGTCAACTATACCGAGCGCTTCAGCTCAAAGGTATTGAGTTGTATAACCTGAGTGATACCAGTCAGTTGACTCAGATCCCAAAAATGAATTCCCAAGAATTTATTGGTAATCGGGCTGTGCTGGAGCAGAACGCTAAGCCTACTGGTGTACTATCATCCCTTCGCCCCCTTAATATTGTCCATATAGGTTTGACTAACTGCGCTGGTGCGCTGTGGAATTTACACAGGATGCTAACGAAATACACTGGTCATAACAGTCGAGTGATTACGGCTAGTCCGATCACTAACGGGCGACGTTATCCGCAGGATGTCTCGCTGCATGATCAATCAAAAGTCTTTACGCTTATTTCGGACGCCGATGTTATTCATTTTCATAATCGGCTGGATAAAGACAGCCCTCAAATGCGACCCTACAGACGTCTACTAGACAACAAACCTGCAGTATTGCAATTTCATTCAGAGCTTGAAGTACTGAAGGACTCTTTCCCAGGAAAGGATTTAAATTCACGAACAGATATCCCAACGCTCGTAGTCGCACAAAAGCAAGCGCGGTATTTTGCTAGCGCCATACCCGTTCAAAATGCACTTGATATCCATGATGTGAAATTAGTATCAGAACTAAAAGCTCAGGCAATAAACACCAGTAGATCTAGAGTGGCGCCACGGGTACTTTTTGCGCCTTCTGACACAAAAAGCTATGGGGACCATTCGGCAACCTGCTGTGGGAAGGGGTACGAGCAAACCCAGAAAATTCTTAAACGCCTGCATAGTGAAGGGGTTATAGAGGCCCATATTTGTCTTGGTAAATCATGGGATGTGCTCAATAGACTGAGACAAAGCTGCGACATTGTTATTGACGAGTGCGTTACCGGTGGCTACCACTTGACCTCATTGGAGGCTTTGGCACAAGGGAAGGTGACCATCGCTTTTTTGGATGAAAAAACCCAAAAATTACTGGGTCGAGTTACTGGAAGTCCTATCGATCGCTTACCTTGGATAAATTGCGCTCAACTCGATTTGGATGTAGCTCTTCGCGAATTAGTCAGAGATCGCCCCCAGCTTGCTAAACGGCAGCAATATTCACGAGAGTGGATGGATCGATATTGGAAGCCCGATTCTTTATTAGCGCAGTACAGTGCTATTTACTGGGATGCGATTAATAAGGTCAAAGATAAAATTGATAATGCGACAGTCGAACATCGTTTAGCGGAGTTACCATCTCTTTCAAATCTTATGTTAAAAAAGTTATCGTCTATTCAGTATGAAATAAAAGAAAAGCCGACAGTGCTGAGGTCTGAAGATTTTCGGCAGAGTATTTCTTTAAGTCGCCAATTATTAGAACGCCAAGGGAGTCTTCAAAATCAGGTCTGCCATATTCTTGGAAACGGGCCATCATTAGCAAATACAAATCTTTCATCATTAAAAGATCAGGTGGTTATTACGGTAAATTCATCAGCCCTACTTCACAAGAAACTCGGCCGCCCTGCCGATTATTATTGCGTTAGTGATCGGCGTTTTTTACAGGATAATTCAACGGCCCCAGCGATTATAGATGCACGAAATTGCATCAAGGTCTTTGCTGGATATTGTGAAGGCCTGCTTGCAGACGACACTATTAATTATGTGAAGGTCTGCGGTGGTGATGGCATCTCCTTGAGTATTGAAAAAGGATTTTATCATAATTGTTCGGTGGTATTGTTTGCTGCACAGTTGGCACTGTGGTTAGGTTGTCGGAAGATTTACCTGCACGGTTGCGAATTTGATTATAGTGGCGGGCGTTTTAATGTTAAAGACTATCGACCATATGATGCAGGCATTTACCCTCGAGTAGAAAAAAATGCTTCAATTTTAGCTAATCAACTTGTCGCTCTAAAAGGTCAGCTTTATGTGGTAGGGCCGTCACGATTGGTAGGCGATTTTGGAGCCACTCCAGTGAAGTTTATTAAATCTGTTTGCCAGAAAGATTTACCAGAAGAGTTAAAGGCAGGGTCTCTGGTCTGATTTTTTTAGATCTTGGTGAAAGATTCTGCATCCAAATATCTTCATGAAAATTAAAGTTGGCTGCAGATATTTTTATTAAAACTATTAGTTATATAGAAAAATTATTTCTAGTTATAGTGATAAATTTAGATGGGATTAAAAAGAATATTACTAAAATATAAGTTCATTAATGATTAAATTTTATTTTAAAAAATGAATCAATAAAGGATATGGTTATGAATAACGAAATAAGTTCAATAACAATTTCACCAACTGAGGTCGGCCTTGCTGGAGGTGAGTTTACAATTACAGGCAGTGGATTTTCAGAAGTTAATCAAGTAACTTTTGGCGGTGAAGGAGCCAGCAAGATTACAGTAACAGAAGACGGAAATAAAATTACCGGAACCACTCCCAGCTTTCCTTCCTGTGATGTAGGTGAACAGATTGAAATTAAAATCTATTTTAATGGTGTGCCTAAATTATATGGCAAGCTGATCATAGTGACAGGGCCAGAAATTTATTTAAGTATTCCAGCAGAAGGAAGTCTTGGGGGAGGGACAAGTCTTACTATAATAGGGAGTGGCTTGAATAACGCATCTGTTGTTACCGTTGGTTCTATTGCAGCCGCTGATCTGAATGTTAGTGATGATGGTACAACAATTACATGCACAACCAGTCCATTTCCTACAAGTGATGTGGATAATCATCTAGATATTTTGGTTAGCGTTTTAGGGCGGAGCGTAATTGCGCCAGATAAGTTTGTTCCTAAGGAACCTGTTTTGACTGGAATTACGCCGAAAGACGGACTTTTGTCTGGCGGTACATTTATAACGCTAAGGGGATATTATTTGCAAGGCGTTGAATCCGTCCAGTTCGGTGATATTCAAATCACTGAAGGTATAACTGTTGAAGGTGATAATGTTCTTACCGTAACCACACCTAAGGGAATCAATGCTGGCGCGACAGATGTTACGGTAGTTGTACAGGGTGAGAAATCAAATGCCGTCGCATTTAGCTATGAATTAAAAGATCGGATACCGCTAAATATAGACACCAGTACGACAAACTTGCCAACTGATACGCAGGTTTATATGTATGTTGTGGGTGAAATGAAACTTAAAGACGGTTCAACAAAATTTTACAGGCTCGATGGATCAGGTTGTCCTAAAGAGATGTTGATTTCAGACAATTCTCAGAGAGCTAATACCTTTCCTGGTTCTACTGACTTAACCTCTGCAGCAGCGACGTCACTGGAAGTTAATTACCCCAACGACTGGGCTGATTACTCAATCCCGATCCAAAACGATGGCTCAACTTCTATCAATCTTGCAAATATCAACGCTGAGCATATAGAAGGACTTGGTACAGGAGAACAGGCTTTTAGCGGTCGTATTTACCTCTCTGTTGGTATTCCAAAAATCCCCTTTACTGTTAATAGTAGCGGTTATGCACAACCTTCATTTTACGAAGGTGCAGGAAAATACACCTTGTTTGATTGGGTTGAATTTTCTTTTGATAGCAGTCAGAACTTTAATGGCAATACTACAATGGTCGACCAGTTTGGCCTGTCTTTGGCATTAGAAGTTTCCATGCCGGATCAAGTACTGCAAGTCGGTCTGAATTCCACAACTTTACGAGATGGCATGATATCGGTCGAAGATGCGATTTATTCCGCAGGTAGAGTTACTGCTCCTCTAGAGACGACAGAAACTCCTCCCTTTGGAAAAAAAGCAGCTTACCCATCTATTATTAATGTCAATACTGGCTATCTTTTACGGAGTTGCTCCCCCTCTACTATTGCAGCAAACAGTAAAATAAATGTTGAGATAATCAATTATTTTGAAGATACCATCAATCAGTGGTATGAGACGTGGAAAACAGTTCCTTTGGTGATAGCCGTTAGCCAGGCGACTTATTATTCTGCAATGGTAAAGGGTGATGAACTTCAATTTAAAATTGGTAAATTCACTACTGACAGTGACTGGAAGATTGGCCCTAGTGTCGAATTCACTTTCAATACGAAAATAACGAGTGCTGAAATTTGGCAATGTAATGGCGTTCTTGCCTCTGGCACGACAGCTGCAAAAAATGCTGGAAAAATTATTGCTGCAGCATTTAACCGTGGAGTCATGGACAATATCATTGACGACTTAAAAGTCTCTGCAACTGATAATGGCTTTTATCCTCTAGGTAGTACTTATAATCAATGGGCATCATTAGCGCATCAATACAGCATCGGTAATCTGGCCTATGGTTTTGCCTATGATGATGTGTGCGATCAGAACCCGACTATTGCATTGTCACAGCCTAATTCAATAACCATTACTTTGGGACGTTTTAAATAAAGAACATTACGGCAGAAAGTTGTTTGAAATTACGTAAAAAATTCGACAGTAAAATATACTTAGAAATAGATTGTGATTGAGTTCATTAATTCAAATTGGTAGTAGCGCTTTCAATGACTCAGCTGACTGAAGTCGTTAGATATCTTAATATTTATGGCTAGTTCTTTAGCCGTTTATTGTCAATTATTATACTCATTATTTTCACCTATTTTTCTTTGGTTATCGACTAATTCACCTTTTTTAATCGTTCCACTGTAATACTTTTATGCTGGCTGCATGCTACGCTTTTCGAAGTGCGGGGCGTTCTTAAGTAATATTCAGAGAGCAGCGCTGACGGATATTAATAAGCATCACTCATAATGAGTACGGAGAATGTATGATAGATAAACAATGGCCAAAGACTGCAATGGTGGGCTACATAGATTGCAGTGCCATAGGTATGGTAGATAGTGTTCAGGCGGAGCAAGTTCAAGCGTATAATGTGGTTATATTTGGTTTTGCTAATCCAGACGGTACCATTCCCAGTTCAGGTCTCTTTCAGGGTTTGACTAAAACTGTGCAAAAGATAAAGGATATGGAGTCTCCCGGAACGGTTAATTTACTTTCAGTTGGTGGTGAGGGTGGTGCAGTAAAGATTAGCGCTGATGAGGTGGAGGTCACGGTCAATAACTTAATGACCAGTATTGCTACTTTGGAGTTGGATGGGATCGATCTTGATATCGAGAGTTCAGAAACCCAAATTGATGACATATTCACTTTTGCTAAGCTACTGCGTAGTAGTTTAGATGTAGTTAATGGTTTTCTTAGCTGCGCTCCCGTTCTAGCTGGATCGAATGACGTTCCCACATTAAATACACCTGGCGGGTCTTCCTGGGCGGAAGTTTATGGCCCTGAGGGTGTTGTTTTTGATGCAATTAATGTCCAGGCTTATAATTCTGGCTCAAGTTTTTTGTTTGCCGATCCAGGGAATAATGATCAACTGGTATCTGAAGCGTCTCCGGATATCGTTCGTGCGGCCTACAGTGCATTACAACAGCGTGGCAATATAAATGTAAATAGCCGTATTGTAATTGGTGTTCCTTGTAATATTAACGCTGCAAATCCACAATCAAATTGTTGGAGTGATGACAGTTCGCAAGCAGAAATTGCTCAGAGCCTAATAGACAATGTGGTACAAATTCAACAAGGTCATTATGATATGGACCCGTCCGTATTTGGTGGATTAATGTCATGGAGTATCACTAACGATGCCTATGATAGTACACCAACAGGTTTTTTCTCTAATAATGTTGCAGCAAAAATAACCATGCCGGCAGATGCAAAGTTAACGACCGGTTAGCGGTGTGCTTTTGTGTATGCAGTTGAATTGGTCAAGTAACTCTGTACTGCCCCGTAGGTTTTTAACTTCAGCGCTGTCGGTGCTAATTGCTTAATTTATAGCTACTTTGGTTACCTATTATTTGCCGTCTTGTCATCGAATGCTTATGTATCCTGAGAGAGCCACTTGCTTGGACTGCTCTCAGGCATCACGTGTGCATTCTTATGAGGAAAGCTAGAAGCGAAAGAAATGATAATGAAAGTATAATTATGAAATAGGTTAAGCGATGTACTGCTGATATAGCTGCAGTATGACCGGTAATACAGATGCGACCAATACTAGCGCCATAGAAATATTAAATAGCCTCTGCTGCTTGGGGCTTTGTAAAACCTGCTTTATACCCTTACCAAAAACTAACCAAGTGCCTGCCGTAATAAATGCAGCAAAAAAGAAAGCCCCAGCAATGATTAATACCTGCCAATAAATGCCTGCGTTCAAGGTGGTATAAGCAGAAATAGAACTGGTAGCAACGACCCAGGCTTTAGGGTTTACCCATTGAAATAATGCGGCTTGTAAAAACGTAAACGGTTTAGATTTTTTACTTTCTAGTCTGTCAGGGCTTGCACTGGCAATAAGCCAAGATAAATACAGTAAATAGGCCAGCCCTATAATTTTAATCACTTCGTGCAGAATAGGGTATTGCTCAAATACGATGCTAAACCCTAAGCCAATTAAGATGACCATGACAGGAAAGCCGATACAAACGCCTGAAATGTGAGGAATACTGTTTTTGATGCCGAAGTTCATACCAGATGTCATCAGCATTATGTTGTTTGGCCCGGGCGTAATGCCAGCAGAGAGACCAAAGAATAGGACGACGAAGAAGAGTTCCAAGAGATAGCCTTAAATTAACTAAATTGTAAATAAGGCGCGGATATTAGCAGAGATGGGTTATTAAGAGCAAAGGTGGAGCGGCGAATGGTATGGAACACTGAGTTTACTGAGAAGGGATAAAGCGGTTAACCACCGAGGCTCCAATGTCACAGAGAAAGGCGGAGAAAAGGATTAGTAAAAAAATATTAGCCTGAGGTAGCGGGTTGTCACATTTAATCATCCCTTTCTTCTTTTCTTTTCCCTCAGTGTAGCGAAGCGGCTCGGTGCCTCTGTAGTGAGCCGCTGTTTATCTTTAGGTTCTACTTACCATCACAACAAGGTGCATCGGCCGAAAGATGAGGCACAAAGTTACAAGGGGAGTGACGAGAATCCAACTGCTCTAGCAAAATCCCTTTCCAAGCCAAATCACAAGCCCCAGTAGAGCCCGGCATACAAACAACTAAGGTATTGTTGGCTAAGCCTGCCAATGCTCGAGATTGTACGGTCGAGGTGCCGATATCAGCATAAGAAAGATGACGAAATAATTCGCCAAAGCCTTCAATTGTCTTGTCTAAAAGCGGAATAATGGCTTCTGGGGTTGAGTCGCGGCTGGTGAATCCGGTACCACCGGTTAATAAAATAACATCAACTTCAGTGCTGGCAATCCAAGCGGAAGCGATGGCTCTTATTTGATATATATCGTCTTTTACAATGATCTTATCTTCATAGCGATGGCCTGCGTCTTGTAAGGCTTCTACTAGGTATTTACCGGAGGTATCGGTTTGATCATTACGAGTATCGGATATGGTTAAAACGGCGATGCGTAGTGGGGTAAATTCTTTGCTGGCATGGTTGCCCATGGTATTTCTCCGACAATAAATAAAGAGGTGTAAATATTAATAAAGGCATTAGATAGTAGGAAGAAGTGAGATGCAAGAATGCATCTCACTGGTTGAACGTTAGACAAGCTTCACTAATTAAGGCTCTTTAATGAGGAGAGCTAGACGTCCCTTCACGCACACCTTCCATATTAGGCAGCTTGTGAGCGATCCCTTTATGGCAATCGATACAGGTTTTTTTACCACTGGCCAATGCACTAGAGTGCTGAGCCGCAGCGCGTTTACTCTGACGCGTGAAATCCATTGAATCGAACTGGTGACAGTTACGGCACTCTAATGAATCATTTGCTTTTAAACGACGCCACTCATTTTGAGCTAGCTGTAGGCGATGACCTTCAAACTTTTCACGCGTATCAATGGTGCCGAAAATCTTGCCCCAAACTTCTTTCGAAGCTTGCATTTTACGCGCAATTTTATCAGTCCAGTTATGAGGTACGTGACAGTCAGAGCAAATAGCACGAACACCAGAGCGGTTGCTGTAGTGAATTGTGGTTTGCAATTCCATAAAAGGATTGTCGCGCATCTCGTGACAGCTAGTACAAAACTCTTCGGTATTGGTTAACTCCATCGCGGTATTGAAACCACCCCAGAAAATAACCCCAGCGATAAAACCACTAATGGTTAAAAACCCGAGAGATAAGTGAACGGCTGGCTTGGATAAAATAGTCCAACCCAGTTTTAATAAATTAATAATTTTATTCATGATATCTCCTACTTAGCCAGCTTGTGAGATTGTCTAATGAGTTTTTCCATATCAACAAACTCATTTTCAACCAAAGGTTCACTTTCTAACTGATGAACGTGGCATTGAGTACAGAAGTAACGACGGGGTGAAACTTCACCTAAGAATTCACCGTCGCGATTCATGTAATGCGTTACGCTCACAGCAGGTGCTTGTGCTTCGTCGGCAAATTTACGTGCATGACAGTCCATGCACTTGTTAAAGTTTTTATCCAGCTGATACTTACTAATATCATGAGGAATCGTCGGTGGCTGTTGAGGGTAGTCACGCTGACGTTTTAAGTCATTGTTTTCTACCTTATCAATGATTGGTGGTGTTTCTTCTGCATTTAAAGGAGCAGTGCCACGCAATGTTGCTACTTGCGGGGCATTATCAATCACAGCTTCAGCGGTTACCGTCGCGGCAAAGGTCATCGAAGAAACAGCTAAAATAGCGGTCATGGCAAAAGTCATTGTATTTTTCATCGTTATTCTCCTTATACCTTCTCGATTTTCACGGCGCATTTTTTGTAGTCAGTCTGTTTTGATAACGGATCGGTAGCGTCCAGCGTTACCTTGTTAATCAACTGACTGGCATCAAACCATGGAACAAATACAAGACCGACAGGAGGCTTATTGCGGCCGCGCGTTTCAATACGAGTTTTCATTTCACCACGACGGGAGATAACTTTAACTTCATCACCACGGCGTAAACCCCGTTTTTTAGCATCTTCTGGGTGCATGAAACATACGGCATTAGGGAATGCTTTAAAAAGCTCCGGTACGCGTTGAGTCATCGAACCCGAATGCCAGTGCTCAAGTACACGGCCAGTGCTTAGCCACATATCAAATTCTTCATTTGGGCTTTCTGCTGGTGGCTCGTACGGTAGTGCAAAGATAATGGCTTTATCATCTTTATGACCATAGAACTGGAAGTCAGCACCGGCTTTAACATAAGGGTCGCTGCCTTCTTTAAAGCGCCACTTAGTTTCTACACCATTGACGACAGGCCAGCGTAAGCCACGCTCTTTATGGTAGCGTTCGTAATCAGCCAAATCGTGACCATGGCCACGACCAAAGGTTGCATACTCTTCAAATAAGCCTTTTTGAATATAAAACCCAAAATCTTTTGATTCTTGGTTTTCATAATCAGGGCTGATTTGAGACAGCGGGAAATTATCGACATTGCCGTTTTTATAAAGCACTTCGTATAAAGTTTTACCTTTATATTCAGGATTCTCGGCTAATATTTTCGCTGGCCAAACGTCATCAGTGGTAAAACGTTTTGAAAATTCGACGAGCTGCCACAAGTCAGAACGCGCATCACCCGGTGCATTTACCAGCTGATACCAAACCTGAGTACGACGCTCAGCGTTACCGAATGCGCCTTCTTTTTCTACCCACATAGCAGAAGGTAGAATCAAATCAGATGCTTCAGCAGTTACGGTTGGGTAAGCATCGGAAGTAATAATGAAGTTATCGGGATTACGATATCCCGGTAATATTTCTTCATTAATATTCGCACCGGCTTGCACGTTGTTATTGACTTGGTTCCAGCAAATATTGATCTTGCCGTCTTTTAAATCACGTACTTGCTGAACCGCGTGAGCACCTGGTACGCCGTTGATAATACCTTTGGGTAGCTTCCAAATTTTCTCAGCAGTGGCTCTGTGCTTAGGATTTTTCACCATCATGTCAGCCGGTAAACGGTGAGAGAAGGTGCCGACTTCACGCGCAGTACCACAAGCAGAAGGCTGACCTGTTAAGGAGAATGGGCTATTACCAGGCTCAGAAATTTTTCCGGTTAATAAGTGAATGTTATACAACAAATTGTTGGTCCAAACACCACGAGTATGTTGGTTTACACCCATAGTCCAAAGTGACATAACTTTGATTTTTGGATCGGCGTAAAGCTTAGCAATTTTCTCAATAGTTCTCGCGGGAACCCCTGACATTTTCTCAGCGTATTTAAACGTATAAGGTTTCACAAATTTAGTGAACGCCTCAAGATCTATCGGTGATGATGCACCCGAGTTAGGATTCTTCGCTTTTTTCTGCAACTCGTGCGTTGGGCGTAAGCCATAACCAATATCGGTGACACCTTCGCGGAAGTTTACATGCTTGTTAATGAAGTCATGGTTAACACTACCACTTTCGATGATGTAGTTAGCAATCGCGTTCAATAACACCATGTCGGTTTGCGGAGTGAAAACCGCTGGAATATCGGCAAGGTCAAACGAACGGTGTTGGAAAGTAGAAAGAACCGCGACTTTAACATGTGGATTACTTAAGCGGCGGTCAGCGATGCGCGTCCAAAGAATAGGATGCATCTCGGCCATGTTAGAGCCCCAAAGAACGAACGCATCGGCGGCCTCCATATCATCGTAGCAGCCCATTGGCTCATCGATACCAAAGGTACGCATGAAACCACCCACCGCAGATGCCATGCAGTGACGTGCGTTAGGGTCGATGTTGTTTGAAAGGAAACCGCCTTTCATTAATTTAACGGCGGCATAACCTTCATGCACAGTCCATTGGCCAGAACCAAACATACTGATACCGTCAGGGCCTTTTTCTTTTAAAACTTTCTTAAACTTCTCTTCCATAATGTCGAAAGCTTCAGTCCACGATACCGGAGTGAATTCACCTTCTTTATGGAAAACGCCATTTTTCTTACGCAGCATCGGGGTTGTGATGCGATCTTTACCGTACATTATTTTAGAAAGGAAATACCCTTTCACGCACGATAGACCTTTATTGACCGGTGCTTTTTCATCACCGTGGGTAGCAACAACTTTTCCATCTTTAGTCGCAACACTGATACCGCAACCGGTACCGCAAAAACGACACGGTGCTTTTGACCAAGTGAGTTTATTGGCTTTGCTAGAAGTAATGATATTGCTGGCGCTGACGGGTAAACTAATACCGGCTACCGTTGCAGCAGTGGCTGCAGCTTGGGCCTTAATGACATCGCGGCGAGTGAGTTTCATATGCTTTCTCCGATTCTAATTCTAATTCTAATTGTTTATTGCACAGTTTGTGATGTGGCATCTTTATCGGATGGCGCTTCACACATCTGTGGCTGATATATTTTTTCAATAGGTTGATCTATTTCAGATTGATCAATTTCATCGTCTAGCTCATCAATGGCCGCAACTTGGTGATAAACCATTGAGGTATTCACGACACCCTCAATTTCTGATATCAGGTCGATGCGATCTAAAATGATGCCTTGATGTTTCGCTTCGGTGACGACAACAAATTTACCTTGTGCATCACTGCCATGAATTTCCAGATCGGCTTGTGCTAATAATGCTTTTTCAACCGCTTGATGTTTTTCAGCTTTGCAAAAAACGATGAAGCTACTGATATGACTTTCTTGAGTCACGTCGTCTAAAGCAATTTTATTGGTTCTCATGTTTGAGCTCCGGTGAGGCAATCGGGGTAATGCTGATTGATTGCGAAGGGCAGGTTGAAATACAAGCGCCGCAACTGGTGCAGTCTGCAATATTAATTTCGGGTATTTGAATCGCACCATAAGCAACATTTTTAGGCCACGGCATGGTAATCGCGCTGGGATCACAGACATCTTTACAGCTTTGGCAGTGAGTCTTTTGTTTTGCTAGGCAAGAATCATCAATATTAATTTCGAAATAAAATGCGGGTTGATTAACTAGAGAATCAACTTGGTTAAACAGCGCAGAAGGTTTACATGTTTCGACGCACACTTCACAAAAAGTGCATTCACCGCGGTTAAAATCGATTTCAGGAAAGCCGCCATCGCCAATAAAAATAATGTCTTCTTCACAGGCAGTAATACACTCGTGACAACGAGTACATTGCTCAATAAAAGCCGTTTCCTGTAAAGCCCAAGGAGGGCGTTGAGGCAACCCGCTAACAGCGGGAGCAGCAGGGCGACGAAAAAAGGCGCGGCGAGAATGATCAATATTTGCCATGATGTTTTCCTAACAAATACTCACTTAGCTACCCGGAGGCCCATTAAGAATTTGCATAAACCAAACCATGAAACCATAAGCAGCAATACCACCTACGGTTAAAGCTGGGATCACTACAAAGGTCAAAAAAAGCGAGGTGGTTAGCTCAGCTTTTTTAGTGCGGGATTCCATTGAAACTAGTTCTTCAGACATGGCCGAATCACTCCGTTGCTTAATTAAATACATAACGCTTTATCTTATGAGTAATGTTAAACCTTGCTTGGGATAGTGCTATTAATTTGAAACGCTAAAAACTGACACAGATCATTAATTGCGGAGGTAGTGGCGGATATGTACTTTGAGGCTTATGTTGTTGATTATTAAATACATTGTAGATGAGAATGGGTATTGTTAAATGTTAAAAGTAGGGTTTAATGATTAGAAAAAAAGGAGCCAGCATTGCGCTGAACTCCTTCTGATTATATTAATATGACGGTATGAGGCTGGCCGCCAGCAACATTAGTTTTTAGAGCGCTGCTCTTCGCGGAAACGCAGTTTATCTTGGCGGTGCTTTTCTACTGATTCTTGCACGTCGCCACCGAGGTGAACTTCACCCCGTTTTTTAGCCAGTTGCATTTGCAACTCACGCTGCTGAAAGCGCTCACGCTGCTCATCACTGTAGCTATCAATACAATGATGGCAACTCACACCTTGCTGGTAATGAATGCTGATTTTTTCTTCTTCAGTAATCGGGTAACGACAAGCGTGGCACTGGTCATATTGGCCTTTTTCTAAATCGTGGTTTACTGCCACACGGTTATCAAAAACGAAACATTCGCCTTCCCACAGTGTTTCTTCTTTAGGCACTTCTTCTAAGTATTTAAGAATACCGCCTTCCAAGTGATAAACCTCATCGAAGCCTTGCTCTTTCATATAAGCTGTCGACTTTTCGCAGCGAATTCCGCCAGTACAAAACATAGCGACTTTCTTTTGCTTAGTCGGGTCCATGTTTTCTTTTACGTACTTCGGAAATTCACGGAAGGTTTCCGTATTAGGATTGACTGCACCTTGGAAAGTACCAATTTGAACTTCATAATCGTTACGAGTATCAACCAATACAACATCAGGATCAGAGATTAACGCATTCCAATCTTGTGGCTTAACGTAAGTGCCTACTACCTGCTTAGGATCGATGCCTTCAATGCCCATGGTCACGATTTCTTTCTTTAACTTAACCTTGGTTCGGTAGAAAGGCATGGTTTCGTCATAAGATTCTTTATGCACAATATTGGCAAGGCGTTCGTCAGTGGCCAACCAAGCAAGCAATGCGTCGATACCTTCGCGCGAGCCAGCAACGGTACCATTAATGCCTTCTTGGGCTATTAATAACGTGCCACGAACTTCATTGCTTTCCATTGCTTCTAACAAGGGTTGACGAAGATCTTCAAAATTTTCTAGGGTAACGAACTTATACATCGCGCAGACGACGACAGGAGCAGTTTGCTCAGACATGGGACTTTCCTTTTATTGCGGCCTGGAACGTAAAACCAGAGCATTGTTAATGGCTGTTTCAATTAACAGCTGGCTCATTTGAGAGCGCGCGGATTATATACAAATCTGAGGTGTTTTTCCAAAATTACAGCGTAAACTGTGCATAACCCTATTTTAAGTACTGTTAGGCAGGATTGACCTGATGATCTCTACCATTTCTGTAGCCAACTACCGTTCAATCATTGAGCTGGTGATGCCCATGGGGGCCCTTAATTTAATTACTGGCCTCAATGGCAGCGGCAAATCCAACTTATATCGCGCGTTGAGGTTATTGGCGGAAACGGCCCAAGGTGGGGTAGTGAATGCTCTTGCTCATGAGGGGGGCCTAGAATCTGCGTTTTGGGCGGGGCCAGAGAAAATTACGTCAAAAATGCTTTCAGGGGAAGTTGAAGTACAAGGTGGTCCAAGAAAAAATGTTGTTCGTTTACGCTTAGGTTTTAGCAGTGAAGAATTTGGTTATAGCATTGATCTAGGCTTGCCTGAACCGTCTTCTTCGGCGTTTTCTTTAGACCCAGAAATTAAACGAGAGTGCATTTGGGCAGGTCCAGCGTATCGTCCTGCCAGTGTTCTAGTCGATCGCAAAGGGCCTATGGTGAAAGTCAAAGAAGGCCGAAGCTGGCAAGTGATTGCCCAGCACTTAAATAGCTTTGATAGCATGTTGAGTGAGGTTGGGGACTTTAACCTTGCGCCAGAAATTTTTCATATTCGAGAGTGGATTCGCAGCTGGCGCTTCTACGATCATTTCAGAACCGATAGCCAAGCCCCTGCGCGTCAGCCTCAGCTTGGCACTCGAACCCCTGTGCTCAGTCAGGATGGACATGATTTAGCCGCTGCCTTGCAAACGATTATGGAAATCGGTGATGAGAACGCGTTAGCCGAATCGATTGAAGACGCTTTTCCAGGGGCACGTATTCATGTCGATGTTCAAGAAGATGGGCGTTTTATTTTGCGCTTCCATCAGCACGGATTATTACGCGCATTAACAGCCGCAGAGTTATCAGATGGCACATTAAGGTATCTATTGTGGGTAGCGGCTTTATTAACCCCACGGCCTCCAAAATTAATGGTGCTTAATGAGCCTGAAACCAGCCTGCATCCTGATTTATTACCAGCCTTAGGTCGTCTTATAAAACTCGCCTCCAAATCAACGCAAGTTTGGGTTGTTTCTCATGCCCGTTTATTGATCAATGAACTTGGTGAGCCGGGAGATAGCCCGTGTAATTGTCTTGCTTTGTATAAGGAATTGGGGCAAACCAAGATCGAAGGACAAGACATGTTCTCAACGCCTAGCTGGCATTGGCCAGGTTATTAGTCGCTTAATATAAAATTGGGTATAAGTTTGGTATGACGGGATGAAACTTAAGATACTTGTTTGATGGCCGTTAACTCAATAAGGACTATTTAATCCGTCGACTTGAGTACTGTGCAGTGATTCCATTTTTCTCTAGACTAGAGTATTTAATACATAGGTTTAGCGCGTTTTTAGTAGCGCTGATAATTTATGTATTTTCAGTAAGTTATGTCCAAGCCGAATGTCGAGATTACGACGCTATAGACGCCGCCAATAAAAAAGCCGCATCCTACTTTAAGAATGGCGAAGTTTTTCATCCTGCGGTTGTACAAAAAATTCACCACCCCTCGCGTAAAAAAGAAGTGGCCAGTTATATAAAAACCGGAGACAAGCGCTACAGTATATTCATTTTGGTCGACCAAGAGTGTGGTGTTCAATTTCGCAAACGCACCCGCCAATACGATTAATACATTCTGCACGCCCTTATACTTAGTCCACTCATTTAGACGTAATACCACCTGTAATCCCAATAGACTGGCGAAGTCTGTCTAGCGCAAAATAGGCCAATGTCATCAAGCAGAAAACTGACGTTAAAAATGATGCTATCGAGTGATCTTTAGCCATTCAGCGCCTGAACTGACCGAATACGACCAGAATTAGGCCAGTTTTTACAGAGATGTGTAGATTTTAGCCAGTAATCAGCTTAATTCATTATGTTAGTGATAGGGGTTCAGCGGCTATTTAAGGAATTGCACAAGGTCTGTTATACGTTTTGCATGTCGAATTGTACTTTTGTACCTATCGCTATATGGCTCATTCAGCTAAAAATTAAACCAACTCTGATAACTTAAAAAACATAATAAAAGCAAGCAGAGTCTTGGTGACCCCTCACCATATTTGTACCCACCGCAAAATATAGGAAAAAAGGGAACGATATGATCAGCAAATTAAACACTCAGCACAGTCATCGCCTTATGACACCTTTGATGTCAATGACGGTATCAATGGCGCTCTTCGCGGGTATGGTTGGCGAAGCCCAAGCTATGTCAAAAAAACCAGCGCCACCACCGCCTTCGCCTGCTCAAATTGCGGCGGCGCAAAATTCAGTGCATGAATTGGCACAAGGCTGTTACGCCATTCAATCGCCTGCGAATGGCAAGTATATGAATCGCTTTCATCAAGGGGGGCTGGTTGATAATGGTTTGAGCTATCAGTTTAAGGCAACTTCTGCTGCTAGTGCAGCTCGTTTCTATTTAAAACCAACGTCTTATTTCCATTACATGCTAACCGATCAAGATGGTCGTTATTTAGCCAGCCATTTACCCAATGAAGTTTCTGCGGGCCGTTATGCTGGTAAGTTCGCACAATGGCGAGTTGGGGGGCATTATCAAACCGATGGTAGTTATCGTTATAGCTTCCACGGTATTGGTTTGAATAAAGTATTGCGTCATAACTATGGTGGTATTGGCTGGTATGCGAATGGCGGCGCTTATGTGTTGGACATTTTGAATCCAACCAATGCTAACAGTGAAACTGGCTTTAACCTTGTTGCGCAAAATGACTGTAAGCCTTTCCCAGAAGCTGAGCTGAATGTTGATGAGTCAGTTTCTCAGGCCGCTGATGTTAATGCTCCAGTACGCGGTGCAATCGATCCGCATACGCACATTACCTCATATGAATTTATGGGTGGTAAATTCTTACACGGCGAACCTTTCAGCCCTTGGGGTATTGAAACGGCGCTGCGTGATAGTGCCGAGATTCATGGTCCAAACGGTGCGCTTGATATCATTGGCAACCTAATGGGTTTTGACGATGTTGGCCATCGTTATGATACTCGCGGTTATCCTGACTTTCCGGCTTGGCCTGCACGTAAGTCTTTGTCTCATATGCAGTATTATTACAAGTGGGTAGAGCGTGCGCATAAAGGCGGTTTGAAGATGATGGTTTCTCTATTAGTAGAGAACGAAGTCTTATGTAATGTGCAAAAAACGGTGAATCCGGCCAGCTGGCTTAATCCGAATAACTGCCAAACGTCTAAGAGTATTGATCTGCAGATTCAGCGCTTGAATGAAATGCAAGCGTATATCGATGCTCAGCAAGGTGGACCAGGTAAGGGGTTCTTCCGTTTAGTCAGTACGCCAGCCGAAGCGCGCCAAGTCATCGCTGATGGCAAAATGGCGATCTTAATGGGTATTGAAGCTTCTGAATTATTCGATTGTGGTATTCGTGATCATTGTACTAAAGAAACCATCGAAGCCCAGTTGCAGAAAGTCTATAACGCCGGCGTGCGAACTATGTACCCAACGCATCGTTTTGATAACCAGTTTGGTGGCGCTCGCCAGGAAGATGGTTTCATTAACGTCGGTCAGTGGTTAGCAACCGGTCGTTTCTTTGAAACGGAAGCCTGTGATGTAGAAACTCGTGGTCGTAACTTTACCTCTGGTTTCCCTTTGATAGGTAATGTGCCAGTTATCAAAGACATTTTAAATGTCATTGGTCTAAACCCTGTGTATGACGAAACTCAACCCTTATGTAACCAGCATGGCTTAAGTGACTTGGGCGTTTATCTAATCAATCGCATGATTGATATGGGGATGATTATCGAGATGGATCACATGTCGACCAAAACCGCGAATGCTGTGATGGATATCGTGAAAGCGCGTAACTACTCGGGTGTGATTTCTGGTCACAGCTGGTTGAACTCAGCAGCGGATGGTTCGCCTCATGCTGTACAGCACGACATCGCAAACCAAGGTGGTATGTTAGCGCCTTATAACGGCCCGTCTACCTCTATTCAGCATGGTATTAATCGTTACCTTAGTCTCGTTGAGAGTACGCCCTACCTAAACGCAGTTCCTTTCTCTACAGATATGGGCGGCATTGGTAATCAAGCTCCTGCTCGTGGTGACGCCGCAACGAATCCATTGCTTTATCCTTTCATTACCGAAGAAGGTATTGAAATTAATAAGCAGGTTTCAGGTAACCGTACGTTTGATATCAATAAAGAAGGTTTAGCGCACTACGGTTTAGTGGCTGATCACATTCAAGATATCCGTGAACAAACCCCTGCGCGTATTTATGAATCAGTAATGAACTCTGCTGAAGCGTATTTACAAATGTGGGAACGTGCAGAAAGTAACAATGATACTCAGTATGTGAATCCTAATAACTAGTGATTACGCACTCCAGTGAGTATAAAAGTTTGACCTCTTAGGCTTTAGACTGGCCTTGTTTGGCGGTTATAAGTTGATTGTAACATCAGCGTATAACCGCCTTTTTTATTTTTAATTCACAGTTTATTTTAAATTCATGCAGCTCGCGTAATAGCTAACGGTGCCAGCCCAATCGGAAAATACCCCTTCAACCTTTACTGTTTGTGCTAAAAAATCTAACAGCAGTAACATATCCGAATCAGTATTAGTCGCTTCAGTCATAGATTGATAATACCAACCGCCGTGACCACTTAATGGGCCTGAGCGCTCTAGCGTCCAAGTAATTATTTTTAAACCAGCAGCTTTAGCCAGTATTGCGTATTCAGATTGAATTAAATTATCGTCGCTGTCTAAATCGACTAAGGCCCACAACGGAGGCGCTACGTAACGTACGCCATTGGCGAATAATAAATTCATATCGTCAGCAGATACTTCAAAGCTAGGATCATCCATACGCTCATCCAAAAACACCGCTTGCTCACCAAATGAAGGATTTTCTGTAATCCAAAATAAAACATCATCACGATTAAAAGACTGCAAAAATACATTGGCTGCGGGGATGTTGGCTGCTTGATACTCGCTCAGCATTTTGCGCGCGTAGTCTTGCTGACTAAAGCCATCGAAAGGCATGCTTACCGCTGCTGATTTTAATTCCGGTGTCATTTTTACATTCAGCTGCTTAAACAACTCAATACTTTCTTGATGCGTCATCAAGGTACCGCGACTGGCGTAGCCATCGGTGCGCCAATCAGCGGTGCCTTTTAAATATTCTGCTACCGTGGTTGCCGCAGGGTTTGAACCATCCATCTTGCCTTTTAATGTTTTAAATTCCGCTAAACTAATATCGCTAGTGCAACATTGAGCGGTAGCAGGGTTAGTACCGTCGCTGGGAGTGAAAGGAATTGAACATTTATCGGCTAGATCGGTATCTAAAATGTTGGTCGTGGTATGCAGGTCGCATTGAGAGTGACGACAGACCAGCTCTTTATCGTTGGTGAAGGTGACATCACATTCAATAATTCCTGCGCCCATGCGAGCCGCTGCCATATAAGATTCTTTGGTATGTTCAGGAAACTGCATGGCAGCGCCACGATGGCCAATAGAAAAATCTGTTTTCATAAACGACATATCAGAGCAACTTTCTAACTTAGTTTTTAATTCGCCGGGAGCAAGGTCAGCGATTAAAAAGTACGGTCTTGGGCCTACTTGAATATTATTGACTTCTAGCGGTGAACTTGCGGACTGATTGTGTGAGCTGTGCTGCGAGGAATTGTCGTTACCTGAATCTGAGCCACCACACGCGGTGAGTAATGAGCTCAGTAATAAGGTTAATAGTGATATTAATGGTAATACTGTTTTTTTCATGGTTAAGCCAGCCATTCAATTTAAAAGTTGAGTCGCTGTGAGCTTAAATACACTATGTGACTAAATTATGGCAGTCTAACTTTAAGCTGTTTATTTATGATTTTTTGGGGACTAGTGCCCACTGCACTGTTAGCACACTCCCTAATACTGCAATAAGACCCAACAATGCAAAGCCGGTAATACTCTGCCCAAGAATGCTCCAACCAATAATTACGGCTGAAATAGGGCTCAGCAAGCCTAGCGAGGAAACCGCCACTGGGGAAAGTTTTGCGATACCGTTAAACCATAAAACATAAGCCAGCGTCGTACCGAAGAGAGAAAGATAACCGTAACCCAGTATATTTTTTGTGGTCAATGTTAATAGGGGTGGATCGATTAACCAGGCTAAAGGTGCGAGTAAGATACCGGCAATTAATAACTGCCAGCCCGTGAACGCGAGCAGTGGCATATCTGTGCGCCAGCGCCGAGCAAGGAAAACACCCAGGGTCATTAATACTGCGCCAGTCGTTGCAGCAATAATTCCGATTAGATCCCAAGTTGAGCTGGGAGATAATAAAAGAGCCGCCATGCCAAACACACCAATAATACTAGCACCGAGTGCTAGTTGGGCAGGTTTACGGTTATCCACAAACCAGATTAAAAACATCATCATTAGTGGCTGTATAGCCCCCACCACCGCGGCTAGCCCCCCGGGCAAACGGTAGGCTGCGACAAATAACAAAACGTGAAAAATAGCGAAATTCAAGATCGCAAGAATAATAATTCTGCGCCATTCTTCTCGTTTGGGCAGGTGTCGGCTGATGAGTACCAGAATAATGCCCGCGGGGAGTAAGCGTAAAAACGCCGCAATAAAAGGACGATCAGCGGGTAGCAGCTCTGTGGTAACAAAATAGGTTGTCCCCCAAAGAGTAGGGGCAATGGCGGTGACTAAAATTAATAAGACGACCGCCAGCCAAGAACTTTTTATCATGAGTTTTCACATAATAACGCTTTAACATCGTGTTCTAATGATGCCGCAGTGATTGCTTCAGCGGCTTGTGATGCCCCAGCGGTCAGCGTAACTTTTGACCAAAAGCGTCGAGGACGTTTGGTTAATGCATGGCCATCTTTATGACTGAAAATGCTGCCCCATAAACCCTCTAATGCCAGCGGTACGACGGGAACCGGAGATTCTTTCAAAATGCGCTCAATGCCCGACTTGAATGTATCGACTTCGCCGTCAGTCGTTAATTTTCCTTCTGGAAAAATACAAATAATCTCACCACTATCGAGCTCTTCTTTTATGCGCTGAAAGGCATTTTCATAAACCTCAATATTCGCCTTTGGTGAGCAAATAGGAATAGTTTTAGCAATTTTAAAAAAAGTTTTTAAACCTTTCATTTCCGCAATACTGCGATCCATAACAAAACGAATAGGGCGGTGATACGTACCTGCAATCAACATGGCATCGACAAAACTAACATGGTTGCACACCAATACCGCTGGGCCATTTTCAGGAATGTTTTCTAGGCCTTTATCTTGTACTCGGTAAAGCGTGTGCCCTAACATCCAAATGAAAAAACGTAATACAAACTCAGGTACTCGAGAGTAAACATAGACGGCTACAACGATATTCATTAGGGCCAATACTAAAAAGTACTCAGGAATGGTGAGTTCAATAACGACCAAGGCTAAAATTCCGATGGCAGCACTGGCGACCATGAAAATAGCATTGAGCATATTATTAGCGGCAATAATTTGAGAGCGGTTTTTAGCGTCACTTCTATGTTGAATCAAGGCTTGTAATGGCACCACAAACAAACCACCAAACGCACTGACCATCGCGATATCAAACATCAAACGCCAATTATCCGCTTGCTGAATAAAGGCCATCGCCGTCATACCGTCAACCACTTGAATTCCGCTTACTGAAAAATATAAGTCGATACCAAAAATACTCATGCCGATTGAACCGATAGGAACAATACCTAATTCAATTTTACGTCCCGACAGTTTTTCACATAACAAAGAGCCAATCGCCACACCTAAAGAAAATAGGGTGAGTAACAAGGTCACAACCTGAGTCGATCCCCCTAAGTAATCACGAGCAAAGTTTGGAAACTGGGTTAGATAGCTCGCGCCGATAAACCAAAACCAACTGATTGCCATAATCGATAGATACACTGAGCGATTTTCGCGGGCTTGCCTAAGGGTATTCACCATCTCAGTGAAGGGATTCCAATTTATTTTTAAGTTCGGGTCGTTCGCGGCAGCGGTAGGAATATACTGGCTAGACAAAAAACCTAAAACAGCGAAAGCAACAATCCCCCCCGCGATCCAATATTGACTTTGTTCGAAATCGAAGAAAATACCGGCGGTAATTGTACCAATTAAAATGGCTAGAAAAGTACCCATCTCAACCAAAGCATTACCACCCACCAACTCTTCATCGTTTAGCTGCTGGGGTAATAGTGCAAATTTAACGGGACCAAAAATAGCAGATTGCATCCCCATCAAAAATAACAACACCATCATCATCCAAATGTTGCTCATTAAAATAGCGCTAGCGGCTAAGCCCATAATAATGACTTCGAAACCTTTTACCCAGCGAATGAGTTTAGATTTTTCCAGCTTATCGGCGATTTGACCGGCAACAGGAGAGAATAGAAAGAAAGGCAGAATGAATAACCCGGCGGCTAGGTTTGTTAATAGCGCCGAATCACTTTGCGCACTGATGCCCCCAAAGGTAATTAATAATAACAATGCATTTTTATACAAGTTGTCGTTAAAGGCACCTAAGGCCTGAGTTAAAAAATAGGGCAGGAATCGGCGTTTATTGAGGAGTGAAAATTGTCCTTGCTGGCTCATGTTTAATGTCCTTATTGATTATCAGTAATGTTGGCGTCGGTGGAACGTTTCCATGAAGCTAGGTAGTTGTTGATGAGTGATTTAATCATACCTTCCCCACTAATTGATAGGCCATCAATGTTGGCAGAGGCAAAAATTTTATTATCGACTTGCAGCATACAAATGCCGTGTACTGAAGCCCAAATAGTGCGTGAGGCTTGTTGCAGTTGGTCAGGTTTAGCGTTTGACGAGAGTGCAATGAGGCGTAATTCAATCAGTTCGAACAATTGGTTGATGCGGTTTTGCTGCCAGTCTGGCACCTCTTCATCCAAGCGATGTTCAAACACCAAGCGCCATTGAAAGGTATGCTGCTGGGCAAAGGCTAAGTACTCTTGTGCAAACAATAATAGTTGTTGCTGAGCATTGAGGTTATCAGTCTCTGTTAACTTCTTCTCCAACCGCGCACTGATCTGGTCTAAGGTGCACGCATTAACGGCCAATAACAGGTGTGCGTAGCTACCAAATAGATTTATGAGAGTGCCCGGTGAGTAGCCGACCATCTTAGCAACTTGGCGCAAGCTGAGAGCTTGTGCAGACTGCTGCTGTAAAAACTCTAATACCGAGCTTATTACCCAGGCTTTAAGTTCTTCTGGACTGTGATCTTTACGACGGGCCATGAGAGTTCACCAATTGCATTACCAAAATAGTTGACTTGAGCTGTTTTAGCTCTATTATTCTTAACGCTGTTCAGAATAATAGGTTTATTTTGAACAGTGTTCAAGTGTGCGCCGGTACGATAGATAAAATAACGCGCATTTAAATAATGAAATGAGGTGGTTTATGAATAAATTACAAGATATGCAGCAAGCGCTTAAATATTCATCGGGTATCGTCATTACCGCATTGTGTGCCTCCACCAGTGAATACGCACTGGGACTACTGGCGGCTTATTACGGTTTACGACAGGTTCGTAAGCTAAGACGATTGATGAGCTAAACAAGCTCCGTCTAAAGTGTGTTAGATTGATTATTAAAGATAAAGCAGAACTAATTCTAGAATCTACAGCAGAGAGACACTATGAAAATTTTAGCCTTCGCCGCCAGTAATAGCCGTTCTTCTATCAATAAAGCATTAGTCACCTATGCCTCTAGTTTAATAGAGAGTGCTCAGATAGATTTAATCGATTTGAACGATTATGAAATGCCAATTTATAGTAGCGACCGTGAGAATGAATCAGGTATTCCACAATTAGCGCATGATTTTTATAATAAGATCTCCGCCGCTGATGCCGTCATGATTTCTTTTGCCGAACATAACGGTTCTTATACAGCGGCTTATAAAAACCTGTTCGATTGGACATCTCGTATTGATACCAAGGTTTATCAAGGTAAGCCTGCGGTATTGTTAGCAACGTCTCCTGGTGCTGGGGGGGCGGGCAATGTACTCGCGGCGGCAAAAGGTTCTGCCCCGTATTTTGGCCTAGAAGTAAAAGCTGATTTATCGGTTGCTAAGTTCTATGACGAGTTTGATATGGAAAAAGGCGAGCTTAAAACGTCGACAATGAAAGATCAGTTAATAACAGTCGTGTCGTTATTGAAATATTCGATCAACTAATGGACGTTGATCGAATATTGACTGCAACAGTCAAAATGACTCGGCTAATCGTTATCGGATATTTCGTTATAAACGATAGCGATAATTGATTGGAGCCTGTGTTAACTTCGCCGAAAAATTGTTGCTCATAATTCGATTGTTTTTTATGACGCCCTGTATGGCAATATTTTTCATCGACTTATCAGCGTTATTATTGGTGGCACTCAGCGTCATCGCTTCTTTA
>JBLGBO010000020.1:0-67921 GCA_047616865.1 Oleispira sp.
ATTCCTCATCAGGCAGAACTTGACCCTAAATATCACTTTTTATTGGACGCTCCACGCTCTGATAAATTGGGTAACTCAGCGATCATTCGCTATAGCCGTAAGACAAAGTCACAATATGTGATGTCTGAAATTGACGGTAAAGCTTCTGGTTGGAGTGCTGTTTTTGAAGACAGTAAGTGGGTAGAGACTGAACCAAAGAAAAAAGCCCCCGCTAAAAAGAAAGTAGCGGCTAAAAAAGCGCCAGCAAAGAAAAAACCAGCGGCCAAAAAAGCAGCTGAAGAGTAGTAGCATTAACTAACCCAGCATAATGTCTTATTTATGCTGGGTTAGTTTTCATCATCCCTTCAATTTCATTCTTTTTTCTTAATGCACTCCCCGTAATATCTGCTATTTTTTAAATTCCCAATAAGAAAGAAAAGGAATTTTTAAATGAAATCATGGAAAGTACTACTGAATGCATTCTTACTCTCACTGACTGTTACGCTTTCTTCCGCGTACGCTAATGAGTCTGCCAGCCCAACACTGAACATCAATAATGCCAGCATTGAACAATTAGAAAAAATCAAAGGTATCGGTGCCAAAAAAGCACAAGCTATCATTGAATATCGATTGCAGAATGGTAACTTTACGACTATTGACGACCTAAGCAAAGTAAAGGGCATTGGTGAACAGTTCATCGCTAAAAATCGTGCACGGATGTCTGTTCAATAATAATCACGCTACAAACTCTGATTTAATCACCTTGAATCAGAGTTTTTCCCTCATACGTACCCTACTCTCAGATATATTTGCTTGCTCACTGCCCCATTTCATGGCAAGTTTGCTATTATCAGTAAAAGATAATTAATTCATGTTTATTAACATTCAATGAATAGCGGAAAAGGGATGTTCAGTGTCTGAAGCGGTAGACAAGACAATAGCCACAACGCCCCCAGGCCGACAGAAGCTAGCGGTAAAGCTTTTGACCTATGTGTTAATATTCAGCTCTTTTGTTACTCTTGCAACGTCAAGCTACATCATCTATTCCGACTACCTTCAGGGTACTAATGAGCTCAATCAAAGCATTACTCAGATTGAAGCCGGCTATCAAGAAAGTATTAGTTACAGCTTATGGAATTTTGATAGCCAGCAAATAAAAACTCAACTGGCCGGTATCCTCAATTTTCCTGGGGTGCTCAATGTTTATATCGAAACCAAAGAAGGCCTATTGCACAGTGCGGGAGACTTCGAACAATCGGGTTCACAAAAACATGCCTTCGATCTATTTTTTACCAGCGCAGAGCGGCAGTATCCACTCGGGGTCTTAAGTATTAATTTAGATTATAAAGGCTTATATGAGACTTTATTTTATAAAGCACTCAATATTCTTGCTAGTCAGTTCATTAAAACTTTTTCCGTATCTCTATTTATCCTCTTTATATTTCAACGCCTTGTAACACACCGATTATTAAGAATGTCGCAGTGGGCAAACCGTTTTAGTCTTAATAATTTAGAGCACGAGCTAACACTTAGCTCTACCAATGCAATGGATAAACAAGACGAGATCGACGCGGTTGTTAATGCCATTAACAGTATGCGAATGAGTTTAAAAGAAGATGTCAAAAAACGAGAACTAACGGAACTAGCTCTTAATAAATCTCAGTATAAACTGTCCATTGCCATCAATAATGCAGAATTAGGGTTTTGTGAATACAGTCAAAAAACAGATTGTTTTTCGGGGAACGAGCATTTTTCTAAGCATCTAGGCATAGAGCCAGGTCAATTAGGTAATATAGAAAACCCCATTGATTGGTTTAAAAACCATATTGTGGGGGACCGTACCATTGAGCAGCGTGAGCGTATTAATCAGCTACTTCATGGCCATATGGAGCGTATTTGCACAGAACTCAGTATTCAATGCGCTGAACACAGTATTAAGCACTTTGATACCACCATTCAAGTATCAGAATGGGACGATAACGGCTTACCCATCACGATAGTTTTTTGTCTTTTAGATAAAACAGAACAAGTCAATGCGAGTAAGCAAGCTGCTGACTTAAACTTTGCATTAGAGCAAAAGGTAACTAAGCGCACGGAAGAGTTGACTCATGAGCAAGTACAGTCAAAAGCAGAGATAAAGAAACTACAACTTCATTTGGTTAATTTAGAACAACAAAAACGTCGGCAACAGAATCAAGAAAACCAACGCCCATTACAAAATGCGTTAGTGCAACTACAAGCTCTAATTGATCCTAACAACGACATTGATCATCGGCTACAACAAGCAAGACGACTTATTGAGTTGCTATCAAAACACCTAGAAGCCAGTAACCAAGCCAGTAGCCAAACATTTGATGTCGTTGTATTAATACGGGAGTCTTTGCAAGAATTTTCAGAGGCACTCAAGCTCACCCCAGCAACTAAATTGCGGATGCCTTTTTCGCTAATGCTGGATAGTCAGAAAGATTTGTTAAAGTATTGTTTTGATCATTGCTTAGTCACGATAGAAGCGCTCAACCATAACCACTTTGACAGCAAAAACTTAATGATTTCTCTCGAACTTGAAGGAGATCATGGTGTTATAAAGTTTACTTATGGTAGCCCAGATAGTGACTTCAGCAGCACTGATATGGACAATAAGAGCCATCCCGCAAGCAATGAAATGATCGTATTAAAAATGTGCCATGCCATGCTTGAGGAACGATTTAATGGCGCTATCTTAGCTAGCCAAGAAGAAAAGCTACTGCACTTAGAGCTACGTTTTGGTATTAACGCACGCAGCTAGAACGAAGCTAATTTCAACTACCACTGATCTCGGCGCAGGCGCAGTGCTTTAAATACGGACTGTGAGGAAGTTATCTTTTCACCGCGAGCAATCAGCTCAGCAATCAATGGCTTACTGTCCAACCGTAAAAACGGATTGTATAAGCGCTCTTGCCCAAGAGTCATATACGGCATGTCATCGGGATCGAGATTTTTAACACTTCCTTGCCAAAACTGAGTATCTAAATTTTCTGGTTCCCAAGTCGATGAGAAATCCAAATTGGTTTTCATGTAATCATGACCAGGATATAAAATAGTGTTATCAGGTAACGGCATCAACTCACGCTGAAACGTTTCATACATTTCATCCACATCCCCGCCATTAAAACAATTACCCGCACAAGCATTAAACAGAGTATCGCCAGAAAAGAGAATGGGCGTTGTTTCCGACAAGGTTAACAAGCAAACATGCACAGGAGTATGCCCCGGTGTAGGCAGCACTTTAAACCTCATATGTCCTAGCTCAATGACTTCATTAGCCTTCAACCCTCTAGCAACATTAGGTATCTTCCCCAGAGCATGCTCGCTGGCCCAAATAGGCGCTCCTGTCGCAGCCTGCACAACAGGGTTGCCTTCAATGTGGTCATGATGCTCATGAGTATTAATAATCAGCTTAATCTGCCAGCCTTCGGTTTCTGCGGCGGCCAGCACCGCATCACCATCAAGCGGGTCTAAGGCAATGGCCTGCCCTGTGCTTTCACAACCGATAATGTAATTAAAATTACGTAATCGGTTATTCATATAAAGACGTACTACTTTCATTGAGTCTCGTTTACTTAGCATTCGAATTCAAAATAACGTATCAAACTTACCAGTAGGTATTATTTTCAACATCTTCTTCTGCTTCAAGATCGGCGATGAAATGCGAGCCAAAAATACTCTGCAGTTCTTTGACTCGCACTTCCAATTCATCAGACTCATACGCCAGTGCTGGGCTATGCCCCCAGACAGGACCAGGCCATGCCGGATCATCGGTATAACGACAAATATGATGCTGATGTAACTGGGGCACAACATTACCAAGGGCAGCAATATTCATAGATTTAGCGGAGAAATGGTCAGCCATCTTCTGACTCACCATGACCGACTCTTTCATCAACTGACCTTGGTCTTCTTCAGACAAGTGATAATACTCATAAATATCATTATGAGCAGGCACCAGAATCACCCAGGGATAGCGTTTATCGTTCATCAGCAGTACTTGGCACAGCGGAAAACGCCCAATTAAAATCGTGTCTTTTTGCAATCTTGGATCTAAAACAAACATACAGTCTCTCAATCAAAAGTTAAAACAATTGTATTGATTTCATTTTAGGCGCTTTTTGCTAATGGGTCATCTTAACTTGTCATATTAAAAACGATACGCCAAACTTGCGCGCACCATTCTAGGCTCTGTCGGATGCAAATGAACATCTTCCACGTCGGTCACTTCCGCAGGATTACCGTTGACTGCGGGCAAACGAGAGTCATATAGATAAGTAATATCATTACCTTCTTCGTTGGTTATATTAAGTACTTCAACAGAACCCGACAGACTTGTAGTGAAGTCATAACCCAGTTGAGCATTTAACATAGTCACGGCATCGGCACGTTCACTATTATCTTCATTTAAAGCAAAATCACCAAAGTGACGCAAACGTAATCCAGCATCCCATTGGCCAAAGTCATGAACTGCCACACCAAGGCTGAATACACGCTCAATTGCACCAGGAATATACTGATCAGATTGACCTGATGGCTGTAAACGCGCCTGACTTAATGCCACATCACTGTCGATAATTAACCAAGATTGTGGCTGCCAAAAAATACTCGCTTCAACACCCTTGCGCTCAGATTTATCTGACGCTTCCGTTTCGCCATTATCTCCCACAAAAACCAATTCAGAATCCAGTGTTAACCACCACAAAGAAGCAGCCAGTTGTAACGTATCTGTTAGCTGAGATTGAACACCGATATCAGCACCTTCGCTGCGGGCAAATACATCGGCCTTGCCATTCGTCGCACGGCTACCTTCGCTAAAGCCACGCGCATCGTTACTGTGATAACCCTGGCCATAGTTGAAGAATATGTGCGTAGTTTCTGTAGCACTATAAATCGCATTGAATTTAGGGCTCACCATCGAATCATTGGCGTCGCTTTTTTCACCGGTTAAGCGATTTTCAACATCCGCTTGCAAGTAATCAATACGAGCACCAATTTGAGTGCGGAAAGTATTCGTCCAGTTATGATTATTTTGTAAAAATAAGCCCAACCCCGTTTCTTCTACTTTATGACGAATAAGCACCTCTCGCACGTCTCGTTTTGTCGTCGCCGACAAACTCACATCCCCAATATTGTCGTGACGAACATCCATTCCTAATTGCCATTCACCCTTCGCCGTTGGCAACACATCAAATAACAACGACCCACCGATTATTTTACGTTCATCATACTGACGAATCTGATCACCATTTACCGGATCGATTGCGTAAGTGTAATTCGAGAACAAGTCCAATCCGTAGTCAACAACATACACATTGCTCTGCAAAGATTTACCCGCAATGTCATGCCAACCTTCATAACTAATACTATAGCGGTGAGAATCACCACCGGTGGTATCATCCAAAGAATCATAACGATCTCCGCCATTATCGATGTAACGCTGAGGAACCTGATCGGTCGCAGTCCAAGTATTATCAAACCCCATAAAACTGATGTTGCCGCCATTAACCGCGTTACCGAAAGTATATTTCGCCATCGCAGAATATTTTTCTTGCTCCTGTGCAACATCCCACGGGCCGTCATAACGAGTGGTATCCAGTGCCGCTATAAAACGATCGCCGTCACTGAAAAGATCATTCGTACCACCCGCCAATAACACACGCTGATATCCAAACTGACCAAAACCAATTTTAATTAACGTATCATCCATCGAACTTTTACTGTGCATGCGCACCGCACCCGCATTGGCAAAATCCCCTTCCTTGCCATAATAAGGGCCCTTGCTGTAATCCAATGATTCAATCATTTCAGGAATGATAAAATTGATATCGGTATACCCTTGGCCATGAGCGTGGGTACGATTATTAACAGGCATACCGTCGATAAACGTCGCCATATCAGTACCGTGATCTAGATTAAAACCGCGTAAAAAATACTGATTCGCTTTGCCTTCACCACTGTGCTGAGTCACGATTAAGCCCGGCACCGTTTCTAATATTTCCCCAGCACGACTAATAGGTCGCTGGGCAATTTGTTCAGCAACAACCGTTCCCATAGAGGCTGATACGGCACCTCCCATTTGAGCATTACCGCTAATAGTAATATTGCTCATTTCAGCGATATCAGAAGAGGAGTTAATTCCTGCGGCTTGTGAATGTGTCACGATAAGCAAATTTGAGGCGAACGAAATCGCCAAAGCTAAAGAGCTTTGTTTTAAATGTTTCATTTTTTTCCTATTATTTATCTATAAAAGAATTATTTAATATGTATTTAATTAATCGTTTATTGGCTAATTAATATTAACTTTCCTGTTGCGGGGTCTTTATAAACTTGCCCCATCGATTGATACCCTTCTGCCCCTTGCATTGAATCTTTTAACGACTGAGGCACTTCAATTAACTCTTTCCCTTCTTGAATCGGCTTTGAATTTTCAACATTAAAGTGCTCTTTCAAATCTGCGCTTTGTGCGACTAAAGCAGCGATAAGCCCACAGGCAAATACCAACATGATATCGACTAGGTTTGCTAACGGCCCTAATGGCTCGTCATCTTGATTATCAAAAGAACTTGAACGCCACTTATCCATGAGTAGCAACCCCCTGAGCTTCGTAAGCCTCCATGGCAGCGTCATACCAGCGACGGCGCATACGTCCTAAAACGAAGCCGATAATGCCCGCCAATAAACCAATCACCGTGGTATCAAACGCCACCGTCATAGCCGTGGTTAAAATGGTTAGTTCACCCTCACCCAAAGCCGCCAAACCAGGGCCTAAAGGAATAAGTGTTCCCATTAACCCCAGCATCGGCGCAATGCGCGTAATAAAATCGGCGCGTTCAATGCGGCGCTTACCCGCCTGACGTAAACCTGCAAGACCGGACGTATCGGCGATGCGTTGAATTCCGCCAAAACGCTCACCTAACGCAAGGCCCGTTTCATACACCGCTAGCGCGATAAAAAATAACAAGCCCCATACCACAGGGTCTAATAAAAACCCCGTGATCTGATGCATTAAATTAAGCGAAATAGACGAAAACATAATAACTACCTTTTAATTTTTCTTATTAACGAATGCTTAATTAATATTTTATAAGCGACGCGAACGAACAAAGCCGACAAACATCAGCAATAAAGCAAATGCGAATACGGCATATAAATAATTATCGACGCCGTCCAATTCTGAATCCTCAGAGGCTTGCTCTGATTGCGATTCAGCTTTTGCTTCTTTTTGTTGCTGCTCTGCCTGTTGCAAGTCGATTTCCTGAATACGTACTGGGCTATTGTTTTGATTAACCTCATCATAATTCATCCGACTCGCCGCCAACGTTTGCTCTAATTTATTCGCTTGTTCAGCGTCTAACAGCGGCTTCACGAAATCATAAATGGGATGATTAGCATGAGTATGACCACTGCCCGGAATACCTTTTTCAATAATATTTTTCGCAAACGCTTCGGCTAATTGCTGCTTAGTTGCCTCATCGGTTTGCCAAAAATCTTTTTCAATCGCCACCAGCATGACGGCAAGAATATTGGTTTGCACATGCACGTTATGACTTTCTTTTAAGAATTCGTCCAAACCGACATTAAGTGAGTCATCGATATAAACCGACTTTACTTCTTCCCATACCCAAGATTGTATAATCTCAGGACTGGTCACCTGCCAACCCCACAAGTATTCAACAAACTCACTGCCCATTGTGCGTGCACCGGCATAACCTTCTTTCATTAAAGGCTCGATCCACTGACGATTCAAAAAGCGGCCACGCAGCTCACCTAATAACGCAACTTCTAATGGATCCATTTTTAAATTTTGGTTATTAGCATGAGAAATAACAAAGCTATCGGGCTGCTTGCCTGTCACGGTTTCAATCGCGAGATTCAAACCACCCAGATAATCAAAGGCATCGTTATTATCGATTAGGCCGTATAAATTACTGGCGCGACCTAAATAAGTATTACCGACATTATTCAGCTGAGATTTAAATAAATTCTGCGCGCCTGCACCGCTATTGAAGCCTTCCGAGTCAACACCATAAGCGTGGCCCATACGTTTAATGAAAACCTCACCCAACTGTTTGCGATCATCCCAAGCACCCGAGCGTTCCGCTAAGCGGTTTACGCCTGCGCCATATGCACCCGGTGCGGTTCCAAATACTCGCAAACTGGCCTGACGAGCCAATATATTCACATCCACTTCAGGGTGAGCAATTAATAATGCCTTCGCTTCATATACCCAATTACGGGCAATTAAATTTTGATCCAGACTTTCACTATCCCAGTCTTTTGTTGATTGAGTCTCTTTTAAATCGAGCGCATCCACTAAATCATCAATAGGCTTTAACGCTTGTATCAGCATCAAGGTCAGCGCAGGATATTGCTTATTAATGGTATTACGACTGGCCGCAAGCCCTAATAAAACCGATTTATCCAACAGCTCTAATTGCGAACCATAAAGATCACGAAACAAGCCAGAGCTGGTAAATAATACGTCACGACGCTGCCTGCGATTTTCATCCAGCGGCAATAGCTCAAGACCTTTAAGTATGCCACGACTGTTCCAAACCGGTTTTACCCCAAGCATATCCAGACCAAATGCAATCATGGCGCCTTCATCACGCACCGCATCCGAGGCCCATAAAATGATCGCTTCTTTTTCGGCGACCGTATTATTGCCTGCTTTATTTTTCTTAAAAACAACCTTATTTTCATCACGAGCCTTTTGCGCTAACTGCTGGCCAATTTCCACACCCAACTGAGTCGGCAATAAGCTGCCATCAAGGGCATAAAAGTTACGTCCTGTTGGTAATGCTTCTGGGGTGCGAATCGGATCATTACCTTTACCTGGCGCAACAAAGCCCCCGTTTAAAGCATTAATAAACGCACTCATTTCAGCTTTAGGTGATAGGGTTAATGCTTTACGAATCGCACTTTGATTTTTATTAAGTAAGTTATCGCCATCGGCCATCGAGGTCATCATGGTATCAATCGACTCCTTATTCCAATCCCGGCCAAAAACGTGCAAACCTAACGGCATAAATTCTTCTTGCAGATGCGTTAAATAATGCCCGACTTCGTGTAATAAAAAGTCATCATCAACGTCACTAAAACCAACTCCACGCACAACCAATTCTTCATCCATACTGGCGATCAATTCATCCCGTAGATTCAAGACATCGATCTTATGACGTAACGCTTTAATGGCTTTTTTCTGTGTCGTTTCATCGCTGGCGGCTTCTGCACTCTCAATCAACTGACGTAGCTGCAACAAACCATCATACAGTTCTGTAATCGCCAGTGGCGGTGTTAAGTGATCAACCATAATCGCGATACCGCGACGCTTGGCTTGAATGCCTTCACCGACACCATCGACAATGTACGGATAAATACTGGGAATATCCTGTACTACGATCGACGGATAATCGATTGCCGATAATCCTACACCGCGCTTAGGCAAGAATTCATAGGTTGAGTGACGACCCACATGAACCAATGCATCAGCAGAAAAATCTTTGGCTAAATATTTATAAAACGCTAAATATTGATGCGGTGGCGGAAATGACATATTGGCGTGTAATAGCTCTTCATTCAGTTCCCAGCCACGCGGTGGCTGCGGCCCTAAAAACACATTACCAAACTGCACACCTGGAATGAGTAATTTATTATTCCAGACCATAGTTCTGCCCGGTACTTCACCCCAACCACGAATACCTTCGATGTTCATATCCAAAATAGCCGCCTGAAGTTTATCGGCCTGTTGCCAGCCAGCCGTCGTTTTTTTACTCTCGCGATAAGCACTGATGTCTGCTTTTTGCGTATCAATTAATACCACATAAGCTTCTTCAAGCTGCTCTAATAAATTCAACGCGCGCTCACGACCTTTATGACGAATGCCATCAAGGGCGTGATGCAAATCATGCATGGTTGAATCCATCATTTCATACAGTTCAGTTAAAATGCGCTGACGTTCTGGTTGTGAAAGCTCTAATAGATAATCGTGACCTGCGCCAAACAGAAAATGTTCAACCCGCTGATGCATAAAGCCTAACGGCCCTTGCTGCATTTCTTTTTGTACCGGTTGTGGCAAGGTTGCAAACCAAGCTTGATAGCTTTCTGCTGTCATATTATGAATAAGCCCCGACATCTCTTCTAAGGCTTTAGCATCTTCTGGTAAGTTCACTGCTTTTTGCTGCAAGACGTCTAATAACGCTTCCGCACTGGCAGGGAAATATTCTTCTGGCCCTAAGTCATAACCTTGCTGTTTTAACTCGTTAAGCATTTGCCATAGTGAGTCAGGGACGTTTAAGTTATCGGCCCCAATATTATGGCGTCCTGGAGGGTGATTATAAAAAACGATGGCAACTTTTTTATCTTTATTGGCTTTGGTTTGTAAGGCGAACCATTTGTGCAGGCGATTAACTAAACGCGTAATTTCGACCTTTACGGGTTCAGTTTTTGAAACCTGTGCGCCCGTCACAGTATCAATGTCTGTAGCCGCCGCTAGCGCTAAGACATGCGCTTGGCCAATGCCTTGTAATTCAGGCATCGCAATTCGATAGTGCACACTATCGGCAGGTAACCCTTGGCTGGATAAATCATACAGCGCACTGTTCAGTTCGGTTACGCGAATGCCTTTAAAAACCGGAACATTAAGCTCGGTAAATAAATTACTTACCTGCTCACGACCATCACCTCCACCGACAACAAAATCTTGTAATGAAATAATCGCAAACGGCTGAGTACTGTGCTGGTTTATGTCCTTAATGGCTCTAACAGCATTTATACTGGCATCACCCCAGGCGGATAGAACAGATATGCAGTTTATTTTTTCAGAACGTTCGTTGGCCGACATGGCTTGGCACAGACTTTGGTGAAGCTGCCAATCCCCGGGACGGTCACCGGTATCGTGATCAAGAATATAGACTGTCGCTTTGGCTTTCATTTCAATAGAGGATTGTTTAACGAATGCGGTCAGTTCTTGCTGAGTTTTCTTATGCTTACTGTTCAGATAAAAGCGTAATGTTTCGGCGGCTTGTATTTCAGGCCAAGACTTTGTGCCATTTTCTACTGCGCCATCTTCTAGTGTAATACTGCCATTACTCAACAATGTGAACAATGAGAGACGGTTTTCATCGCTGCGATTTTGCCAATAGCCTTTAGCTTGCAACCAATAAGTGAATTGCGGCCATTTTTTTTGCTGATCGGCTAACTGCTTGGCATAGCTGCCCTGCTCTGCATTTGTTAGGCGCTTAAATAGAGACTTCTTTTGATCATTGGATAAAATATCAAACAAGCCACTTTGATATTGATTTAACGGGTCACTATTTAAGCTTAATAAACGGCGATCACCATTAATAGCGACTCGTGTTTGTTGATTTGGGTATTTAAGATTGAGAAGTCGCTCGACAGGTTCAGCAAATACAGCCGCAATCAACAGTGCATCGGCGTTAACGACTAACGTCATTAATTCTTGATCACTCATCAGATTTATTTGACTGACCGAGCGAATGCTTATCGTATGCTGAGGGTTAAGATCTAAAAACCGATGCGCCGCGGCGACTAAACTGCCACTAGAGCGATCAGAAACAAAGGCGACAATCGTCTTTGACGACGTATTATTTGAAGATGAGGGTATATCAGCGGCCATGCTGGGTACTGAATAGATGAGCGTATAAAAACTCAAGGTAGAAATCAGCAGTAGAAAAAATCGTCGTATTACAGGCATGTGCCTTCCTCAAACTAATGGTGCAATAGCGAGGATTTAGGCGTGCAGAAAAAAGCCCTCAATAATATTCATCAGCATTAATGATGCAAATGGATACATAGAAACCTTAATTCTGTCATGCGTTTCAGGATCACCCCGCCTGAGATATCATGTTTTAACAGGCCGGTCTCCGGACTCAGAACGTTAAAATTCATTAACATTCCTTACCGTTGCGGGGGCAGCACAGGTTTTTAACCTGTTTCCCGATTATCCCTGCAATAACAAAATATGCATGCGGGCACCTGAAAGGACGTGAGAATAGCAGTAGATGAATTGAATTCAAAGCAAATATTCTGCACACTAGCGCTGAATAACCTTCATGTTTAATCATCCACACTAAACAGCAGTATCATTATTTATACCGCACCTAAAATGAAAGAAAACCAGATGAGAGTAAACGGTTACCTATGAAAAATACCGTTCGATTTGTTAACAGCATCCATCACATTGGTGTAGAGACATGGCAAAAGCTATTAAATTCTGACAATCCTTTTTTACGCTTTGAGTTTTTAGCCGCCCTAGAAGACTGCCAATGCATCGATTCTCCTTCTCAGACAATGCCGTTAAATAGCGGTTGGATTGCGCACTATGCTCTGCTTGAAGGGCCCTGCATTGATAACAAAGACATCGATAACAGAGCGCTACAGATACTCGCCATTGCCCCGGTTTTTCAAAAGCGCCATTCCTATGGTGAATACGTTTTCGACTGGGGCTGGGCTGAGGCTTATGAACGCCACGGCCTCCCTTATTATCCAAAACTTGTGTGGGCCATACCTTTCACACCTTCCACTGGCCCCAGAATTATCAGCCAAGGAAGCCCAAAGCAGCTGGCACATTATTACCAAGAAATAGCACAAGGACTAACGAAGTATTGCCAAGACCATCATTTCTCTGGCTGGCATTGTTTATTTCCAGATACTTTAGGCCATCAGTCTTTAGCGAGTCCATCTTTGGGTGAGCAGGCAGCAATACAGAAAGTAATGCCCCGCACCAGTTGTCAATTTCATTGGTTTAATCATGAGGCAACTAATAATGAGGCTATTGATAATGAAAGAGAGAATAACCGCTTCAAAAACTTCTCCCATTACTTAGAAAAGTTTACTAGCCGCAAACGAAAAAATATTAAAAAAGAACGCTCAAGACTGCTCGAATCCGGTTTTGTATTTCATAAAAAAGTCGCGGATCAGATTACCTCCGACGACATTAAAAACTTCTATCATTGTTATCAGCTAACATACGCGAAACGCAATATGCGTGGTTATCTTTCGTTGTCATTTTTTCAACAAATATTACAGACCATGCCTGATCAATTATTGCTAGTACAAGCTCAGCACCCAACAGAAAATGGTGGCGAGACCGTTGCTAATGCTTTGTATTTTAAAGATGTAAATAATCTGTATGGCCGCTACTGGGGTTGCTTAGAAGAGTTCGATAGCCTGCATTTTGAATGTTGTTATTATCAGGGTATTGAATACTGCATTGAACATGACATTTATCACTTTGACCCTGGTACTCAGGGTGAGCATAAAATTAGCCGGGGCTTTGAGCCCACTATTTGTCATAGTCAACATTGGATTGCTCACCCACAGTTTAGCCAAGCAATTGATGATTTTCTTAAAGAAGAACAACTGGATATACAAACTTATGCGGCACAGGCTGCAACACACCTACCATTTAACAACATTTATTCAACAAGCGGCACTGCACAACTAGGTTTAAATAAAGAAAATGATTAAAACACTATTAACCCAATACCCTATCCCTTTCCGTATTGCCTTCGCCCTATATGCGCTATTAACCCTATGGGCCTCATTACGAGCTGGGGGCGGTCCACAACCGATTGAGCATTTTGATAAAGTCATGCACTTTACGTTTTATGGTTTATTTACTGTACTTGCTGCAGGCTGCACCGCGCATAAAAAGACCTTCATTCAACTGTGTATTTTTATTGCTTGTTACGGCGCTTTAATGGAATTTCTTCAATCATTTGTGCCGTCACGTTTTATGTCGATTGCTGATATAGTCGCTAATACTTCAGGGGTTTTTCTTATTATATTGATCTCTTTTAAATTACGTCTGCATAGCAAAAATTGAAGGATTAAAACGGAGCATTGATCCTTCTAAATCTGAATAAAAACGAGTCTCAGCCCGTTTTTATTCAGAGCATTTTAACCACCTACTTATGAATCAGCAGCCTATAATTTCTTATTAAAAATTATACGTCAACGCAAGCTTCCAATTGGCAGGAGCACCGTAACGAACCTGTCCACTATTAATATAGCTATAATATTTTTCATCCAATAAATTATCAACATTGAGTTGTACTTTAACATTTTCATTCACATTATAGCGCCCCATGAAACTTACTAACTGATATGAATCTTGAACGATGTCATTTTCATAGATTTTATCCTGCCAGTTAACACCACCACCCACAGTCAGTTCTGGCATTAAGTCAACGAAGTTATACGTAGTAAAAATATTTGCCTGTTTGCGCGGCTGATTAGTATTCACATCAAGTGAAACACTGTCATCGGCACTCACTTTGAATTCAGAATAACCCGCGTTAATATTTAGACCTTTAATTGGTTGACCAATAACCTCAAGCTCATAACCTTCACTGCTAACACTTTCTGCTGCTTTATAAACAGCACGAGTCGCATCATCAGGATGAACACCGGTTTGCACTGCAACGTTATCTTGATCGACCTTAAAGATAGATACAGACGTTTGCAGCATATTATTTAAATAACTACTTTTTAAACCAGTTTCGTACGTTTTTCCTTCTAGAGGGTCTAATAACTTATCGTTTATATCCTGTTTATTTTGTGGATTAAACGTTTCTGCATAACTCACATAAACGCGATGATCATCCGTTAAATCGTATAGAACACCCGTATAAGGAACAAAAACATTATCATTACCGTAATCTCCGGTATCAGAATATGAATCACCTTTACGATTCCAGCTCGTCACTCGGCCACCTAAAATAACTTTTAGATCGTCCGTTAAATGCAAACGCGTCGCTGCATACACACCTTCATTGGTAACCTCAATGTCTTTATCTAAACTGCCATCAGTTGACCAATCTGGCTGTGGAAAATCTCCATTCCAATCATCAAAGTTTGTAACCGGCAAGAATGCATTCGTTAAAGGTGCATAACTGTAAGCTTTCGATTTTTGTTCACTATAAATCGCACCGAGCACTACATCAGCATCTGTATTAAGGACGCTGGCTTGTCCGCGCAACTGAATATCTAAACTGTGTTGCGTTGATTCACCATCACTTTTGTAAGGCCAAGAAGTCAGACCGTCTCCTGTATTCTCATCAAAGCTATTGCCTCCATCGTACATATAAAGCAGCTTGCTATCTGATTCGTACTTCATGTAATTATAATTAACGGCCAGTTCCCAACCGTTATTAAATAAATGATTAACATTGGTAAATACATTGGTACTGGTTGTTTCCCATCGAGTCCAATCAGCTGCTGTAGTAACAGATCGTTTGAAATCGGTATCATTTCCATTATTGTACTTGGCTTGTAATCCGCCCCAAACAGGGGCAATAGGATCATCATGCTGATAACTAACACCAACACGAACTAAAGTACTTGGTGATAAATCCTTCTCAACAACGCCATAAAAAACTTGGGTATTTTGCTCGAATGAATCCGTATATGAATCACTATTCACAGCTTTTGCCACAACACGACCACGTAAAGATCCGTCTTCACTCAAACCTGATGCAATATCTGCACTCAATTCCTTACGATTCCAACTGCCCGTTACAGCGCTTACGTTACCGTTAAAATCGACACTGTCAGCTTGTTTACGAACAAGATTGATAGAACCAGAAGGATCTCCTGTACCCGTTAATAAACCCGTCGAGCCACGAACAAACTCAACACGTTCATAAATAGAGACATCAGCAATCGTTTCTCCTGAATCACCTAATATACTCCAAGCCATCGGCACGCCATCGATTTGGTAATTCTCAATTTTAAAACCCCGCGCCTGCAGTTCGTTACGTACGTTATCCCAAGCAGAATGAGAGACACCAATCGTATTTTTGATGGTATCAACAACCGTATCCAACGCCTGATCTTGGATACGTTGTTCTGTCATAACACTGACTGACTGAGGCGTTTCTTTAAGCGTTAATCCTAGCCCCGTCGCTGTATCAATCACTTTATTGACCGAATATTGGCCCGAAACAGTCACATCACTGAGATCAACAGTACTCGTGTTATTTATTTTTGCTGTCTCACTGAAAGCATGGCTTGAAACAAAAGCTAAAGAAATAGCCGTTGCCAAAGTGGAGTTTTTAAAAAACATGAAACCTGAACCTATAATTATTAATGGGAATAATTCTCATTATACATAAGAACTCGCGCTTTCCAACTTAAATCTAAGTAATTATCATTACTATTAGCTTTATGATTCATGTCGATTGTAGTACCCTTCAGGAATTCTAGTCATCACGATCAGTATCAAGCTTAAAACGTTACGTTAATAAGCTTATCTGCACGGGATTGCTTTCGTAATTTTAAGAACACGGTATTTAAGATGAGTAAAATAAATAGGCGCTTTTGGTTTCAATTACACGGTTGGTTTTCTCTGCCTATTTGGGTGATCTTTAGTTTTGTTTGTTTAACCGGAACCATTTCTGTATTGAGTCATGAAATCACTTGGTTGGTTAATTCGGATGCACGAGCCAACAACCCAGAGAGTTTGATAGAGAAACCCGTTACAGATCTCATTAAAATTGTTGAGCAGGAATTCCCTACCGCCGATGTAAGCTGGGTAATGACACGCGAATCGTATCTTAGTTATGTTATTAGCTTTACCGATACCAATAAGCCAGCTGCTCAAGCCTACGTAAATCAATATACAGGTGAAATTCAAGAAGTATTTCAAGGAATGACGTTTATCGGTTTCATGCGCTCTTTACATGGCTGGTTATTATTTCCATGGCACCATAACTTTAGTGTTGGCTATTACCTAGTTGCTTTAATGGCCATCGTAATGATGGGTGCGCTAGTGACCGGCTTAGTGGTTTATAAAAAGTTTTGGAGAGCATTTTTCAAACCTCAACTAAGAGTTCACAAAGGTTTACGTATCTTTTTACAAGACGCACATCGCTTTAGTGGTGTCTGGTCTATGTGGTTTTTATTCATTATCAGTATTACTGGGCTCTGGTACCTGACTCAAGCGGTATTGTGGCATAACGATGTTGACATCGACCCTCATGCTCCGCTTCTAGATAATAAAATATTGCCAGGTTTTCAAGCCGACGCTCCTGAATTCACGATCGGGCTGGACCAAGCGCTACTAACGGCAAAGCAGACATATCCTGACTTTACGCCAACGTTTATTATGTTACCTGAACACAATCGTGACACTTACAAGTTAACAGGCAAGGGAGATTTTATTTTATACGACGATACAAGCTATAAACTCAGTATTAATCCGTGGCAAGGTAATGTAGAAGCACGCAAAGATCCTGATAGCATGACTGTATTGCAAACTATCTCACATATCACAGACCCCATTCATTACGGCACAATTGGTGGAATCTGGACAAAAATCATCTGGTTTATTTTTGGATTAATCTTAAGTGGTATGTCGGTCGCTGGTTTTATGATTTGGCGCTACCGATTAGTTGAAGCAAAGGAGAATAAATAATGGCACGTTTACAAGCAACATTATGGAATAAATACAAATTTTTTCTCAGTGGTTTGGTATTAATTTTACCCATTGTTTTTTTATATCAGTCACTAAATCCTGTTTTTCCGGATGCATTACCCGAAGTGACTATTGGTGATTATACGATTATACCTATGCCATATGATTTAGGCCCTGCGTATCAACATGATGGTGTTTACGTAAAAGATTTTTTACTGACGTTTACCGCAGGTGATATTAATAATATTCGCCAGGCATATTTAAACATTGGACATGAAGCTGCCATTATATTAGAAATACAAAAAAGCACAGGTGGAGAGGGTTTTTTACATGGAAGTCAGCATGGACAGCATGTTCATGCCATTGCAAAACCTAAGATAACCGCTAAAGACAGCATTTGGTTAACGATAGAGAACTGGAACGGAGAAATACTGACAACTCGCTGGGAAATCCCGCAGGTTATGCTTAATTAGCACGTCCATTACGCATGGATATTATGTGAAGCCCTATGATAATAATAAATAATTATATAGGGCTTTTATACGCTAATTTTAGATTCAAGTTCGTTGTATCGATACCAATACTGTGAGCGCTATAAAGAGGTAGCTAGAGTATTCAGCTGAAAATTCTTTATAGCGTTGATTAGCTTACCTTCAGCGATAAGTTTTTCGATATCTGCAATCATTTTTTCAGGTGTCGCAATTAAACTTTCATCCGCGCTCGCGAGAGCCGATAACGTTTGATCGAGAGTGATTTCTTTAATGTTGGACGCGCATATAAGTTACGACTAACTTGTTTAGTTTCGACTTCTAGTGCCTTTTCTTCGTTTTGAAATGCGTTTATTTCACTAGTTTTTTCTTTTTTCAAACCTGACATTCTTAATTCATCAGATTCCGCAGTCGACTCAAGTGCAGTCGAATCCATCATCGTTTTAACCTTAGATGTGCCCCCCCCATATCACATTCAAAAACGATTCATCATAGCCTTCAAGCTTTCTATCATCGAAGGAATAATCGACTTTGTTTTGGGCTGTTTGCCTTTTGCAAAATCAATCGGTCGACTTACTTTCATTGCGGCAATACCAATTCTTGCGGTATAGATTCCAGCTCCAAGCCCTTGCCCTAAACGCGCACTTGCCATACCGCTTAACGTTGTTGAGCCAAATTCTTCCATAACTTGCTCAATCACAACCTCACTGGCACCAATAAACACCAATTGATGAATCACTAACTTTAATAACCTGTAACGATTGATTAACGAAGGCCGCATACCATAAACCTGAGCAACGTCATCAATCATTTTAATACTGCGCCATAGCGAAAGCAGCATATCTAATGAAGCCCATGGACTGGCAGCAACAGCCGCCGCTGTTTGCAGACTGGAATTGGATATTCTGCGTAAGGCTTCTTTATCCAATGGTTGCAGAAAAACGCGGTCAATATGATCGATAACTTCGCGATCATTGCTGTAATCTGGAAGCTTGTCTAGGCAACGCTGAAAGTGCACACACTGGGGTTTATTTGCGTAAAAATCGTTTAATTCTTTAACCAGTCTTTTACTTCCCCCCATGTCATTAGTCTCACTCAAACGATGCGCTTGTTGTTGGATATTTTCCAATGCACCTAAATTCTCCTGATCGCTTAGAAAATTCCGCAATACACGAAAACCAAGGCCGCTGATGACTAAGACTAAAAGCAAAAAACTGATGGCGATAAGCCAATGTATGGCTAATGCGCTCTTAAATACAGCAACAACTTCCCAGCCCAGCAATACCATTAATAATAAGCCAGCCCCATACAGGAATGACTTTAATCCTTTAACCGGTATCGCCTCTAAATGAATACCCGAATACTCAGACACCTCAGGTAAACGCTCACCCGACGTAATCGCTACTGGCACTTCATTAAGTATTTCCGCTTGGTTTGGAACAAAGGTTTTTCCCTGCCGAGCTTCTGCTTTAGCCGTTGAGGTATTAAGAGTCATATCGATATTTTTTCCTTCAGAGCGGCCGTCTTGTGGCTGTTTAACACTCATACGCATTTATCTCCTATCAAAGCATTCAATACACTATCAAGACGAATGTGAGGAATCGCATCCGAGTTTTGATACGACAACCCCTTGGGTGGATTCAACGCAGGAATGGTCCAATCTAAAAAAGGCTTCCATTCATCACCTTCGGGGATACGCGTAGGAATCGTGGGGTGCGTATAGCCAATGGCTGACCCATTCTCACCGATTCCTGTAATGCCTCGCTCACCACCATGATCAATTTCTTTTGACGATCGTACCGCAGCGGTGGCTTCACATATTGGATGCACACCTTCATGTTGTGCGTTTTTGTACGCTTCTTTTACCAATACAGCCAATAATTGCCGTACAGATTCATGGTCTTCTGAGACCACCTGATCAATTTTAGTCGCCGCAAAAACCACCTTATCTATTTTCGGGCTGAATAACTGCAGCAACCGGTTTTGACTGCCGTAAGAAAAGCTGTCGGTAATATTCGTCAGTGCTTGGTGCATATCTTCAATATATTCTGGCCCCGCATTCAGTGCACTCACCACATCGACCAACACTAATTGGCGATCAATACGACTAAAAAAGTTTTTATAAAAAGGCTCCACCAGCTCTTTGACATAACGTGTATAGCGACGTTCACACACTTTAAAATAACTGTTATCACTCGCGGCGGCTAACTGTACTTCGGTGTAATTACGACAGTTTAATAACGGCACAAAAGAGAGAATACTGACATCGTCTACACTACCTGGAATCAAAAATCGTCCTGGCTGAATTAAGCTCAAACTTTTACCGTTGTATTTACACGCATGCAGGAATTGAATAAATCGCTTATTCAATTCCTGCAATGTTTCTTCATTCACTTCTGCCAAAGGATCAAGTCGTTGCAAATCATTGAGCAGTTCACCCAGCAAGCCCGCACGAGGTTCTTTGCTATACTGTACGCTGCATTGTGCACACCAGCGTGAATAACTCATATCCCGTAAAGGCAAATCTAAAAGCCATTCACCCGGATAATCTCGGATCTCTAAGTACAGCGAAAACTGCTCACGACCAAAGGGATTTAACTTACTGACCTTTTGCGCAAGTCTCAATTCCAACAAGCATCCGCTAAGATCTTTGGTTGAATCTGGCCATTGAGGCTCTACACCCGTCATTCCGCTATAAGCTTCTTCATAAGGAAATGGCGCGAGCGCTTTATCATCTAATGGGTGAATTTTGACATTCAATAAACGTCCAGTTAATGCAGGTGAAAATCCCGGCAGGCTCGATGTTGAATGTTGCTGTAATTGATTAATCAAGCTGGTAATAAAAGTCGACTTACCACTTTGACTGAGTCCAGTGATACCGATACAGAATCGCTTATCGATCAGTTTGTCTTTCACCCTATCGATACCCGCCAAACCCTCGTCGGTTAAGTCTGTGACTTTTTTATAAGCGCGCTTGAGAAAATGACCTGCTTTGCTTTCTGTTTTATTCATTAGTACTCATTGAGTTCATCATTAGTTAAACAAGGTTAATCACTTGAGAGCGTTAATTATTTTGCTGGGTACCGAGTATTCAGGGTATGTGTTAGAGAGCTCTTTATAAATTCCCCTAGCGTTCGCGAGCTTACCCTCAGCAATGAGTCTTTCAATCTCTGCAATCATCTTTTCAGCGCGTATTATTGAGCTTTCATCAGCACTCACTGATGTCGATAAGCTTTGAGCCGATACTTCTTGGTCGATACTGATTTCTTTAACACTTAGCGGCGCGGATTCGTGCTTGCTTTCTGGTTGCTCTTCATTCGACTCATAAACGTCTGAGTTCATCATTTTTTTAACTTTAGCTTCAACTGTAGCTTTTTCTGTTTTCAGGCGCCGCTCTTCAATACGCGGTGCTTGTACTTCATTAAAAGCTGGCGCTGTAAAACGAATAGCCTCTTCACTCAGTGAGAAGTCATCAATACCAAGATTCTGCTCACCCGTATCTAACACAATATAAACCGATAATACCAACACCGCCGCAACAGAGAAAATCGGCTGCCATTGACGTCTCGGTAAAATTTTAGGTTTAAGCACATTATCATGAGCTTGTTTCAGTATGACCTGATCCAATGCTTCCGGAGGGGTTTCCTTTGCAGACTGAGAGTACAAGTCATCTAAAAAATTATTATCAGTATCGTGATCTTTCATCGGCGAAACTCCGAACTGATTGTATTGTTGGATGAATGAATGCCAAACCTCGATAGACACTCTTGTAAACTCGCCCTCGCATAGCGTAGACGAGTCTTTATTGCCTCATGGGAAGCGCACACAACATCTGAAATCATTTTCAAGGTAAGGTCCGTTTCCTGACTGAGAATGAATACTTCTAGTTGCACCGCAGGCAAATTTCCCATGCAATGTTTCAATTGCTTAGCAAGTACGTCTCGATCATGAGCAAGGCCAGGATCTTGTGAATGGGTTTCAACATCTTGCTCTGCTTCAACCGGTTTTAATCCACGATAATGATCTATTACCAAATTGTGCGCTATGCGATACGCCCATGTGGTCCATTTAGATTGTTGTGTGTAAGTTGAAGAGGCTTTGATGATTTTACTCCAACACTCCTGATACAAGTCGTGAGCCAAGTCCTGATTTGAAACTTGGCGTACAAAATAACGATAGAGTGCGTTTTTGTGTCGGTGATACAAAACATCAAATGATTCACCATCTCCTTTACCGTAGGAAAGCATAAGTGATTCATCTGCAATCATTGAATAATCCCTATCGTTATCTATTTTCATAGCACTTATATTATAGTGTGGACGCTAATCTGAGTAATTGAATAAACTCACTGCGATAGCCAAAAGTGTCTGTTCCTTTGGCCTCCAAAGCATGCTTGATCATGGCATTATAGTCCACCGTTTCTACATATTTACTCTGACGTAGAACTTCACCAAACTCAGCGACGGTTACCGCGAATCTAAAGTCGCTAGACGCATTTTCAAACGCACTCACTTGCTGTGGATTATGTATCGCCCGAGTAATCAGTTTACTCTTTGCTGCGTTCAATGCTTTATATCTGAATTTAATAAAGGCTAACTCATCAGAGCCTTGGCTTATTGCTTGACCCACTGTTTTAACTTTCTGCTGATAACGCAGAGGGTCTATGCGACTACTGCCATTATTTTGTAATACCAATTCATACAGCGCGGTCACAGTATGTCCCGCTCCAATATCACCCGCATCTACTTTATCATTATTGAAATCTTCACGTTTTAGCGCTCTATTTTCATAGCCTAATAAGCGATACTCTTTTACAACCTCAGGGTTAAACTCGATTTGTATTTTTACGTCTTGAGCAATGGTGAGTAAAGTTGAAGAAAGTTCTTCGACTAAAACCTTACGCGCTTCATTTAAGCCATCGATATACGCGTAATTACCATTACCCACATCGGCCAATTGCTCCATCAATTCATCATTGTAGTTGCCAGTACCAAAGCCCAACGTGGTTAGGGCAATGCCTTCTTTGCGCTTTTGTGCGATTAGATTTTTTAATGCTTCAACATCACTTGTGCCAACGTTGAAATCGCCATCGGTAGCCAAAATAACGCGATTGATCCCCTTAGGCACATACTCACTTTTCGCTAGCTGGTACGCCAAATGAATGCCTGATTGACCATTTGTTGCCCCCCCTGCGGTCAGTTTTTCGAGTGCTTGTTCTATTTTAAGTGTTTGATTACCTGATACTGGTTCAAGCACGACGCCTGATGCTCCCGCATAGACAACAATTGAAACTTTATCGTGACTCTTCAATTGCTTACTTAACATGATGAGTGACTTTTTCAATAACGGAAGTTTTTGCGGCGAATTCATAGAGCCGGATACATCCAGCAAAAAAACAAGATTAGCTGCGCCTCTTTCTGCTGCTATTGGCTCATAACCTTTTAGAGCAACTTGCAACAAGACATGATCACTGGACCAGGGAGCTTGGGCGACCTCTGTTTTGATACTAAAAGGCTCATTTGGAGAGCTTGGCACAGCATAAGCGTAATCAAAGTAGTTAATCATTTCCTCTATACGCACGGCATCGGCCGGTGGCAGATAACCCTGATTTAACATCCGTCTAATATTGCTATAGCTGCCGGTATCGACATCGATACTGAAAGTTGAAACAGGGTCTAATGAAACTTGTTTAACCGCCCCCTGTTGGATAGAAGCATAGTTTTCTTGGCCTGTGTCTTGATAAATAGAGGGGCTTGATACCAGCTGAGATTGAACATTAAGGTGCTTTTGAGGTTTACTAAACAGGTGTTTTCGCTTAACCTCAAAATGCGTTTCTTTTGCCGTAAGCTCATCAGAGCTTGCGGCTATCACTAAGGGCTCAGCTAAGCCTGCCAGCCGACTCTCTGCTTCAACCTCTGACAAAACTTCATTTTTTTCTCTTGGTTCTGAGTGAATAGCTGGGGCTATTGCAGCATCTTGATTTGATACACAACCAACCAGCGCAGTGATGGCAATCGGAGCCAATACTTTCAAATAGGCTTTCATGATTTTTCCTTCATTTTAGGCTTAATTAAACATTCTCAGTTCTATAAACGAAGGCAAAGCAATAAAGGGTTATTTTTCCTGAAAAAACTTATCCATATCACCAAGATGTTCTTCAATAAACTCTAAAAAGGCACGCATCGAAGGGGTTGGATGCTTTCCTTTTGGATATACCACACACCACGAGCGCTTTAATGGAAATTCATCTAAGGGGATGATTTTTAATTGCCCGAGTTTTAATTCAGGAAGAATGCCCAACTTAGGCAATACTGCGACTCCTAAACCCGCGAGTACGCCATGTTTCACCGCATCATTTGAGCCCAGTGTCATAATGGGTGAAATTGACAATTTGTTTTGCTGAGCAAATAGTTCTAGCGCTAAGCGAGTACCCGAGCCAGACTCTCGGCTTAAAAACCCCGCATCTAAAAATGTCTGTGCCGTTACCTCTTTTTGCAAATGTATGGGGTGATCCCTATGGGCCACGGCCAATAGTTCATTATCAAAGAACGGCAGCGAGGCTAACGGTTTTTCTTCCGGCACAATCCCCATGATCACTATGTGATCTAAATTATCGTTTAGCCGTTTTATCGCCTCTGCGCGATTAACCACCCTGACATTAACATTCAACAAGGGATGTAAACGGCAAAATTCTTTTAGCAAATACGGCACCACATATTGCGCAGTATTCACCGCGACAATATTAAGGTCACCTGCCACTTGCCCTTTCATTTCTGCCAAGTTTGATTGTAAAAATCGTAATTCATCAAACATAACATGAATACTTTTAGCCAAACTTTCCCCAGCAGCCGTACAATAGAGCTTACGCCCCACATATTCAAAGACAGGCACATCAATGGCCGCTTCTAACTGACGAATCTGGCTACTAACCGCTGGCTGAGTTAGTCCTAACTGCTCACCCGCCTTCGAGTAACTCGCGGTCTGATAAACACTCAGAAATACCTGCAGCTGCCTAAATGTTAAACGGCTGACTAGTTTTTGTACGGATAACGGCATTTATTGTTACGCTAGTAATATGTATAAGTAATAGTCTATACATAAACATAATAATTTCAATTTTACTTTATACATAATATAACTATTATTGACACCATTTGAGGAATAACCGATGCCTGATATTGTCGTCATGTTTTTTGTTTTAGGATTGGTCGCAGGTTTATTAAAGTCTGATTTAAAAATCCCTAAAGCCGCTTACGATACCCTTAGCCTTTTATTGATGCTAACCATTGGTCTAAAAGGCGGCATGGCGTTATTCGGCGCATTAGAATGGCGATTAGTCTTTGAGCTATTAGCCATTGCGTCACTGGGAGCACTCATTCCGGTAATTGTTATTCCGGTACTGTTAAAAATAGCCAAAGCCGATCATGCTAATGCCGCCAGCATAGCAGCCCACTATGGCTCAGTCAGCGCTGGCACATTCGCCGTTGCACTGGCTTATGTTGATAGTATGAACCTACCTATCGATCCTGAAGTAACCTTATATTTAGTGATGTTAGAGCTACCGGCGATATTGGTAGCTTTAGCCTATTATCGTCGACATAGCGGTAATACAGAAGTAGCGCCTAATGATAAGAAAAGTGAACTGTGGCGAGAGACTTTCACCAATCGCGGCGTTGTCTTATTAGTCGGTGGCGTCATTATTGGTTTCATGTACGGCCCTACCGAAGGTGCTGCCGTCACTGAGCTCTTTACCCATGCCTTTAAAGCCGTACTGGCATTATTTTTATTAGAAATGGGCTTAACCGCCGCTGAAACCTTGTCACCCATGCCTTGGAAAAAATGGCGTTTACTCACCTTCGCTTTGATAGCGCCTTTCTGTTTATCGTTTATTGGCTTAGGGGCCGGAATCGCTCTGGGTCTATCAACGGGCTCCATCGTAGTTTTGGCAACTCTCACGGCGAGTGCATCGTATATTGCAGCACCTGCCGCCATTAAAACCGCCATACCTAAAGCGGATATTGGTTTGGCGATGTTAATGTCACTAGGAATCACCTTTCCATTCAACGCCATCATAGGTATTCCGCTATACCATCAAATGGTGTTGTATTTCAGCTAGTTTAAGACGCGATTAATTCAGCAGAAACAGCCCGTTAGCCCACCTGTTTATGGGCTAATGATTCCCCCCTGTCTGATCTATAAGGTATTGATTTATAACGAGTTGTTTTCAGTGTTTATTTCTACTTGGCTGTTTGAATTCAATTTTTTTGGCTTAAATATGCGACCTTATAGTAACTATAAGAAATCGCAATACATGCAATAAAACCCTTATATTTCAATGACTTACATGCAAATCCCAATATTGATATAAATCTTATTTTAATTGTCAACATTGTGATCTTGTGAGAACGAATGTATAAAACGCTCGTTTTAATTTACTCAGTGGACTTAATCAGCCAAAAGCTGCCACTGAATAGGCGCTGACCGGTGCCGCTTGGATTCAGATTTTTACCTACAGGCGAAATCTATATGACGACTAAGAAAATCGATGTGCTACTCGTGGGTGGCGGTGTTATGAGTGCCACCCTTGGTACGCTATTAAACAAACTAGACCCTACCCTGCAGTTGACCATGGTGGAACGTTTGGACCTTGTGGCTCATGAGAGCACCGATGGCTGGAATAACGCAGGTACGGGCCATGCTGGTTACTGTGAGCTGAACTATACCCCACAGAGTGCTAATGGCGATGTAGAAGTCGACCGTGCATTGGCCATTAATGCCAACTTTGAGGTATCCCTGCAGCTTTGGAGCGCATTAATTGGTAGCGGTGATTTACCTGCGCCAGAAAACTTTATTAATACCACGCCGCATATCAGTTTTGTTTGGGGTGAAGATAACGTTCAATTTTTACACAAGCGCTGGCAGAAACTTTCAGATCATCATTTATTCCAAGGTATGGAATACAGCGAAGATCACGAAGTCTTACGCCAATGGATGCCTTTAGTAATGGAAGGCCGTAATCCGGACGATAAAATTGCCGCGACGCGCATTGCCCATGGCAGTGATGTTGATTTTGGTTCATTAACACGCAATTTAGTGTCATCGCTAGAAGAGCATGAAGAATTTGAGCTGCTATTGAGTCACGAAGTCTCTGAGCTAACAAAAACCAGTGATGGTCGCTGGAATGTTAAGTTAAAAAATCGAATCACAGGCAAAAGTAAAAATATTAACGCTGGCTTTGTATTTTTAGGCGCAGGCGGCGGTGCATTACCTTTACTGCAAAAATCCAACATTACAGAAAGTCTAGGCTACGGCGGCTTTCCGGTTTCTGGACAATGGCTAGTGTGCAAAGACGAAGAAACCATTAAGCAGCATCATGCCAAAGTGTATGGCAAAGCTGCCATTGGTGCGCCACCGATGTCAGTACCCCATTTAGATACGCGCATTATTAACGGTAAGCCAGCGTTATTGTTTGGCCCGTTTGCAGGTTTTACCACTAAGTTTTTGAAAGCGGGCTCTAAGTTAGATTTATTCAAATCAATGCGTGGCAATAATCTATTACCCATGATGAATGTGGGTATGAAGAACATGGATTTGACCAAGTATTTAATCAGTGAAGTGATGCAGTCTCATGAAGATCGCATGGGCGCTTTACGCGAGTACTTCCCGCAAGCCAGTTCAGAAAAATGGACCTTAGCCGAAGCCGGACAACGCGTACAAATCATCAAAAAAGATGGCGCTAATGGCGGCAAGTTAGAATTTGGTACTGAGTTAGTCGCGGCAAAAGATGGTTCTTTGGCGGCATTACTGGGCGCATCACCCGGTGCATCCGTTGCTGCACAAGCGATGATTGAAGTGATTGAACGCTGCATGGCTGAGCGCCTCAATTCGGCTTCTTCAAGCACTGATTGGCAAACCCGTTTAAAAGAGTGGATCCCCTCTTACGGTGAATCCTTGATAGATGATGGCGAGCTGCTAAATCGTACTCGTGAAAAGACATTACGCATTCTTGGTTTAGACAAGGCATAGCGAACGACGACTGTATCGATGCAGCGTTTAAGATAATTTCATAAAAATATTAATTAAATATCAATTTTAGGAGTGTTAACTATGTTAATCGGAATACCTAAGGAAATTTATCCTGGGGAAAACCGCGTCGCAATAATTCCATCGGGTATCGATGCGTTATTGTCAGCGGGTTTCGAAGTCGTTGTTCAAGAAAATGCTGGTGATAACTCGCACTACAGCGATGATGAATATCGTAACTGCGGTGCTTCTATTGCTCCCAGTGCACAATCTTTGTACGACCAAGCGGACATCGTATTAAAAGTACGCCAGCCACTTGACGAAGAAGTGCCACTGCTAAAAGAAAATAGCACGTTAATTTGCATGCTAGATGCTTGGTTTAACTTACCGCTTATTAAGCAACTAGCACAGCGCAACGTACGCTCGTTTGCGTTGGAATTTATTCCTCGTACGACACGAGCTCAAAGCATGGACGTATTAAGTTCCATGGGCGCGATCAGCGGCTACCGTTCGGTATTATCCGGCGCGATGGAATTGCCACAATACTTCCCTATGTTGATGACGGCGGCGGGAACTATTCATCCTGCTAAAGTATTCATCGTCGGTGCAGGTGTTGCCGGTCTTATGGCTATTTCTACAGCACGTCGTTTAGGTGCCGTAGTAGAAGCATATGATACCCGTGCAGAAGTACGCGAACAGGTTGAATCATTAGGCGCTAAATTTGTTGAATTTGATTTACCGCAAGAGGAAGGTGGCGCTGCCGGCGGTTACGCAACTGAAAAATCGGAAGAGTTTTATACCCAGCAGCGTGAACAAATGCAGGCAAAGGTGGCTCAATCTGATTTGGTCATCACGACTGCTGCGATCCCTGGAAAAATGTCTCCGCGTTTAATTACCAAAGACATGCTCCACTGTATGAAAAAAGGCTCTGTGATTGTCGACCTTGCGGCCGAACGTGGTGGTAATGTTGAAGGGACAGTGGCTGGTCATAAAGCCTATGTTGATGGCGTTACTATTATTGGCTATACCGATCATCCTGGTCGTGTGCCCGTACACGCTTCACAGCTATTGACCAAAAACATCACGACCTTCTTGTTGAATATGGCAGGCGAAGGCCAGCTAAATATCGATATGGAAGACGACATTGTCGCTGCGACATTAATAACCGAAGCCGGTGAAATTAAACACGAAGGCTTAAAAGCTCAAGCCGAGAAGGAATAAAAATCATGGAAATGTTTATCATGTCCTTAACCATTTTTGTACTAGCGATTTTCGTTGGTGTAGAAGTGATTAACAAAGTTCCACCGACATTACATACCCCACTCATGAGTGGCACGAATGCCATCTCTGGCATTGTTGTGGTCGGCGCCATTTTAAGTTCTGGCGGTTCTGATCACACAACGGTTCTATCAACGGTACTTGGCGTTATTGCCATAGCACTTGCAACCATCAATATTGTGGCGGGTTACATGGTAACCGACCGCATGTTGAACATGTTTAAAAGAAAATAAGGTAACAGACTAATGGACGTATTAATTAATCTAGGTTACCTAGTGGCCGCAGTATTATTTATCCTCGGCGTAAAAGGGTTAACTTCTCCGAAAACAGCAGTACGTGGCAATAGAATGTCTGCTTCTGCTATGTTGATTGCTGTTATTGCTGCCTTACTAGACAGTAACGTAATCACTTATGAATACATTCTTTTAGGTGTATTAATTGGTGGTGCTATCGGTGCTTTCATCGCTAAAAAAGTCGCCATGACCGACATGCCAGAAATGGTAGCAACCCTAAACGGTATTGGTGGTGGTGCTTCTTTATTAGTGGCAGCGGCGAACTATTTAGAAAGCCAGAAGCTTGCTGAAATGGGCAAGTTTGCCGTGACCTATGATTGGTCTGTTGCCGTTATTCTTTCTATTTTAATCGGTGCAGTAACCCTAACAGGGTCTTTCGTTGCCGTGGGTAAATTGAAAGGTAAGATCGGCGATTCAAATAAAGTAAAACTGTACAAAGCCATTGTTAAAATATGCTTCTTAACCTTGATTGCTGGCGCAGTATATTTCTCTGCTTACAGCCAACTAAATTCTGATTTGTTGATTCTTGGTTTGATCGTTGTATGTTTGATTTTAGGTGTGTGCTTGGTAATGCCAATTGGCGGCGCTGATATGCCTGTTGTTGTTTCTCTTTTGAACTCTTACTCTGGTTTAGCCGGTGCTGCTGCAGGTTTTGTACTAGGCAACAACGGTCTGATTATTGTTGGCTCTTTGGTCGGTGCTTCTGGCATTATCTTAACCAGCATCATGTGTAAAGCAATGAACCGCTCTCTAACCAATGTATTATTCGGTGGCTCTATGTCCGCTCAAAGCGGCGTGACTAAATCTGAAAATGATGCATTCTACGAAGGCAAAGTTAAGTTCTCTAACGCTGATGAACTGGCCATGCTTTTAGACAGTGCGCAGAAAGTTGTTTTTGTTCCAGGCTATGGTTTGGCGGTAGCACAAGCGCAGCACGCAACTCGTGAACTGGCTAACATGCTTGAAAAAAACGGAACTGAAGTTAAGTACGCGATTCACCCAGTAGCCGGTCGTATGCCTGGCCACATGAACGTATTACTTGCTGAAGCAGAAGTACCATACGATCAGTTGGTTGACATGGATACCATTAACCCTGAGTTCTCTCAGACGGATGTTGCCATCGTATTGGGTGCTAACGACGTTGTTAACCCAGGTGCTGCTGAAGATCCTAACTCACCCATCTTTGGCATGCCAATTCTTAACGTACATAACGCAAAAACGGTTGTTGTGGTTAAGCGTGGTTTATCGCCAGGTTTTGCTGGAATTCCAAACGAATTGTTCATCCGTGACAATGCGTTAATGGTAACGGGCGATGCTAAGCAAGTATTACAAGATACAATTGGTGCAATGAAAGATCTTTAAGCAAGATTAATTCATAGTATTTGAAGTGTCTAAAAAAACCCCACATTCTTTATTAAGAGTGTGGGGTTTTATTTTGGATGATGAATTCATTGCTAATGAATTTTAGCACCGCGTGTACGAATAACACCCTCACTATCAATATCAATTTGATAAGGTGAAGCATGCACCCCGTAAGACTGAAAAATTTGATTATCGGTATCAAATATCAACGGCATTTTTAATTGGAATTTATCAGCAAACTGTTGCGCAATTTCTTCGTTCACATAATAACTACTCACAATACCTATCCATTCTCGCGATGCATCGCTTGCAACCAAATTATTTAAGGCCTTTAACTTAGCTTCGCAACCAGGAAAGTGTGGCATGGGGCAAAGTGAATCTACAAATACCAAGCTCAACGGCTTGTTATAAGACAGCCCAATTAAACTAACGGTATTACCAGACATTGTTTTGGCGGTAAATAGCGGAGCTTGATCACCTTTTTCTGGTTTGTGATAATGCGACTTAGCCGCTTCAGCAATAGTGAACTTAGCCTGTTTTTTTCTTCCTGTTTTTGCCATGTTTTTTTCATTAGCACTTGAATCGGCACTTATATCAGTGCTCAACCAATTTCTCATCGCAACAGATGATGAAAAATGCTCTTTTGATAAAGTTGAGAGTTCATCACTACTGCCTGAAAAAACCTTTTTACCATTTTTTAAAATGATATGTAATGGTAAATCCCAGCCCCCAAATGAGCGCATTAAACTAAAACCACGATCAAGAACTAAAGGCGCTACTTGAGGAAAATAATCTTGATACTCAGCTAACTGAGCTTCGGTGACATTAATATCTGGCTGCACCCAAATCTGCTGACTGTTAGCGAGGAATATTTTGGGTAAAGCCGCTACCCTAGCTTCTTCACCCTGGCCTTCGTAACTGCTCCAAATTTCCTGAAAAATCAGATGTATCAGGGTATCTTCTTTTAAAAACAATGTCTGTCCATCAAAGGTTTTTAACGTGTGTAATTCAATTTTTTCTGGCTCGACGGCTTGAGTAGGCAGTGATGCAGCCAACAGAAATAATAGCGATGAGGCATAACCCAAGATTATTCTTTTGTTAATTTTTTTCATTTTAAGTCTCTTTTCAATATACATATTCAGTGACAATTTCAACCACAAGCTTTTAAAAAACACTCTATAACACTCTCTGAGCTAGCGTCTCCAAGGGCGTCTAGTTAAACGTTTTTCTTTTTCTAACTTGTCATCTACCCAACCTTTTATCGTGTTATCTAACGTATCTGAGGCTAAAAAAGTGCGATAGACAATCTGTCCATTTTTATCAATCAATACATGATGTGGTGTACCAACAACCCCATAATCACTCACTAGGTCACCCTGCTGATCAATCGCCACCGGTAAATTAAATCCTCCTTGATTAAAAAATTGCTCGATATTCGCCACCGAATCATTAATACCAACATTCACCGCTAATACTTCAATATCATCACCGTATTGCTTATAAATCGACTGCAGGTGTGGCATCTCTACTTTGCAGTAGCTGCACCAGGTCGCCCAAAACTTCAAATAAACAGGCTTATGTCCTTCGTAGTCCGAAAGTTTAAAGGTGTTACCCGTTAACGTTGTCACTTCAAAATCAGGGGCTTTATCGCCGACCGCTAATGGCGCAGCACTTGCCTGTATTGCCGTACTCAGTAATAAAGCCGATACTGTAAGACGCAGTGATCGTTTAACCAGTGATTGTTTAAATAGTCTCATGATGAGATTCCTCTTTAGTTAAAATAAACGTTAGATTTGAAACAACAAATAAACGGCAGCCCCCGCCATCAAGACGGCGAATATCCATTTAATAGAATTAAGCCAAGGGCCAGAACGGGGAAGCAAAGCCAATGCGCCACTAAAACTGCCCACAACAATTAGCAACGCACTCATACCGAAAGCAAAAACAAACATCAGCAGGGCAGCCCAAAGTCGATCACCTTCTCCCGCGACATACATCAGCAACATGCCCAATACAGGAGAAGTACAAGGCGCCATTACCAAGCCCGAAAGGCCACCCGCGAGAAAGATATTTAGTAGTGTCGATTTTGATTGTTGCTGTGAATTTAAAAAACTGGGCGCCATTAGCCCCATGGGTAAACGTACCCAACCCAACATCCAGGCCGCCATAAACAAACAGAACACAGCGACAAAGATTAACGTAATAGGATGCGAGGCTACCGTGCCAAACAGCACACCACTACTGGCCGCCATAATACCCAGCAACGCATAAACCAAAGCCAAGCCAAATACATACAATAAGGAATACAAAATACTTTGCGTTCGTCCCCTCGCCTGACTGCCAATAACCGACACAGTGATCGGTAACATCGGATAAACACACGGGGTCAAACTGGTAAGAAGGCCAGCAGCAAAAACCGCCGCGATAGCCCCAAGGGAAAACTGCTGCTCAAACAAAGAAGCCTGTATAAAAGATTCCATCTCGTCATCTGCCTAAGTAGTGCGTGTTGAGTAATTGATGACTGAGTTATACCTAGGTTTTCAAACGGAGTTATCAAAACGCGGTAATATCCATATAAAATCGATATAAAACAAAAGTGATATTTTTATTTATCCTTTTAAATCAATAGGTTATGAATTTCGATTGAAAACATTCAGCTTGCTCTAAAGTGCCTACTGCACGTAAAATCACTGCGTTCATCAACCACGGATAGCCCTGCACATGCCCTTTCAATTCGAGCAATATTCTTTCGATAGCCAAAGCGGTATGCTCAGCCACGCAGAAAAACCAGAACAAGCATTGCGCCATAAAGTAGCAGGTCTACTGCATTATTTGATCGAACATCAAGACAGAATTGTTAGCAAAGAAGAGCTTTTAGAAAAGCTATGGCAGCATGGTGATTACCGAGAAAATTCATTAACCCAAAGCATCCGTGAACTGCGCTTAGCCCTTGACGATAATGCTAAATCGCCCAGCTACATAAAAACGTTTCCACAACGAGGTTATCAGTGGATATGTCCTTTGATTAAAACCTCTCAACCAGATTCACTCGATGGCCCAGCTGAGAAACAGCAGAAAAATCCCCGTCGATTTGCCTTACCCTTATTAGCATTAATGCTCATCATCAGTATTGTTAGCGGGCTAATTATCAGTAACTTAGATAATGGTAATGAAGCAGCAAAGCACACAACCAAGTCGCTTTTAGTATTGCCTTTTATTAATGCGACTGATGATCCCAGCATGGATTGGCTCGAACATGGGCTATCCGATATGCTCGCTATTGATTTACAACGCAGCAAACCGTTCAACGATTCACAGTTAGAAGTCACGCCACCCGCTTTAGCCAATACGTTATTACTCAATGCCGAACTTGATTGGCCAACACTACCCGTCCATATTCGCAGTTTATTACGTGATAAAAATTTCGATACCGCCCTGTTCGCTAGTGTACGCCTGTACAATGAGCAACAAATTTTTGACTTTAAACTGATTCACGCTGACGGGCGCAATCAGCAAGGCAGCATTAGCTATCCATCATTGCCTGCCAATGCACACGCTATTAGCCAACAGTTGCTGTACTTATTAAGACCAGGGCAAAGGCGTGAAATGAAACTACCTCCAGATGACCCCATTGCCGCACAAGCATTGGCTGAAGGTATGCAAGCGCTTCAAGAAGCAGGCTCAATAAAAGCTCATAAATACTTTCAAGCTTCTCTCACTATCCAAAGTAATAGCCCTTGGACTCGAGCTTGGTTAGCCCGTAGCCTTTATGCATTAGGAAAATGGAACGAAGCTGAAAATCAATTCAGTCAAATAACAGTTAAGCAGCGACAAAACGATATTAGCCTTGATGCATTTATTGCTTATTGGTTAGCTGAAATAGCGTACCGACGTGGCGATGAACAACTTCAATCCCTTGTCGATCAAGCAACAATTAAAGCTGAGCAAGCTTTTGTCCCTAAGCAAATGGCACAAAACTATCGGCTTCAAGCCAACATTGCATGGAACGCAATGGAGTGGGATAAGCACAGCGTTTGGACGAGCAAAGCCAATCAATTATTTTCCTCAAGTGGCGATTTAACGATAGCAGCTGACAAACTTTTTTATCTGGGTAATCCAAGTAACGAAGGCTTAGAAAAGAACCCTAAAAATGACTTATTACTCAATCAAGTGAGGCTGCAAAAAGCCCTTAACTTTTATCAGCAGCTTAATAATCAACCCATGATTGCGGCTAGCCAATTAGCCATTGCACAAAATTACACCATTGATGTAGCCAGTCGTGAACTCGCATTGAACAAAGCCATCACACTGTATAGGCAGCTGCAGCAACCGTTCGAACTGGCGCAAACATTCATTTACGCAGGCTTTTACCAACTACAATCACATAACGGTGAGCAAGCCTTGGTTTATTTCAACGAAGCAAAAAGCATAGCGACTCAACTAGGTTCCAAACCTTTGCTTAATAACAGTAATTTCTACATTGCTTTTGCCATACTTGACCAAGGTTTAGACCAAACAGCGTTACAAGGACACCCCACTGACCCAGTAAAACTGCAGCAAGCCATTAATTTATTAAATGATTTTCTCTTAAGCGAACCCACACCTTACTACCATGCCAGTGCGTTAACATTTCTAGGCTGGGCACATTCAGATTTAAGGAACTACGATGAAGCGTTAAACGTATTAAGCCAAGCAAAGAGTCTTTATAAAGAGATGAATATGGACACCAGTTTTGGTTATGCGAGCTATTCGATTATGCGCATTCATTTAGAACGCCAAGACTATTCAGCCGTCATTGCGATGCGTAGTGATAAAATAACGACGCGCTTACAAGCCAGTTTTTTAGCTCGGGCTTACTATGAGAACAAACACGTTGATAGCGCGATAGAGACTCTTAATCAATTTAAACAACAGCATCCAAGCTTGTGGCAGGAACAGGACAACAAACGCCTGATTGATTATAAGAATTCAAAGAAAGGGATGTTATCTCAACTTCCAAGTGAGCCCAAAGCACACTTGGTTTATTGTGAGTCTGACTGGTTGCTATAAAAATTTAAATTAATATTTTAAGGCATGAGATAACCAGCCAGTAATACGAAAGGCGACGGCCGCTCATCTGACTGACTATAACTTTTCTTATTAGACTAGGCCGTATCGAATACAGGGCTTTTTTATCATTTTAATTATTGCTTACTAACGTCGCTCTCATTTCTTCGCTGCGCCTTCCTTCGCAATCACTTTCTAAAAATCACACCCTTAGCAATTACCTCACCCGCCTGCCATAAACGCCACTCGCCAGGTTGATAGACTTCCCATGCTTCATCCGACGTCAGCGGTTGCGTCGCAACAATACTCACCACATCGTGATGAGTCGTTTCTGCTGAAAAATCAATACTCACATCCGCATCGGTTAAACAGGCCGGTCCAAACGGCGCACGACGAGTAATACACGCGAGTTTTGTACTGCAAAAAGTAAACAGCCACTCTCCGTTACTTAATAAGCAATTAAATACGCCACGTTTAGCATAATCCTCGGCTAGCTCAACCAGACATTTAGCCAATTCAACAGGCTGAGCATCTCGCGTTAGGGTTTGGCGTATTTGATTCAATAAATCACAAAAAATGCGTTCACTATCGGTATCGCCAATCGGCTCATAAATGCCCTCACGGTGAACAAAATCATCAATCTGCCCGTTGTGAGCAAAGACCCAATTGCGCCCCCATAACTCACGAATAAAAGGATGGGTATTGGCGAGGCAAACTTCTCCGACATTGGCTTGGCGAATATGGCATAACGCCGTTTTACTTTTAATCGGGTGACGCTGCACCATATCGGCGATTTTAGATTCTGCACTGGGGCTAGATTCATGAAAACTGCGTATGCCCTTTCCTTCATAAAAAGCCACTCCCCAGCCATCACTGTGCGGGCCGGTATTGCCTCCACGCTGAGTCAAACCCGTGAAGCTAAAACATAAATCGGTAGGGGTATTGGCGCTCATACCAAGAAGTTCACACATGCTGAATCCTGCTGATTAAAACTGTGGGTTCACTGCAAATTGCTGAACAGCATAGGCAACACGCTCTTCTGCACTGGGGTATCGAGTAGGTGTCGCAAGACTTTCTATATTTTGCAAACGCGGCAGTAAGCCTGCACCATTGGCAATTTGAATCGTCAGCCCTGGGCGGGCATTCAGTTCCAATACCATGGGGCCATCTTCTTTGTCTAAAACCATATCGGCTCCTAAATAGCCTAACCCCGTCATTTCCCAAGCACTGGATGCCAAGATCAATAAGTTCTGCCAATTAGGCACTACCAAGCCGTTAAGCGCCATTCCGGTATCAGGATGATGAGTGACGGGATGGTCAAATTGAACCGCACGCACCGCTCGTCCCGTTGCTATATCCAGCCCCACCCCAACCGCACCTTGATGCAGGTTGGCCTTGCCGTCGGACGCCGCGGTTGAGCAGCGCATCATAGCCATCACAGGGTAGCCTTTAAATACAATAACGCGAATATCCGGTACACCTTCATAGCTATAACCGTCAAACGTAACATCATCAAATTTAATTAGGTTTTCAACCACAGCGACATCATTTTTACCGCCTAAAGAAAACAAACCCGCTAACGCATTACTGATGTGACGTTCGACATCTTCTTCGGTAATTGTTTGTCCAGAGGGCTTTATATACACACCGTTTGCATGCGAAATAACGACCAATATACCTTTACCGCCAGAGCCACGGGCTGGCTTAATCACAAATCCAGGCCAGTGCTTCACCATCTCATGAATGCGCTTAACTTCAGCTTGCTGAGCAATCACACCGATCAACTTAGGCACTGTGGCGCCGTGTGCTTGAGCAATGATCTTTGTTTTAAGTTTATCGTCGACCAAAGGGTATTTCGAACGATCGTTATAGCGCCCAATATAAGCGCCATTACGTTTGTTCATTCCCATCACACCCTTAGCGTGAAGTTTTTTTGGCGAAGCAAACAGGGAAAATACAGAAAACATAATTTAGTTTTCCGCGAGGGATTTAAATCTTTTTAGCTCTAACAAGCGATAGCCTGTGTAGTTACCTAATAATAAGATAGCTGCTAAAACGATGAACTGAGAGCCAATAAAATTGAAAGTCGCATGCTGAACATAAGGATTGGTCATGGCCAAATAAATCAATACCGCGGTAAACAATGAACCACCACCTTGCATAAAGACTTCTTTTGCCCCTTCTTCTTCCCATAAAATCGACATACGCTCAATCGTCCACGACAAGATAATCATCGGAAAGAAGGTAATGGTTAACCCTTGAGTTAAACCGATATTGAACGATACGATGGTAAAAACTGAGATAATTAAAATAACAGAAATGATCACCGCCGATATTCGTGATACCAACAGCAAGTTGAGTTTAGATAAATAGCCTCGAATTACTAACCCCGTACCGACAATCAATAAAAACCCGATAATCCCCGGCAGTAATTGTGTTTGTACAAAAGCCACGGCGATCAGCACAGGCATAAAAGTTCCTGATGTTTTTAAACCAATTAACACGCGTAAAAACACCACGATTAAGGCGCCGATTGGGATCAACATAATGGTTTTAAACATTGCCTGTTCTTCTAATGGCAAGCTATGAATTGAAAAATTTAGAAGATGATCGGCAATCACTTTTTTCTTCGAAGCCGTGGTTGGCGTAATGTCTTGAGAAATCATCGAATAAAAAACTTTACTGCGCTTGCCCCCAATCACATCCAATAATGATACGTTTGATTCATCCCAAATAAGCACATTACTCTGCACCCGCTGCTCATTGCTCTCGGGATTAAATAATGTCCAAGTATCGCCGTCCCATACCTCGATCATAGGAATAATTGATTGGCGGCGACGGCCATCTTCAAGCTCCACCACACCCACAGTTTTACTGTAAATATTGGACGTTGCCAGTAGTTTAGAAATGGCTTCGACCTTACTAAAATCGTTCAGCATCAAGGATGCGTTTTGATTATCAAGATCATTTAGTTGCTTAATCAACTCGCGAGCAAAAGTAATATTGTCCGCTGAGCGCTGTGTCGCTTGAGCTACGATAGCATCAACAGCCGATTGCTGCGGGGCGTTGAAGGTAGGAGGAATTAAATCTTTTTCTGCTGGGGGAATAGTGGATACCTTAGCTTGCGGATCAACCAAAAACTGAGTCTTATAATAAATCGTTTGCGCACCCTTCGCATTGCGAATAGACCATTCTGCACGGCGTCCGGTATTCGTATTAATGTACGAGAGGCCATAACCAGAAGAGGACGCACTATCATCAACTAAGGTAAAGCCCGCTTGGGTATGAGGCACAGCAAAAGAGACTTTGGCGGGGCCGCCAGAAGCAACAAACTCGATACGCGCTTCAATATCCCAAACTTGTCTTGATTCACTAGGCGTCCACGCCACACCATAGTCTTGATGACGCATGATGCTTAAGGTAATCCCAATAATCACCAGTATGGCAATCAGAAAATAAAATGGCACTCTAGACGTCATAACGTTCCCTAGATCAATCTAAGTTGATTTTTATATTTTTTTTGCGGATTTTTTGGGTGCTTTTGACTCGATAAAGTCTCGGCTTACATCAACCAAAGCAACGTCTTGAATAAACTCACGCCCTAATAATATAGGGTAATCCATCTGCGTACGATCGGTGAGAGTAAATTGTGCTCTTTCGTGTACTCTGCCTATCTTTACCCATAACTCAACCACTGGGCGTCGCTCAAGATCATTGGTGCTGGATTGACGAATTTTCACATGGCGCGCGATCGGTGCCTCAACCCATTTACGATCTTCCGGGGCCGTTTCTACATCAGAGACATGAAATTTAACCCATTTTTTGCCGTCACGTTCAAACTTTTGCATATCGACGGCATTGATCGAAGACGTTGTTGCTCCGGTATCGACTCGAGCGATAAAAGAACTTTTGACCACATCAATATAGATTTTTTCCAACGAGCCTAACGTCACCATCCCCGTACGAGCCTGAGGTGATAAATCAGCGACGACAACATTAGAAGATACACTAGTATCAGGGGTGATCGCGGTTGAAGTCTTAACCGCGATAGGTTTTGTATGCCGGCTATTCAACAATTCTACGTCTTTACTTAGCTGGGCGATTTTAGCGTCTAAAGCGCTAATATAGTCAGCTTGTTTATTGACATTAGAATCTAAGCCCTCAATTCGACGGGTAATGTTCTGTTCGCTATTGCTCACGGCTTCAAGCGTCTTATTCAGAGATTGCTCTGGGCTGATAAAGGCGCAACCAGAAAGGAAGGCCAGTGCAGCAAGACTTATTGTGTTTTTTATCATGTTAGCAGCGATAACCTTGGGAAATAATGACGGTACAAATTTGAATGTTTTCGATGTCATCTCAATATCATCTGAGATTATTGTCACAAAGGCCGCTATCTTAAGGGATTTCTATTCTAGAGGGAACTGCACAGTAGCCATAACTGAAGTAACAAACCCCAGCGTGCAATAACATCCGAACAGTCGGTTAAGAAATAATGCGGCTCTCATTATTGACGAACTTAGTACGACGATGGAAATCTAGCGCAATGCTTCATTAAAGGCTTGCTCTAATTGAGCATATTTAAATTCAAAACCTTTATTTAATAACTCAGTCGGCATGACATTAGCTCCTCCTAACAATAACAACTCCCCCATTTCGCCAAACAGTAACTTAACCATGAACTTTGGCATCGGTATTAAAGCAGGTCGGCTCAGGCAGCGCGCTAAGGTTTGACTAAATTCGCTATTCGTCACCGCATTAGGGCTGGTTAGATTCACAGGGCCTTTGATATCCGCATTATTTAAAATAAAATCAATCGCTCTGACTTCATCTTCTAAACTGATCCAGCTCATATATTGCTCACCCGAGCCAATTTTCCCACCTAATCCCAATTTAAATGGCATCAGCATCTTTTGTAGCGCACCTGCGTCTTTGCTTAGCACAATACCACTGCGGATAAATACGGTTCTGATATTAGCTGCCACAGCGGATTGTGCTGCGCCTTCCCAGCTGGTTACAATATCCGTTAGAAAGCTATCTCCCGCTGGACTCAATTCGTCTACTACCGCTGAGCCGCTATCACCATAAAAACCAATAGCACTGGCATTAATGAACACACTGGGTGGTTTAGGCAGCGCAGCACAGGTTTCAGCGAGCAAGCAGGTTGAATCAACTCGGCTATTAATAATGTCTAACTTACGCTGTTTCGACCAAGGCTTATCACCAATATTGACGCCATTAAGATTAATCACTGCGTCGATGGCTAGGTTAGCATCGAGAAATATTTTCTTTTTCTCTGGCTGCCAAGTAAGCAATGCCCCAGAGTCATTACGAGCAAGGATATGAACCTCATGACCCTGCGTGCGCAAATGAGAGGTTAATGCCTTACCAATGAGCCCTGAAGCACCGCTGATTAATATATTCACAATAAACTCTCACTTTGGTTTTAACAAATAAATAGTTAAGCATAATCCGCACAAGCTGCCCATCAAAAAGGATGCGACATTAACAATCGATTACTTAGCAACCAATCAATTCTTTGATACAATGCGCCGCTACACACTGATGCAGAAATCAGTGTCTTTTAACCAACTTAATCTTAGCCATCCCGATTAAGTGTCTGATACGGACTTTTCCAAATGACAGATTCAAACTCTCCTGCTGAAAGCAACAACTACCCAACCAGCACGCTAACAACGAGCACGCCTTTAGTCGGTAAATACGCGACCTTAGAAGTTGGCGAACTTTTACCGATGGGTGCGTTATTAATTGCAGGAGAATTTGGCAATATTTTATTGCCTAATAAACAAGTACCCGATAATTGCAAAGTCGGTGATATTGTTAAGGTATTTATCTACCTTGACTCTGAGGATCGCGTTATTGCGACCTGCCAACGTCCTCGCGCCACGGTGGGCCAAGTTGCCAATCTTGAAGTCGCCGACGTCAACGAAATGGGCGCTTTCTTAGATTGGGGTTTAGTCAAAGATTTATTCTTACCCTTCGCAGAGCAGAAAACACGCTTAGAAGCTGGCCAAAACTGCATTGTGTATGTGTACATGGATAATACCGATCGTATTATTGCCACGACTCGCTTAAATCGTTTTATCAAAGATGAAGTCGCTGTTATTTATGACCATTATAATCCAGGCGATAAAGTTCGTATTCTAATCGCCGCTCGTACTGAGCTGGGTTATAAAGCGGTTGTTGATAATAAATATTGGGGCTTGATTCACCATACTGATATTCGTCAACCGATTCGTGTTGGCCAAAAAGTCGATGCCTATATTCGTAAGCAGCGTGATGATAAGCGTTTGGATTTAAGCTTGCAGCCCATTGGTTATCAAAAAGTAGGCGGTTTGTCTGAGCAGATTATGCAGAAAGTTGAGGAAGGTAATGGCTTTCTTGCGTTAAGCGATAAAAGCCCAGCTGAACTGATTGAAATGCATTTTGGTGTGAGCAAGCGCGCCTTTAAGATGGCGATTGGTAAGCTGTATAAAGATCGTAAAATCACGATTGAAAGTAAAGGTATTCGCGCTATTTAATGGCGACGCCGTAACCCCTTTTATCAAAGGGGTTACGGCAACTGATTCAATTAAATGATTGAATTAATAAGCCGCTATTATTTTTCTCATCTTCTCAAAAGTATGCATAACAACAAAAGGCGCGACATTAGAGTTATAGGCTAATAACGTCTTGTCTATGTATCCCCATTTATTGGCTAATGGCTTGTATTTTACATCCTGCGCTGCCAATCCTTTCATCTCGACACTCACCGATTGGATTTGCTGTTCTAATGGTGTGCCCATAGAACTGATGCCATAACCACCCCAAGTCGAATTTGCAAATGCCATGTAGCGACTGAGTATGGTTTCCATTTCCACCTGCAAACGAATGATATTTTTAGCATCAGAATTAGATTGCATAGATGCCCCCTTCTCAGAAACTAAGGCTGCTTCATATACGTTAATTATTTGACTTAACTCACCTTGCAAAATACTCCAGCCCGCTTCAAGATTTACATCAAATTCAGAGCCCTGACTTGAATCCAGATAGTCGGATATTTGCTGCCACTTAAGTGTTAATTCTGCATTCGGAATCGTGAGTTGTGCTAACGCTTGATCGCCTTTAGTTTTGGCTTGCTGAAGACGCAGTTGATTGCGCTTATCCCCTTCGAAATAAATAAATGACGAAAAAGAAGAGACGAGCTGTAAGCTGGAAATTTTAAACTGAGTGAAACCATCGATATCTGATTCGGCGCGAACGGCCAAAGAAAAGAATAGAAAACTAAAACATAAAGCTTTTTTTATAATGTGTTTCACAAGAATCCTTCTGCATACTTATTGTAAAGATTAAGTATGCAGAAAAATTTTGTTCAATACAATCTAACGTTTTTTAGCGCGCTGTTTACGTGCTTTTTCTTTCTTAATAGCACGAATGTTTTGCGTACGCGCCATCTTCTTCTCACTAATTCGGTGAAGCGAAGGCCCATCTTTCTTTTCTGCGAAAGGATTTTCAGCGCTCTTAAAGTTCATTCGAATCGGCGTACCGTGAATGCTCAATACACGACGATAGGTATTGGCTAAGTAACGCTTATACGCTTCCGTTAACTTGTCTGTTTGCGTACCGTGAACAACCAATATAGGTGGATTAGAACCCCCTTGGTGTGCATAACGCAATTTAACACGACGGCCGTTAACCATCGGCGGCTGGTGATTTTTCACCATGTCTTCTAGCAAGCGCGTTAGCTGGCTCGTCGACCATTTTGCCATCGCAGACTCATACGCCTTATCAACAGACTGGTACAAGTTACCTACGTTACTGCCATGTAAAGCAGAGATGAAATGGATATCAGCGTAAGTAATAAATTCTAAACGACGATCCAATTCATTTTTAACGCTTTCACGTTCTTCGGCGGTCATGCCATCCCATTTATTAATGGCGATAACTAATGCGCGACCCGCGTTCAAGACGAAGCTCAGCATGTGGAGATCTTGCTCTACAATGCCATCTTTGGCATCAAGAACTAATACACACACATGGCAATCTTGAATTGCTTGCAAGGTTTTAATAATCGAGAATTTTTCAGCGGCTTCGGTAATGCTCTTACGACGACGAATACCGGCAGTATCAATCAAGGTATAGTCCTGACCATGACGCTCGTAAGGAATATAAACACTGTCACGTGTCGTGCCCGCTTGGTCATAAACCACAACGCGTTCTTCCCCTAAGAAGCGATTAATCAGCGTCGATTTACCCACGTTCGGGCGACCCACTACCGCAATTTTAATGCCTTTAACATTTAACTCTTCGTGCTGAGTTTTAATATCAAGCGGTGCTTCTTTTTCACCGTAAAGCTGTTCCCACTCTTCATAACCGGTTAGCTCACGCTCAGGCTCAACTTCTTTAGGCCCGTGCAACTCAGTTAGAACGTGTTCGATCAGAGTATTAATACCGCGGTTATGCGCCGCGGCAATAGGAATAGGCTCGCCCATACCCAATTCATAGAATTCAGCGAGAACAACATCCGGGTTACGACCATCAATTTTGTTGGCAATAACGTACGCTTCTTTGCCCTTTTTACGCAAATATTCTGCCAATAAATGATCGGCATGAATGATTCCCGATTGTGCGTCCACCATAAATAATACGATGTCGGCTTCTTCGATGGCCAAAAAAGACTGTGAAGCCATTTCCGCGTCGATGCCTACTTCTTCGCCACTGATACCGGCGGTATCAATAACAATAAAAGGCTCGTCGCCGATTTGGCCTTCACCGTATTTACGATCGCGGGTTAACCCTGCAATCTCAGCTACCAAGGCATCACGTGTCTTGGTTAAGCGATTAAATAAAGTGGATTTCCCAACATTGGGACGCCCTACAAGGGCAATTACAGGAACCATAATAATTCAGTTATCTTGTTCAAATACTTACTGACTAACAAATTGAGTTAGTTAGCTAGCTGCAAAAGCAGCAATTCACCCGCATTGGTATAGGCTAGCAGACCGTTTGAGGTCGATTGCATAACACTACGGATACCAAAATCTTTGCCACGCAAAGGACGCCAGTTATTCATCTCTGGCTGGTTTGGCAAGGTCATGTGTAATGGCTTAGGACGAACACTTAAGCGCCCTAGCATTTCTCCATCAACTTGCGCTAATACATGCACATAACCTTCAAAGTCAGCCACTACGATATAATTCTCGTATTCTACTGGCTGATTTAAGAAGCGTCCTTGTAGTGCCGATTGACTCCATACAGAAGCACCATTAACTTGATCATAAGCTTGAACATGATCATCGTCACGGGTGACGTATAAATTTCCTAATCCTAACGCTGGGCCAAAATAGCTCGAAAGCTCTGTTTCCCATTGCGTTTTACCATCATAAGCGATTGCTGATAACTTACCGTGATAGGCTGTAGCGTAAACAATGCCTTGATCAATTAACGGCGTGCCATCAAGATCGACTAAGCGTTCTAATTCTGAGCGACCTTGAGGAATCGCTAAGCGTTTATTCCAACGAGGAATACCAAGCTCACGATCAACGGCTACCAATTTTCCGTTAGCAAAACCAGTAATAACTAAGTTCTCTAGCAGCACAGGAGAACCTGTACCATGAACTGTCAATACCGGTAATGCCGCTTCATAAGTCCAATTTTGCTTACCACTGGTACGCTCAAAGGCAGTCAAATGACCATCGATTGTGCGAATATAAACTTGGCTTGCATCAACCACAACAGGGGCAATACTTTCGCTGCTTAGCGGCTGCGACCATTGAATCTCGCCACTGCTTTTAGCAATGCTGTGCAATAGGCCATCTTCAGTGGCGATGTACAGATCGTTTTCTGCAACAACAACACCACTGGTAATTTTTTGATCGAATGTTTGCGACCAAATTTTATCACCTGACGCTAACTCCAATGCCCATAATTGACCGTTATAGTCAGCCGCATAAACAGTGTCGCCACTCACTTCTGGACGTAGACGAATATTCTTCGCCCCCGAACCTTTACCTAATGTACGGCGCCATGCGACATCAACATCGACGCTTTCATCAAAGCTAATGAGTTCTGCTGGACCACTATCGACGTTCGCCGCGAGTGCTTCAGTTTTTGTTTCTTGGCTGCTACAGGCCAGTAAAAATAGACTGGCCAATACGGCAATTACTAATTGAGGCTTCATCAATTAAGCGTCCGCTGCTGCTAATTTAGCGCCCGCAAGGTCATCAATTTTACGTTGTAAAACCTGCGTATTAATGCCCAAAGCCGTTGCTGAAGCGCGTGCCGCCTGATAAGCCGTTAACGCTTGCGCTAACTCACCTTTAGCAAACAAAACATCACCTTTTGTTTCTTCATACTGCGTGGCAAACGACGCTTCAGGGGTCGTTTTTACCAAGGCTAATGCTTCATCAAACTTTTCTAGCTGAATCAATACACGCGCTAATCGCACTTGTGCTAAGTACGTCACTGGGCCTTGATTATTCGCATCAACCAGTGCTTGCAACTCAGTCGCGGCGCCTTCAAAGTTATTGGCTTCAATGGCGAATTTCGCTAAATAAAGACCGCCAAATTGCGCGTATAAAGTACCTGGATATTCCGTTTTAAGCTGTGCTGCAACGGTTTCCATTTCAGCTTTATCCGCTTCTGACTGCTCACCTAATGGTTTAGTCGCCTTGCTCATCAACTGCTGATAAATACTGGAAGCCGCTTCGCCTTGAGCACGCAGGTTTTCTTGATAACCATTCCAACCAAAGTAACCACCCAGCACTACTACGATAGTAACGATTAAGCTTTTACCGTTTTCATTCCACCAGTTTTTAATCGCTTCAACTTGTTCTTCTTCAGTTCTTAACTCTTCAGACATTTTCAATACCCCTTTCAAAAATACTTTTTATTGTAATGTATACAGTTACTGGCACTAGCCCAATTGGGCGGCTAACCAGCTTGAAATTTCATCATTATTCAACTCAGCTTGTTCACCCTCTTCCGTCAATGGCTTGATGCGAACACGCTTAGCTTGTACATCGTCATCTTCTAATAGAATAACAAAACGGGCACTGCTATTTTGAGCTTTTTTCATCTGGCTCTTATAGCTGCCACCACCACAATGCGTTTGTACACGTACGTGTGGTTGTTGTTGACGAATATTATCCGCTAACAGTAACGCAGCTTGATCGGTATCGCCACCTAAGGCAGTGATATAAACGTCAAGAGTTGTATTAACCGCAGCTGGAACAACATCTAACGCTTCTAATAACAAGATTAAGCGTTCGATTCCCATGGCAAAACCAACGGCTGGGGTCGGTTTCCCACCTAACTGCTCGACTAGACCATCATAACGACCACCGGCACAAACAGTCCCTTGAGAACCTAACTTATCAGTGACCCATTCGAAAACTGTTTTGCCATAATAATCCAAACCACGCACTAAGCGTTGATTGATCTGATACTTAATACCTGCGGCATCGAGAATACGCGTCAATTTAGCAAAGTGCTCGCGGCTCTCATCGTCTAAATAGGTATGCAGCTCAGGCGCATCATTTAACAATGTTTGCGTTGCTTGATCTTTAGAATCCAAAATCCGTAATGGATTAGTAGTTAAGCGACGCTGACTGTCTTCATCTAATTGATCAGCGAACGGTGTTAAATACTCAACCAAAGCCGCTTTATAGTCGATGCGTGTTTGCGCACTACCAATGGTATTCAGTTGCAGCTCAACCGCATCTTGAATGCCCAGTTTTTGCCATAAACGCGCCGTTAATAAAATGGTTTCCGCATCAATATCCGGCGTCGCCATACCAAAGGTTTCAACACCAATTTGGAAAAACTGACGATAACGCCCTTTTTGCGGACGCTCGTGACGGAACATAGGCCCTAAATACCACAAACGCTGGCTTTGATTATTACTTAATAAGGCATGTTCTTCACAAGCACGTACGCAACTTGCCGTACCTTCTGGACGCAGCGTTAAGCTATCGCCATTACGGTCTTCAAAGGTATACATTTCTTTTTCAACGATATCGGTAACTTCACCGATAGAACGCTTAAATAAGTGTGTTTGCTCTACAATTGGCATACGGATTTCTTGATATCCATAACCACCTAAAACGGCTTTCACACTATTTTCTAAATACTGCCAAACTGGGGTTTGGCTAGGCAATACGTCGTTCATGCCACGAATGGCTTTAATCTTCTTGATAGCCAAGAGATCTTCCTTCTATTCTTTATTAACGATATAAACGCTTATGATTTATAAGATGAGCGCTCTAAAACAATTAGCTATCTGAAACGATGACGTCTTTTAGCGCTTGCTGTTTTTTAGCAACACTTTCACGCACCATGGCTTCTAGGCCATCAATCAAATTTTCGTTCTTCAATTTCTCTGCCGGCTTGCCATCGATATAAATCAAGTTATTCGGCGAGCCGCCCGTTAAGCCGATATCCACTTCCTTCGCTTCACCTGGGCCATTAACCACACAGCCAATAATTGCGACATCTATGGGTGTACGAATATCTTCCAAACGATTCTCAAGCTCGTTCATGGTTTTAATCACATCAAAATTTTGACGTGAGCAAGATGGGCAAGCAATAAAGTTTACACCGCGAGAGCGTAACTTTAATGACTTCAACATATCCCAGCCGACTTTCACTTCTTCAATCGGATCAGCAGCTAACGAAACACGGATGGTATCGCCGATGCCATCAAACATTAATAAACCTAAACCGATAGACGATTTAACAGTACCACCACGTAAACCACCCGCTTCGGTAATCCCCAAATGCAAAGGCTGTTCAATTTGATCGGCAATCTTACGGTAGGCAGCCACTGTCATAAAAATATCCGATGCTTTAAGGCTTAGCTTAAAATCAGGAAAATTCATGCGATCTAAAATATCAATATGACGCATCGCCGATTCAACCAAAGCGTCTGGAGTTGGCTCACCGTATTTCACTTGTAAATCTTTTTCCAATGAACCGGCATTCACACCAATTCGAATAGGAATACCATTATGTCGAGCCGCGGCAACCACTTCACGAATACGGTCTTCACGACCAATATTACCCGGATTAATACGCAGACAATCAACCCCTAGATCGGCAACTTTTAAAGCAATTTTATAATCGAAATGAATGTCTGCAACCAATGGCACAGTCACCAATTTCTTAATTTCACCAAAAGCATCCGCCGCTTCCATAGAAGGTACAGAAACACGAACGATATCGACACCCGCATCTTGCGCACGTTTTATTTGTGCAACCGTCGCCGCCACGTCTTCAGTCGGGGTATTCGTCATGGTTTGCACAGAGATAGGGGCATCACCACCGACAGGAACATTACCTACCCAAATCTTACGGCTTTTTCGTCTAACAATTGGAGAATGTGAATGAATACTCATAACTGGCCGCCGTTACCTATGTCTCTGTTAATGAACTGTTACTTAACTATCTATTGCTTAACTATCTTTTAAAACAATGTTCTTAACGCTGATTACAGCGTTTCGCGATAAAGTTGATACTCAGATGATTCCGAGAATTCACTCTTCAATTGGGCCGCATATTTTTTAACGGCTTTACCATCTTGATTAATGCGTCCCAGCTTGATACCTAACCAAAGTGAATTAGCTGACTGCTGGTTTTGCTTACGCTCTACTATTTGGGCAAAACGATCATAATAGTGCTGAGCTTCGTCAAAACGATTTTTCTCAAACAACAAAGTCGCCAAGTTCACCAAGACAGGAGCATTAAAGCGCGACGCTTTTAACATGCGCTCATAGGTGGTAATCGCTAGATCGACCTGACCATCACGGTAATAACATAAGCCCAAATTCTGTGACGCTTTAGCACGCTGCTGGTATTCAACATCATCTGCTGCTTGTTTAAGATACTGGCACGCTTCGCCATAGCGATTATGCTGCATCAAGAACATACCGTAATTGAATTGCCCTTGGCTAAAGTCATCGTCAAGATCAATACTTTTTAAGAAGTACTCTTCCGCTAATTCTGGTTCACGCTCAGATTGTAATAATAACGCCATGGCATTATTGGCAGGAGCATAGTCTGGATCAATCTCCAGCGCTCGGTTTAAGCGAGCACGCGCTCTATCATAACGCCCTTGCTGAATGTAGCCCAAACCAAGTTGAGTATAATTATCAACCGCCTTTACGGGATCGGCTTTACGCGTTAAACGACTTTCAATCGTGGTAACGCAGGCCGATAGAAGCAAGCTACCGCATAATAAAATAACCAGCTGTAAAGATTTCATGTTGAATATCCTTTATTCATTTACCTGATGCAAATCGATGTACTTTTGCTGACGGCGAGTTCTATCTTCAACTTGCCCAACCAGCTGTCCACACGCTGCGTCAATATCATCTCCGCGCGTAGAGCGAATAGTGACAATAAAACCACGCTCATGCAATAAGTCACGGAAACGGTAAACACGATTATTACTCGGACGTTCATAGCCTGAGTTCGGGAATGGGTTAAACGGGATCAAATTAATCTTACATGGGGTATTTTTCAATACCTCTGCAATCTCTTCCGCGTCTTCGATGCTATCGTTCACATCTTTCATCATGGTGTATTCGATGGTCGCTTTGCGACGATCCGGTAGCTTTTCCAAATAACGATTAGTGGCTGCGATTAATTCTTTAATTGGGTATTTTTTGTTGATTGGCACCAATACATCACGCAGCTTGTCATTACCTGCATGCAGCGATACTGCAAGAGAAACATCAGCAACATCACCGAGCTTGTCCATCATAGGAACAACACCCGATGTACTCAAGGTTACACGACGTTTCGACAAGCTATAAGCGAAGTCGTTCAACATCAACTCCATCGAATCGACAACGTTATCAAAGTTTAATAACGGCTCACCCATGCCCATCATCACCACATTAGTGATACGACGAACACGTTTTTCGCCCGGAGTATCTAAACTCTGCGACGCCACAAATAACTGACCAATAATTTCAGCAACACTTAAGTCGCGGTTAAAACCTTGCTTACCCGTAGAGCAAAAACTGCAATCCAATGCGCAACCAATTTGCGAACTAATACACAGTGTGCCACGCTCTTTTTCAGGGATATAAACCGTTTCAATTGAACTACCGCCAGGCATTTTCATCACCCATTTACGGGTACCATCGACAGAGGTTTTATCCATCACGATTTCTGGCAGGCTGATTTCAGCCACTTCCGCCAGCTTGGTGCGCATCGCCTTGCTCACATTGGTCATCTTATCAAAATCGGACTCGCCAATTTGATGGATCCATTTCAACATTTGCTGGGTGCGGAATTTCTTTTCGCCCAAACCTTCAAAAAACGCGTCCATCTTTTTAGGGGATAAACCCAATAGATTAACTTTTTCAGTCGGTTTTTTGGCCTGTTCTTCGGCTTCTAATCGGTCTAAAGCTTCAAAATCAGTTGCGGGTAGGTCGGTTGCTTTTACATCTGTCATCGTGGTCACCGTGCAGTGGGAGTATCATCCTGGGCGGATAAACCATTTCGTTTGTATTCTAAAAATGCTATCAAGCGGAAAAACACAAGGAAAATGGCTCAGTTTATAGACTTGCTAAAACTGAGAAAGCAGCGTGCAGTCAAAGATTGCACGCTGCTCTCAAAGTAGGTATTTGTTAAAACACCTTCTAACTAAAACTTAACCGCGTGGGCAAAGTTCTGCGTCAGAGAAGAAATACGCAATTTCACGAGCAGCAGATTCTAAAGAATCAGAACCGTGAGCAGCGTTAGCATCGATGCTTTCTGCGAAATCAGCGCGGATAGTACCAGCTTCAGCTTCTTTAGGGTTAGTTGCGCCCATTAGGTCACGGTTCTTAAGAACAGCGCCTTCGCCTTCTAAAACCTGAACCATAACAGGACCAGAAGTCATGAAACCAACCAAATCTTTGAAGAAAGGACGTTCAGCGTGCTCAGCGTAAAAACCGCCAGCTTTTTCGTCATCCAACTGAATCATTTTAGAAGCAATGATTTGCAAGCCAGCTTTTTCAAAACGGCTGTAGATTTCGCCGATTACGTTTTTAGCAACTGCGTCAGGCTTAACAATAGAAAAAGTGCGTTCGATCGCCATGATTATTCTCCAATATATGAATGTGGGTATAAAAAACCTGCGGAGTATACGCAGGTTTTGACTAAATTAGAATGGAATTTATAACTATTAGCACGAGCAGCGACAAGCCAGTTCGCATTGACAGCTTGATTGCTTGGTTTTTAATCAAGCAATCTTTTAAATCAACTATCGCAACGCCAACAAGATACGTTCAATTTCACTGATCGCAAAATCAATATCGCCTTCTGTGGTATAGCGCCCAACGCTAAAACGAATGCCAGCATGAGCCAATGAATCCTCAACCCCAAGCGCCTTTAAAACATAAGAAGGCGCTACGCTGGCTGAATTACAAGCCGAGCCTGAAGATACTGCCAACTGTGCTAATGAGGCCAATAAAATCTCACCATCAACTCCAGTAAAACTGACGTTCAAATGATTTGGACTGCATTGAGTCGCATGACTATTACGCTGCACACCTAAGCGCTCAATACCCAGCCACAAACGGTCTCGTAACTGACAGTTATGAGCAATTTCAGACTCCAACCTCTCGATCACCAACTCTGCCGCTTTGGCAAAACCCACAATCTGATGTGTCGCTAACGTACCGGAACGCATACCGCGCTCATGACCACCACCGTGTATCTGCTGATATACTTTAACACTCGGAGATTTACGCACATAAAGCGCTCCAATCCCCTTGGGACCGTACATTTTGTGCGCACAAATAGACATCAAATCGACACCCATATCCGCCACATCAATCGCAAGTTTGCCTGTACCTTGAGCCGCATCACAATGCAGCAAAGCATCATGAGAGGATAAAACCTGCGCAATGGATTTTATATCCGTGATATTACCGATTTCGTTATTAACCAGCATCAAACTGACTAGGCGCGTATCAGGACGCAAAGCCTGACTGACTTGCTCAACGGTAATGAGCCCTTCATCATTTGGCTCAAGATAAGTAACATCAAAACCATCATGTTTAGACGATGATTTTGCCATATAAGCACAGGTATCTAATATCGCCTTATGTTCAATCGAAGACGTAATAATATGCCCCGAGTCAAAACCCTCCAACACCCCCTTGATCGCTAGGTTGTTAGACTCCGTGGCGCCACTGGTCCAAACAATTTCACGATTACTAGCACCAATCAACTTTGCCACGGTAATGCGTGCACTTTCTACAGCTTCCTCAGCTTGCCAGCCAAAGCGGTGGGAACGAGATGCAGGGTTAGCAAAATTACCTTCAAGAGTGAGGTGCTGCGCCATAACTTCGGCAACTTCAACTGCAACCGGAGTCGTTGCAGCATAATCGAGATATACGAGATTCATGCTTTACCTAAATAGCCTTATGCATCATAAGACCTTATAAAAATACTGATTGCACAGTTTAACATAATTGCATTGGGAATTTTATCCACCAATGGGTCAAGCTAGACTCATACCCTTTAGCTCTACACTAGAGCCCGAGGCTATCGACCACATCAATACGGTTTTTCTGATAATTATCTTGGCGATCTGAAATATCACGAATTTCTTGACGCTCAACCAGACTCTGCAGGGTAATATTTTCTAAAAAGGAATGTATCTGATCGCTAAGATCGCACCACAAGTGATGAGTTAAGCAGGCTTCACCCTTTTGACAGTTCCCCTTACCCTCACAGCGAGTAATATCGATAGATTCGCTGACTGCATCAACTACCTGAGCGACATTAATGGTACTGCCTTCACGACTAAGGCGATAACCACCACCCGGACCACGAACACTGGTAACCAATTCATTGCGACGAAGCTTAGCGAATAATTGCTCTAGGTAGGAAAGTGAAATTTCTTGGCGGCCAGAAATATCACTCAAACTAATTGGCCCTTGCTTGGCATGCAATGCCAGATCCAACATTGCAGTGACGGCATAGCGTCCTTTAGTGGTTAAGCGCACAGCTAAGCCTCCCAAAATAGTTATAAATACAAATCATTTCAGCATTATGCTTATACCTGAGTATTTGAGTCAACTAATTAGCAAACTCAAATCCATACTCGCCAGATAAAAAACTAAAGTGACTTGCCTTCTTTATCCACCAAAGATTCAACCTTGCCCGCTAAGGATTCAACCTTATCTGCCAAAGTTTCAACATGAGACGCTTTTAATTCTGGCATAGCCTCATCGCATGAAGTATCACCCAGCTTATGTAATGACTTGCAGATATTGTTAATTTTGCAGTCAACCGCCAACATATGATCCATTAGATTATTCAACGAACGCGCGACAGGGTCCGGCATTTCATCCGCCATACCATAAGCATCAAAACCGATTTTATCGGCAATATCCTTACGGCGCTTGTCCAATTCTGGATCCGGTTTACGCACGATACGACCAGGAATCCCCACCACACTCACACCCGCGGGTACTTCTTTGGTCACGACCGCATTTGAACCAATACGCGCGCCTTCATTAACAATAATAGGACCCAAAACTTTTGCCCCTGCACCAACGACTACACCATCGCGTAAAGTAGGGTGACGCTTACCTTTATTCCAACTAGTCCCCCCTAGAGTCACACCATGATAGAGCGTACAATCATTACCAATTTCAGCCGTTTCACCAATGACAACCCCCATACCATGATCGATAAAAAAACGATCACCAATGGTTGCACCAGGGTGAATTTCAATTCCCGTCATCCAGCGACTAAAGGTAGACAGGAAACGCGCCAACCACTTCAGCCCTTTGCGCCATAACCAGTTCGCTATACGGTAGTGTATTATTGCGTGCACCCCGGGATAAGTCGTTAATACTTCGAAAGTATTACGCGCCGCAGGATCACGCTCAAAAACACAGGCTACATCTTGTCGAATTCGTCGTAACATGATTACTTAGCCCTTATTCTCATCTTTATTAGTTGCAGCACTGGCTTTAGCACTCTCAATTTCATTAGCTACTTTAGCTTTACGCTGAACCGCCGCTAAAATACCGCGCAGCATACCAACTTCCATTTTATCCAACGCCGTTCGTTGAAACATACGACGTAAACGCGTCATCAATTGCTTAGGAGTATTGGGGTCAAGAAAGCCGATATCAACCAGCGACTCTTTTAAATGATCGATGAACCGTTCAACATCATCATGAGGCGCTACTTCATAATCCCACTCAACCCCCCACTGACCCACTTTATCAGCCGTATTTTCAGCCGAGCTTTCTTCTAAAGCTGCCATGCGCATTTCGTAACACATAACTTGTACCGCAGCAGCAATGTTTAATGAACTGAAGTCAGGATTGGTTGGAATATGAACGTGAGCATTACATTTATGCAGCTCATCATTAGTCAGACCACGAGACTCACGACCAAATACCAAGGCCACACTATTATTGTTAGCCACAGCTTGCTTAGCTTTCGCACCACATTCACGCGGTGAACATAAAGGCCAAGGAATATGACGACCCCGGGCGCTAGTACCAATAACTAAGCCACAGCCGGCAACGGCCTCATCCAAGCTCGAAACGATGATGCAGCTGTCTAAAATTTCTGAGGCGCCAGACGCACGCACAATGGCATCACCATCAATAACGGCAATCGGATCAACAAGTACTAACTGCGTAATCCCCATGTTTTTCATTGCACGGGCCGCAGCACCGACATTACCGGAATGGGTAGTATTAACTAAAACGATTCTAATCTGATCTAACATGAGGCTCTTCTACTAATATGGCGTCTTCTAATAACATGAGCGCCTTTAATAAAAGCGAACACATCCTACATAATGACGGCATTCTAACAGCGTAAATCTTATGATGATACGAAAGCCGACACGAAAAACTTTATTAGTAATTTTTTTATACAATTTTTTTTGGTATACTCGCGCGTTCACCGTTCTTTAAGAGATTAGTAGCCCTATGCAACCGCTTGTAAACCTTGCGCTGCGTGCTGCACGTAATGCAGGACAAGACTTAGTCCGTAGCTTGGACCGTTTCGATCCCTACCAAAGTAGCGATCAAGAAAAATCAAAATTCGTAGCTGACTGCGCTATTGGCCTTGAAAAGAGCATCATCTTTGAGCTCAAAAATGCCTGCCCAGAAGATAGCTACCAAGGCCGTGAAACTGGTTTTCACAGCCCTGCTGAAGGTACTCCAAGAAATCAATGGCAAGTATGCGTCATCGATGATTTGGTTAACTTTCGCGTAGGCCTACCTGATTTCGCAATCATCGTTAGCTGTCTAGTTAATGGTAAAACCGAACATACGGTTGTTATCAACCCTATGAATGGCGACGAATTCAGTGCAAGCCGCGGTCGTGGCGCGCAGTTAAATAACCGTCGCTTACGCTGCGGTCAGCTGCGTGAAATCAACCAAGCATTGATTGGCTTCAAAACGCCAAATCATAGCGAAGGTGAGCGCGCTTTTGAAAATAGCCAAAAAATTACCAAGCTTATCAGCCAAGCCAATGACGTTCGTGCTTTAGGTAGCAGCGTATTGATGATGGCCTATACCGCAGCAGACCGTTTACACGGCGCTATGCTTTGCGATATGGATGAGTTCTCACTGAATGCTGGTAGCTTAATCGCTCACGAAGCAGGCTGCTTAACCGCTAACCTTACAGGCCAGCCTTTAATCAAAGCACCTGCAGACATTTTGGTGGCTAACCCACGCTTATTAAAAGAGCTAATTCAGAAAGTTTAAACTTCAGGGCTAGGATGAAACCGACGCCCTGCTATTTTCTGCGGTAAAGCTTTTAAACAAGCTTCTTTATACTGGCTATACTGTAAATATCATATTGACAGTAACCAGCATAAAGAGGCTTTTTTTATGTCGCTATGGCAACAAATCAGACGACTATTTGTCGATTTCTTTAATCGCCTAGGTCAAATCCAATCTCCTGACGGAGAGATCACAATGACCTGCCCCTTGCGCAAACTCCCGAGAATGGTCGCTATTAAAAACACACAATGCCCGCACACCAAAACGCCTGATAAACACTAAAGAAGAAAGATCATCCCTCACTCTCTACTCTTCCTTTCTCTGTGTAGCGCAGCGGCTCCGTGCACTCCGTGGTTAATTCAACTTTTCGCACAGGCATAAAAAAAGGCGGATAATCCGCCTTTTTCATATCTCTAACCAAACCCGAACTGACAAGTTTAATTAGCCACGAACAACTGAAACATCTTCAGCTTGTGGTCCTTTCTGGCCGCGTACAACCATAAACTTAACACGCTGACCTTCAGTCAAAGAACGATGACCCTGGCCACGGATTGAACGGAAGTGAACAAATACATCTTCACCGTCATCCCAAGTAATAAAACCAAAACCCTTCTTAACGTTAAACCACTTAACCATACCGCGTTCACGACCATCATCAACATCGCTCTCGACAACCGTACCGCTTGAGCGATTACGACGGCGACGCGCTGGAACAGCTAATGTTGCTAGAAAAGCAATAGCGAAAAAGATCAACGCTACGATGGTATAAATAGCACCAACATTCGGTAGAGTAGAAAGACTCGCACCCAATGTAATACCTGATGTTAAAACAATACCTGCTAATACTTTGTTTAAAGCCAATTTTAAAATAAATGGCGCAATCAGTGCGAGTACTAAACTCACAAGAATCTTTCTAATCATAATACCTTTCATGCCTTTCTCTCTTTCGATGCAAATTTTTGTCTGTTTTTCTTTTGCTTAAGGCCAAATAAAAACCATTAAGCCTAGCTATGAAAGCCTAATTCATTACAAAAATCAACATGATAGAAAAGCAAAGTACTTGCAACGCCGTTATTACTATAGTTTGATCAAATAACGTACAGATTTAGCATTTAAAATACAGTATTACTTTACCCACAACAGATTGCCTGTAACAATCCAAAAAAATTGATCGAGATCCCCATGCCCTCTGAACATAATAAAGAACAAAGCAACGAGCAAAAGCAGATTGAACAGCTTGAAACCAAGGTCGCTTATTTAGAACATCACATCGAGCAACTTAATGATGCGATGGTCGAATTACAGCTAGACAATAAAACAGCCAAAGATGCTCTTAAATACCTTTACCAGCAAGTGCAAAGCATCGGCGGTGGCCAAGGCTCACAGAATTCCGGCAGCTTCATCGAGCCACCTCCTCCTCATTACTAATACACCTCAACTGCGGTAACTGCCTTATCAATTCGCATTTTCAGTAAAGAACAGTAACTGACGAGGGTTAAAGGCGCTAAAGCCATTTAACCCAATGCATTGAGCAGGTAAACTGACCGCGAATCTACATTGGAATTGTTAACATGAATTTAATCACGGCGATTAAGAATGGTCTATTTCGTTTAAATCAACGCTTAGTCCACACGCTAGTCAAAACAAAAATTATCGGCCCCACCGCACAAGACCTTGGCTTAGATAGCAGTAAGCCCATCGTGTACGCACTGCAGTATAAGTCTCACGGCCAAGAACTGGTGATCGACAAAGTGATTACCGATGCAGGCTTACCCAGCATTCTTGATACTGAAATCGGTGAACAGAAAAAAAGCATCAATCCATTTTTCTCTAGCTATAAAAGAGCCGGCGCACCTTTTCGCAAGCGTGGCACGCCTTTAGTTTCTAAACGTCTTACCCGCTGGATTGATCTCATCCGTGATCAAAAAGATCAAGATATTCAGATCGTACCCGTGGTGGTTTATTGGGGTCGCAGCCCAGATAAAGAGCGCTCTTTCCTAAAAATTTGGACGCAAAGTAGTGGCACTTTAGGAGGACGCTTATCAACGATCTTCGCAATTCTACTCAACGGGCGTGAAACCGCCATTCGCTTCAGCGCCCCAATTTCGCTGCGCCAGCTTATTGATGAAGGCAAAGATACTGAAATCATTGCTCGTAAATTATCTCGGGTTTTACGCGTTCACTTCCGTCAGGTTAATGCCACAGTACTGGGGCCCGATTTATCTCACCGCAGTACACTAGTGCATCAGATACCGCGTAAACCTTTGGTACTCGAAGCCATTGAAGAGGAAATGAAAACAAAAAATATCAGCCGTAAGAAAGCCAAAGCTCAAGCGCTAAAATACGCCGATGAAATTGCCGCCAACATGACTCATGGCGCTATTCGCTTCTTAGATATCGTCCTGACCTGGGTTTGGAATAAAATTTATAACGGCGTTAATGTTTATAATATTGAACGCCTGCAAAATGCGAACAAAGATAACGAAATCATTTACGTTCCTTGTCATCGTAGCCACATCGATTATTTATTATTGTCGTATGTTCTTTACCACAATGGCCTACAAGTTCCACACATTGCCGCTGGCATAAATCTAAACATGCCAATTGTTGGCCCAATACTACGCCGCGGTGGTGCTTTCTTTATGCGCCGTACTTTTAAAGGTAATAAATTGTACGCAGCGGTATTTGATGAATACTTACACTCTGTATTTAGCCAAGGCTATTCGACAGAATATTTTGTTGAAGGTGGACGTAGCCGTACCGGTAGAACGTTAAACCCTAAGGCTGGCATGCTCGCCATGACGCTAAGAAGTTACTTACGTGATTCACGCAAACCGATTATTTTTATGCCGGTTTACGTAGGTTATGAAAAAGTATTTGAATCCAGCAGCTACCAAGGTGAGCTAAAAGGCAAAAAGAAAAAGAAAGAAGGCCTTGGCAGTATTGTTTCTTCCATTCGCAGCATGAAACGCTCATTCGGCAAGGTGCGTGTTACCTTCGGTAATCCAATTAGTTTTGATGAATTACTCGATAACGAACAACCTAACTGGCGCGAGCAAAGAAGTGATAACAATTTTAAACCTGAATGGGCACCTAAGGTTGTTAACAAACTAGCACTTGAAGTAGCGACCCAAATAAATAATGCCGCCTCGGTAAACCCAATCAATCTGGTTGCCATGGGCTTATTAGCAACACCTTATTTCGCGATGGACGCGCAATTATTAGCAAACCAGCTAGATGACTATAAGCGCTTACTGAAATCTTTACCTTATACCGACCTGGTTGAAATCCCAGAAGGCGATGGTAAAGACTGGATTGAATACGCTGAGAAAATGGGCATGATTTCTATTGCCAAGCACAGCTTAGGTGACATTATTCAAGCGGATGATCATCAAGCCATTTCATTGAGCTATTACCGCAATAACGTTTTTCATATTTTTGCGATGCCATCATTACTTGCCAGTTTGTTTGTTAATAATCGCGAACATAAACTGGAAGAAATACAAACACTGTGTAAGTTTTTATACCCCTTCTTCAAAGCCGAATTATTCTTACGCTGGGAGCTAGCAGAGCTTCCTGAAGTGGTTGAGACCTGGTTAGAGGCATTGGTAGGGCTTGGCCTATTAGAAAGCCATGGCGATCTATTTAGCCGCCCTGCTGCAAGTTCAAATGAGTACGTTAAACTTTCAGGCCTCGGAAACGTTGCTATGCAAACTCAAAATCGTTATTTCCTAACGTTATCGTTATTAAATAAAGTCGGTAGCGGCCATATCAATGCGAAGGAACTTGAAGAGCAATCTTCTGTTCTCGCTTCACGCATCTCAGTTCTACACGGCATCAATACTCCGGAGTTCTTTGATAAGAATCTATTCCGTACGTTAATTGAATTATTAATTGAGCAAGGCTTATTAGTCGTTAACGAAGAAGGTAATTTAACCTTTGATGACAGCCTAACGGCAATGACTGAAGAGCTTGAGCCGGTACTGGATGCAAGCTTACGTCAGAGTATTTTGCAGATTACGTGGCAGCAATAGCGGCCACTTATTCTTTATGCTTTAGCCACCTTAGCTTTAACATAAATATCAAAGCGATTGGCTTTACCCGCGAGCACATAATTCGGCGCTTTTCCTGCCAAAGGAGGCGCCTTCGCGGGTCGCTTCACCACTATACGACAACGCGCAAGGGCATCCGCCCGGGCCCACAACTCATCCTCATCAACATCCGCACCGACCAAAGAACGAAATAACTTCATCTCTTTCTTCGCTTCTGCGGATGCTGTGGTATGAGGAAACATAGGATCAAGATAAACAATATCGGGTTGTTTATATCCAAGCGTTAGCCAATCCGCTAACAATTCAATCGAATTGCCTTCCACCAGCTTCATACGCGCCATTATGTCAGCAATTTCTTCCTCACCCTGAGCACAGTGCAAGCCACTTTTTAACAGCAAACATACCACCGGATGACGCTCAATTAAGGTGACATCACACCCCAGAGTCGCCAATACAAACGCGTCACGACCAAGACCCGCCGTTGCATCTAATACACTAGGAAAATAGCCACCATTAATACCCACCGCCTTGGCAATACTCTGTCCACGACCACCACCGTATTTACGACGGTGAGCACTCGCTCCGCTAACAAAATCAACAAAGACAGGACCAGGGGCTTTTCTTCCCCCTTGCTGAATACTAATCTGATCACCATCAACGATAAGATAAAGGCCGTCACTGGCCAATAATTCTTCGCCCACCCGATCAAGCTGCCACTGCTGTGACCAAGACATTAAATCAAATAGCTCTGTGGCAGAGCGCTGTATGATGCCATCTAAAATTTTCATTAAACAAACCAGATCAACAAGATAGCCCCAAGCAATAATCGATATACCACAAAAGGCATCATGCCAATGCGATTAATTAACGCTAAAAAGAAATAAATACAAATATAAGCACTGATGGCTGATATAGACGCTGCCAAACCAATTGTTACCCAATCAACCTGTGCAGCCTGCTCAACCAAGTCTTTCGTTTTTAATAATCCAGCCGCTAAAATCAGCGGTATTGAAATTAAAAATGAAAAACGCGCCGCGGCATCACGCTGAAAACCTAAAAACAATGCCGCCGTTATTGTAATACCGGAGCGCGATGTGCCTGGAATTAACGCGAGCGCTTGAAACAAACCAATCACCACCGCCGCCAATAAGGTCATTTGTAAAATACTTTTATGCTCATTCGCTTTGTGGTCAGCAACCAATAATAAAACACCAAAGCCGATCGTGGCATAAGCGATAACCTCACTGGAGCGCAAGTTCGCCTCTATCCAGTCGCCATACATAAGCCCTACCAGACCTGCAGGAATGGTCGCAATCACAATCGCCCACGCCAAGCGTGCGTTATCATCCATCTGCTTAGAAAAACCGCTGCTTAACCAACCTCGGGTTATGGCAAAAACATCACGACGAAAATAAACAATAACTGCTGCCAAAGTCCCTATATGGGTTGCTACATCAAACGCTAAACCTTGGTCAGCCCAACCTAGAATCTTTGAGGGTAAAATTAAATGTGCTGAACTCGAAATGGGTAAAAACTCAGTAAACCCTTGCAACAACGACAATACAATAATTTGAATCAAATCCATTGCTTACTACTTCCCAATTATATGACGATAAAAATACGATTATTTTTAATGCTATTATTTTTTAAGTAAAGAAGGCTGCTCTGCCAATTTTTTCCAAGCAACCGTATCGCGCAAATAGACTGGTTGCTGTAACTCCGCAGCAGTGAAACAGCCTTTATCCCAAGCGGCTAAAGCAAGGTCCATCATAGATTCCGCCAACGGATACGTATCTTCATAAATACCGTTAAGCTCAGTAATGCTGGAAGGCAGTTCGGCTGCGAATTGAAAGCCGTCCCCAACCCCAACCCATTGCGGCATAACCAAAGTAGAAACATCAACCTCTGCCGGCTTCGTTAGACTGTCCTCGATAACGGCGACCAATCCTTGCTCAGTATTTTGGTAAGCGCCATAAAATACCTCGCCCATATGAGCATTCATAATCGCCAGCATCTTTTGATCCACCCCAGCTTTATCAGGCTGGCTCGCAGTTTGTCTCATGCCCTGCCAAGCCAAAGCCTCTAAGGATGATATGCCGTATAAGCGAGCTCCTGTTGCCAACGACAAGCCCTGAGCAACTGATATTGCGATACGCAAGCCGGTAAATGATCCAGGCCCCTTACCAAATGCAATTCCTTCGAGCTCTAGAGGCTTAATACCGGCGCGCTGACACACATCCTCAATCATCGGCATAATGAGTTGTGCATGCTTACGAGGCTGCTTTTCAGCAACACTATACAAAACCCCCTTCACACTGAGGGCGACTGAGCACCAAGCTGAAGAAGCATCGAAGACTAAAATATTATTCATTGGATTTACTGACATGAATGAAATGGCCCGCAGTATAGCAAAACAAGCTGCAGAGACAAAAACACTGTGAGAAAAGATGCGCTATAACACACAAAAATAGCTAGAAACAAAACAAGCAGGCATAAAAAAGCCCCAGATGACTGAGGCTCTTAGCTTAATCGTTTGACTGACATCGGTGAAGGAGCAGTACAAGTACTAAGCCTACTCCAACGACGCCTAGCCAGCGCGACTAATTAACGTTCTCAGAACGCTACTTATTTAGCCGCTTTCTTCTTAGCAGCCACTTTTTTCTTTGGTGCCGCTTTCTTAGCAACCGTTTTTTTCTTAACGGCTACTTTCTTAGGTGCTACTTTTTTAGCAGCCACTTTTTTCTTTGGTGCCGCTTTCTTAGCCGCTGCCTTTTTAGGGGCCGCTTTTTTTGGAGTAACTAAAGATTTAACTTTCGCGGCTAGCTTCTTAGCAGCGGCTTTAGCTTTCTTAGTTTCTTTTGCAGTGCGTGCTTTTACCTTAGCGGCAACTTGACGCTCTCGTGACTTACTCCAAGTTTTCTCGAAGTCAGCTAACGCTTTCTGCAAGTCAGTTCCAGTCTTAGCTTGTAACGTTGCTTCAAATTCAGCAATAGCCGCTTTTGCTTTTGCTTCTACTTCAGCCGTCTTAGCTTCTACTTCTGCTATTTTCAAAGCAACTTTTGCATCACGTAACTTTGCTTTAACAGGTGCCAATTTAGCTTTTTCAGTACGTACTTTATTACCCGCTGTTGCAGCAGCACGTTTAACTGCAGCCGTTGCTTTTGGCTTACCCGCTTTCGTTTTTGCTTCCGCTTGCTTTTTCGTAGCAGCTGCTACTTTTACTAGCTGAGCATCTACTGCACTAATCGCTTTTTCAACGGCTGTTTGTGCTTTTGCTACAGCAGGTGAAATTGCTACAACAGCTTTCTTGGCAGCTGGCTTTTTAGCGCCACGTTTTGCTGGTGCTTTTTTAGCGGCTGCTTTTTTTGCAGTCGTTGCTGTTGGATTCTTTCTAGGTCTGCCCATTATTATTTCCTCAATTAGCCAATAAGTCATTCATATTAAAATTAGCACATATATTATTGTGCGGAAGCTGACGCGGTCAATAATAGTGTTTTTAATAAAAAAAACCAAAAAAAACGTCTTATTTTGTTAAATAATCAATATATTGATTAAAAAATTAAACGTTATTCAATATTAAACGCTTATTATTTTGCAGAGTAAACGAAGCATTACGCCATAATATTAATCCGATAAACAAAGATTAAATATATAAAGACATTATTATCACTTAGTGACGTATTTAAAAAATGGGTTAATTCATATGAATTAATAAGTAGAAGTTACAAAATAACTAGCGGACATTAATAATATTAAATGAAAAACGATCATTCATAACGCCTTATAATTGGCGATGAATACTTATTGGCATCAGCTTAATCGCAGTGTAATTTAGTTCTCAAGGCTATCCAAATTACCTTTATCATAGCTTTATAAAAAACACGTATTCGACGGCCATAAAAAAAGACCCTGACGGGTCTTTTTATTTATTCTATTTATCCTTTAAGGATTACTCTAGAATAATCAAGCACCTATAGATGCCATCAACTTAGCAGTAATTTCTTCTAAGCTACCCACACCGGGTACATGAACATACTTAGTGGCGGAATTTTTAACTTCGAACTGCTTATAGAAGGCAACTAATGGTTTAGTCTGATCGTGGTAAATACCTAAGCGCTTACGAACTGTTTCTTCTGAATCATCAGCACGCTGAATAAGATCTTCACCGCTCGCATCATCTTTACCTTCCACTTTAGGTGGATTGTAAATTACATGATAAATACGACCAGATTCAGGATGAACACGACGCCCACTTAAACGACCAACAATTTCTTCATCATCAACATCAATTTCAATCACATAATCGATATCAACACCGGCAGAAACCATCGCTTCTGCTTGAGGAATTGTGCGAGGGAAACCGTCGAACAAGAAACCCTTTTCACAGTCACTTTCAGTGATTCTTTCTTTAACTAAGGCAATAATAATATCGTCAGATACTAAGCCGCCTGATGCCATAAGATCTTTCACCTGCAAACCTAATGGTGATTCAGCTTTTACCGCTGCACGCAGCATATCACCGGTTGAAATTTGCGGAATGCCGTACTTCTCACAAATAAACTGAGCCTGTGTACCTTTACCTGCACCTGGGGCGCCCAATAAGATTACGCGCATGCGCACTTCCTCATTATTCTGAAATCAATATCGAGCCTGACTGTACAAAAAACAATCAGACCATGAAAAAAATAGGCCTAACCTTACTCCGCTAGCCCGTAATAATCAAGAATTTAGCCTGTATTACGCATACCTGCTGCGATCCCCGCCATGGAAACCATCAGCGCACGCTCAACTTCTGGATCGTGCTGCTCGGTGCGAGCACGCTGTAAAAGCTCAGCCTGTAAATAATGCAGGGGGTCAGTATAAGTGCCTCTCACCTGCATAATTTGTGATTGAGCCTGATCATCATTCTCTGGCTTAACGACTCTAAGAGAATCATTAATGGTTAATAAACGCTGGCGTAATTCGCGTCCGATCCCCTGTAAATCATCAGTCACTAATTGCTGATCATAATAGCTGGCAATATCAATATCTGTTTTGCCAACAATCATATCCAACATATCAATATAGGTCGCAAAGAATGGCCACTGCTGATACATTTCTCGCAGCAAGAGCATGGTTTTTTCGTCACGCTGACTGGCTTCAGCCAACGCTTTATCTGCCCCTAACCAAGCAGGCACCATCATACGAATTTGCATCCACGCAAAAATCCACGGAATGGCTCTTAATGATTCAATACCACCACTGCCTTTTCTGCGCGCTGGACGACTACCAAGTGCGAGCTTACCTAATTCTTGCTCGGGTGTTGCCGATCTAAAATACGGCACAAAGTCTTTATTCTCTCGAACCATAGCGCGATAAGATTTCACACTCTGCTGTGCCATCGACTCCATTAATTGACGCCATTCATTCTCAGCGCCTTTCGGTGGCAATAACGTTGCCTCAAGCACCGCAGCCAAATAAATTTTCAAACTGCGTAATGCAACCGCAGGGAAGCCAAACTTAAAACGAATCATCTCGCCTTGCTCTGTCACTCTTAAACGACCTTTAACCGACCCCGGAGGCTGAGCCAAAATTGCCCGCTGTGCAGGACCGCCACCACGACCTACTGTGCCGCCACGACCGTGAAATAAGGTAAGTTCAACGCTATGACGTTGCGCACAATTAACCAGCTCTTCTTGGGTTTTATATTGCGCCCAAGCGGCGGCCATATTGCCCGCATCTTTAGCAGAGTCTGAATAACCAATCATGACTTGCTGATGGGCACCACAATATTTTTTATACCAAGGTAAAGAGAACAGTTTATCCATGCGCTCGGCGGCAAACTGTAAATCGTCTAAGGTTTCGAACAGCGGCACGATAGGCAGGCGTCGCTCGACACCGGACGCTTTTAATAACAAGGCAACCGCTAAAATGTCGGAGGGTTCGCTGGCCATAGAAATAATATAATTGCCAACTCCTTCATCACCTTGCGCGGCGATGACCTGCATGGTTTTTAGCACTTCATTACAATCATCACTGGGTTGCCAATACTCTTCTTCTGCATCCTGCTCTTTATTCTTAGATACATCACAAGCTTCTGCTTGTGGCGGTAAAAGTGGGCGTTTAGTATGCAATTCTTTCAATAAGAATTCTTGCTTTTGAGTTTCGTCCCAACTTAAATAATCACCTAATTGATAGAACTCACATAACTCGGCAACGACTTGACTGTGGCGATCAGACTCTTGACGAATATCCAAACGCGCTAGAGTTAAGCCAAAGCAAGAAAGACGGCGAAGAACATCTAACAACTCGCCCTTAGCGATGCCTTCCATGCCGGTTTCACAAAGGGATTTATAACACAGCAATAATGGCTCAAATAACGTTTCTAATTCTGCAATGTGAGGCAAATTACTGTGAGTTTTTAAACGTGCGCTTTCGGCCGCCCACGTTTTAGTTTGCTCTAATTTTCGCTTTAGTTGGTTTAAACATTCTCGATAAGGTTCATTGCACTCCCCCACCCAAGCTTTTAATTCATCACTTGCCTGCACCATGGATAATTGACTGGCTAAGTTCACTAAATCGCGTAAATAAAGATCAGCGGCCATCCAGCGCGCTAAATACAAGACTTCTCCCGTGACATTAGCGGTAACATTAGGATTACCATCTCTATCGCCTCCCATCCACGAAGCAAAGTGAATGGGACAAGTATCCAAAGGTAATGATTTCTCACCGCGCAGTACTAACTTCTCATCCAGTTCGCGCATTAAATTAGGGATGGCTTGCCACAGTGAATTTTCAATAACCGCAAAACCCCATTTTGCTTCATCAACGGCACTGGGTCTTTGCTGGCGAATTTCATCAGAACGCCAAATTTCAGTAATTAAATTATCAAGCTGCTGGTTATAGGTATCACGTTTAGGGTGATCGTCGCGAATATCATCAAGAACTTGTAATACCTCAACAATTTCATCGTACTTTTTAATCAAAGTACGGCGAATGATTTCAGTCGGGTGAGCGGTTAACACGAGCTCGATATCCAACTTACATAATTCTTTATTGAGATTGGCACCTTTAACTTTCTGAGTGATCGCGGTAAACACATCTTCAAGTATCACCTCCATACTGTCGTCAGCGGCGTCTTCACGACGCCAACTTAGAGTATGTTGCTGCTCAGCAATGTTGGAGAGATTCAAGAACT
>JBLGBO010000021.1:0-55219 GCA_047616865.1 Oleispira sp.
CGCCAACGTGTGACAATGATCCAACAACAGCATTACCAGAGTGCCCAGTTGCACCTACTTGTGATGAAGATCCATTAACAGCTTTACCGGCGTGTCCAGTAGATCCGACAGATCCAACAGATCCAGCGCCAACGTGTGACAATGATCCAACAACAGCATTACCAGAGTGCCCAGTTGCACCGACTTGTGATGAAGATCCATTAACAGCTTTACCTGCATGTCCAGTAGATCCGACTGATCCAACGCCAACGTGTGACGATGATCCAGCAACAGCATTACCAGAATGCCCAGTTGCACCTACTTGCGATGAAGATCCATTAACAGATTTACCGGTGTGCCCAGTTGATCCAACAGATCCAACCGACCCAGTGAATACTGCGCCGATTGCCAATGCGGGTTCGGATGTTCTGAAGCAGCAAGTGGGTGCGACCGTTATGCTTGAAGGTGGTGCCAGTTCAGATGCGGAAAACGATACTTTGACCTATAGCTGGAGAGTCATCAGCTCACCGGTAGAAGCTGACATTGCTATTTTAACGGACGCGACGTCGGCACAGCCTACTTTGCTACTAATAGAGAAAGGTTTTTATGTTATTGAACTAACGGTAAATGACGGTAAAATTAACAGCGCGCCTGACACAGTAATGATCGAAGCGATTGAAGATGATCAAATGTGTGTGCCTGGTAAAAAGCTCTCTATTTGGTCGGCGGTTGAAAGCGAAGGCAATCAAAATAAATTGATCAAAGATGCGTTCTTGGGACATATCACTTCATTCCAAGGGACCAATACTCCTGATGCTAGCTACGACTACTACAGTGCATCAGCGCATCCAACGTTTGTAGGCAATGCGTTTAATGACGCGCTGCCACAGCCAAAAGATAGCTCAGCTCATATCTTCTTTTATGAATCGAAAGCAGAGCATAGCGCCCTTTCATACAGTAACAACTCTGCGATTAAAACCCGTGGCCCACTTGATAACGGGGACCTTTTCTTATACTTCTTCTTTAATAAAGATGCCGCTGGTCAGAGTGATAACAAGGTGTACTTCGAAGTCTTCTCAGATAACAACCTTGATGACGCAGGTATTCCAATGGATCAGGTGATTCTAGCGGATGATGGCCATGAGTTGGTTTCAGTTAATACTGATGAATCAGGTCAGCATTACATTGGTGATTACCAGTATTGGTACAATACCGATGGTGGTGTTATCGGGCCGTTCCGTGGCGAAGAGTTCACCATCGCTGTACGCGCTACTTCGCATAGCCCTGTTGGCGAAGACCTAACCGGTGCGAGCTTCTTTTCTCGAGAAGGCACTGAATACAACTTCTTTAAAGACCCTAAAATTACGGCATTTATCGTAACGTATAAAGAAGAGCAGTTTTGTGATGATGTAGATCCAACAGATCCAACAGATCCGACTGATCCAACAGATCCAACAGATCCGACTGATCCAACAGATCCAACAGATCCAACAGATCCAACAGATCCGACTGATCCAACAGATCCAACAGATCCAACAGTGCCATCTGAGCCAGATGGTATATGTAATGGCAAAGGCTATTGGAAAACACACAATAGCTACGCCACTAACCCAGAAAAAAATAAGCCTTGGCCAATCAGCGAAGACAGCCAAATGTGTGGTGTTAGCTGGAATAACTTACTAAACCAGCCAACGGTAGGCGACGCTTGGACCATTTTAGGACAGCACTACGTAACCGCGAAAGTGAACGAAGCCAATACCGGTGGTGTGCCTCAATCAATTGCCAGTGTATTGATGGAAGCCAGCACCGTATTAGCCAGCTGCTCAGTATCAGACGCAGATCGTGAATACGCACTTGGCTTAAAAGATCAGCTAGAAGCCTTTACTGAAAACGGCTGTGAAGAAGTGCCTGTAGTGCCGACGGAGCCAGAAATTGAAAAAACCTTAGTGCATATTCAAACCATCTATCCAGGCAATATAGATCAGCTATCTGACCCATCCATATCGCCCATGAGCGCGCGCAGCGAACGTTTCATTCGTGTGCTAGTTCAGCAAATCGATGGCAGCTATGCCATTCAAGGTTACGTTGCCATTCAGCCAGACGGCTCGGCTTTATTCCAGGTGCCTGCCAACACACTTTACCAATTTGAAGTGGTAAATAAGCACAGCAAAGCCCTAAACGAAATGGCCGGCAGTGATTACAGCTATCAAAACCTTCAGCGTCACCAAGCGTTGCAGCAAGTAGCCGAAGGCGAAACACAGCAATTTGTTGGCTTCCATGTGAGTGCGGCTCAATCTACAGACGATAATAATCGCATTAATAATGGCGCAGTCGCAGCTGATACGTCATGGCCAAATACGAACGAAAACATCAAAGCAAGCGCAGCAGGCGATACCATGGCCCAAGCGTTGAATGATTATTTAGCCACACAAAACATTGATGGCACTAAAGTAAAAGCTGGTCTGGAATATCAAGATTATTGGACTCAAAATACTGCCGAGCTAAACCCAGTAATCGCCGTTGATTACCAAGGTATTACCACCGCCAAACCAATGAGTATTAGCTGCCAAGAAAACTGGAGCGAAGGCTGTGTTGTTAACATAAGCTATCCAACACACATTCAGCCATTGTGGGAAAAAGAAGGCCGTGGTGAAGAAGGCATATCGTGCATTAGTTGCCATAACGATGGCGGCTTTACGCGCTTAAACTTAAGATCAGACCTTAATGATACAAACAAACTCGCCTCTTACGATCGCCTGTTTGCCCGTGAAGCAACCTACATGCACATACTGAATCGCTTCGAAGCCGTTAATGTTAGTAACTGTCGTCGTCAGGTAGAGCTGCCTTTCGCCACAACACCAGCCAACGACTGCTTCACCTGCTATTCACAAAACCTAATGAGTAACTTAGGCGCCGTGCAAAGCGGAAACTTCTTTGATGTGTTTGACGAAGATAGCGACGACGATCATAGCTTCTTCCGTCCTCTAGACGATGAAGCGACACAAAGCCTTCGAGATCAGCATCGCGGCCTATTAAATGCCAGCGAACGTAGAATGATTTCAGAGTGGTTAGATCAAGGCGCTCAGTATTAAGCCGCTCTTTTAAATTGGGCAGTAATCAGTAAAACGCGTATTATAGCGGCATTGAAGAACGACTTAGGAACATTCAATGCCGCAACTTCCAGAACATACCTCAACCCTAAAAACACTCACCATCATGGGCTACCTAGAAGGAACCTCCTTCTTATTATTGCTGTGCATCGCCATGCCATTAAAATACATGATGGGCATCCCAGAAGGGGTGAAATACATCGGAATGGCACACGGCGTCTTATTCATCGCCTACATCGCCATACTCATGGGCGCAGCCAACAAAATTAAAATGCCTATCTGGGCGATGCCCGCCGGAGTACTCGGATCGTTCTTACCGTTTGGCCCGTTTATATTCGACCATCTGTTGAAGAAAAGCTTAAATAAAGAAGGCTAAAACAAACCCTGCTGCGGGTGGTGTAAACACACCGTATCGCCCAAGGTAAGGGTGCCAGATTGAATCACCTTCAAACACAAACCGCCATGACCCATCATGGCGGCAATACCGCCTTTACCCAGCAACTCCTCCATACGCAAGCAAGGGTGGCAAATAGCCCCAGCTTCAAAAATAGCACTGCCAATCGAAAATTGCTGATAACGCAAAGCATCTAGATTCATTCCTTTAATGACCAAGTTACGGCGCAAATGTTTGGGCTGAATGGACGAAGGAATAGCATCAGGCTGATGCCTCTGATTGACAGAGCGACTCAGGGATAAAAAATGCTGCGTCTGAGCAATATATTCCTCACTGAGCAGAGTTACCTGTCGGCCAGCGCCTAAGGTATTTTCAAAACCATGATCGCCCTCCAAGCCTGATCCTACAAATACCTGAGCCGAATTCACCTCAAGCATCTCCGCTTTACGTTCGGGACGCAGTCCTATCCAAATAAGCTCTCCTGCTGGAAGGTCTTGAATGTAGCGTGAGAATAACCGTTTGCGAGTAGAGGTCGACATAGAGTGCCTGTATTAAATATCTGAATAATATTCAATACGGTTATTTAAAGCATCCAGTTCACTGGTTGCTTCTATTAAATTTGAATTGGCCAGTTGCGATTTAGTCACTGCTTGCCCCCATTTAAGTGACATTTTTTCTAGGCTGAGCAAGGAGGTATTTATTTCTGAGACATAAGCATTGAGTATGCCTTGTTGTTCAGCTGAGGTATTGATTCCCGATAACTTAGAAATATCAGACCACTGCTGAAAATTATCCAATGCGGCTAAATAAACTTGCTCACTGGCACCGCTATAGCGAATAAATGTCAATTCTGTTGGCTCTAGTCGCTCGGTTAAAACCCATAAGACTTTTTTATAGTGTTGAATTATCTGTTTTAAAAGCGTCAGTTGCGGCTGTGCATTAAGCGCAACTAATAAATCTTCAATCACTCGGGTAGTATCGGCGAGCATTGGATTAATGGCCATTAATTGCATCCATAAACCAAGCTTCTTTGGGCCCTCTAATTGCCCTAAGGTATTCTTATCTTTTAATTCTTTAAAGGTCGTCTTAATGCTGGCTAATACCTCCAAGCGTTTTAATCGCCAGCTTGTCACACAAATAGGAATAATAGTAAGGCCAGCACGTTCAAAAATTTTGTAACGACTTAAATGAAAAGAATCCGCTTCTTCACCGACAAATCCCACCAGATCAACAGCCAGTACTTCACTATCTTTCATAATGACCAAATCCATATCAATCCCTGCCACGGGATAATTTAATAATACGTGATAATCATCAGCCCGCAGGTGTTGAATTAAGTCTTTAATATCGTGATGGCGATCTTGCTCACAACTGAGCGGAATACTGGGTGCTTGGTCGATAGAAAAAATGAATTTCTTTAATAAACTCTGTTCTGGCAAGTTAGCTTTTGGACACGATAGGTAAACTAACTGCAGCTCGCGTGCACGAGTAATGGAAACATTAAAAACGTCGGTGCGATTAATATAATTAAAACTGCCTGCGACAGAATCTTCATCAACACCGCAGGAAATTAACATAATATCGCGCTCTTCTCCTTGAAAAGCATAGGGTGTTCCGCAGCGCAGTTTATGCGCCATTATTTCATCTAAATTAAAGTGTTTAAAAATCTCATCTTGAATGTATTCAGCTTGAGCGCGAAAAAAAGATAACACCCCAATCGATAACTTATATTCAGCCGCGACAGTCGCTTGCTCTAATACCAGTGCTCGTAATTTATTTAAGATGGCATCAGCTTCTGCTGTGTTAATGCCTTCGGTTCGCTTACCATTTTCGACATTAATGACCTGAATCGCGTTGCGGGCGGCCAGCGTTGGTTTTTCAGTCATTAGACGTAAACGACTTTGATAAAAATTTTCATTACTGAAGCGAATAATTTCCGGCACACTGCGATAGTGCTCATTCAACATAACGATAGATGATTGATGTTGAATATGACGCTGAGCTAAATCAATAAGGCTATGATCACGATAATTAATGTCGAGACTTGTGTATTCAGAAGCGGGGCCATCAACATCATACTTGTCTAAAATCGACTGCTGTTTAGCTTTCGATAAAAAAGAAATATGACGTAATTGCTTAGGATCACCCACTACCATCGCTCTTTTAGCGCGCTGTAAGGCGGGTAAGCAAGAGGCAATATCACATTGTGTCGCTTCATCGATAATCACTAAATCAAATAACTCATGAGTCAGTGGCAGTGTTTTATGTAATCCTTCTAAGGAGCATAACCAAATAGGCATGCTTTCTAACAAAATAGAAAAATCTAATCCTGATAAAATTTTCTCTTGGCGCGAAGACGTACGAGCACTTAATGCCGATTTGAAGCCCGTTAATTGGCGACGGTGATGAAATAGCGTATGGTTTATCTTCTGTTCAGCACTTTGATCAATACTTTGCGCGAGTAACTGGTCTCGCTCTTTATGTAAATCTTGAATCGTTTTTAGGCTTGTCTGTAATAGCCCCAGTTTATTCAAATAGCGCTGACTCCACCAAAGACGAAGTTGCGTTAGCCAATTAAAAGAGCGCTTACCCGATTCAATATTCTGTAGTAATAAACCTTCATTTTCAGCGCGTTTAAAACGAGTATCTAATAATATTTCAGCCGCAGAAATAGTATTGTTGATCTGCTCTAATTGTTTTTTCAGGTTGTTGGCCTGATGAATCTCAGGTTGTTTCTCTTGTAATATTTTCTCTAAATTCAGCTTAAGCTGGCGGTGATAATCTTTTGTTCCCGCTCGCATGATGGAGCCTTGGCTTAAACCAAATGTTTCCGTTATCTTTTCTTTGATGACATCAATTGCATGCTCGTTTCTTGAAACGATTAAAACCGACTCACCTTGCATAAAGCGTTCTAAGGCTAAACAGGCAATGGTATAACTTTTTCCCGTGCCAGGCGGGCCGATTAACAAACTGAGCTCAGATTCGGCGGCGCATGTTAATGCGGACTTTTGCGCAGAACTTAAAATACCCGGTATATAGTTGTAATCTGCGGGTTTTCCCTTTTTCTGTGGGCTGCAAGCGCTAGGGTCTAAACTCAACTGCAGAGGTTTAGAGTATTGTTTACTTTCCTTTAAAAACGATAATTCATCCAAAATGCCACGGGTAGAAATCGAGCGCTCAATTACGGCACAGGCATTCATAGGTACCAAAAAGTAAGTGCCGATCTTAAGACCTTTAAAAGCTTTATTAAACGATGACTTGTCGTGAAACTCTGCGTTTTTTAAGGTAATGGTTAGATCAGCATTAGTGTCTGATAACGTTTTTATAATCGCGCTAGCAACATCATTTTCGTCACAGCGGTAATTAAGGTCAGAACCACAGTCATCACTAGCGTTGTTCGACCAGGTAGAAATTAACGCATCTGCCAAACTATCTTGTCGTACTTTATCACTCTGCCATAATCCCAAAAGAGCAGGATTAACATCAATGGATGAAGAGTCGATGACCTGCTGATAAGACGGATCACTTATGGCGTGCTCGAGTTTTGTTAATGTCGCCTCAAGTATAAATAGGGGAGCGCAAAATGTTGAGACCTTACTTTTTCCATAACGGTTACTTTGCTGCTTACCGACAATAAAATAAGAAAAATGGCGAAATGTTTTCTCACGTCGATAGCTTTCAATAACCGGCAGTACTTTGTCGCCATAGATATCAGGAATTGCTAAAGCATTAACGGGGTTGAACATAATTTGCTCAACCTTAGTCGAAAATATATTCCACAATTCACTCTGGCTATGATCGCTCTCAAAGCATTCATGCAAATAGCCAATGGCCGCTGCGGTATTTGAATTAACAGTCATGGCTATTAAGCCAAATCTAATAAAATTTCATTATGAGGTGTCTCACTAGCACCCAGTGACGCAAGGCTAGAATCCATTTTTGCCGTCAGCGCACTCATTTCACTAATAGATTGTGTCATGGCCGGAATGGCTTCGCGGCGGAAACGACTAATATCGTCGATGGTGACGAGAATGTTTTCAAATGACTCTTTCAGGTTATTAATATCCAGCTGCGCCGAAGCCGCTTGTTTATGAATCTGGCCAGCTTGCTGTTTCAGCGCCTGCGACGTTTGTGCAATCAAGTCATCGGTCGTTGAGTTGATGGCGGTAATGCTGGTAGAAATATTTTTTTGCGACTGCAGAGCGATTGCTAAAGATGCAGCGATATTCAAGGCCGATACCGTCACATTAAGCGCTCGTGATACCCCGCGAATTAACTCACGATTATTTCGAATAATGACATCAGAGGTTAAGATGCCTTGCTGATTAACCGCGAGCTGTTGCTGTAAATCCAGCGTGCGCTGCTTCAGCGAGAATAACAGCTCTTCTTCAATAAACTTACGCTGCTCTGGGCTAAGCTCGGTATCGTTTGATAAGCGCGCGGTTATTTTTTCATCCAATAGAGAGCAAAAGGTTAAATAATCCTTTAGTTGGAAAACCAATGCTTTCATCTCAACCTGATCATGGCCTAAGGTAAGATTGTCGCGCTCTAGCTGCGACTGGCCATCTTTCAAATCGTTAACAATGCCTTGAATGACACTATCAACCGACTGGTATTTAGCAAACCAACGAGAAATAGGGCTGCCAATAGCCGGAATTTTAGCTAACCAGCGACGTAAACCACTCATATTAAAATCAATCTTATTCGGATTGATTTTATAGGTTTGTTCTTGAAGTGCGATTAGGGAATGGCTAACCGAACCAGAATCTGATTCTGTCACCAATTTTGCTAACGGTTGCTTTAATAAATGGCTACGCTTCGCAAGTTGCTTCTGTACACCTAGCCCAAGTTCTCTAATGGCCAAAGAATGCTGCTGTAAATTTCGAACATCTTTCATATCTAAGCTAAAGAATTGTTCAATAAGCTGCCCTGACTTCTGTTCTAGCTTGATAGCAACGTCTGGGTGCGTTGCAGAAGTTTGGCTGCTGTCAGAATTAGAAACCGTTTGGATGGTGAGAGGTGTAGACATTCTAAGTTCCCTGCTAGATGTTTAATATGAATACGATTATACCTATATTTTAACCACGCTACTTAATTTTATAGGCATTAATCTGTTCAGTATTCCCTTAGCTGACTGGTTAAAAAATAAAAAAACTGTTACATTCTTGCAAAATTATCACACACCTTATCTTAAAGTCGGCAAGGACTCGCCTCATGCTCAACCGCACCTTATTTCTATTAGCCACTGCTTTAATCTTACAGATTACTGGTTGCAGTGAATCGTCTAATAACGACCCTCAAAATAGCTCGCCAAACAGTTCGAAAAATAGCGCGAGTGATAAGTCACAGCCTGCTAAAGCCGCGACGGTGATTGCTGACTCTAATAACCCATGGTTACACGTCTTACGCCTTCATACATCGGGCCAGTTATCGCGCTTTGGCACCATTGATGTGCATTTTAACCAAGACCTTCCTTTTAAAGAGCTGACAGAAGCAGCGAGTCAAAAATTCCTCAGCTTTGAACCCAGCATCAAAGGGCAGGGTATCTTGGTCAATAAGCGCCTTTATCGTTTTACCCCGAGTGAACCTTTACCGTCTGGGCAAGCTTATAGCGCCACACTTTCCGCCGAAGCCGTTGCTTTAACACAAGCAGGGAGCGAAGATTTTGTTTTTAACTTCAATGTCATCGAGCAAGCCTTCGATTTAAAAATCAATGGCTTAGAAAGTAAGCAAGATGGCAGCATGACATTGCAAGGTAGCTTAAATACCGCAGATGTTACGACCCTAGAAGAAGTCAAAAATCTATTGTTAGCGCATCAGCAAAGCCAAGCCGTGAGCAAATCGCTAACCATCAAGTGGGATGACGCAGATACTAAGTCACGCCAGTTCAGTATTAACGGCATTAAGCGTGGCAAGAATGAAAGTTCATTAGTCGTGACCTGGGACGGTGCCGATATTGGTGTTAGCCAAAAAGGAAAACGCAGCTATATCGTACCCGCCGAAGGTCAGTTTGTTTTATCTTCGATTGTTGCCATTCAAGGCAGCGATCAAACTATTGAATTAAACTTCTCTGAACCGCTATTAAAAAAACAAGACCTTAAAGGCCTTATCCAGGTTTCCAAAGGCACCATTAAAACCCGTATTGAAGGAGCTAAAGTCACCTTATACCCAAGCAGTGCTTTGAGTGGTTCTTTAGAGGTATCCATCGATGCCAGCATTAAAAATGCTCAAGGTTTTAACTTAGGCAAAGCCGTTTCAAAAACTTTGAATTTTTTAAGTCAAAAACCAGCAGTACGTTTCATTGGTCAAGGCAACATATTACCGATCAGTGACATACTCAATATCCCGTTTGAGGCGGTGAATGCAAGCTCTGTGCAAGTGACTGCATTTCAAGTATTTGAAAATAACATGCCGCAATTTTTTCAAGAAAACGAACTCGAAAATAATTATAATATTCAGCGTGTTGGTCGTTATATCTGGAGAAAAACCGTTCAGCTTAAATCGCCTGTTGCCGATAAATGGAACCGTTTTAACTTAGATGTACGTGACTTAGTGGCGAGCAACCCGGGCAGTTTATTTCGTTTTGAATTATCTCTTAATCGCTCTAATTCAATTTTAACTTGTTCAGAAGCCGATAAAAAAATCCCAGTGGTGAAAGAATCAGCGTTAACTAATCATGAAGCGTGGAATCAAGCTGAAAGCAGTGGTTGGGACGGCATAGAAGGCTACTATGGCGATCAGCAGCGCAGCTATAATGATTATAAAAATCCGTGCAAAGACGCTTTTTATGAAAGTAATAGTGGCGTGACTGCACAGCGAAACTTCATTGCTAGCGACATAGGTTTAATTGCTAAGTACGGTGAAGATAATAAACTTATTGTTATTGCGACAGAGTTAAGTACTGGCCAACCCTTAGCAGACGCCAACATTGAAGTACATAACTACCAAAACCAAGTGATCGCACAAGGTGATAGTAATGAGCAAGGTTTTGCCGAATTTAAACTGACCTCGGTGCCTTTTTTAGTGGTCGCGTCGTCAACAACGACCAACGAGTACTCAGAAAATAATGAAGATGTTGGCTATTTAAAAGTTAACAAAGCCCAAGCCATTTCAACCAGCCACTTCAATGTGGGTGGTAAAGTCGTTAAAGACGGTGTTAAAGCGCAGATCTATACCGAGCGTGGTGTATGGCGTCCGGGTGATGACATGTTTATTACCGTCGCTATTGAAGATAAAACAGACCAAATTCCTGATGACCATCCATTAATGCTGGAATTATTTAATCCAAAAAACCAGCGTGTCAGTGTGCAAGTTAACGCCAAGCCAATAGGCGGTTTATACGCGTTCAAGATTGCTACGCAAGAAGAAGACGAAACCGGTAGTTGGAAAGTTGTCGCGAGTTTGGGTAGCTTAAAATTTGATAAAAACATCACCATCGAAATGGTAAAACCCAACCATTTGAAAATGAACATGGAATTAGACGCGGATGATGTGCGTGCTTATGAAGTCGGACGTTATGGCAGCAAAGCGAAGCTAAAAGGTGAGTTCTTCTCGCAATGGTTGCACGGAGCAAAAGCCAGCAACTTAAAAACGGTGCTGAACCTTAGCATGTCGCCACAAACCACACGTTTCGATACCTACAGTGATTTTCATTTTGACGATCCGGCCAAAGAATTTCGTTCACAGTTCGATGAAATAGCGACCTTCAACCTAGATGGTGAAGGTAAAGCTCGAGTTAATACCACCATCGAGATAGCCTCACTTCCGCCCGGTAAATTACGCGGTAGCTTAACCAGCCGTGTTTATGAACCCAGTGGCGACTTCAGTATTTCCAAGCAAGGCCTAGACATACACCCTTACCAGCAATACGTCGGCATGCAGATGCCAAAAGGTGATGCGGCCCGTGGCATGTTATTAACCGATCAAAAGCAGCCAGTAGAATTATTAGTGGTCGACGCCGATGGTAAAGCGCTACTGGGTAAGCAAAAACTGCAAATGACCCTCTACAAATTATCGTGGAAATGGTGGTGGGACAGCAGCAGTGACGACAATTTAGCCAACTATGTTAGCCGCCATTCTAGCCATTCATTAAAGCAAGAAGACATTGTTTTAACCGATGGTCAGGGAAAATGGGAATTTGAAGTTAAATACCCAGACTGGGGTCGCTACATGGTGCGTGCTTGTGATCAAAAAGGTCAGCATTGTACCGGTCAAGTATTCTATATGGACTGGCCTGGATGGGCTGGACGCGACCAAAAGAAAAAAGGTCTAGGCGCCAATACGCTTAGCCTAAGTTCAGACAAAGAAAAATACACCGTGGGTGATATCGCGATTGTGTCTTTACCGGCTAGTGAAACCGCATCAGATGCGGGTGCAGAAACAGAAGCCTCAAATGGCCGCGCATTAGTCTCCATCGAAAATGGCAGCCACGTGATTGATTATTTCTGGGTGAAGCTGTCTGAAGTCGGCTCACAGATAAAAATACCGGTTACTAGCGCGATGACCCCTAATGCGTATGTATCCGTTAGTCTGATTCAGCCACACGCGAATAAAAAGAACGACGAACCGATTCGTATCATGGGCATCTTGCCGTTAACCGTTATCGACCCCGATACGCACTTACAGCCACAACTGAAAACACCCGCAGAAGTGGAGCCAGAATCTAATCTGGTTATTGAAGTCAGCGAAACCAGCGGTCGCAGTTTTGCTTATACGCTCGCCATCGTCGATGAAGGTTTATTAGGGCTTACCCAGTTCAGAACGCCAGATTTACACAAAGGCTTTTATAAAAAAGAAGCGCTGGGCGTGAAAACGTGGGATCTATTTGATTCTGTTGTCGGGGCTTATGGCGCTGAGCTAGAGCAGCTATTAGCCATTGGTGGTGACGGTAGCTTAGACGGTAAAGATAAAGACAGTGATGATCGTCGTTTTCCACCCGTTGTCAGATTCGTTGGTCCGTTTATGTTAGCCGCCGGACAAACAGCCAAACACAATATCGATATTCCTCAATATCTAGGCGCAGTACGCGTCATGATTGTGGCGGTAAAAGACGGCGCGTACGGTAAATCCGAAAGCGAAGTATTAGTGCGTAAGCCGCTGAATGTATTAGCGACTTTGCCAAGAGTATTAGGCAAAGACGAAACCCTACAAATGCCGATTACGTTATTCACCAGTGACGACAGCATTAACAATGTGACCGTGAGCATCAGTGGTGATGACAAAATCGATTTATTAAAAACTGAATTAGAAGTCAGTTTTGATAAATCCGGTGAGCGCATGGTATTCGTACCCATGCGGGCGAAAAAACTCGGCCAAAGTAAGGTAATTATTACTGCAATTGCTTCAACGCCTGCAGGAGAATTTACCGCTAAGCAAACCATTAACATTCCCGTTAATGCACAAACATTGGCTGAAAAACGCTTTAAAACGGCAAAAATTGAAGCCGGACAAAGCTGGAAAGATTCCGCAGAGTTATTTGGTATTGATGGCACCCAAGACTTTGAGCTTGAATTCTCCGCCATGCCGCCGATGAATCTGCAAAACCGTTTGCAGTATTTAATTGGCTATCCGCATGGCTGCGTTGAGCAAACAACATCGAAAGCCTTACCGCAATTATTCTTGCCAGAACTGACTAACTTAAATGAAGAGCAGCTATTAAAAAGCCAGAATAACGTGACCGCCGCCATCGATAAGTTGAGTCGTTATCAATCAACCACCGGTGGTTTCAGTTATTGGCCGGGTGTGGGTAATGTGAACGATTGGGCCAGCAGTTACGCAGGGCACTTCTTATTATTAGCGAAAGACCATGGTTACGATGTACCAAAAGACATGCTAAGCAAATGGCAGGTCTATCAAGTTCGCGCTGCTCGTGCATGGACGGCCAGTTCAACCACGGCCTCGCAAAAGCAGCAAGCTTATCGTTTATTTACCTTGGCGTTCAGTGGCAATAGTGAAATCGGCGCGATGAACCGTTTCCGTCAGCATACTGAGCTTGATAACTTATCACGTTGGTTATTGGCGGCTGCGTATCAATTGGCAGGGCAGCAAGAAGCGGCATCGACTTTGGCTAATTCTGCAAATACCAGCATGAATGCCTATACCACAACAGACTACAGTTTCGGTTCAACCTTGCGTGATGAAGCCATGATGCTGATGAGTTTATTGGTCTTGGGTGATGCCGAAAAAGCGTCAATCGTTGCTGAGAAAATTAGCCAGCAATTGGTTAATGACAACCGCGCTTACAGCACTCAAACCACCGCCTTCTCATTATTGGCGATGTCGGCTTATGGCAAAGAAAATCAAACCGATGAAACTCGCGTTAATATTAATTGGCAGGGTGAAGATCAAGAGTTAACACTGAGCAAGAGCATTAACGTATTTCCGTTATCATTAAAGCCAGCGGCCAAATCTGAAAATTCAGTAGCGGCGCCTTATGAAGTGATTAATAATAGCGAAGTCCCGCTTTACGCCCAGCTGATGTCGCAAGGCATTCCTGAGTTAGGCAAAGAGAAGGCGGTGAGCAACGAACTGGCCTTAGACGTTCAATACTTTGATGGCAGTAAAGAAACGGCTAAAAAAGCCATTGATCTAACAACGATCTCGCAAGGTAAAGATATTTTAGTGGTCGTAAAGGTCAGCAATAAAAGTACTTACCCACTGGATTATTTAGCCTTAACCGTACCGGTTGCATCGGGTTTTGAAATTAGAAATACCAATACCGATGGCATTAACCCAAGTATTGAAAATGGCGTATACGATTATCAAGACATTCGTGATGATCGTATTTACACCTACTTAAAACTGGCAGTCGGTGAAAGCAAAACGTTAGAGTTCCGCATCAGCGCAACCTACCAAGGTCGTTATTACCAAAGTGCGGTTTCCATCAACGATATGTACGACGAACGCCGTGTAGCGCGTAATACCGGACACTGGGTTGAGATTGAACGTTAAGACTCAATTTTCTACGGTTAAAATAATCGCGGCGGTCTGCGTCGCGCTTATCTTCAGTGTATTGATCAGCAGCTGGTGGCATTCACTGCCTCAGCCGCTGTTCAATTCGCCGTATTCCAGCATTCTGTTAGACCGTAATAATCAATTATTAGAAGCGCGTATTGCCAGTGATGAACAATGGCGCTTTCCTCCCAGCGAAACGTTACCCAGCTCGTATATAAAAGCCGTTTTATTATTTGAAGATAAGCGTTTTTATACTCACAGCGGTGTTGATTTTTTAGCCTTAGGGCGAGCGACGCTGCAAAATATAAAAGCAAAAGAAGTGGTGAGCGGTGCCAGTACTCTCAGTATGCAGGTCATCCGTTTAGCGTCAGATAATCAAAGCAGAACACTCTCGACCAAACTCATCGAAACCCTACAGGCGTTACGCTTAGAGTTTTCGTATGACAAACAAGAAATTCTTAATCTTTATGCCTCACATGCACCGTTCGGCGGTAACGTAGTCGGGATTTCTGCCGCCAGTTGGCGCTATTTTGGCCGTGCCCCAGAAAGTTTATCGTGGGCTGAATCTGCATTATTAGCGGTATTGCCAAATCGCCCCAACTACTTACGCCCAGGTAAAAATCAACAAAAGTTAAAACAAAAACGCGACCGTTTATTAGCGCGATTACAGCAAGCAGGGGAGTTCGATCAACTGCAGCTCACATTGGCGCTCAGTGAACCCTTACCGGATAAAATATTAGCCTTTCCAAAACGCGCACCGCATTTGTTAGAAACATTGATTAGTCGTAATTTTAATCAAGCTGTTATAAAAACCAGCCTCAATAGCAATCTACAAGCCCAAGTGCAAAGCGTCACCAACAACTATGCCCAGCGATTATTAAACTCACAAATTACCCACCTAGCCGCCGTGGTGCTGGATAATAAAAGTGGCTTACCCGTCGCTTACATTGGCAACTCAGGTTTTAGCCACAATCCTCATTCCGGCAAAGGCATTGATCTATTGCACCGAGCGCGCAGTACCGGCAGTATTCTAAAACCTTTGCTTTACGCCACCATGCTGCAACAAGGTGAAATAACCCCGCTGCAATTGGTCGAAGATACACCGACAAAATTCAAAGGCTACCAGCCAGAAAATTACGACTTAAAATTTCGCGGCGTCGTTCCGGCAAAACAAGCCCTTGCACAATCGCTGAATATTCCAGCGGTGAATATGCTAAAACAATACGGCATAAAACCGTTTTATGATTTTTTAGAAAGCCGTGGTATGAGCACCTTGCATCGTAACGCCGACGACTACGGCTTACCGTTAATACTCGGAGGGGCCGAAGGCACATTGTGGGAAATGACCCACCTCTACATGCAACTCGCCCGAGCCGCGCAAAGCCTGCCCGCACAAGCTATTAGTCGCTTACCGACCATTGCAACAGAAGAACCTGCAACGCTAGACACATCACATTTAGGGGCCGGGGCCGCTTGGTTAACCCTAAGCGCCTTATTAGAAGTTGGCCGCCCAGGCAGTGAAAGCCGCTGGCGACAATTCAGCAATAGCCGCAAAGTCGCTTGGAAAACAGGCACTAGTTATGGCTTTCGAGACGGCTGGGCCATTGGCACAACAGCGGAATATACCATCGGCGTCTGGACAGGTAACGCAGAGGGCGGCGGTGTTCCCGGTTTAACCGGCACCCAAGCCGCCGCGCCGTTATTATTCGAACTGTTTAACTTATTACCCAAGACCCACTGGTTCAGCAAACCCGAATACGATTTGCGCCAAGTACGCGTGTGTAAAAACGACGGCTTCCTCGCCACCCCATATTGCGACAGCAAAATCATCGACCTGCCGCTGGTCTCCAGCTACAGCAAAATATCGCCGTACCACGTACGCATACACACCGATGCCAAACAACATTATCGCGTATCGTCTGCGTGTGAGCCCGTACATAAACTCAGCTCACACAACTGGTTCACCTTGCCACCCCACGTCGCGTTTTATTATCAAAAACAACACAGCGAATATCGGCCCATGCCCAAGTGGCGACAAGACTGTTTAAATTTTATGTCGGCTCAAAGCCCCATTTCATTCATCTACCCCCACAAGGGCACGCAAATATATTTGCCCACCACCATGGATGGCAGTCGTACAAAAATGGTCAGTGAACTCGCTCACCAATATTCCGCCTCGCAAGTCTATTGGTATCTAGATCAACAATACTTAGGCACAACCCAGCAGATCCACCAAATGGAAATGGGCCCAGGGTTGGGTAAGCATGAGTTATTGGTCGTGGACGAAGCGGGGAATCAGCAGGTATTGGGGTTTGAGGTATTGAGTAAATAAGACAAAATTAATAGATACGGGAAAATCCATATCTATTAATGGAAGTTGGTATTGCGATGCTAGTGTTGTAAATATTTTATCAAAGACTTTTCACTGCCTGCTGTATAGCCACTATCAAGAACGCTAACCAGAAGTGTTACTAGCTTCTTATGTCGCTTGAGAGCTTGCTCTACAGCACTGCCAGCTTTGTCTTTAACTAATTTAATATAAATAGAGGCAACATCATCAGCATCTGATGAGTAGTGATTATCTAAGCGATAAAAAACATCATGAATTAAATTTTACTGTTTAATGAAGGTATATATATATATATATCTTCATCGACCCAATTAAACCCACTAATTATGCACCCATGTGGGTAACCAATAAGGCAAGTTTGCCCTTGGATTCGGTATACGATTTTATCTTTATAAAAATCTACAAGTAGTTTTATATCGTCTTCACCAAAGCCTAAATCTTTGGTTAATGATAGGGTGTTGTCAGATTTTTTTGTTTCATAACTTGTGTGACATTTTTCTGGTGCTCTGCCGCATATATAATAATTATTATCTTCATAACATTTTGCTACAGCAAGAATCGGCCTTTCAATAGACGTTAATATCAAAGCTTCACAGTTTCCTTTACCTACCACGGTATAATTCCCATGAAAGGATAGCCAAGCTTTTGTCTGTTTTACCGTAACTCCAGCACCTGTAGTTACTAAAATGCTACTACCCACTAAAGACTCAAATTCTGGAATATCCTCTAACTCAGTTCCTGACTGATCACCAGAAAAAGTATGCGTGCATCCTGTGAGTATGATGGTAATGAGGAAGATTTTTAATGGAGTCATCTATTTTGACGCTCTCTATTTAATAGCACGTTATAGTAAGGTTCGGGCTGCGATAAATAATTATACTTTAGGGCTAATAGTGGTGTAGTAGGCCTGTAAGTAGAGACTAATTTCATTTATAGATATAAGTATAAATATCCAAATCAACCCAGCCAAACCCATCAATAATACAGCCGTGCGGATATGGGACTAGACATGATTCAAGTTGAATTTTATATACTACTTTATTTGTATGAAATTCGACGAGACGCCTTACTTCATCATATCCCCAACCCCAATCTTTGATTAATGTTAATGAGCTACCATATTGTTCGGTTTCAAAATATATTTCGCATTCATTAGGTTCGTCAGCACAAATCAGATATTCATCGCCATCACTATCGGCACATTGAGCAACTGCCAGAACAGTTTCTATATCGGTGTTGATGATTAATGCCTTACAGCCATTTCTGCCTACAACTTTATAATTTTCATTTATTGATGACGAAGCTTGAACATGACTTGTATCGTAGCCTGCCTCAATTGTCTCTAATGTACCGCTACCCACTAAAGACTCAAATTCAGGTATACCCTTAGATTTACTGTCAGAAAAAGTATGCGCACACCCTGTGAGAGTAATAGCAAGGATAAAAATTTTTAATAGTTTCATATATTCTGACGCTCTCTATTTAATAGCCAGTTATAGTAATGTTCGACTCAGTGAAAAAATTCACTTTAATATTATTTATATACATAGGTATAAGTATATTCATCTACCCAGCTAAACCCATTGATAATACATCCATGAGGATAAGGAATAAGGCACGATTCCTCTTGAATTTGATAAATTATTTTATCATCATTAAATTTTACAATATGTCTAATGTCATCATCAACATATTGACCATCATTAATAAGGTGCAACGCATTGCCTGTTTTTTTAGTCTCAAACTCAATAATGCATTCGTTGTCAGCTTTGCCACATATTTCATAGCCAGATTTTCCATCGCACTTGGCTACAGTCAGTACTATTTCACTCATTGACGTTAAGACGAGCGCCTCACAATTACTTCGACTAGCTACGGTAAAGTTTTTCTTGAAGGAAAGTAATGCTTTGCTTTTTTTATCGTCAATACTTGGCCCATGCTGATGTAAAATTCCGCTACCCACTAAAGACTTAAACTCAGGAATACCTCCTGAGTCCCCTTCAGAAAAAGTATGAGCACACCCTGTGAGAGTAATAGCAAGGATAAAGATTTTTAATAGTTCCATATATTCTGACTCGGAGTCTTAAATAGATCGATATGTTAAGTTAACTACAGCAATAAAATAATTAGAACCTAATACTATCTAATGGCTAGTGTAGGTCTATAAACAAAAGCCAAAATTAATAAACATGAAAATTTGCTTTACAACCAGCGATTAACATATGGCTCAGGCTTAGGAAACTTGCCTGCTAAGCGGTCATCGTCATCAGGATGTTTCCTAGATTGAATATAGTCCCGCTGCTCAGGGGTTAAATCTGGGAAATCCTCATCCATAAAACACTTCACCGTTTCCCAGCCATTATGGCAACGTTCATATAATTTATCGTATTGCTTAGCGGTAATAGTAATGCCTTGAATTTGATGAAACTCGCGTGGAATCTTCTGCAGTTCTCTTCCAGTAAAGTGTCCCGTCACATAATACAGTTTATCCCACTCGCCCCAGCGATAGAGCATCGGGTTTCCATAGGCTGTGTATCCCGCGACCTGAGCATCCTTAAACTGCGCGTCAGTTAAACCTTCTTTATAAGCACGCATAGGCCCAAAAGCCACCCCCGCGTTATAGGCATAGCGTCCTTCTCTTGGCGCTCGAATAATTCCCTTACCAGGTTCACTGCGAACGTAATATCTCAGTGTACTTCCCTCAAATGGCACCTGCCATAAAGCGACAATTTCCTCACCCTCCAAGGGATCTTTATAGTAATGGAAATCTCCACCAAAACTTCCGCCACCATCACCTAAAGTAGGCATGTATGGGCCAAAAACAAGCGTTGTTTGGCGAGGATGTTTTTTTGAATTATGTATTTCATCGGGATAATCAGATGAGGTATAAATAAATACAACCTCCTCATGAAAAAAAGAGGTGATATAACGACTGGTATGATAAATCTCACTGCAACCAGAAAGTACGAGAATCGTAAGGCCTAATAGCAATACGTGAAAAGTTTGAACGAGTAATTTAATCATTTTGTTCCTGCAATACTGCAATTCTTGAAACTTGGTAGAATAATTTTGTGGTCGCCTAGATCAACAAAATGATAACAGTAACGAATGTGATCAGTATTCCAGTTTGATAAATCTACTTTTAATGACGACACTCCATAAAACGCATTTCTTACATAGGTTATGTCATTAAAATTAAATTTTGGTAATGGGCCTTTAAATGATTTTGCATTATAAAACAGGCTATCAAGGTCAGTAAGTTTTGTGAGATCCCAGTTTGATAGATCTTGGTTTAATTGACTGGCACCGCTAAATAAATATTCGGCATTAGCAAGGTTTTTGGTATTCCACTGGCTAATATCACTGTTAAAACTTTTAGCGTTATTAAATAAGCTGGTAGCATATTCTACTTTAGACGTATCCCAGCTGCTGATATTGCCATTAAATTTTTCGGCACCATAAAACATTGAGGAAATACGGGTAACAGCGCTCATATCCCAATGATTAAGATCATCATTAAAAGACTTCGCCATGTAGAACATGCCGGTGAAAATTTCGCAGTTAGGTTGTCCTTCGGCGTCAACTCTTTCTAAGCCTGAATTTTGAAAAATACCATGAGTGATAAAGCAGCCGTAGTTGCCCCAGTTTAATACTGCTTTTAATGCGGTCTGATTATCAAATCTTATAGGGCTATCCACAAAGTAAATTTTTACCTTATAAGATCCTTTATTAATATAAGTATGCTTTATAGACGTTTCATTTTCCCATAAACCACGTGTTTGTGGACTAATGAATTTTTCAGTCTGGCCATCACCCCAATCGATTGTCACTTTTGGTCGAGTACTCGCGTAGTTGTATGTCTTAATTGCTACGCTTTCATTGTTATCGACCTCCCACAAAGTCTCGAAAGGAATAACAACTGCATCTGAGTGTGCAGGTAGAGACAGTAGTAAGAAAAGTAGAGGGGCCAGTGTTGATTCCAAGAGGGCGGATTTCAAAATTTAGTTCCAAGTCGCGTTATGAATACAGCATTAAAACACAAACTAACTCATCACCAATAAGAAGCAAGAAGGACTTAATACAAAATCACTAGAAGTTACCTTGTAGCCTGAAAACAACATCGCGAAAATAAAAATTCGCTCCGGCGCCAATTTTTAAAAAATTAATTAAGCCGATAACGGTGAGTATTACAAAACCATAAACTATTATTTTAGTTGACGTCTTCAAACTCTTCATCATCCCATCTAACTGAATTTAATATATTGTATGCCGGTGCAGACTGCCGAACTTCACCCGTGTAATAACCTCAGAGACTGGCTTAATACGATAAAACCCAAGAACATCCGCTCAATGGAAGATACAGCATTGGTAAACTAACATTAATACCATGTGCACTACGAGCTTCTAACAAATGAACAAAACTGACGCGTCAATGATCACTACAAAGTCACTATGCTGCTTTATCATCGCCATGGTCAGTACCTCGTTTAGCCACAGTGAAGAAATCACCATATCAACTTTCAAACAAAATACCGCTCAAATAGAAGTCTCGGCAAGCGTTATGTCAGAGGTTTATCAGCGACTAGGGTACGACATGAAGCTAGCGTTCTATCCGGGTAAGCGCTCGATTGTTGAGGCCAATAAAGGCACCGTCGACGGCGAACTTATTCGCATAGAAGCCACAAGCCAGCTATTAACCAACTTAATCAGAATCCCCACACCGGTAGACAGCCTAAAAGTCATGGCAATCACACGAACAGGTGATGCAGAAATTACCGGCATGAAAGAGCTAGTCGGTAAAAAGATAGGGGTTCTACGAGGGATTGAATTAACCGATAACATCGTTCAAAACCTATTGCACCAAACCGTCGACAGCATTGAAAGTCTGTTCAAAATCTTGTTGGGCGGCCGAGTTGATGTGATCTTATTCCCCGACCTAGATGCAGAAGAATATATTCAACTCAATGGCCTCGGCGATAAAATCGTAATCAACCCCACCCCCATGCTAGAAGTCTTCTTGTACCACTTCATCAATAAATCCAAACCCACCTTAATCAAAGACATGAGTGAACTGCTGGCAAAGCTAAAAGAAACAGGAGAACTAGACCTAATCACTCGCAAAGCGGAACAATCGCGTCGCTAAAGAGCAGCTCCACTTATACCTATTTAACGCTGATACGTTACCCGTACACTTGAACAAGTTTACACATTAGATGTATTGCCTATACTTTGCATAGAACACCCAATCATAATATGGATGTTATGCATGAATTTTCATCGTTTATTTGTTACCCGCCTGCTCTCTATATGCGTAACAGTAGTTGGGGCCGCTTTTGCCCACTCATCGCAGCCAACTCAAGACAATCAAGAGCCTCAACCGCCTTCCAAATCAAGCTTGAAAAATAGCCAAGGCTATTATGTTGGTGAGTGTAAAAAGTTCGTCACTCAAAAATTATACGAGGCTGCTTTATTTTCTTGCTACAACGCCTACCAGCTTGGCAGTACCGACATGGGTGCAGTGTTATATCACTTGGGGAAAAATCACTTTTTTGATGAAGTGACATCCAATAACTTAATGCAAGAATACAACGTCTATAAAGGCAGCCCAGAAATACAGCGTCTACTGATGAATATAAAGTTCACCAGCCAAAGCGACGAAGTCGTGCAAGGCAGTATTTATGGCAGTTGGTGTTTTGATAAAGACCTGAATCATGAAGCAGAAAGTAGCGATTATGAAGACGGCTCTTTTGAGGGTTATGCGCGCCTAGTCATAAATCCAACAGGGCAGTACATTCAGGCATCTGCCAACATCCAAAGTGGCAGCTTTACCTACAGCAAAAATACACTAAACCTGGGATATCCTAGTTTCAGTGAATTCCAAGTAGAAATAGTCGACCAAAACCAACTCATACTTAAAGCAAAGCCACTCAAAACAAACGCCATGAAAAAAGCTCAAGTGTATAGCCGTAAATCATGCAGTAAACGGGGAATGCAGCGTTTTATACAAGCACTGGTTAATAACAAAAGCACAACCAACTGTGATGATATAAGTAACTACTTAGGCCGTCAGCTGATACCCGTACAGTACTTACCCACCGCGATATTGAACAAGCTAAAGCAAGACCCCAAGCGTTACCAATGCCAGCAACTCATCCAAAAAATCAGCGAGGCTTAGAAGGCTAATAAGTTATTGCTGACCAGAACCAAACCCTCACAACTGCGTGCTTAATACCGCTAGGGAATTGGGTATCTGCAGGAAGGCTTACCGCCCCTATAGGCATATCAAAGACCTCATTCCAGAATGGTTCTCCTGACTAGAGCCGTCAAATTTCAATGTAACATTGTTTTTGCACGGTAACACTGTTACTGTTACCGTGCAATTTTAATGTTACATAGATGATTCTTATGAATACTGATGCGTTAACGATGATTTTAAAGCACCTAGTAGGGTATATAACTCAGGTGTTCAAGCCTTGTACCTTGCAGGGCAGTTGGCCCACGGCCAAAGACTTACCCTTGTATTTACAAGGAGGTTGGGTCTATCAGCTAGTAGAGCTTGATGGGCAACAGTGTTTATTACTGCTGGATGAGCACGAGCAGCCAGAGACCGCGCAACGTCTGAAAAAAAACCTTAATAAGATAAGTAAATATTTTGAAGGCCCGGTGATCTATGGGGTAGCTGAGCTTGCTTCTTACAATCGTAAGCGTCTGATTGATCAGGGTATTGCCTTTGTTGTACCAGGTAAGCAGTTGTATTTACCTTTTATGGCGCTTGATCTGCGAGAGAATTTTGCAGCTGAAACGAAAACCGATACGACGACTCTGGGGGCTTGTGCCCAGCAGTTATTGTTGATGCAACTTCATGGCCTGTGGCAGCAAGATGTTTCTGCACAAGCATTAGGAGGGCAGTTGGGGGTTAGTAAGATGACTGTTTCGCGTGCATATCGTGAATTGAGTGAATTTAGCTTGGCTCGTGTAACGCTGGTAGGACGAAGGAGTGAGTTGGTATTTGAAGTTAACAATGGCGAACTGTGGAACTTGGCCCAGCCCTATTTAATAAGCCCGGTAAAAAAACAGGTTTATATTAGTAAGGATCAATATCGTCAGCATAGCGATATATTCCAGTACTCTGCTGGTGAGCAGGCGTTAGCACAACAAGGTATGTTGGCATTACCAAAACAACGTTGCGCTGCGATTAATGCTGCTGATTGGCCAAGCCTGAAAAATTTAATTGGGCTAGAAGAACAGATGGGTGCTGATGACGATGCTGTATTGATCCAGTTGTGGCGCTATAACCCAGGGTGGTTGAGTGATATAAGCAATGAATTTACTAAGCAATGCGCTATTGATCGTATATCGCTGTATTTAAGTTTACAGAATCAAAAAGATGAACGTATCCACATAGCATTAGATGAAATGATGCAGGAATTCTGGAAAGAACACAGAGGTTAGTATGATTCAGGGATTAGAAAAATTTAGTGAGTATTTTAAAGGCTTCGAAGATCGCTATACCTTAATTGGTGGCGTTGCTTGCTATTTGAATATGGAAGATGCGGATATCGATTTTCGCGCTACAAAAGATTTAGACATAGTGCTCTCTACAGAGGCATTGGATGCAGAATTTGTGCAAAAATTCTGGGACTTTGTGAAAGAAGGTGAATACGAACACCAAGAAAAAAGCACCGGTGACAAACAGTTCTATCGTTTTAGTAAACCTTCAGGAGAAGGTTTTCCGTATATGTTGGAATTGTTTTCAAAGCAGCCTGAAGCAGTCTTTTTAGAACATGATGCGGATTTAACGCCCATTCCTGTGGATAAAGATGTTTCTAGTTTATCGGCCATTTTATTAGATGATGATTATTACCAGTGCATTAAAGAAGGGAAAGTAATCATCAGTGGCATACCTGTATTAACCGCTGAATATATAATTCCTTTTAAAATGCGCGCATTTTGTGATTTAACCGCGCGTAAAGAAAAAGGTGAGCAGGTCGATTCTAAGAATATTAAAAAACACAAAAACGATGTATTGAAAATTGCTCAGCTATTGGCCCCAAGCCAAACCGTATTTGTTACTGATGTAATTAAGCAGCACATGCGTGACTTTATTGAAGCGATTAAAGATGAAAAAATTAATATGAAATCGTTGGGGCTCACTGGCATAACATTGGTAGAGACCTTGGAAGTATTTATCAATGTTTATGGATTAACGCTGGAACCAAAAGCCGAATGACAACGGGTATTAAGCAGGCGACATACAAGGCCTAAAGAAAGTTGAAAGTACGATATAACCATTAGCTTAGAAGCGGCAGATAAGCAGAAGTTCACAGGGTATGTAAGTGATTGATCATAATCACGTACATCATTTAAAAGATGGTTCTCATGTGCCTCGTTAGCGTTAGAGCACTAAGAAAGTTGACGGCATAAATGCCGACCTACATTAGATCAAAACATACCTCTCTTCGCGAAGCCCCTGGATTCTATCAAACTCACGTAAATTATTACTGACTAGAACCAAACCCTCCGAACGTGCATGAGCACCTATGTGCAGATTATTGCCTCCGATAATCATCGCTTCGATTGTATGTCATCATCAAAAGGATTCACGCTCTGTAGGGATCTGCTCAGCACGCTCAGACATAAAGTCTTCGGTGACAGAGGCCTCACCAAGGAAGAAGCTATCCCAAGAGTGCTCTGCAGGGGATATTATGCGTTCAAGTCCAAGTACCCTCACAACTACATGCTTAATGCCGGCAGGGAATTGGGTATCAGCAGGAAGCCTGACCGCCTGAGTTCCGTTACTTACAAAAACTGTGCTTATAGACATATCAACGTCCTCATTTACTGTATTGAATTAATCTTCCGTATATCGCCGCTATATAGCAAGTTAATAGGCCGCTACTTATTAATTTGTTACTCTACGGTTATCGTTTATATCCAATAATCATCTTAGGGTTAATTATATGAATAAATTTTTTGTTATAAATCTTTTGCTGATGTTTTGGGTTAGCCATTCTTTTGCATCTAAAATTTACCCTCAAACGTATGAGGATCTGACAAAAGAAATCACCGCCGTGTGCGTTATAAAAGTAAGCCGTGTAGAAAGTGAAGAGCGTTTTTATCACTTTAAAGACGGTTCAAAACACCTGATGTCTCAAGCGACGATTGCCTATGGCGATGTTGTGAAAAGTTTATACGGTTCGTGTGATCAAGATAAGGTGATCTCTCGGTTTGTGACTCAGTCAACCGTGAAGTATCTATCTGATGATCGAAAGAAATTTGTGTCATGGATGCGGCCTGGGTCGGGTCACGAACACCTAATTGAACAAGGTAAAGAGTATATTTTTTCTTATACTGATTTTCAGGCAAATCAGAGCGAGAAGGTAGAGCGCACGCATCTTCGTATGGATTTGCTACAAGATGAATCTAAAATTATTAAGCTGCTTACGGGAGCCTGATGATAGGGTAACTAGTGATGATTTAGATATGTCTAGAAAGGCCAATCTGTCATTCATAAAACACTCATTAAGCTTGAAAAATAGGCCTAACTAGGGCATTGTTCTTATTTCCAGACAAAGTCTATGGATAAGGCTCTACAAATAGCAGGCATCAAGGAATGATACGCACACAACCCAACCCTCTACCTACAAATAGCCATCACCATGCAAGATCTTAATCAATTGCAGGCCTACCTGCGCCAATTCGCCAAAGACCGCGACTGGGATCAGTTTCATTCCCCAAAGAACCTATCCATGGCACTCAGCGTAGAAGTCAGCGAACTGCTAGAGAACTTCCAATGGCTAACCGAAGAACAGTCTTACACCCTAGACCAGCAGCAACGCGCCGCCGTAGTCGATGAAATAGCCGATGTGCAAATGTACCTAGCGCGTCTAGCCGACAAGCTCGACATTAATATTGGTGAAGCAATAGAGCAGAAGATCAACAAGAACGAAGCCAAATACCCAGCAGAATTAGTAAAAGGCAGCTCAAAGAAATACACCGCATATGTGAAAGAAGAGCAGCAAGAAAGCCAGAAGGATGAAACCCCAGCAGGTAAAAAAGGGTGATCGTCTACTCAGCCACCAAACAGCAATTCGTTAACGACGTACGTTCAAATGCCATTGCCGACATCATAGAAAACGAAGTATCGAGAAAGCTGAATCGTAACTCCCCAAAAAACGAATTCATCTCTTGGAAAAACTCCCTGCAATACATGTTTAATGTATTACACGATGACGACATACCCGCATCGGCTGGTGTATCGATAGAATACAATATTCCCCTCACCAATCGACGGGTCGATTTTATCCTTACCGGTAAAGACGCCAACCGACGTGATACCGCCGTAATCGTAGAATTAAAGCAGTGGCAAGAAGTAGAAGTCACCCACAAAGACGCCATCGTAAAAACACGCTTCCAGCACGGCGAAAAAGAAACCAACCACCCATCGTATCAAGCATGGTCTTACGCCGCCCTGATAGAAGACTACAACGAAACCGTGCGTAACGAGTCCATAGCACTCTTACCCTGTGCCTACCTGCACAACATGAAAGCGCGCGACGCCATAAACGATGACTTCTACGCCGAGCACATAAAAAAAGCCCCCGTGTTTATATCCCCCGATGCACTCAAACTGTCTGAGTTTTTAAAGCAATCGGTAAAATACGGCGACAGCGATAACATCATGTATCGCATAGAACATGGAAAAATCAAACCCAGTAAAAACCTAGCCGATGCCCTGGCATCCATGCTCGACGGCAATCCAGAATTCTTGATGATAGACGAGCAAAAGCTAGTTTATGAAACCGCCCTAGACCTTGCCCACAAAGCCCAGCTAGGCAACAAGCAAACCCTCATCGTAAAAGGCGGCCCAGGCACAGGTAAGTCGGTAGTCGCGATTAATTTATTAACCGAATTAATCAAACGCGAACTGTTAACCCAATACGTATCAAAAAATGCAGCCCCCCGTGAAGTATTCAAAAAAATGCTCACAGGCAGCCGCAAGAAAACCCACATCGACAACATGTTCAAAGGCTCTGGCGGATATATCGACACTCCAGAAAATACCTTTGGCGCATTGCTGGTGGATGAAGCCCATCGCCTAAATGAAAAATCAGGCCTGTATGGCAACTTGGGCGAAAACCAAATAAAAGAACTGATCAACGCCAGCCGCTTTAACGTATTTTTTATTGACGAAGCACAACGCGTTACCTTAAAAGACATTGGCAGCATACAAACCATTCACCAGTGGGCCGACAAATGCCAGTCCACCGTCACCGAGCTAGATCTAGTCTCACAGTTTCGCTGCAACGGATCAGACGGCTACCTAGCGTGGATTGATAACAGCCTACAAATACGTGAAACCGCCAACCCAACCCTAGAAGACATAGACTACGACGTAAAAGTCTTCGACAACCCCAATGAATTACGCAAAGCCATAATCGACAAAAACCGCGTCAATAACAAAGCCCGTATGGTGGCAGGGTACTGCTGGGAGTGGGCCAGTAAAAAAGACAAAGACGCCATGGACATCATCATTCCAGAGTTTAACTTTGAAGCACAATGGAATTTAACCGATGACGGCAGCCTGTGGTTAATCGCAGAAAATTCAGTAAAACAAATAGGCTGCATACACACCTGCCAAGGACTAGAACTAGATTACATAGGCGTGATCATTGGTAACGACTTCATCGTGCGCGATGGCAAGGTTGTAATACAACCCCTAGAGCACCCATCAAGAGACAAAGCACTCAGCGGTATTCGGGGTCGATTAAAAAAAGAACCCGAAGCGGCACTAACCGCCGCCACAGAAGTCATTAAAAATACCTACCGCACCCTAATGACCCGTGGCCAAAAAGGTTGCTTCATATACTGCACCGATCAAGAAACCCGCGAATACTTCCAGCAAATAGCCGGCAGACAATTAGAACAAGAAGACCTTGCTGAATTTGAAGCAAGCAATGCCCATAGTAGTGCTTATCGCGGCCTAGACCTGCCAGTCGTCAGCTTCGAACAAGCAAAACCCTACCAAGGCTATGTGCCTATTTTTGATTTAGAAGTCGCCGCAGGTGGCTTCAGTAATCAGCAAGGGCTAGAAAACGCAGGCAACCCAGAAGATAGCGAATGGGTGCAGCTACCAGAACACATCAATACCACACAAGGCATGTTCGTTACCCGCGTAGTGGGCGAGTCGATGAACAAACGAATCATCAACGGCTCTTGGTGTTTGTTTAAAGCCAATCCCGGCGGCAGCCGAAATGGCAAAATTGTATTAGTACAACACCGTGATATTGAAGATCCAGATCATGGTGGCACGTACACAGTTAAAACGTATCACAGCGAAAAAATAGAAGAAGAGGGTGTTTTGGTTAATCAGCGCATTGTGCTTAAACCTGAAACCAATGCTTATGGTTATTCGCCGATTGTTATTGAGAATGACAATGAAGAGCTGATTATTGTCGGCGAGCTAGTAATTAGTGGGATAACTTAGAGTAAAGAAATAGTTGTCGAGTTTGAGATCGTTAAGGTAGAAGCTTAAACAATAATTGCAGATAAGATCGAAGCGCCAGTTAAAGTCTGTATATGTACAGCGTAGAGTATTTTTATGAAGATATTGTCGCCTCGATAGTGAAACCATGAATGTATTGTAGCGCAAAATGGTGGTGCCGAAGTTGACGAGAAAAGTTAATGAATTGGTACGCATATTTGATAATGGGGTGTGGCTATGGCTGAAGATATAAAGAGTGCTCTACATGATGCAACTCCTTCTTGGAATGGATTTAATTACCAGGGCAAGGTTGGAGTATATGTATGTCTTAAGATGATTTTGGAAAAACTTTCTGAAATGGATAAGGACTCTTCTAACTTTATTGATTTCCTTAATGCACATACCATTGAGTATGAATGGATAGAAGATTTTTCAATAAAGCGAAATGATAGATATGTATCTTTACATCAAGTAAAGCATAAAGCAGGGACAGGTTTTAGTGATCATGTCGGTGCAATTGTCACAATTCTAAATAGAAAGTTATGTCGTTTGTCAGAAACGGATTTTAACAAATATATTAATCTAAATATTGATTACACTAATTGTAGTGATGAATCCGAAAAAATAGATCTGCTGTTCGAGCAAATAACTTCAAAATTTCGTTTGCTAGTTGAAGCCGGATATCTTGATGAAAATCATAGGTTAGTGGATGGGTGGAGTGATGTTGAAAATCCTGTAGATGGTATACTTAGGGCGGAATTGACTAGCTTACTCACAGACTTTGATGTTTTCTCAAGTAATACGTTTGGTGAATCTAAAACATATTTTCATACATCAGAGAACGTGTTATCCCCAATAAAAAATATTGATGAATATGCCGGAATTCCAGATCAGCATAATGCAACAGTAAATGGGCTAAGAAGTCTTTCTAGTCTCGATATTTATTTGGATTATGATACTCAAGCAGAGTATGAATTAGCACTTAGTGATCAGAGTTTAAAGGATAGAATAATTGACTTAATATCTCAATTATTAGAAATAATTCATCCATTGGAAAATATTGAAGAAGACGATCTTTCTTTATATTTTACATCTATTAGCGATGTGATCGATAAGCATGTAGCTGTTAGGCACAATAATATAAGGCAGCAAAATAATGAGGGGGAAGGTTTTCAAGAGCGGCGAGAATGTATTTCATTTGTAAGTATATTTGCTCCTCTTAATCGAGTGTTAAAAAATCAAAATGACGATTATTGGGATTTATTCTGTAAAAAACACTTTGAACAAGCCTATAGTGATCAAAATGAAAGACTACAGCAGCGCATTGATAATGCGAATGATGTGGGTTTAAATAAAAAGAAGATGCTGAATCTAGAATATTATAGGAGGAATATTATTGGTCAATATTCTTGCTCTAATTTATTGGCGTTAATTTCACCTCATGAAATAAGTACTAAATCAAAAGACATGTATTACGGTAATATTATTAATCAATACTTATTAAAAGATGTATTTTTGAGATTAATTCAAGGGTTGGATTCTGTTGATACCCTTCTTATAAAAGCTAATGAATCTGTTACTTATCACCCATCTACCATTAGTTTGCAGTCAAATGATGAAGATGAATGGCATGAAAATCTAGAAAGGTGTAAACATCAAATATCTCAAAATAATACGATTACTTCATTGTTGGATGCTTCACACCTAGTTGTACAAGCTAGTACAGGGCATGATGTAAGTGGTGAATCTGTAGCGTTAAAAAACATAATTGAAGCCATCGATGCTGAAGAGGCTATTGATATTGAATATCGGAATAGTAATGTGAATAACATAAAGTTTGAATCTGTAGAGAATGCTATAAGGATATTTAGTGATGAGTAATATTGAAGCTCTTGTCAGTAGGATTGCAGTTGAACAAGATTTTACTATACATGTAGAAACGGAGTTTAAGATTTTAGATGGTTTATATTTAAACTTATATATAGCGACTAAGGATTCTTTTGAATATTTTATTTTTATTGACCTTCCTTATTTGAATATTCCATTTGTTAATAATGAAATTCAAATATTTTTATTTACTCATCTTAAGAAAATAATGTTAGAAAAGGATTTTTTGCCATTTGAACTGACTCATTTCTTTGAGAAAAATACAAGCTTGATTTTAGCAGTTAATATGCCTAATGAAGTGAAAAAATCAGAATTATTAAAGTCTGTTTCATCAATAGAAGAAGATTCATATTACTATAAAAAACAAGTGCTTTATTATTCAAATCAGGACTTAGATATTGTTGTTAACAAGAGATTGCTTGATATAAATTCATCAGAGTACTGCAGTGCAGTAATTTCAAATATAGATAAATATGATTTATTTGTTTTATTTGGTGATGAAGAATATGATTTTATTGCAAGGTTGTATGAAAAATTACCTTTTCTTACTTTATTAGTGACGCAGCGTGAGAAATTAGATTTAGATAGTATGATAAGTGTAAGTTTAAGCAAGGAAGAGCTAGAAGAGCTTCCTGACTTATTAGCATTAACTACTAATGAATCTATAGATGATTGGGTTAATGACGTAGGAATGCTAAATGATTAAATTGGGTAAATTAAGAGTAGAAAACTTTAAGTCATTTGAAGATGATTTTACAGTTGATTTTACTGGTAGTGATCTTTTAATTTTAGATGGTCCAAACGGTTTTGGTAAAACAACATTATTTGATGCTATTGAATTATGCTTTACTGGAAGGATTGGACGAGTTCTAAGTACTGATAGAAAGCAAAAGAATAGCCATCTTCTTAAAAATAAAGCAAATAAAGAAACACGAGTGTTTTTAGAGTTGGTTGAAGGGAATGGTACAAAAGTAGTTGTTTATGTGTCCATCCCACCAAACACATCTAAAGATGATAATAAGACAGTTAATTGCACTGTAATACAGACTCTTCTTAAAGAATGGCCAAACGATTTTACAGGGAATGTTCAGTTTGATTGTCTGGAAGGAAATTCTCTCAAGGAGATAGTTGGCAATGATGCTTTAGAGAATACCTTCGACTTGTTTAACTACGTTCAGCAAGAAGAAACGTGTCATTTTTTGAAAATTACCGAAAGTGACAGGCATAAAAAAATAAATTACTTATTTGGAACAACCAAACAAAATCTTGAAAAAGATCAGCTGCAAAATATAAAGAATAAATTAAGTCGAAAACTAACTCAAGTCAACGAAGAGATTGATGAGCTATCAATATCTAAAAAGGTGTTTGAAACAGATTTTGATGCAGAGTTTGGGCGCTCTGTTAATAAGAGTGCTGTTCTGCCGACAGGTAAAATATTAAAAATAAAAATATTTGAACCAAAAAATCCCGAGCAAATCGAAATTTATAAGTCTTTTTTAAATGAAGTTTTTTGGATTAGTAATAATGTAAAAGAATATCATTTGATAGAATATAATGGCCTTCTTAATTATTTGTGTGAAAATAGAGTGCAAGCACTTAAGGATCTTATGCTTGTTGGAAGCTTAGCCAGCTTTAAAGATGTTGCTAAAATCGAAAAGCATGTTGGCTGGATAAATAGATTAATTAAAAAAACTAATGAACATAAAGCGTTCATTAAAATTGTTCCTGATTCACCTAAGAGCTTGACCGTAGAGGTTCTCTCTCAGTTTGTAGGTTATTTCCCCAATGTCGTTTCAGATTACCCTTCTAAAATCGAAGAATATTTTAAATTTCAAAAAGAATTGGGTTCGTATCAGAGTATACTTAATAAGATTTTTCAAAGTCGTGAAACTTTACGAAAGCAATACCAGGATTATGTAAATAAAGATGGAGTTGATGCCGATGTAAGCTGTCCATTCTGTGGTGATGTAAAACTTACTGATAATCAGTTGTGGGTTGAGTACGAAATACAGAGTAAGGTTTTTGAGGCGTTAAAATCAGATAGTTTAGCTAAGCTGGAAGAGCTGTCAGTCTTTTTGGTAAATGAATTTATATCCAGATGTATTAAAAAGTCTCTGTATTTTATAAGTAAGTACCAGCGATTTATTGACTTACTAGTACCTCTTTCTAGTAAGTTAATAACAGAAGATCGATGGGATAAGATGCAGAAAATTAGACTATGGTTAACAGAACATGGTGTTGATTTCGAGTCTTCAATAATAGCACTTAATACTACATTAAATGAAGATGAAGTGCATATTAAGCTTTCTGAACTTCAAGCAAAGATTAGAAGTAGTACTAAACCTGTAAGTACAGAAAAAAATATTGATGAGTTAAAGAAATCTTTAAGTTTTTATGGCTTGACTATAGTTGATGACTTTATTATATCAGTTGCTGAAGAGAGTTTTGTTTCAAGTGAAGATATTAAACAAGACATAGAGTATGTTGCTTTGGCTGAACTGCAATCGAATTCTTCTAAGCTTCAAGACCTAAAGCTTAAATTATCTAATCTAGATAAGCAAAAGATAATGATCTCAAATAAAGTAACCGTTGTTAGATCTTTGTTTAATAAATACCAAACACAAATTAAAAATTACGAAAAAATTGTAGCTAAACAAGTTTCTATTCCATTTTATATTTATAGCAGTAAAGTACTTCAAACTAGGCCTGATGGTAATGGGGTTTTTCTTCAAAGTGCTGAAAATAATCGAGAAAATGGATATCTTAGATTTGTGTCAAATTTAAATGATGATCATGACGCATGGAATACTATGAGCTCAGGGCAGCTTTCAGGTTTGGTTATTTCATTTATGTTAGCAATGAATAAAGTATATCCTACTAATTTATCCACTATTTTAATTGATGATCCTGTTCAAACGATGGATGAAATTAACCTGGCTTCCTTTGTGCAATTGTTGCGGAATGAATTTCCATCGTCTCAAGTTGTAATATCTACTCATGAGAGGAAGAGTGCGAATTATTTTGCATATAAATATAAAAATAATTCAAATGTTAAACTTATAAATATGAAAAGTAGTAGGCTTGATTAATGTGGGTTATAAATAAGTGAGTGTGGGCACTATGTACTGCTGACAGTGGTTGTAGCTCAAATCACAATATTGGTTATTATTTATATACTGGGTTCAAATTTTATAATTGTTATTCGGTACTTATTTTATTGGGAATTATTGTTGTCTTTCAGAAACGATTATAAAAAATCTATTCCATAATTGTAACTTTATTGTTAACAAACAGAATGAACTTGAGATTGAAAAATTTTCTGGTGCAGATTTACTACAAAACAATAAAATCGATTCTATTACTGTGTTTTGATGGGTGAAATTTACCAAATGTATGAAGTTATAGGTGTGACAGCGGCAATTATTGCCAGTAATGCTGAAGTTTTAGCAGCCAAAAGATCCCCCGGCAAGCACCTAGCCGGTCACTGGGAATTCCCCGGTGGCAAGATCGAGGCGGGTGAAACCCCTGAACAATGCCTAAAGCGCGAGCTAAAAGAAGAATTCACCATTGAATCTGAAATTGGTGAATTCGTGGCTGAAAGCATCTTTGATTACGGTGATAAACGCATTCGTCTTTTAGCCTACAAGGTAAAACACGTATCGGGTGAGTTTAAGCTAATAGATCATGATGAAATTCGTTGGTTGCCTATTGAAGAGCTAGACAGCTTAAAGTGGGCACCTGCGGATCTTCCTATTATTGAAGCCTTAAAGCAGCAAGCCAAAGCTCAGCCTACGGCTGAGTTCTATGCTAATAATGCCAAAGCCTATTATGACGACACCTTCGCAAACGATGTGAATCATGTTTGTGATCGCTTCTTATCGGTTCTATCTTCAGCTGCTTCAGATAAACAGCACATACTTGATTTAGGCTGCGGCGCGGGTCGTGATAGTAAAGTATTCATTGATGCAGGTTTTACGGTTACCGCATTAGAAGCCTCAAAAGAACTCGCCTTGTTAGCGGAAGAACATATTGGCCAATCTGTTTTGAATATGCGTTATCAACAGCTTCAGGTAAAAAATACCTACGATGGTATTTGGGCATGCGCCAGTTTATTGCATTGCCCTAAAAGCCAAATTGAATATGTTATGCAAAACTGCATTGTTGCTTTGAAAGAAGGTGGCGTATTTTACTTTTCTTTTAAACACGGCGAAGGCGAGCGCTTAGATGATTGGGGTCGTTTTTTTAATGACTACACGCTTGAGAGTTTAAAAACGCTTATCGCTAAGTTTGACGAATTAGACGTTATCGAACTGTGGCAAGAAACAGAGCTATTACGCGGTAAAGATCAAACTTGGATAAACGGACTTGTACGCAAGGTAAAGCAGTAAATGAATACGGATCTCACTTCGCAAGTCACTTCACAAACCACGTTAGAAACTTATAGTTCTTCTTTGACGACAGGTGGTAAAGATGAATTTTTACCTAAATTAAACGCTGCAATTAATAGCGCTGTAAAAATCGATATGACCGTGGCGTTTGTTCGTGATACGGGTATGAAGCTATTAATGCCTGCTTTAAAAGAAGCGTTAGAGCGAGGTGCACAAGTAAGGATTCTGACTTGTGACTATATGCAAATAACCGATCCTGCGGCACTAAGGTCTTTGTTGCTGCTAAAAGAACCCTTTAATGAGAAAGGGAGCTGTGCAGAGGTTCGTGTTTTTGAGAGCAAAGGTATCAGCTTTCATATGAAAGCTTATATTTTTATACAAGATAATGAAGCAAACAGCAGCGCCTTTATCGGTTCAAGTAATATTACCAGAGCAGCATTAACCACGGGCTTAGAATGGAATTTACGGGTTGAGCAATCTGAAAATGTATCTCGGTTCAAAGAAATTTGTCATCAATTTGAAGAGCTGTTTAAACACAAACAGAGTATTGAACTAGAGCATAGTTGGGTAGAACGTTACCAAGTTATTTATGACAACTCTAAACAACGCACGGCTTCGGTTATCCCGGGTGCCGATGAGCAAGAGCAGCCAGCCAACCCTAACGACATTCAAGTTGAAGCATTAGCCAAGTTAGAACAATCTAGGGAAGAGGGTAATCGCCGTGGCTTGGTGGTACTGGCCACGGGTATGGGTAAAACGTGGTTATCGGCGTTTGATAGTAAACAGATCAATGCCAAGCGTATTTTGTTTGTGGCCCACCGTGAAGAAATTCTTTATCAAGCAGAATCGACGTTTGTGCGTATTCACCCTACCGCCAAAGTAGGCCGTTATACGGGTAAGCACAAAGAGCTTAATGTGGATATGTTGTTTGCCTCTATCCAGACCCTAGGTTTGCAGCATCATTTGGATCGCTTTGGTGCCGACCATTTTGATTACATTGTGGTGGATGAATTTCACCATGCGTCTGCCAGAACCTATCAACAGCTGCTATCGCATTTTACCCCGCGTTATTTATTAGGGTTAACCGCCACCCCAGACCGCACCGACCAGTCAGATATTCTTTCGCTATGTGATGATAACTTGGTATATCGCAGTGATTTATTTGAAGGCATTACGCAGGGCATTTTGGCACCGTTTCATTATTACGGTATTGGCGATACGACGGTTAACTACCAAGAGATTAGCTGGCGTAATAATAAGTTTGATGAAAAAGAACTGGTTAATCAGTTGGCCACACAAGCCCGTGCTAAACATGCGCTAAAGCACTGGCAAGAACACAAACAAACCAGAACACTGGCGTTTTGTATTTCAAAGAAGCACGCCGACTTTATGGCTGAGTACTTTGTTAAACACGGTATTAAGGCGGTATCGGTACACAGTGAATCGGCTATTCGCCGTAATGATGCCTTGTCTCAGCTAGAGGCGGGCACCCTTGATGTTGTGTTCTCGGTAGATCTGTTTAACGAAGGGGTAGATTTGCCCTCGATCGATACGGTGTTAATGCTAAGGCCGACGGAATCTAAAATTATCTTTATGCAGCAGCTAGGCCGTGGCCTAAGACGTTGCGAGGGCAAAGATAAGTTAATCATCGTGGACTTCATTGGTAACCACCACAGCTTCTTTAATAAGCCCGAAGCGTTATTTAAAATTGGCCCAACGAATGCCAATAAAAAAGACTTCATTAACGATGCGAATGACGGATCGTTGGTATTACCCGAAGGCTGCTTTATTAATTACGACCCTGTTGCCATTGATTTTATGCAACAGCTCACCGCGACACGTATTAATCCACAGATAGAACTGTATGAATCGTTAAAAGCATCGTTTGGCTATAAACCGAGTATGGGCGCGTTTTATCATGCGGGTGGCAGCATTGATACTATACGCCGCGAACATGGCCAGTGGTGGGAGTTTGTGGCTAAGCAGGGGGATCTTTCTGATAGCGAGTTAGCCTGCTTAACCTTGCACAAAGCGTTTTTACGTGAAGTTGAAGTGACGAAGCTGGATAAGTCTTTTAAATTAATATTGTTGGAATCGTTATTAGAGAATGATGGTTTCAAAGCCCCTGTGAATACTTTAGCCATTGCCCAGAATAGCTTTGGTATCTTTAAGCGCCGCCAGCGATTATTGGTTGATCTGCCAGAGAAGTATCAAGCATTAGCAGCACTCGATACCAAGCAATTGAAAACATGGCACACCTACTGGTTGAATAACCCCGTTAACGCTTGGACGGGAGGCAGCAGGGCTCAAAGAGGAAAGAAGGCAGCTGATAAAGCGTACTTCAAAATAGAAGAAGAGAAGCTTACTTATTTAACCGCTATTGCACCTGAAGAACTGGATGCGTTTAACGTGATGGTGCAAGAGCTAGTGAATTATAGATTCTTGCAATATGAACAGCGCTTAACCAATAAAGTGGTTGAGGGTGAATCAAGCCCTGTGAATGTTTTACCCGATGCCGCTAATTCAATCCCTTATTTCAGTGACTTAAAAATAGCCTGTGGCCACTTCCGCACCAGTAGCCATGAAACAGAAGAAATAGAACAGATCGCCTTGCCAGAAAAATACGGCACGCTAGACCCTGCTAAGCACTTCATTGCTCGCGCATTGGGTAACTCGATGGATGGGGGAAAACACCCCATACATGATGGTGATTATCTATTGCTTGAACATATTACGTCTAATAACGCAGGCAGTATCAGTAACCAGATTGTTGCGATTGAACGCCAAGATACCAGTGGTGATGACCAATACCTATTACGTTCGGTTAATAAGCTTGCCCAAGGCCAGTATGAGTTGATCGCACAGAACAGCGATTATGAACCTATGATGGCTACTGAAGATATGGCGACTTTTGCGCGGTTGAAGGATGTTATTGACCCTATGGATTTGTATCTGCATCAATCGTTTATGCGAGCAGATATACCGGGCTTGTTTGGGCTTGAGTTTAATAAAGGTGCTTGGGAAGCAGGGCATGTGTGCCCGAAGGGGCAGGATGATCAGTTTCTTTTAGTTACCCTGAACAAACAGGGTAAGAATGCTGACCACCAGTACCATGACTATTTTAAAGATGGAAATACCTTCCATTGGCAAAGCCAGAACTCTACCTCTTCAGCTAGTGGTAAAGGCCAGCGCTTAATTAATCATAAGGCTAATGGCAGCAAGCTGCATTTGTTTGTGCGTAAGAACAAATTAGAAGCTAAGAAAGGTGCGCCGTTTTATTACTGTGGCACTGTGAATTATGACACTCATGAGGGGGAGAAGCCTATGAGTGTTATTGCTAGGCTTGATAGTGAGCTGTCGAAATATTTGAAGTTGGAGTTTGTTGGGTAAGATTTTTAATCAATATGAAACTTTATTGCGAGTTTTAAACTTCACATTATTATCTAGTAAATAAGGATTAGGGATTATTTATGCCATTTGATTTAACTACAAGATTAGTCGTTGGCTTGGCCTCAAGCGCATTATTTGATCTGGATGAGTCGGATCAAGTGTTTCGCTCAGAGGGGGAGCTTGCTTATCGTGAATATCAGAAAACTAATCAAAATATACCTCTAGAAAAGGGTGTTGCATTCCCTTTTATTCGCAGGCTTCTATCGTTGAATGTGCTGAATCCAGAAGATCCGCCAGTAGAGGTAGTGCTATTGTCGCGTAATGATCCTGATACAGGTTTGAGGGTGATGAATTCAATTGAGCATTATAAGTTACCTATGACTAGGGCTGTATTTTTGCAAGGAGTATCACCTCATGTGTATATTCCTGCGTTTGATATTGAGTTATTCCTCTCTGCAAATCCGACAGACGTGAAGCAAGCGACGTTGGCAGGCTATCCTGCTGGTCAAGTACTGGAAGGCCAAATCAAAGATGATGATCAAGACCACCAACTAAGAATTGCTTTTGATTTTGATGGTGTAGTAGCTGACGATGAGGCTGAAGCAGTTTATAAAGATAGGAATAATCTAAATGATTTCCATGACCATGAAGCTGAAAAGGTTGATGTCCCTCATAACCCTGGCCCATTAAAGAATTTTTTAACCCGACTCTCAAAAATTCAAACTCTTGAAATACGCAGACAAGCAGAAGATCCTACCTACGAGCCTATTCTTAGAGTGTCTATTGTCACTGCGAGAAGTGCACCGTCTCATAAACGTGTGATTAATACTATGCGCCACTGGGGCATAGTCGCGAATGAAGCCTTTTTTATGGGTGGGGTTGATAAATCTAAGGTGTTAGAAATAATGAAACCTCATATGTTTTTTGATGATCAAAAATTGCATTTAGAAGCGTCAGCATCGATATTGCCATCTGTTCATATTCCGTTTGGTGTGGCGAATAATCCTAAGGAATAGTTAATGCGAATCGATTTAGGAAGAATTAATACAAGTTTTTCAGTTGATTTCCCTCTCTCGGCCTCTAGCGATATTTAGACGTTTCGGAATAAGTTGTAAGAGGGTTATAATAATTTTTGGTTGTGCCTAGTAATAGTATAAGGACGTATGTGACGTGAAATCAGTGAACGAACTTCGGAAGTTTTCAGGTGCAAAGAATGTTGAGCTCGGTGTAGAGTCTGAGACTAGCGATACAGCGCAGACATCTCACTTTAGTATTGCAAAGCTACTTTTATTGGCCGGCTCTTTGCTGGGTTTGCCTACTGCATATGTTCACTTCTTTGGCTTTAGTTACCTAAAAGGAAAGCTGGAGACATTAGGCTTTGATTATGTTGATGTGGATTTGAGTATTCAGGAAGGTTTTTATATTGCAGTTGAAGGCTTTTACCCTGCATTAATAAGCGTGCTGAAACTCGACTTTACCTTAAAACCCAATTTGTTTTTAGCCGTGCTGATTCCTATCTTATTGGTTCCATTAATGTTCTATCTGATGCAAAGGTTTCCATCTGTTGTTGTGAAAGCAAGTGAGCAATCAATAATCGAAAGCGTATTTTATAGAAGTAAAACTATAAAAGGCATGTTTTTACAAATGCCAGTTGTTGGTGCTTATATTGGTAGTGTTTTTTTAGGTATATTAGTTTTGCTTTTAGGGGTTGGATTATCTATCTGGTTGTTGGCAGCTCTTGGTATGGCGGCTGGGCAGGCGAAGGGTAAAGAGATATTTTTAGAAAATGTCTGCATGGATGCTAGCAAAACATCAGATCCTAATAATTACCAATCTTGTAGAAAAATTAAAACATCAGCAGGCCTAGAATTAGAAGGAAGAATAATCTATAGAAATGACAAGTATCTGTATTTTATAACTAATAATGGTGCCTATGAGCTTACTAATAGTCGTGAAGTTAATATGCATGTTGAGTATGTTAAGAAGCCTGTTCAAGCAATAAAATAGTTTCCATACGTCTAATGAGCGATAAAAGACATTGCGGTTGTCTATGTCAGTAAGGCGGTGGGTGACTCGGTAGAGAAGGCTTTGTGTAATACCAAGCTTGATTATCGGTATTTAAAAAATTCGTATCAGGAACGTCAGTACAGCGAGTGGGAAGTTGTTGGTGACGTCTAGTAAGGCGAATTTTTATACTGAGCGGTTGTTGGGGTAGATTAGCCATAGCCTTGCTGTAGATAGGAAGGCTATGTGTGATTTTATTTATTTTGCTAATTACTTAAGTTTCTTGGGTCAAGAGTCTCTTCTTTCTTATCAGCAATCTCTACGTCGCAGCTCTCGTTGAACTTAAGGGTATAGGTTAAGCGATCAATTCTTTCATCTTGCAAAATATAAACCTCGTAAGTGTTTGGCCCAGAAGCTGCAATAGAAGTCATTGGGCCTCCTAGTGCATCGTAGGTATTTTCTACGTCGTTAATAATAGCTTTAAAACTTGAGATGGTTTTTACAAGATGAGAGCATTTTAGAGAATCGTTGTTCATAGGCTTGGTCTCGGATAAGTTGGCAGAAAAACTTGTACTACAGAAGATTAGCGAGGTACAGGTTATGATTTTCTTTAGTGTTGAGTACATAAATAAACGCCTAGTTGGATAATGATGTAGCATGAGCTTTAATTTTGAAGAGGATGACTGTATTTTTTTGCTACATAATAATAAACAAGACTTATTAAAATGGCTGCAATTAAATAAGCTGATAGTGTGATTGAAAACATTGATAAAGCACTGTCTATCCTTTGATCTTCGGTTAGGTAGGGGGTGGCCTGAGTAGTAAATGAGTAAATATAGATTAAAAAGCTCAATACTAGGTTTAGTGCTGTTATTAGTGAGTAGATAAGGAATGTTTTCATGGAATTTTTTTAAATAATCTCTTGCTGTTTGTCGTTGAGGTGTTTCTAAGTGGTTGTTATTACATTTTACTTAAAACTTGCAGCTTACTTCAGACATGATGTCGCTATCTAGAGTCAGAGAGCATAAAAGTGAAAATGAAGGTGCCCTGGGTATGGTTGTGACTAGGTGCACTTTAAAGGTGAATCTATTATCGGCAAATTTAAAGTCGCTGTATTCTACGGATTGAGACTCTGTTCTTGTATCGCGCTAGTGCCGATACCGAGAGGAAGGCTAGTAGTGAATACACGATGTAATTGAGTTTCATCTTTTGTCTGTGTCATATGAGAAAGTTATCTAGGGCTAGGATCTACTAAGTACAAGTGATACACAATCGAGCATAATTATTAATTTTTCTAGTCCATTATTCTGATACAAAATGAGGGGAACGTAGGGTAGTCTTCTGCCAATTCAATTTAAAGGAAAGGATTCCCATGACACCTATCACTCATATTGTTAAAGCTGGCGATACTCTTTGGGATTTATCGCAACAATACCTACAAGATCCAAAGCGCTGGCCTGAGATTTGGGATTATAACAATGATGCGTTTGTAAGATTGCCTGCTGCTAACAAGATGCGCCCTTCGGTGGCTATTAAGAACCCTCATTTGATTTTTGTTGGGCAGAAGTTGTTGGTGCCTACCAAAATGATGAAAAACAATAACCAGATCTCAACAAAATCCTCGAACAGTAAATCACAAGCAGCAACGAGTATTCGCTCAATACCTGTAAAGTACAGTGTGAATTCTCGTGAATATAAGCAAATTCTACCAATGGGAATGACTGCAACCGTTAAAATTTCGGCTGAAGTAACACTGCAATCGGATAATGCTTATACATTTGCTGAACTGAGTAATAACGAGCTGAATATAAAGGCTTCAATCAAGCGAAAAAATCAAGATACTTTAGAAAAACTATTATCCGGCTTCACTCTGGGCTTGAATACAAAAACTAAGCAAATTAGTTTTGAGAGTCAAATTACTGTGAATAGTGGGGAATCTTATGAGCATACTTGGAGTACTAAAGTTACGTTAAACCCTATTACGGGTCAGCCCATATATACGGTAAGTATTAAATTTCCTGAAATAAAAGGTAAACTAGAACGACAGCTATATTTAGCCTCACAATATCAAGTAGATATTGAGATAACAAATGAGGGCTCAGTACAAGGTCAGGGACCTACAGCTGTTCCTTCCCCAGTAGCTATTGCAGCAAAATATCAAAGTAATGATTGGGCTTATGCAATTGGTACGGTACTGATAGTTGGTGCAGTTGTTATCATCGTAGCTACTATAGCTGAGGACATTATTACTCTTGGGGTTGGTATTGCCGATGATGCAGTTAGTTTTGCGTTGGCTGCTGGGATGTTAGGTAGAGCATGGACAATGATTCGCGTGCAGCAGTTAGGGGTTCAGCTTGGTACGACTTCCGCCATTGGAGCTTCAGCAGGCGCAGTAGCATTTTAAAGTTTTGAGAAAAGGATTGGACGTTATTAATAAACAACTATTACTTATTCTAGCAGGCTTATTTCTACAAGCCTGCCAGTTTAACTTAAATGAAGATATCCAGAAGCTAGAGCAATCTATTGAGTTTAAAGGTACAAATGTTGTACGTTTAGATAATGTAATGGATATACCTGTGGATAATAATGAGTTAGTGGGCGGGCGATCTGCAATTTCTAACCCAGGTACTTTAAAGTTGTTAACTGATAAACGTTATCTTTCATTTTTAAAAAAACTATCCCAAGAAATTGAGAAATATCCGAATGATGTTTTAAAAAAAGACCTAGATAATATTTTTATTGGTGGTCAGATACTAAATACTAATGAACAATACTTCTCTGGTTTTTATCATCCAGGGTCTCAAAATATTTATCTTTTTCCTCTTGTCTTTGATATGCCTAATTTTGAGGATGCAACCACTATTCGCAGTACTATTCACCACGAAATATCATCTATTCTGTTGCGAAAATATCGCTTCGATATGATTGGTTTTATGGCCTATAACGGTTTTGAAATTGAATATTGGAATGATGAGGATTATTTGTTAAACAATCCTCCCCCAAGTTATTACGCCTCTGATATTTTGCTAACAGAGGGTTTACTGACGCACTACGCTCAAACCTCCCCTGAAAATGACTACAACGGTTATGTTGAAGTGGCCTTTGCTTATCCTGAAATTATGTCGAAGTATTGCTCTCGTTATGATCGGATTAAGCTTAAGTATGAATTTATTAAGAAGTTCTATTTGAATATATCACCTGATTTTCAGCCTGTGTTTGATAAAATCACTTGTACGAATATTGTTAACCCAGGTGTCTAGTTATTAATTTATGTAATGGCAGTAAAAATAATCTATCGTATGTGTAAATCATTGATGGGTCAGGCTTTTAATTTATAATTTAAAAAAATCTTTTAGTAGAAATAAGTCTATAGGAATAGGCTTTTTCTCGTTCTATCTTCTTCGTAGTACGCTAAAATTACTAATGTATTAAAAACCAGTGTTTATAACATCACTGTTTTAACATTCAGTATGGGTGGCTTCTATGTATGCTGTGAATCTCTCTTCTACTTTGGGTTCTGCTAGCCCTTTCTTTATTTCGGAATCGTCTGCAGATTCTTATTCGAATTTCCCCCCTTTTAATATCGACGATTCTAATGATCAGTTGGCCGATAAAATTACCACGTTGGCTGGGCAGATTAATGCGGCGACGTATCGCTTTATAAAAATGATTGCGGAGTTTGATCGTCGTAAGGCTTGGGTGGGGCCGGGTATTCGTTCGTGTGCGTATTGGTTGGCTTGGAAGAGTGGTTTGGACATTACTGTAGCGCGAGAGAAAGTTCGGGTTGCTAAGGCGCTTGTGGGTTTACCTAAAACGAATGCGGCGTTTGAGAAGGGTGAGCTGAGTTATTCTAAGGTGCGGGCGATGACGCGAGTCGCGACGGCAGAGAATGAGTCGTTTTTATTGGATATTGCGCAGTATGGTACGACTGAGCATATTGTGAGGTTGGCGGGGGCTTTTCGTACGGTTTCTCGGGCTGAGGATTTTGACGGTGCTGATGCGATGAGTGTGATGGGGGAGTTGAATGATTCGGTTGTGGTGAGTGAGCATGAACTTGATTTAAGGCGTGAGCAGAAGCTGTATGAATCGCGGGGTGTTTCTTGTTATCAAGATGATGATGGACTGTGGATTATTAAGGCGAAGTTACCTGCTGAGGCGGGTGGTTTGTTGGTGAAGGTGATTACGGAGTTGGGTGATCAGTTAGCGGCGGCTGAAAATACAGCGGAACAAGAGAAGAGTGAAAAAGTAGCAGCGGACGCGTTTTCTGAATATAAAAAAGATGATTCTTTAAACGAAAAGTTATTAAAAGAGCCGCTTACGTTTCCTCAAAGAAGAGCTGATGCGTTGGCGATGCTGGCTGAAGGGGTGGGTTCTTTAAAAGGGCATGAGCGTTGTCAGTTGGTGCTCCATGTTCATAGTGGGCATGTTCATCAGGGCGGGCTGGGTTCTACTGCGCTCGATTCGAATCTAGATGGTCGGTGGTTGTTACCTGATGCGGCGCGGCGGTTGGCGTGTGATGCGAGTTTGTTGGTGGTTGAGCAGGATGATGTTGGGAATGTGTTGAATATTGGTCGGCGTAGTCGGGTTATTCCACCGGCGATGTCGCGGGCGTTGGCGATTCGTGATGGTGGATGTTGTCAGTTTCCGGGCTGTTGTGAGTCGCGCTATGTGGAGGGGCATCATGTTAAGCATTGGGCGGATGGTGGTGAGACTAAGTTGGATAATTTGGTGACGCTGTGTAGGTATCATCATCGGGAATTGCATCGGGGTCAGTTTTTTCTTGCGGTTAAGCCGCTGTCTGTTAATCAAGAGGCTCATTCAGGCGGGGTGAATGAGCCGCAGAGGTTTGTGGATAGGTTGTGTTTTTCTACGGTGGAGCGGTCTTCTTTTATGAGTAAGCATAAGCATGTTATTGCGCGTAATCCGGCTAAGTTTTCTTGTGCTTGTTGTGGTGACTCTTTATTGGATGGAAGGGAGCTGAAGCAGGCTTTGCCGCAGGCTATTTATGAGGGCATTGATGCGAAGACGGCGGTGACGAAGTGGGCTGGTGAGCGGATGGATTTGGGGATGGCGGTTGATGGGTTGTTGAGGAAGTCAGGCCGATGAGCTGCGTTTGTTGTCAGTGAGTATGACCCGTGCGCGCGAGAAGTTGTTGGTGACGTCTAGTAAGGCGAATTTCTATACTGAGCGGTGTTGGGGTCGGATTGTCACCCTAAATGTTTTTATTCTGGCTTGCCATTGTACGGAATACCCGTATAGTTAATATATGAAAACAGTTTATGAAACCGACACTTTTAAGAAACAAGCCGATAAAATTTGGTCAGAAGATGAGCGATTGGCATTTGTTACTTATATTGCCGAGAACCCGGATGCTGGGGACGTTATCCCTAATGCAGAGGGTGCGCGTAAAATACGCTGGAACCTTGGTGGCCAAGGCAAGCGTGGCGGTGTTCGGGTAATCTATTTTAATGTGAGTGAAGATTTACTTTGTTTAGTAGCTATTTATAAGAAAACAGAGCAGTCAAACATGAGCGCAAAGAAAATTAAAGAGGTGCACTAATTATGAATATTGAACGCATTGCACAAGCGATCGAAGATGATGCCGGTGAGTCTATAGAAGGCTTGCGTGAATCACTCACCGAAATGAAGGCGGGTAATATTGCTCGTCAATATACTCCCGAGCAGCTGTTGCTTCAAAAAGCTCGTTCAAGTCTGCATTTATCTCAAGCAAAATTTGCCAAGCTTATCGATACACCTGTGGCTACTTTAAGAGACTGGGAGCAAGGTCGTTTTAAACCTGCAGGAAGCGCATTGGTATTGTGTAAGGTTGCTATTAAAGATCCTAGTATTCTGCTGTCTGTGTAGTATTAAAATAGCCTGTTTTAAGGGGTGTTTTTTAGCATAAATTGATCTATTAAACTACCCTATTTCTTTTCATCTTCAGCACGCTATGCGTTAAAATTACTAATGTATTAAAAACCAGTGTTTATAAAATCTCTGTTTTAACATTCAGTATGGGTGGCTTCTATGTATGCTGTGAATCTCTCTTCTACTTTGGGTTCAGCTTGAGAATGGCTTATTATTAAAACCGTATGATAAACCGCTGCATATTTTGTTGGTTCAAATAGTATACTGGCATCGGTTGAATTCAAGAGAGTTAAGTTCGTGAGTAAAATCTATAGAAATGAACCTTGCCCTTGTGGCAGTGGTAAAAAATATAAAAAGTGCTGCCTGAATCAGGCAGCTGCGGCGAATGAAGCGTTTTCCGAACATGTTGCTGGTCAGTCGTTTGACTCATTGGCTGATCTAGAAGCGCAGGCGAGTAGTTTTTTTCAGCAGCGTAATGAACAGCCTATTGATGATTTTATGGGGCTTTCGGCTGATCAAATGGATAAGATTTTATCGGTGGGTTTTGAATCTCCTGAGTTGTTGCATTTTGCTGCCTCGCCGAGTGCGGGGTTAGAGGCTCCTGTATTGTTGTTGGTGAATGAAATTATTCAGGCGATTGATGACAACGGCTTAAAGCTGACTGCCCGAGGTAATTTGCCGCGCGTATTGTGTAAGCATGCCGCTGAGGTTTTTAAGGCTCAATACCGCTACGATGATAGGCTTGCGATTACTTCGGTAAATAAAGAAGATGATTTTTTTGAATTGCATGTCACTCATATATTGTTAAAAGAGGCGGGGCTAATACGCAGTGTAAAAGGGCGATTGGTATTAAGTGCGAAGTGTAAGAAATTGATCGGTGTTGAAAAACAGGTCGAGGCGCTTTATGGCATATTGTTTCAGGGGTATTGTCAGAAGTTTAATTGGTCTTATCGGGACGGTTATCCTGAGTTAGGCTTTGTGCAGCAATCGGCTTTGTTTACGGTGTATTTGTTAAGCATTTTGGGTGACGAATGGCAGTCGGTTGATGTGTATGCGCAGCGTTACCTTCAGGCTTTTCCTATGGTGTTGGATGAGATGACGGCTGAGGATTATGCTAGCCCTGCTGTGCAATTTGGTCATTTTTATCATTTTCGTATATTGCAGGGTTTTTTGCAGTATATGGGGTTGGCCGAAGTCGAGTCAGGAGATCCGGTGAGAGGGGTTAGGCGTGAGTATAAAATTCGTGCTTTGCCATTACTGCATAAATTTTTACAGTGGCCTCATTTAACGGTGGAGCGGCATTAATACTTAGTGGTAATGGTTTCAGAGGCTATTTTTAGTAGTCTCTGATTTTTAACAATTCGTTGAGTTCATTGAGGTTGTCTTGATAAAGCAGGCGTATTATATTTTCTGTTTCTGAAGCGTTGATATCGAGAAAGATTCTAAACGATTCACGTTTGAAAAAAGGCCCTAGAAATCGTCTGCGGGTGCTGACACTGGCTGTTACGCACCATAGGTTTTCAGTTAACGTGGATATTTGTAGATAGGCTTCATCTAGAATGGTGAAGCTCAATATCTTCATTGAAGATTCTGATTTTTCATTCTCCCAAATAAAATTACGAAAAAACGATATAGCTTCTGCCAGAGTTGGGGTTAGCGGTACGTCTTGGTCCATTTCTTCGTCAAGGTAACCACAAAATACGCTTTTTTTTTCATCCTGATTTCTCATTTTTCTTTCTCCTTTGTTATAAGCAGTTTACATCAGGAATCTCGTCGCTAGCCAGTAATGTTCGGCAGTATCGCAAAGAGAATGGCTGGAGTCAGTCGCAGTTGGACTGATATTTTTTAAAAAATCACGGATTTTTAATGAATTGCAACGTCATGGCTTGAGATGCCCTATCTTTAATATAGTACGTCCGTTTCAATATTTGGGTGCCCAACGTTGGGAGCATCCATAAAAGGAGAAGGAACGTGCGACTCATCCCCCTTACCACTGCATCTTTTGCTATTGCAGCATTTAGCCTTATTACCTCACTTGCCCATGCTATGAGTGAGGTGCCTAAACCCCCGGCGCCGACGAGTTCGGCTGAAAAAGTTAGAATTACTTTTACCGCCGATACCGATCCTACCAAGTTAGCTCCGATTCGAATTCTTGAAGGTATTGAAATTTGGCCCGCCCAAGATGAAAGTCAGATCACTCATTACAATGTGTATTGGGGCGATAGTATGCAGGCTAAATTGGGAGCCAATTTAGCTCCGCGTTTAGCGCATATTAAGGCTCAGGGCGATGGTGAAAAAATCGTACATGAGTTTGCCGCGGGGCTGAATATGGAAGTGGGTGCTTTGTCAGTTTTGGTATGCAGTGAAAACGATGGCACTGAGTTTTGTGGTAAAGCCAATAATATGGAGAGGGTGATCGATCCTTTGATGACCATTGGCACTAACTTATATGAACTGAAAAATTTGGTGAAAAATGAAGCGAGCTTGCCGGGTGTGGACGTTATGGCAAGCTGTGGTGATTTGGTCTGCAATGGGGTTGAAACTCAAACCAGTTGCCCGGCCGATTGTGAAACTTATGGTCTGGCTTCGTTTAATTACCAGGCTCTGTGCAAGGAAGTGCAGCAAGTCTATCAACCAACTTCTGTGGCTGAAATTCAGGCCATTATTAAGCAAGCAGCCAAAGATAAGCGTCGAGTTAAAGTAACCAGTGGCCAGGGGTATAACCAAACCTCGGGTTCGGCTACGACCATTGTTTGTACTGATGGCGTTATTATAATGATGAATAAATTTAATCATCTGCAAGATGAATTGGCGATGTCGTTAGAAACCTTTGAAGGTCAGTCTGTGGTGAATGTGGCGGCGGGGACTAACTTGCATGAGTTGGGAGAGTGGTTATATCAGCGTGATAAAGGGTTGGGTTATGTTCACCTAGGTTGGCGTCATGTGTCTGTGGCGGGGGCGTTGGGGACTTCGGCACATGGCAGCTCTGCGAAAAACCGTAATGTGTTATCTCAACAAGTCGCATCGATGGATATTATTACTGCCGATGGAGAACTTAAAACGTTTAGCCAAGGGACGACGGGAAAAAGCAATGCCGATTTATGGAAGTCGTTAACCACTCACTTGGGTTATTTTGGTGTGATTACTCGGGTGCGTTTATTGGTGCAGGAGGCGACGAATACTCAGGTTAAAATTACTTTCCACGATGAAGATGAATTGTTCAGTGGTAAAGAAAATAGTCTTATAAACGATATTAAAGATTGCGATTATGGCCAGTACAATTGGTTTCCGAGTTTGAATAAATACTTGCGTACTTGTGGTCATACGACGGATCAATTGGCGGAAGAAGGGGCGAGCAATGAATTACTTTTTCCTTATATTGATCTGACCCAATTCAGCGCTAAGCAAACCATGCAGGTTTTGCAGGTGGGCGGTGCGAAGCCTGAAAGTGGTGCTCATGAAAAGATGGCATTCATGCGTTATGCTGGCTGGCATTTAACCCCACCGTTAACTAAAACTATTGATGGCAAAAAGCGTTATACCTCGAATGCGATTGGCGCGACTCATAGAATTACCTCCAGTAAATTGATCGATACTGTTGGCCGCGAGATGTTTCAAATGGATTGGGAACTGGCGGTACCTCAGCAAAACATTCAGCCAGCGATGGAGTATGTGAGAAAGTTTACTAATGGTTTAAATGCCAAAGGGCGCGATATCCCGGTGCCTTTGATCGGTATTTTTGTGCGCTTCTCGAAAGCCGAAGGTAATGCTTTGATGGCTTATACCGGCGCGGGAAATGGTTTCGAAAATAATTCCATTGTGGCCCATATTGAAACGCCCATTTTTGTGCCAGTCGATTTATCCGCTGAACAATTTGCCGAATATATGTCGCCTTATGAAGAGCTTGTGCGCACGTTGGTGACTGAGTATGGCGCTCGTGGTCACTGGGGGAAAAACATGCATCACAATGATGCTTGGTTGTTTCAGCTGCAGCGCGATATCGGTAGCTATGGCGATCACTTGCAAAGGTTCAGTGCCAAGGTTGGGGAGCTTGATCCTAATGGGTTGTTTGCCAACCGCTTTGCTAAAGCGATGGGCATTGAGTATCCCAACTTTGATTATCCCGCTAACTGGTAGTGATTAATGTTAAGTAAGCGCTGGAGTTTTAAGATTAAAAACTCCGGCGTATACGACGCAATGGCCGGATATTCCGGTTGTTTATACTTAATGATTTGTTGGCAAGATAAAAAAGTATAAACAAAAAGTACTCATTAAAAGGGTCTATTTTTGATCGTTAACATCTGTTGCACAAATTTTCGCCAGTGTTTTTTCAAAGTCTTCGTATTCTTTATCTTCTAAGCGTTGTTTAAACGATATTGCTAGATTTTTGTAGACAGAGCTTTGAATGCTCAAGAATAATTTTCGGCCTTTTTCGGTGAGTAATATGTGTTGCGCTCTGGCATCATATTGACATGTGGCGCGATAAATTAGCCCTCGCTTTTCAAGCTTGTTGACCATTAAACTTGCTGAGGATTTTTGCACTTGCATTTCTGCTGCGAGTGCCGATAAGTGAGTGCCATCATCATGCTCGATACTTTCTGGGTCAAATTCAATATTTTCTGCGGTATGAACGCACAGCATGTATTCGAATTCACTGTAGCTTAAGCTATTTTCTTTACTTTCAAACGTTTGAATATCCCAGGTTCTAGAGATTATTCGTTGCAGCTTTATTAGCCCATCTTCCAAATTCATATTCATACAAAGTCATTTAGTTAGCTTAACTAACAATTTAACATGTCTAATGTAAAAGGGCTAACGGTTGTTTTGAGAATATTTGCCGTTATTAGCGGCAGATTGTCGTTTTTTGGCGGTTTGGTGCATTTCCTTATTTTGAAGTTTAGTTTGACTAACTAACTAAAATAGTAATAATGGTTAGGTAACCTAACAATAACGGATAAGACGATGACCTTTGAACACGATACGAAAGACACATTATGTGGTGGTGCTTGGAATGATCAGCATACTGAAGATTATGTGCAGCAATGGGGAGAGCTAGCATTGCATCAACAAATTCCTGAATTGTGCAATATTTTGCCCTCAGAAACTGTTTTAGACATTGGTTGTGGTAGTGGGGCTGCGGTTCGAGCGATTGCTGCCTCTTTAACCACGGGGCATGTTACTGGTATAGATCCAACACCGAAGATGCTGGAAATTGCTTCTGGTATTGCTGCGAATAATTATCAGCGGATGACATTTTTGCTGGCAGGAGCAGAGCAGATACCGCTAGAGAGTGATAGCTGTGATTTAGTGATCGCGGTGAATACTCTGCATCATTGGGTGCATGTTGATGTTGGGTTGGATGAGGTGCTAAGGGTGCTCAAATCATCGGGCCGCTTTGTTGCCATTGATGATCTTTGGGAGGAGGCCGTTGAATATAGCGAGGAAGGTTTAGGCGATGACAAGGATAAGGATAAGGATCATGAGCTTAAAACTAGAGATGGAATCGTGACGCTATTGAATGGGAAAGGATTTTTGAATATTTCAAATTGTGTCCATCGTGAGCCAGATGCAACCGCATCGATCATCACTGGATATAAACTTTAGGAGATTAATATGAACTTTACACTCGCACTGATGGGACTTTCGATATACATCTTATTCTGGGAAAAATTGCCTGACTGGGGTAATGGTTTTAACTGGATCATTCAACGCTTACCTAGGCCACTGGCTTATTTATACGAAGCTTGGCGCTGCCCATACTGCTTTGGTTTTTGGATTGCGTTAGCGTTGCATGGGATTACGGGGTTACAAACAATCCCTGCACTGGAAACTATGCAAACTTCTATGGGTGGGGTTGCCATGGCGTGGATATTGGATGCGTTAGCTACGGCGACAATAATCATGTTTGCTCAACTTTGTATTAATGCGATTGCTGTGCCTGCAATTAAAGGTTATCAAATGACTATGGAGTTTAGGAAGTCTAAGTAAAGTGACGATGAGTGATTCGTAAGGCATACGATATCACTCATGTTTTGCAGATTTTTTGATGATTTGATAAGAGGATTTATGATGATAGATCAGCTGCCGATTTCTCAGCAATGTTTGTTTAATACCGAGCGGTTATCGATTGAGCGTATTAAGTCGCAAGTATTGGATGAAAAAGAGTCAAACTTATTGACGGTTAAAGTTTTGGAATTATTAACCCCTGCGGTGACTCACTCATTACCCAGCGAATGGCAAAATATTACCCGCCTTGAGGACGCGAATATTTGGTTGCAGCAACGAATTGAAGCAAGCAGTTTTTTTGCTATTAGGCTCAGATCGAGTAATGACATCATTGGATTCATGTTTCTTTATGGCGACGATGAGAAGCTAAAGCTGCTGGACTTACATATTGGTTACCTGTTGGGTGAGGTTTATTGGGGGAAAGGTTACGGCAGTGAATTAATTAAAGGCCTGGTTGATTGGGCCTATTTAGATGAACACATCCATTCTTTAGTGGGAGGTGTAGAGGTGGCTAATGTTGGTTCTATTAAGGTAATGGAAAAGAATGGCTTTTGCCTTTCAACTCTAAAGGGTCCAGCGGAAGATGTGATTTTTCTAGAATATGTTTTTAATCGGTTGCTATATTGAATAATCGAAAAAGTTATTACCAAATATTAAAGAAAAATCAGTGTAATAATTCTCTTGATATCCGTTTATTCCTGATGATTCGCATCATCACTTGGCCGGTTTTTGCTTTGTACAGCTGCATACAACTGTTTAATAAGAAACTGCCTGCCATTAGCGTTATTCAATCTAAAGGATTTTGCAAGGCAGACTAATCTTTTAATAGCAGTTTAATTTTTTTGGCTAGGGAACGACATGCAAACGGATGTGGAATTTCAGAATCAGAATTACAACATATACAGTATTGTTATCAATCAGGTATTACGCGATCAAGAGCAATTACCTTCATTACCCCGCTTAACGCTAAAAATACGCACCGCTATTGCAGATCCCAATGTCTCTCATAAAGCTCTAGCCGAGCTGATTAGTATTGATCCTAGTCTATGCGCGATATTAATGAAAATTGCCGCGAGCCCTCTTTATAGAACGCAAGTGCCTGCACAAAGTATTCAGGATGTTATTGCCTTGTTAGGCCTTCAAGAGGTTGATCGGGTGGTGATGCAGCACAGTGTAAAAAGCTTGTTCACCCTTCATCATCCACAACTTAGCAAGCTATTTAAGTTGAGTTGGCAGCGCATGGTGCTTAAGGCTTCAATGAGTACTTTTTTGGCTAAGTACTTGGGGTATAAGCCCGCAGGCCAAGCAATGATGGCGGCACTGCTGAGCGAAGTAGGCACTTTGGCTGTATTATCCGCATTTCGAGAAATTGAGCATGCGCCAGATACGGATATGTTTTTTAAGCTCTGCAAGGAATACAGTAAATCTTTAGGCCTAATTCTGCTGAAAAAATGGAATTTACAGGAGGAGTATGTGGAGGTGTTAAGGAATTTAGGCCAATGGCACTTGCCATCTGGGGGTGAGTTAAATCTGTTAGATATTGAAAATCTCGGCCTATACCACAGCATTCGCGTACTGGGTTCTAATGCTGATCTACCCCCGCTAGAGTCGTTGCCAGCCTACCAAAAACTCGATTGTTCCCATCAGCATGTCAGCAGTAATCAACAGCTGACAATGATATCGATGCATCGAGAAGAAATTCTGACTCTGGCTCGAAGTTTTACTTAAACTTGCTATTTAAAAGGAATTATCGTTCTGCGCCGCCTGCGCCTGCTGAGTTGTTGGCAGGTGTCACTTTGTTTGTTTCCACTTCAAAAGATTCGATGATGATAGCGGCTTTGGTGGCTTTTATTAGGGCGGCCTCTCTCGCTTTTTCTGCGCTGGTTGCCGTTTCAGAAGTGGTGGAAGAGACTGAGGTATCTTCGACGCAGGCGGTGAGTGCGATGGCGGCGAGTAGGATGGCGGCTTGCTTCAACATGTTATTCCCTAAATTTGATGGTTTACGCTTAGTGGCGATGATTACTTTAAGTATAACGGTAACATTAAAGGCATTTTCGATCAGTATTATATTAGTGTGTTCTTTTTCATAAAACCCTCTTATACTGGATTTATGTACAGTGATTGTTTATACAGTATTTGTGTTCGGTATGGGAGGATTTGGTATGGTTATTAAACTTACTCTTCATGGTGATTCTGTAGCGGCGGGTTTTCCTAGCCCTGCTGAGGACTATAAAGAAGATGCTATGCAGGGGCTGGGTATTTTTGATCAGGATTTACTCCACTATCACCTTTAGGTTGAGAAAATACACTACTCACCTTTTTTGCTTGAGAAAAAACAGCTATGATGAGCCCGATCTAACTCGGAGTCATGTCCTTTGATAATTACATACCCAATGAAGCGGTTTA
>JBLGBO010000022.1:0-45484 GCA_047616865.1 Oleispira sp.
TAGCAGGTCTTGAATCTGTTGCTGGCTGCTGAGTGTATTCTGGTAGCTTACTTGCTGATGATCAACCAGTTCAAAATCTTCACCCATGTTTTTCACTGGGTCGAATTCCGCTTTGGTGATTTCTTCGTACAATTTTTCACGCAGTTCAATTAAGTGTTTTTCACCGGTATTAACGCAGATGAAAAAGCCATCTTGTTTAATCACTTTATGATAGCTCTCTGGCATCAGGCGAGTAAATAAACAGGTGGCAATATCAATACTGTGCGCTTGCAGAGGAATGTCGATGGCAGAGGCCACTAACCATTCACTCGTGCTGGTATTGGCAACGTCTTCTTTGTTTGTTTCTGCTTTTGCACGTTTTGCTGCGGCGATAACGGCATCTTTCGAAATGTCTAAACCAAATAGGTTATGTTCGATTTGGTGATCGCTTAAGCTGTGGTGCATACGCTGGCTGTAATAACCTTCACCACAGCCTATGTCTAATACTTGAAGTGGACTTTCTTTTTCTGGCGAGTCGAGCTTCAGGGCCGCATCAACAATAATTTGATTCAGGCTATCTGAGATGGGGCGATAAAAATCTGAATTCAAAAATGCTTGGCGAGCGATAACCATTTCTTGGCTATCCCCCGGGTTTTTAGATTTTTTCTTGTGCGCTAAAAGAAGGTTTAAATATCCTTGGCGTGCACGGTCGAAGCTGTGATTATTCACACAGCTCAAACTTTTATTGCTCTCGTTTGCGTGTAGGCTTTCCTTGCATACAGGGCATAATAAAATTGATGCAGTCATTTTATTTAGAATCTTTTATTGAGTGTCTAGTAATAAGTTTTCTAGGATACGTTGGTAAATTGTAGCCAAGATATTCAAATCTTCCGCTTCAACACACTCATCTACTTTATGGATGGTGGCGTTGCGTGGGCCAAGTTCGATAACTTGAGACCCTGTTGGTGCAATGAAGCGCCCATCTGATGTTCCGCCAGCGGTGCTTAATTCTGTGTCGATGCCAGTGACGGTTTTAATGGCTTCCACTGTTGCGTCAACTAATGGGCCTGCTGACGTTAAGAATGGCTGGCCACTTAGGTTCCAATCGATGTCGTAGTCTAGGTTGTGCTTGGCAAAAATGGCTTCGGTGCGTTCTTTTAATATGTCAGCCGTTAACTCGGTAGAGAAACGGAAGTTGAATACCACCACGCAATCGCCAGGAATAACGTTGGTCGCGCCTGTGCCTGATGTGATGTTAGAAATTTGGAAGCTAGTGGCTGGGAAGAAGTCGTTGCCGTTATCCCAAGTTTCAGCCGTCATTTCTGCAAGTGCAGGCGCTACATCATGAATCGGGTTACGGGCTAGTTGTGGATAAGCCACGTGACCTTGAATGCCTTTTACAGTTAATACACAGCCTAAAGAACCACGACGACCGTTTTTGATGGTATCGCCAGTATCGGTGGTGCTTGAAGGTTCGCCGACGATGCACATGTCGATTTTTTCGCCACGGGCTTCTAAGGTTTCGATTACTTTAACCGTGCCGTTTTTCGCCGGGCCTTCTTCATCGCTGGTAATTAAGTAAGCGATAGAGCCTTTATGATCTGGATGTTCTTTAACGAAGTTTTCAGTCGCGATCATGAATGATGCGATGGAACCTTTCATGTCGGCAGCGCCACGGCCATATAACAAACCATCGTGAATCTGTGGTTCAAACGGTGGGTAAGTCCAGTTGCCTTCAGGGCCTGTTGGCACTACGTCGGTATGGCCTGCAAAGCAAACCAATGGGCCTTCGGTGCCACGGCGAGACCAAAGGTTATCGGTATCGTCAAAACGCATTTCTTCGTGTTTGAAGCCAACCGCACCTAAGCGGTCCATCATAAGTTGCTGACAACCGGCGTCGATTGGGGTTACCGAACGGCGTTGCATTAGATCAAAGGCCAGTTCTAGTGTAGGCGTCAGTTTTACGGTCATGAGGAGGCTCTCGATAGCAGTTGGTGTATAAAACGGGGTAGTAAAATATGCGCGCGATTGTAACATATTCTGGCTCAGTCGGGCCTATACTTATTAGCAGGTTTATTGGACTTACTCGTTTCTAACTAGGAGTTATCATCATGCTGATCGGCGTTGTGAAAGAGATTAAAAACCATGAGTATCGCGTGGGTATGGTACCCGCCAGTGTGTATGAGTTGGTGCATTTGGGTCATCAGGTACTCGTAGAAACGTGTGCGGGTTTGGGCATTGGTTTTAGTGATGATGACTATATTGCTACGGGGGCTGAGATTGCCCTGACGGCTGAGGAGGTTTTTGCTAGGGCGGAGTTGATCGTTAAAGTGAAAGAACCTTTGGCTGAGGAGCGAGCACGATTAAGAGCTGGGCAAATATTGTTTACCTATCTGCATCTAGCTCCTGACAAAATTCAGACTGAAGATTTGATTAACAGCCAAGCCATTTGTATCGCTTATGAAACGGTGACCAGTAATAGTGGCGGTTTACCCTTGCTTGCCCCTATGTCGGAAGTGGCTGGGCGAATGTCGGTTCAAGCGGGGGCGCAGTGTTTAGAAAAATCCCATGGCGGTTGTGGTTTGTTATTAGCCGGTGTTCCTGGAGTTAGCCCAGCGAAAGTGGTTATTATAGGCGGTGGTGTTGTCGGTTCTAATGCGGCGAAAATAGCCATGGGAATGGGCGCTAAGGTATCTATTCTTGATCGCTCGCTGGATGTATTACGGCGTTTGGATAATCAGTTTAATTCTAGTCAGGCAGGTGCAGGTTTAGAAACCTTATATGCCAGCAAAGATGCGTTAGAGCAGCAGGTTATTGCCGCCGACTTAGTGATTGGTGCGGTGTTAGTGCCCGGTGCAGCAGCGCCTAAGTTGGTGACGGCGGATATGATTAAGCGTATGAGGCCTGGTTCTGCCGTGGTGGATGTGGCGATAGATCAGGGTGGCTGTTTTGCCACGTCGCATGCGACAACGCATGCTGATCCTACTTATATTGTTGATAACGTGGTGCATTATTGTGTGGCGAATATGCCCGGTGCCGTGCCGAGAACGTCTACGGTTGCTCTGAATAATGCGACGTTACCGTATATTGTGAGTATTGCGAATAAGGGATATAAGGCCGCTTTGTTGGACGATCCGCACCTATTGAATGGCTTGAATGTTTATAAGGGCAGGGTTACTTGTCGCAGTGTGGCGGAAAACCTTGGTTATGATTTTGTTGCTGCGCGTGAAGTTCTTGAAGATTAGAGCGGCGCACATATAAACGCCGTGATCACACGGCGTTTATAAAACACTATTCTTTTGTCAGCTTATCCACAGACCCCAATATGCCCCGTAGCATACGGAGTTCTTTGGCATTTGGCTGAGCGCGGGCGAACATTTGCTGTAGGCGTTGGATGGCTTCGCCAGGGTGATTTTTTACTAAGAAGCCGGTATCAGAAAGTGTGCTTTCTAAATGCTGATAGAAACGCTCCATGTCTTGCTGGCTGGCGTATTCTTCCCCTTCTGGGCTGATCTGATCTAGTTCTGAAGCTTCTATTTCATCACGGTGCAAACCGAACTGCTTGAATAATTCATAGCTGACTATTTGTACCGCCGAGCCAATATTCAAAACATCGTATTCAGGATTACCTGGAATATAGAGCAGCTGTTGGCACAGGCCTAGCTGCTCGTTGCTTAATCCCATGCGTTCGCGGCCAAATACAATGGCGATTTTTTCATTTGGGTTGGCTTTAATCCAACCAGCGGCTTCTTCTGCAGTCACTTGCGGGCGGGTGTAATTACGTTTGCGAGCGCTGGTGGCGAATACTTGAGTACAATCAGCTAAAGCTTCCGGCAGAGTTGTTACTACGGTCGCGTTATCTAATACATCTAGAGCTCCGGCGGCACGGCTACTGGCTTCTTCAGCGGGATACTCTCTTGGGTCTACCAAAAAAAGTTCTTTCAAACCCATGGTCTTCATCGCACGGGCAATCGCGCCGATGTTACCGGGATGATAGGTTTGGACTAAAACAATGCGGATTGAATCTAATATGTTAGTTGAGCTATTCACTCGTGAATTCCCAGTTAGCTAAAACAGTTGGTTATAATTTTTGAAATGGTATCATACTCGCCTTACATAATAATCGATTAGGAAGCCTCTTGATGAGCGAATCTCTGACCCTAGACCAGTTAAACCAAATAATGGCCGATGCTGATCTGTTGAAATCTAAGGAAGAAATTGACGTCGCTTTGAATCAATTGGCTGGTGGTATTACAGAACGTTTATCAACCAGTATGCCGGTTGTCTATTCGATCATGAACGGTGGTCTTATCTTTGCGGGTAAATTACTGCCGTTATTGAACTTCCCTTTAGAAGTGGGTTATATGCACGCGACTCGCTATCGTGGTGAAACTCAGGGTCAAACTGAACTTCAGTGGCAAGCGCTGCCTTCTTGCCCTATGGATGGCCGTACTGTGCTAATTCTTGATGACATCTTTGACGAAGGTAATACCTTGGCGGAAGTGGTTGAGGCGTGTAAAGCCCAAGGCGCTAAAGAAGTAATTACTGCGGTATTGATAACGAAAGTGCATGATCGTAAGAATACTAACTTACAAGTTGATTTCTCTGGCTTAGATGTTGAAGATCGCTACTTGTTTGGTTATGGCATGGATTACCGTGGTTACTGGCGCAATGCTGAAGGTATCTACGCGGTTAAAGGTCTATAACCTTTATTGAAAATCCTGAACTAATTGACATTATTCTCGTAATGTTAATTGTTTAGGTCATTTTCTGTAGATTGTTACCCTATTGTGACAATCTACAGGACAAAACGTCTGCAATTCCCTATCTAATCGTTCTGCCAAATTTAGCCTAGAATATATAGTATTTACCAAGTCTTTAACTTTACGTTATAGGAAATACTATGCGCTTTCTGCACTTACTATTTATTCCCCTTACTCTCATTCTGACTGCTTGTTCTAAAGAGGCGCCCCAAGATGCCATAGACGCTATTCGGCCGGTTAAAATTTTTCAAGTTCATTCAGCAGCAGAAACGATGTTGCGTAAGTTTCCTGCTCAGGTTCACTCTGCTGAACGGGCTGACTTAGCCTTTCGAGTGGCGGGTGAGTTACAGGGGTTGCCCGCAAAAGCCGGTATGGAAGTGAAGCGGGGAGCTGTATTAGCGATCCTCGACCCATCTGATTATCAAATTAAGTTAAACGACCGTAAGGCACGTCAGCAGTTAGCTAAGTCGCAATTTCAACGTATCAGTGATTTATTTGATAGAAACCAAGTTTCTCAAGCGCAATATGATCAAAGTAAAGCGGAGCTGGAAATTAGTAATGCAGCGCTTAATGCGGCACGTACCGATTTATCTTACACACAATTAAAAGCCCCTTTTTCTGGGCAAATTTCACAAGTCTATGTCGATAATCATCAGCCTGTTGCAGCAGGTAAAACGGTGATGATGCTGCAGGTGCGTGATCAGTTGGAGGTACGCATGCAAGTTCCTGAAAGTTTGATGGCGAATATTGCGGAGACTAAAGGGCCTGCGATGTATCAGCCGGAAGTTGAATTTGAAGCGATTCCTGGTAAACGATTTTTATCCCGTTATAAAGAACATAACGCGCAAGCAGACGAGGCTACAGGCAGTTTTAGTTTAACGCTGACTTTACCGCGCCCAGCGAATTTGAATTTATTGCCGGGCATGTCGGCCAGTGTCCATGTCGATTTGAATCAAGTATTAAGTCAAAAAAGCACGGTTGTGACGATACCCGCGCAGGCTGTTTTTCAAGGGCAGCATCAGCAAGAAGGTTCATCTGATGCGCAGGTTTGGATTGTGAATGGTGATATGACATTAAGTCCACGCAAGGTGACCGTCGGTAAGTTAACGCCGACGGGTATAGAAGTATTAACGGGTTTGCAGGCTGGGGAAAAATTAGTGGCGGTGGGCGTTCACCAAGCTCATGAAGGGATGAAAGTACGTCCTTGGGTACAAGAGCGAGGCCTATAATTATGTCGAGTGATCACGAAGTTAATAAAGCATCGACTAAGAAACCGAATAATATCGCTACCTATTTTATTGAAAACAGTACCACCAGTTGGATGTTACTGCTTATTTTGTTGGTGGGCGGTATTGTTAGTTATCTCGGTTTGGGTCGCTTAGAAGATCCGCAATTCACCATTAAAGAAGCCATGGTATTTACTTATTATCCGGGAGCTAATGCGCTTCAGGTTGAAGAGGAAGTCACCGCGCCGTTAGAGAATGCAATTCAGGCATTACCGTATATTGATTATGTGGATTCAATTTCTAAGGCAGGGTTTTCACAAATACATCTTAAAATTAAATCACGATATAAGTCTCATGAATTACCCCAAATTTGGGATGAGTTAAGGCGTAAAGTTCGTGATAAACAGCCGTCGCTACCACCGGGTGCTTTAGCACCCATTGTAAAAGATGACTTTGGTGATGTGTTTGGGGTGTTGTTGGCGATTACGGGAACAGGTTATAGCTATCAAGAATTATTAGATTACGCAGATTATTTGAAGCGTGATTTAACCACGCTTGAAGGTATTGCTAAGGTAAGTATTTCTGGTGAGCAGAATGAGCAAGTCTTTATTGATATATCTCGTGAGCGCATGACCAACTTAGGCATTCCGTTAGCGCGTTTATACCAGTTATTAAATACTCAAAACGCAGTAGAGGATGCCGGCCATATACGCATTGGTGACGAATATATTCGTATTCATCCGACCGGTGAATTTACTTCTGTGCAGCAGATGGGGGATCTATTGGTTAGTTCGCCGGGTTCTAATAAGCTTATTTATTTGCGGGACATCGCCGATATTTCAGAAGGCATTGCCGAAGTTCCTAGCCATTTAGTTAATTACAATAGCCAAGACTCTTTGCATTTGGGCATCTCATTTAATTCCGGCGTTAACGTGGTTGATGTGGGTGAAAAGTTGCGTTTGAAATTACAAAAGCTGGATGTAAATCGGCCTTTGGGTATCGAAATCAATACACTTTATGATCAGCCAGCAGAGGTTGATGCTTCTTCAACGGGGTTTGTGCTTAATCTTGTCGCGTCGGTGATTATTGTTATTGCAGTATTGCTTATTTTTATGGGCATGCGTGCGGGAATTATTATTGGCGCCATTTTATTACTCACAATTTTCGGCACCTTCATTGCGATGAAAATTTTAAATATTGAATTACATAGAATTTCATTGGGAGCATTGATTATTGCCTTGGGGATGCTGGTGGATAACGCCTTGGTGATTACTGAAGGCATTATGGTGGGTATTCAAAAAGGCCTTACTCGAACTCGCGCTGCATACGACATTGTTAAGCAAACTCAATGGCCTTTATTAGGCGCAACTGTTATTGCGGTAACCGCTTTTGCGCCAATTGGTTTATCACCCGATTCGACAGGGGAGTTTGTGGGGGAGTTATTTTATGTGCTGCTTATTTCATTATTATTAAGTTGGATAACGGCGCTGACATTAACACCGTTTCTGTGTCACCTTTTATTTAATAAGCACGAACAACACAGTGCTGATGATAGTAAAGATACCGAGCCTTACAAAGGCTTTCTTTATGATGTCTACCGTAAGGTCTTAGCCCTTATGTTGCATCATCGAGGTGTGACGATGGGAGTTATGGTTCTATCGTTATTTGTGGCGGTAGCCGGTTTTGGTTTTGTGAAGCAAAGCTTTTTTCCACCGTCGAATACGCCGATGTTTTTGGTCGATATATGGTTGCCAGAAGGCAGTGATATTCGCAGCACGCAAGAGCAGGCGTTGAAGCTAGAGGATTATTTTCAGCATCAAGAAGGGGTTGAATTTACCTCTTCTTCTGTGGGGCGTGGAGAGTTACGCTTTATGCTGACTTACAGCCCTGAGCGTCAATATTCATCGTATGCTCAGGTGATGGTGCGTATTTCAGATCGAGAAAAAATTTCCAGCATGATGGCGGATGCGCGTATTTGGACAGATGAAAATATGCCGAATGCGTTTATGAAATTTAAGCGTTTTCAAATTGGGCCTGGTTCCAATGCCAAAATTGAAGCGCGCTTTTCTGGGCCTGATCAGGAGCAGCTCAGGCAGTTAGCTGAGCAAGCTAAAATGATTTTTTTACAGGATAGCGATTCAGCCAACGTACGTTATGACTGGCGCGAACGTGAAAAAGTGATTCAGCCTCTTTTTAATGAAGAAAATGCACGACGAGCGGGTGTATCTCGACAAGATTTAGATGAACTTTTACAGCTGAGTTTTTCCGGTAAAAAAGTCGGAGTCTATCGTGATGGTACAACCTTAAAACCGATCGTGATGCGGCCTCCTGCGTATGAGCGCTTGGATATTGATGGTTTAAACGAGTTGCAAATTTGGAGCCCTGTATTCAGTCGCTATATACCTATTCAGCAAGTGGTGGATAAATTTGATGTAGTGTTTGTTGACCCAATTATTGCTCGCCGCGATCGCAAGCGTACCGTTGAGGTCTACGCTGACCCTGACTTAAGCGCTGATATTACCGCCGATCAACTATTCAAACGTTTACGCCCACTGGTCGAAGCAATTCACCTGCCTCCGGATTATGAATTGCATTGGGGTGGCGAGTACGAATCGTCGAAAGATGCGAAAGCCAGCATTTTTTCTTCTTTACCCATCGGCTATCTGGTGATGTTTATCATTACCGTATTGCTCTTTAATGAATTGCGCAGTGCGCTGGTTATTTGGGCTTGCGTGCCATTGGCTATGATTGGGGTCAGTGCGGGTATGTTACTGCTGGGAGCTGAGTTTGGCTTTATGGCGCTGCTGGGGTTGTTGAGCCTATCAGGGATGATCGTTAAAAATGGCATTGTGCTGGTAGACCAAATTCGCTTGGAATTGAACGAAGGGAAAGATCAGTACGATGCGGTGTTTGAAGCCTCAGTAAGTCGTTTGCGTCCTGTCATGATGGCGGCTTTAACAACCATTTTAGGGATGATGCCGTTATTAACCGATCCTTTCTTCAGTGCGATGGCCGTGGTGATTAGCTGTGGTTTGGGCTTTGCGACGCTCTTAACGTTAGGGGTTGTGCCTGTGCTGTATGCGATGAGTCATGGCATAAAAAATAAGCGATAAAAAAAGGGGCTATTCGTTATTACAATGAATAGCCCCTCTACTTTATATTTAATTCTAGTGTTAACGTCATTTCTAAATTCAATTTTTTCATTAAAGAAAAAAGCAGTCACTTTCTTGTAATTCGAACAAGATCGAGACTCCGAAGTCTGGGTTAATATAAATCGGTAGTATTGAAATGGCTTTTGCTGAAATTGAACGCTGGTTGAATAATTAAACATATCAAAGAAAGGACATTAATAGGTTGTTTTGTAACAAAATATGAGTATTATGACGAATCGTCATTTTTGACGGATCGTCATAATACTAAATCATGACCTCTAAAGGGGGCATCAATGTCGTTAGATTCACACTGTCCTCATGGCGGGTTAAAAGGCTTGCTGGATAAATCACTCGCAAAAATTTGCTTGTCTAAAAGTGAAGAAAAAAGATCCGAACGCGAAAAAGAGTTGGTTGACCTTGCCGTTCTAATACTTAATCAAGAAGGGTTTTCTGGCCTGAGTCTAGAAAAACTGACGGCTAAGTCGTGCTATTCAAAAGGTACAATTTATAATCATTTCTCCAGTAAAGAAGATTGCCTATCGGCCTTGTGCATTCGTGCAATCAGTTCAATTTTGGTGTTATTTAAGCGTGCTCTTGCGTTTGACGGGTGTTCCAGGGAAAAGACCGTTGCGGTGCATTATGCTTATCAGCTTTATGCGCGCTTAGAGCCAACCATGTTTATGGCGGTATTAAGCAGTAAGGCCCCCGGTGTGCGAGAAAAAACCTCCATTGAGCGTACGCAAATTATCGATACGCTAGAGTTTGAAATTAATAATTTTAGTGATGCTATGTTCCGCAATGCTGTCGCCGATGGCAGCTTAGACCTTCCTTCGCATCTCTCGATCGAAACTCTGACTTTTTCCAACTGGGCTATGTCGTTTGGTACCAATGCCCTTGCGTCTAATGCAACCGAAGCTAAGGCGGTTAATCGCTTAGATCCCAATACGTTATTACTGCAAAATATCAGCATTTTATTGGATGGCATGAATTGGCAGCCATTATCTAAAGACTGGGACTACCAAAAGACTTGGCAGCGGGTAGAGACAGAAATTTTTTCAGCTGATATTGAATTAATTAAGACGCGATCGACGAACATCTAAATAAATAACTAAAAATAAAAACTCAATAACACAATGGAAGGTTCATATGAGACAAGCTTGGCTTAACGGCATTATTCGCCACCCATGGATAACCATTTTAATGGTTATTGCTATTGCAGTGGCGGCTTCTTATGGCGGTAAAAATCTTTATTTTAGAGGCGATTATAAAGTTTTCTTTGATAAAGATTTTCCTCAAATGCTTGCTCATGAAGAGATGCAGCGTGTATTTAATAAAAACGACAATGTATCTATCATTGTGGTGCCCAGAGAAGGTACTGTTTTTACTGAACCTATGATGGCGCAAATTAAAGAACTGACGGATGCGGCGTGGCAAACCCCATTTTCCAGTCGAGTCGATTCCGTTACTAATTATCAACATACCTGGGCCGAAGATGATGACTTGGTCGTTGAAGATCTTATTTTAGAATTGGATACGATTAACCCAGCATCGGTGCAGCGTACGAAAAATATTTCAACCACTGAGCCAAATTTGGTCAATAGCTTGGTCTCTCCTGATGGCAAGGTTGCGGTAGTAAATATCACTATTCAGCTACCGGACCAGGAAAATAATACTGCGGAAGTGATTCAAGTAACCGAGTTCGCAAAACAGTTAACAGACTCTTTTTCAGAAAAATATCAAAGCGCCGATTTTTATCATACCGGTGTCATCTTGATGAATTATAGTTTCGCCACGGAAGGGCAAAAAGACATGAGCACGCTGGTGCCCGGCATGTTTTTAATAATAATATTTATGCTCACGGTGTTGTTACGCAGCATAACGGGCATGTTAATGACCATGGTGGTTATCTTTTTCACGATTACTGCGACCATGGGAACAGGCGGCTGGTTTGGCTATTTCTTATCAACAGGTACTATTAATGTGCCGATTGTGGTGATGACACTGGCAGTCGCTGATTGTGTGCATTTGGTGGCTTCAACTCAGTTTGCGATGCGTCAAGGTAAGTCGCGTCGTGAAGCGGTTGAGTTCGCGATGGATTTAAATCTAATGCCTGTTTTTATTACTAGCGCTACTACGGCTATTGGTTTCTTAACCTTGATGTTCTCTGAATCTCCCGTATTAGCGGACTTTGGTGAAATGAGTGCGATGGGAGTGATGATCGCTTTCTTCTTATCCGTTACGTTATTACCGGCTCTTATGGTTGTTATTCCAATGCGCGTTAAAGTGTCACCTGAACATAGTGGTGGTATGGAAAAATTAGCGGATTGGGTTATTAAACATAATAAAATTATTTTGCCTGTTAGCTCTGCTGTTATGTTGTTTTTTGCTTGCTTAGTTCCGCTGAATGAAATTAATGACGAAGCAACTAAGTATTTTGATACCTCGACTGAGTTTCGACAGTCAGTTGATAAACAGGAAGAAACGATTTCAGGCATGTCGAGTATTAGTTGGGGTTTGTACAGTGGTGAATCTGACGGTATTAATAATCCTGAATTCACTCAAATTATTTCAGATTATAGTGATTGGTTGCGTGCTCAGCCAGAAACCGATCATGTGGCGACTATCTCCGATACGCTTAAGCGCTTAAATAAGAGCATGAATGGAGATAATGAAGAGTTTTATCGCTTGCCAAAAGAACGAGAATTAACGGCTCAGTATTTATTGATGTACGAAATGTCTTTGCCTTATGGGCTAGATCTAACCAATCAATTGAATATCGATAAATCATCGACACGTATTGTCAGTACATTAAAGAATTTAGGCAGTAAAGAATATGTCGCGCTAGAACAGCGTGCTATCGCTTGGTTTGCCACTCATGCACCTCATGTTCGCATGACAGCTTCTAGTCCAACACTGATGTTTTCTCATATCGGTGAAACCAATATGGACAGTATGATTATCAGTATGACAGCGGCCATGTTTTTGATTTCAATATTATTAATTTTTGCTTTACGTTCATTTCGCTTAGGGATGATTAGCTTAATTCCTAACATTGGACCAGCTGCGGTAGGTTTTGGTATTTGGGCGTTAATATCGGGTGAAATTAATCTTGGATTGTCGATAGTTGTCTCGATGACACTCGGTATTATTGTTGACGATACAGTACACTTCTTGAGTAAATATCAACGTGCCCGCAATGATGGCCAAAATGCCGAACAAGCTATTCGTTATGCCTTCTCTAGCGTAGGCCGTGCAATGACGATTACGACCTTGGTATTGTGTACTGGGTTTTCATTATTAACATTTTCAGCATTTCGCATGAATGCTGATATGGGAATGGCAACGGCTATTATTATTTTTGCTGCCTTGATTGTCGACTTCCTATTCTTACCGGCCTTTTTATTGTTGGCTGATAAACGAGAGAATGATGTTGCACAGGTTAATACTGAACTTAGCAGTAATAAAATATAATAAATCATAGAAAATTAAAGCATTAAAAAAAGGAGCACTACCATGAATGCATTAACAAAATTTACGGCCTCTCTGGCCACGGCTGTTGTATTGGCGTCGGCTATAAATGCACAAGCTGAATTTAACTTGGAAGGTTTATCTGCTGAAGATAAAGGTTTAGCGATCGCCACAGAACGTAAAGCTCGTGATATTGGCTGGGGAGATTCAGCATCGACAGTAACCATGACATTACGTAATGCTCAAGGCGAAGAAAGTATCCGTGAAATGCGTATGCAGTCTCTAGAAGTTAGCGATGATGGTGATAAAGGTTTAACAATCTTTGACATGCCAAAAGATGTTAAAGGCACTGCTTTCTTAAACTTCTCTCACATTAAAGAGTCAGATGACCAATGGCTGTATTTACCCGCTCTAAAGCGAGTAAAGCGTATTTCTTCACGTAATAAATCAGGTCCTTTCATGGGCAGTGAGTTTGCTTATGAAGATTTGAGCTCATTTGAAATTGAAAAATATACCTTCAAGTTTTTAGGTGAAGAAGTTGTTAATGGTGTTGAGTGTTATAAAGTCGAGCAAATCCCTACGGATAAAAACTCAGGTTATACCCGTCAAGTTGCTTGGTTAGATAAGGCGCACTTTCGTGGCCAAAAAGTCGATTTTTATGATCGTAAAAAGTCATTACTGAAAACCTTAACTTTTTCTGATTACAAACTGTATTTAGATAAATACTGGCGCCCAATGCAAATGGATATGATTAATCACCAAACCAAAAAGAGCACAGAATTGAATACGGCCACGTTAGCGTTTAAAACCGGTTTGAAAGATTCTGACTTTAATAAAGCGACGTTGAAGCGTGCCCGCTAATGAAGAAACAATTATTAATAGCCAGTGCATTAATGAGTGCACACCTAGCACAAGCCGCTGAATTTGAAGTAAGTGGTTATGTTGGCTTTGAGTGGCGTGAACATTTTGAAGAAGGTCAGTTCAATAACGCGAGTAATGAGCAAGCGGATCGCCAACTGGGATTTACGGCTGAGCCAGAAATGGTGTGGTCGTTAGCTGAGGGTGAGCATACCATTGTATTTAAACCTTATGCTCGTATTGATAGCGCTGATGATGAACGCAGCCACGGTGATATTCGCGAATTGTCTTGGATGACCTATGGTGATGATTGGGAAGTAACCGCCGGTATTTCTAAGGTTTATTGGGGGGTTACTGAATCGCAGCACTTGGTTGATATCGTTAACCAGACTGACTTTGTTGAAGCCCCTGATGGTGAAGATAAACTTGGCCAGCCAATGATTAAACTTAGCCTTATTCGTGATTGGGGCACTGTGACTGGGTTTGTTTTACCGGGATTTCGTGAGCGTACTTTTCCAGGGGAAGAGGGGCGCTTTAGAACGGCATTGCCAATAAGTTCAGGTGATGCGGAATATCAAGCGGGAGAAGAAGATGCCCATGTCGATTATGCGGCGCGTTGGAATCATACCATTGAGGATTATGATTTAGGCTTGTCTTGGTTTAACGGGACTAGTCGCGATCCTTTGTTTGTTCCAACCGGGTTTGAATCCCCTGCGCCAGGTATTACAGTCCCGACAAAATTATCGCCATTCTATGTGCAAATAAATCAGGTAGGTTTAGACCTTCAAGCAACCTTGGATTCTTGGTTGTGGAAGTTTGAAGCGATTTATCGTAGTTATGACGATTCAGCTAAACATAGTTTTGCCGATTTTGGTGTAGAAGATTACACCGCAGCAACGGGTGGTTTTGAATATACTTTTTATGGACCCTTTGAAACGGTCTGGGATTGGGGCGTTCTCGCTGAATATCAATACGATTCTCGCGAAGACGCTGCTCTAGCCATCGGCCAGAATGATGCTTTTTTAGGTAGCCGCATTGCATTTAATGATACGGCTTCTAGTCAAGTGCTGGCAGGTATCAGTCAAGACCTTGATAGTGCAAGTACACAGAGCTTTGTGATGGAATTTTCGACGCGCATTAACGAAGGTATGACATTGAATGTTGATGCTTTCTTGTTGATGTCAGACGATGATGAAAATGTGAGCTATCAATTCAAGCGTGATGACTATGTGCAACTAAGTTTGAACTATTATTATTAATTCAGACTCTAAGGTAAGCATCATAAAGGCTATGTGGACGTATCACATGGCCTTTATTGTTTTTATTGATGCATATTAGTTTGCTTTCAACGAATGTCATTAAGCGTCAATAGGATTCAGTTTGGGTAAAAATAGTATCCTAGATCGCATTGTCATTGCATAATGCAAATTGATGATAATAATAATCATTATTAAGGAGATCCCCGTGCGCTTGCCTTTTACTTTAACTCTGGTGTTTTTATTAACGGCTTGCGCTGGTACTAAACCAATAATTCCAGAACTTACCTTGAGTCCCGCTTTTGATTCGTCAGAGGGTGCAATCGACACTGCCGTCTCAGAGCAGTGGTGGATAGACTTCTCTGATCCCCAGCTCAATGCGCTGATCACACAAGCGCTGAAAAATAACTACAGTCTACAAGTTTCCCTCGCGAGAGTTAGGCAAAGTCAGTCTCGCTGGGATCAAGCCAGCAGTGAAAAAATTCCTGATGTGCAGCTCAGCGCTCAGAAGTCTCGCCAATGGCGAGATGGTTTGCAGCAAGATGGCACGACTCAAGATCAATGGCAGCTGGGTTTAAATGCGAGCTATGAATTAGATTTTTGGGGACGCATTGCCAGTTTAGATGAACAGGCATTGCAGCAACTGAATGCGAGCCGTGCCGCCAAGAATATTCAAACCAATACGGTCGTCAGCCAGCTAGCGATTGCTTGGTACGGTGTATTACAAGAACAGCAGCAGTTAGTATTATTGAAGCGCCAGCAAGCACGCAATAAAAATGCTTTAGAGGTTGTTCGAGGTCGCTATTTAAGAGGCAAGGTTAATGCGTCTGATATGTGGCAGCAAGAGCAGTTATTAGAATCGATTAATAGTGACATTATTCGCAGTGAAACCGCTCATGCTATTTATCAACAGCAATTAGCTCTTTGGCTTGGCAAGGGGAGTATTGAAGCTCCTGTTGATATTGAGAATACAGCGTATCAAATCCCTTCTTTCACTCAGCCTATTTCGCAGGTTAGTAGCGAATCATTACAGCAGCGTCCTGATGTTAAGCAAGCCTACTCTCAAATTATAGCCGCACAAGCTGGTTTAAATATTGCGCAATCTAATCGTTATCCTAGGTTTACCTTGTCTGCTTCTTATGTCAGTGCTGTGGATAAACCGAGTGATATCTTAAATAACTGGATGGCTAATTTGATTGCTGGTTTGACCCTCCCGCTTATTGATGGCGATAATTTACGGGCAGAAGTTCGCCGTAATCAAGCTGTTGTGGAAGAGGCGATCGCGAACTATCAACAAGTATTACTCACGGCTATGCAGGAAATAGAGCAAGCCTTGATCAATGAATCACAGCAGTTTTATTTGTCGACAAGCTTAGCGGTGCAGTTGCAGTTGGCGAATAAAACACAAGAATATTTAAATCAGCGTTATCAAAACGGGGCTGGAGATTTTTTGTCTTTGTTGAATAATCAGCAAGATGTTTTGAAACTTGAGCGTCAGGTATTAGCTGCTGAATATCAGCAATTGAGGTATCGGATTCAATTATTAACATCATTGAGTCATGGCCGATTTAGTGAAAATAACGTCATCGATAATGGGAGTGACGAGCATGACTCATAGTAGAGATTCTTATAGTAGCGATTCTAATAGTGGCTTTCGAAAGGCTGCTCTGTTAATAGGGATTTTGTTAATCGGCGGGGGGATGGCGACAGTCATTTATAAAACGGCACCTAAACCTCAGCGCGGTGAAGAAGTAAAGCAAGTGCGTCTAGTTGAAACGACAGAACTTAAGCGAATGACATTACGCCCTGAATTGTTAGGAAGTGGTGAAGTTTCTGCGGCTCAACGAGTTCAGTTAAGTGCACAGGTGGCTGGGCGAATTTCTCATGTTGAACCGGTGGCGATTCCCGGCGCAACGTTAGTCAAGAATCAAAAAATAGCGACCATTGAAAAGCAAGATTATCGCTTACAAGTACAGCAACAGCAGGCGGCCGTGATACAAGCACAAGCGTCGTTAGATTTAGAAAAAGGCCAAGCTCAATTAGCCAAAGAAGAATACGAGCTAGCAAAGAGCCAGCTAAATTCGTCACTCAAAAATAATGATCTAGTTTTGCGTAAACCTCAAATAGCCGCAGCAATGGCAGGATTGAAAACCGCACAAGCTAATTTAGCGTTAGCGCAGTTACAGCTTGATCGTACCGATATTCGAATGCCTTTTAATGGCCAAATTATTTCTCGCAGTATTAATAATGGCAGCCAAGTTAATATGGGTAGCATGTTATTTGATCTGGTTTCGACGGATGAATTTTGGTTGCAAGTAAAAGTGCCACAAGAATTTTTAGCCATTTTAGATGTCACTAAGCCCGTTATCATCACTTCGGGTGCTCATCAGCGTGAAGCAGAAATCCTACATTCTTTGATTGAAGTGGATGCTACAGATCGCCAAGCAAAAATACTGATCTCAATAAAGAATCCTGATACTCATGCGTTATTAATCGGCAGTTATATCGATAGTCTATTGTTCGCCAAAACTATTGCTGACGCTTATGTGATTGAAAATAAATACATTAAAGATGATGGTAAGGTTTGGGTTGTGAACGGCAATAAATTGTATAAACGCATTCCCAAAGTTATTTATCAAAGTCGTGAGAGATCTTGGATTGAAAGCGGATTTGTTGAAGGCGACAGCTTACTTAATAGCAGTATCGGTGTTGTTACAGAAGGCACACCTGTTCGTATTTCAGCTAAACGCGGGCAGGAAAAATAATGAATCGAGAACCTAGCTTGCATCGTGGCCCCGTCGCTTGGATGGCGCGTCATGGTATTGCTCCAAATTTATTCATGGCGTTATTAATCATTGGTGGCTTTATTATGTCGCTAACGATTAAAAAGGAATTTATTCCAAGCTACGAAGCCGATACCGTCGTGGTTAATGTCGCGTATGCGGGAGCGACCCCGGCTGAAATAGAACAAGCGATTATACTGCCTATTGAAAATGAAGTTGCAGCGCTTGATGGTATAAAAGATGTCGTCTCTGTTGCTAATTCAAGTAGTGCAACCGTCGTGCTGGAGTTGGTGAATGGAGTTGATCGACAAAAAGCTTATCAGGATATTGAGCAGGCCGTCAGTCGTATAAGCACTTTTCCTGTTGAAACGGAAAAGCCTGTGATCAAATTGGCCAGTCGATCGATCGATGTCGCGACGTTAGCTATTTTTGGTGATGTTTCTTTATTAGAATTAAAGCGATTATCTGAGCAAGTAAAGGATCAGCTATTAACGGCAGATGAAATTTCAAAGATTGAGCTGAGAGGCACACCCAGCGAAGAAATTCACATTGAAATTAGCCAAGTAAACCTTCAGCGTTACCATCTTAGTTTGGCCGAAGTGGCGAGTATTATTGGCAAAAATGCCATTGAGCAATCCGCTGGTAGCGTACGCACGGAAGGCGGAGAAATTTTAGTAACGCTCAATGATCGACGTTATTGGGCACATCAGTTTAGAGATATTGTACTGCGTCATGATGCCTCGGGTATTCTTGTTCGTTTGTCAGATGTTGCTACGATTAAGGAAGGTTTTTCTGATTCTAATCGGTCGGTAACCTATAACGGAAAATCAGCGATTCAGCTGAAAATTTATCGTGCAGAAGATCAAACACCCACCACTGTTGTTGGCGCTATGTATGAAAAGCTCGATGCTATTCGCGATAACCTGCCACTGGGTATTGAAGTTATTGTTACTGATGACGACGGCGCAACGTATCAGCAGCGTGTTGGGCTATTGTTAAAGAATGCGACCATTGGTTTGCTTCTTGTTTTGTGTTTGTTGAGTGTGTTTTTGGAATATCGTTTGGCCTTTTGGGTCACTATGGGTATTCCAACAGCCTTCTTAGGCTCATTACTGTTATTGCCTTTATTCGATGTGTCGATCAACATGATATCGATGTTTGCTTTTATTATTGCTCTGGGGATTGTCGTAGATGATGCGATTATTGCTGGAGAAAATATTTATGAACACATGCAAAAAGGCATCCCTTTTTTAGATGCCGCAATTATTGGTGCTAGGGAAGTTTCTGTACCGCTTGCCTTTGCTATTTTAACCAACGTTGTTGCCTTCCTCCCTTTGCTTGCGCTCCCAGGCATGATGGGCAAGTTATTCCTAGCGATTCCCATCGTAGTGATTTGCTGTTTCTTAATTTCTTGGGTTGAAGCGCTGTTTATTTTACCGACGCATTTGGCGTCATTAGAAAAAAATACACCGGGACGCTTTGCGCGTTTCATGAATTCCATTCAAAAACCGGCTGATAAGAAATTGCATGACTTCATTCACCTAACGTATAAGCCTATTTTGAATAAGTGTTTAAAGACACCGAGTTTGGTATTAGCGATTGCGGTTGCGATTGCGATTGTTGTTTTATCGTATCCATTGAGTGGCCGTATGGGGTTCAGTATGTTCCCGCGTTTAGAGGGGGAATATGTTGTTGCTAAAGTTGAGCTTGCGGCTAATGCACCTTTTAGTGAAGCTAAAAAAGTTCGCCAGTATGTGGAGGAAAAACTGCGTGAAGTAACCGACCCTATTGAAGCGCAAGGAACGCCTTTGGTCATCAGTATTGAAGGGGATATTACTGATTCAAGCATCGAAATTGAAGCGCGCTTAGTCGCTACCGAAGTGCGGCCGATGAATGCTAATAAAGTCGTTGGGCTGTGGCGAGAAGCCATTGGAGAAATTCCAGGAATTCGCAGCTTAACGTTTGATGCTGAACGAGGGGGTGGTCCTTCTGGTGGCGCTGGCTTAACCATAGAATTAAGAGGATCAAATAATGCGGAATCGCTGGCATTAAGTGAAGCGCTCATGAGCGAGATGTCGACATTATCGGGTGTCGTCGATCTCGCGAGTAGTTATACCAATGGTAAACCGCAATGGGAAATTGAACTAAATGCTGCTGGTCGCAGTTTAGGTTTGGATGCCAGTAGTGTCTCTGGTCAAGTGCGTAATGCTTTATATGGTGCGCGTGCGTTACGGCAGCAACGAGATAGCAATGAAGTAACGGCCTTGGTACGTTTACCATTAGAGGAGCGCATGCACGGCACGGATATTAATAATTTATTAATTCGAACCCCTGCGGGTGGCTATGTGCCTTTAGCGGATATCTCTTATTTGAATAAAGAAGTTTCACCGTCTCAGATTCGACGCCGCGACGGTAATCGCATTATTACGATTACCGCTGAGGTCGAACCTAGGAAGATGATTCCGGGTGCTATGTCGATTTTAAGGGAGGACATATTCCCTCAGTTGCAGGCGCAATATCCAAATATTGAGATGGGTTTCCGTGGTCGACAGGCAGATACTCAGGACACCTTGGATAGCCTAATGCTATATGGCGCTTTTTCGTTATTGCTAATTTATAGTTTATTAGCCATTCCTTTTAAGAGCTACAGTCAGCCGATTTTGGTGATGGCGATTATTCCTTTTGGGGCGGTGGGCGCAATTTTAGGTCATTTAATATTAGGCGAAGATTTATCGGTAATGAGTATCATGGGGATTGTGGCATTAGCCGGTGTGGTGGTGAACGATAGTTTGATTCTGGTGGATTATGCGAATAAAAAAGTTGCTGAAGGCCTGTCGATAGTTGACGCGATTACGGAAGCTGGGGTTCGACGCTTCCGCCCGATCTTGTTAACCACGTTAACTACCTTTGGTGGCTTAGCACCGATGGTTTTTGAAACCTCGCGCCAAGCGCAATTTATTACCCCGATGGCTGTTTCTTTAGGCTTTGGTATTTTATTCACAACGTTTGTTTGCTTGTTGATTTTACCCGCCTGTTATTTGATATTGGGTGAGTTTTTAGTCAAGAAGGACGTTGAAAAATTGAGCTAGTCGATGGCGAGTGACAGCATTAGAACATCGGTTTTTAACCCATTTCTAATGCTGTTTTAATGCTATTTATTAAGTGAGCTTAAAATTTTATCGTAGGTACCATTATTTTTAATTTCAACAAGACCTTTATTAAAGGCTTCAATGAATACTTTATGCTTTGCATTCGCTAAGCCGCTGGTAACGTGAAGAGTATTGCTTGAATAGTCTGTATTTGAAAACTCAATGGCAGCCAATAATTCTGGCTGTTCTTTGGCTATGATCGTTCTTGCTACAATTTCATCTTCTAACGTTAAATCAATTCGTCCAGCGATGAGTTTGCGTATATTGCTAATAAGATTTCTAGCTTCAGGGCGTTTGAAATGTTTGGCATTCAAAAAATCATCTCCGTAGCCATATCCTCTGACGATACCGATGGATTTTCCGCTTAGGCTTTCTAGGCCTGAATAGTCAAAGGTATTACCTTTTTTCTTAATGAATTTAATCGAATTACTCAGATAGGGTTCGCTATACAGTAGAAATTTAGTTCTCTCTTCTGTTAACCAAGTACCTAATAATAAATCGAAAGTAGCATTGTTCACTCCTTTAATGGCTCTTGCCCATGGAACAAAGGTTATTTCCAATTCATAGCCTTGTGTCGCATAGGCTGCGGTAGCAATTTCAGCAATGAGGCCTTTATTTGTTTGATTGGGATCAAGAAAGGGAGGCCAAGGATCACCAGCCGCTGTTATTTTTTCAGCAAACAGAGAGGATGAAGCAAAAATAGTGAGTGTTAACAGAATAAGGCGAATCATAACAGTGCTCCTATTAATTGATGTCTTCAGTATAGGATAAACATTTGCAATGAATTAAATTAGTTCGACGTTCTATCTTTGTAAGTTAGTTGGCGACTGCGCTTAGTTCTAATTGCGCCAAATACACACGCATGTCGAATTCGTACTGATGATATTCTGGTAGCATGTGTTGGCAGAGTTGGTAGAACGCCTTGTTATGGTCTTTTTCTTTGAGGTGAGCCAGTTCGTGCACAACAATCATTTGTAAAAAAGCGGCAGGGGCTTTTTTAAAGACTGCGCCAATGCGAATCTCGTTATTACTCTTTAGCTTGCCACCTTGTACGCGAGATACGAACGAGTGTAAGCCCAAAGCATTGTTCACGACATGAATTTTGTTATCAAAAGCAATTTTGCTTAGAGGGGCCGATTTGCGCAGGTATTGATTTTTAAGATCCATCACATATCCGCGTAGGGCTTTATCATTGCCAATGCTGTGTTGCTCGGGGTATTTCTTATCGAGGTATTTTGCCAGTGTATTGTTATCAATCATGGCTTGCACTTGAGCAACGATCTCGGGGGCATAACCCGCAATGTAACGTAATGGGTCGGTTGATTTAGTATTCATAAAACTCTTATTTAAAAGGTATAGCCTAGGGCTAATCCATAACGATGTTTATTATCACCAGAAGTATGCACTCTTTCGACAAAGCCTTGTAAGATCCAATGGTTACGCTTGTCGGCGAATTCATCAAAGCCAATTTCAGAAACGATGCGAATACGGGAGGTCGAGGTGAAATCGACTCCTCGTTGAATCTGCAGAAAACGCCCTAAGCCAACCCCCATATAAGGTTGCAGCATATTATCGCGCTCAAAAGTATCACTGGGAAAGTTGCGGGCTTCTAAGGCCCAATTTAAAAAATAGATATATAAGCTGGCACCGGCATAAAATCCTTGTTCATCAACATCATTGGCAATACCTCCTAAGTAGGTCGATACACCAATAATAGATTGTGGAATTGTCTCATCTTTACCGAAACGGCTAGTGCCTAGGGCGTGGGTTTCAATACTGACGCATAATAAAGCGAGGAAGAGAAAGCGGTTAATAAGCATGGTTAACACGATTAATTATGTAAGAAAGCCTATTGTAGCGACTTAGTGACTGTTAAACTGCATAAAATTTTGCGGAAATTATCATGACTCAAGCGAATAACCCATTACACGGCCTTACCTTAGAAACCATCGTCACCAAATTGGTGGATTTTTATGGCTACCCTAAGCTGGCTAGCCAGATCAATATTCTGTGTTTTAAAGAAAATCCGAGCATTAAATCGAGCCTTAAGTTTTTACGTAAAACTCCTTGGGCGCGTGAGAAAGTAGAGCAGTTGTATTTAGACACACGTTTTGAGGTCAAAAATAGCCCTTGGTCGCAGCAATAGAGTAGTCATATTGTTTCATTGCTGAAAATTCATCGCCATTCTGTTATTATCCGCGCTTCAAAAATTTAGGGGTTGGAAGCGTATGTTCCAAGAATTCGTCAAAACGTTCTCGCCGAATGTGAAGAACGATACATTATCCGGCTTAACCGTGGCACTTGCCTTGGTTCCTGAAGCCGTCGCGTTCGCATTTGTCGCAGGTGTTCACCCATTAACTGGTTTGTATGCAGCTTTCATGGTGGGTTTAATTACCGCTATTATGGGCGGTCGCCCGGGCATGATTTCTGGTGCTACCGGTGCCTTAGCGGTTGTTATGGTTGCCTTAGTTGCGCAAGCAGAGCGTGATTTTGGTGCGGGCATGGGTCCACAATACCTGTTCGCAACGGTTGTACTGATGGGGATTATCCAAATTGGTGCTGGTGCACTGAAGTTAGGTAAGTTCATTCGTATCGTGCCTTATCCTGTAATGCTTGGCTTTGTGAATGGCCTAGCGATCGTGATCTTCTTAGCGCAAATTCCTCAGTTACAAGAAAGTACTCCAGGTGGTAAATGGGGTTGGACTGAAGGTTCTTGGTTAGCCGGTAACGAGCTGTATATTATGATCAGCATGATTGCTGCCACTATGTTTATCACGCATTTCTTACCGAAAGTGACGAAAGCGATTCCTTCTGCTTTGGCGGGTATTCTTGTGGTTAGCTTAATTGTGATTGGCTTAGACCTAGATACCAAAACCGTTGGCGATCTAGCCAGCATTGCCGGTGGCTTACCTGAATTTGCGGCGCCAAACGTGCCATTAACGATGGATACTTTATTATTTATTCTACCGTTTGCCGTTATTCTTGCGTCTATCGGTTTGATTGAATCCTTGCTAACGATCACAGTAATTGATGAAATGACCGATACCCGTGGCCAAGGTAATAAAGAGTGTGTTGCTCAAGGTACAGCCAACATCGCTACCGGTTTCTTCGGTGGTATGGGGGGTTGTGCGATGATTGGTCAATCGATGATTAACGTTAATTCTGGTGGCCGTGGTCGTTTATCGGGTATCGCTGCTGCATTATTCTTATTGAGCTTTATCTTGTTCGCTTCACCTTTAATTGAGCAGATTCCAATTGCAGCTTTAACCGGTGTTATGTTCATGGTGGTTATCGGTACGTTTGAGTGGTCTAGCTTCCGTATGATGCGCTCTATTCCAAAGCGTGATGCCTTCATTATTGTATTGGTATCCGGTGTTACAGTTGTGACTGATTTAGCGGTTGCAGTGGTTGTGGGTGTTATCGTGGCGGCGTTGATTTTTGCTTGGGAACACGCGAAGCATATTTATGCGACTCACAAAGTTGATGACGATGGCGCTAAAATTTACGAGATTCACGGTCCATTATTCTTTGGTTCAGCGGCTAACTTTAAGGACTTGTTTGATCCTAAAACAGATCCAGATAAGGTGATTGTTGAATTCAAAAACAGCCGTGTTGCCGATCACTCCGCGATTGAAGCGATTGATTCTTTAGCGGAACGTTACATTGCTGAAGGCAAAGAGCTGCACTTGCGTCACCTGAGCCCAGAGTGTCGCCAGCTGTTGAAGAAAGCCGGTGATCTATGTGATGTGAATGTATTGGAAGATCCTAAGTATCGTATTGCAGATGATAGCTTAGCTTAAGCCCATCTGAAGTCGAACTTACGCATAATGATAAAGCCCTTTGCTAGTAATAGCAGAGGGCTTTTTTTTGGCTGTTTATTCAGTGGGGCTTGTAGTGTAGAAGTTCGCTGTGCAAAGGATATTCGCTATTAACTTATGAGGTAATCGTATGTGTCGGATCAGCAATATAAATCTGTGAGGGAATCGTGATCATGAAAGCACAGCCTTTAGAGGCTTGTTGCAATTGAATGCTGCCTTGCAGTGTCTGACTGACCAAATTGTAAACTAAATGCATGCCCAATCCGGTGCCGCCATAACCTCGTTTGGTGGTAAAGAAGGGTTCAAATATTTTCAAGCGGGCCTCTTCAGTTAAGCCTTGCCCATCGTCGGCGTAAAGAATTTCGATTTTATTATCATTGCGCTCGACTTCAATGGTGATTGTGCCTTTTTCGATGCCATCAAAGCCATGTAATAGGCTGTTCATTATGAGATTAGTAATTACCTGACTAAGAGCACCAGGGTAGCCGTGAATGTCGATATCGGCAGCGCAGCGCATATTCACGATATGCTTAGTCATTTTCAATTTTGGGTGAAGTGTTGATAATATCTCTTGGAAATATTCTTCTAAATTAAATTTCCTGGCGGCTTCTCCAGCTTGGTCTTCGGAGACGTGCTTAAAACTTTTAACTAACTTAGCCGCCCGCTCAAGGTTTTTACTTAAAATATCGACACTTTCTTCCATGCTAATCATAAATTCGCTGAAGTTGTTCTTCGATATACTGCCATCATCAAAGCGTTTTTTCATATCTTTGAATAGGTCTTTAATAAATGAGTGAGTGGTAATGCAGAGACCGATTGGGGTATTAATTTCATGGGCTACCCCTGCCACCATACCGCCGAGTGACGAGAGTTTTTCAGATTCAATTAACTGGCCTTGAGTATTGCGTAAGTTCTCTAAGGTCGTATGTAATTCATCAATCGCTTCTTGCATATTATGAGTACGTTCTTCGACGCGTTGCTCGAGTTTGTTATTGGTCTCAGCTAACGCCTGCTGGACTTCTTCTTTACTTTTAAGCTCAGTATTGAGCTCGTTTGTCAGTTGATTAAAGGAATTGATTAACGTTGATAATTCATCGTCATAATTGTCTCGGTTTAGAAATAAAAATTGATGTGTGATGGGGGAATTTTTAACGCCCAGCTGTTTGTTTAAATCAACTAGGTGACGAGTAATAATTCGGTGCACTCGCCAGAGTAATAGGATCGCTAAAAGTAGCCCTGCAATCACCTGCATGACGATGATTTTTGTTGCTGAGTTGATGATGCTTTCAAGAATTTTTCCACGAGCAAAGCCTATTTCTAATTCGCCAATAACACGGCTACTGTGCTCAATAGGGATAACGAAATGATCATCTTGAGGGCTATTTGATACTTCTCCTGTTTCATACAGGGTATTTTTATCACTGGAAATGCGTACATAGCCAATGTAATACAGGTTGTTAATCCCTTCGCCTTGTACGGCTATTTGCTTGCTATCAAAGTGCCATAGAGCATTTGCCAGTGGCGTCATGTGAGTGGATTGAATTTCTGTTACTCGATCACGAAACTGATTTTCTTCTTCTTTATAATTGACATAGATAAGTACAACAGTTGCAAAGCAACTGATGATAATAGAGGCTAAGACGATACTGCTGGCAATACGCCAAGCAATAGGGATATTCTTTTTAATAAAGATAATGTTGCCCATCGTGAATTAATACTAAGTACTATATCCAGTGTAGTTAGTTTTTACCACGATAGGCTAAATTCTTTTTCGCTTTTATGTGCCTTTTTTTAATACAAAAAATAGCAGTGGGATGAGTATTAACGTCATTAATGTAGAGACTAAGATACCGAAGATCAACGAGATCGCCAAACCATTGAAAATAGGGTCGTCTAAGATAAAAAATGCCCCTGTCATAGCGGCAATGCCGGTTAATATAATGGGTTTCGCACGCACGGCTGCAGATTGAATAACGGCTTGCTCTAAGGCGACTCCGCGGGCCAACTGTTGGTTGATAAAATCGACCAATAAGATGGAATTACGCACTATGATGCCTGCTAAAGCAATCATGCCGATCATCGACGTTGCGGTGAACTGAGCATCGAATAACATATGCCCTGGCATCACGCCGATAATCGTCAGCGGAATAGGGGCCATGACAACGAGTGGAATCAGGTAAGAGCGAAATTGCGCGACGACTAATAAGTAAATTAGGATCATACCAATCGCGTAAGCAATCCCCATATCACGGAAGGTTTCATAAGTGATCTGCCATTCACCGTCCCATTTGATCTCTATACCTTGAGCGGTGCCTGGTGTACTTGGCTGGGCGATGTACTTTTGCTGCCAGTTAGGCTGCTGCTCTTGAATGCGACCCGCAATATCAAATAACCCATAGAGTGGGCTATCCAGAGGCCCGGCCATATCGGCCGTAACAAACATGACGGGTCGTTGGTTCTTGTGGTAAATAGTGTGCTCAATGGATTCTTTTTCAAGCTTAACCACCTCTGCTAGAGCAATCATTGCCCCTGCCTGATTACGGACTTTCAATAAGAGTATCTGCTCAAGTTGATCACGGCTTTGCTGACCTAAGCGCAAGCGTATCGGCAGTGCATATTTTTGTTGTTCGCTGTGTAAATAGCTGACATCCCAACCTGAGGTAGCGGCGGTAATGGCTTGAGTGATGGTTTGCTCGGATAGTCCTAGCATCATGGCGCGATTACGCTGGATAACGAGATTCCACTGCTGTTGCGGTGCATCAAGCCAAGTATCAACATCAACCACGTCGTCCGCTTGCTGAAATATCGCTTTAATCTTAGCGCTGGCTTGTAGTTGCTGCGGGTAAGTTAAGCCATAGACCTCTGCACTAATAGGCGCCATAACAGGAGGGCCGGGAGGGACTTCGACTATTTTTACGTTGGCATTAAAGCGCTGGCCAATTTCTTGTAGTGGGGCGCGTAATGCAAGGGCGATATCATGGCTTTTACGATCGCGTTGAGATTTCTCAACTAGGTTTATCTGCAGGTCCCCTTGATGAGGTGCCTGACGTAAATAATATTGACGCACTAGGCCATTAAAGTTGATCGGTGCGGTGCTACCCGCATAGATTTCAATGTCCTTTATTTCCTCAATGTTGATGGCGTAGTCTGATAGCTCATCGAGCACTCTTAAGGTTTGCTCTAATGAGGTGCCTTCTGGCATATCCATCATGATCTGCAGTTCGGATTTGTTATCAAACGGCAGCATTTTCAATACCACAAACTTCATCATCGGCAAAGAAACTGCCAGTAAAATTAGGGTCATCGTAGCGAGCATTAACCCCCTGCGATTACGCTTCGCGTTAGCATGACTAATAAAAGGCGACATTAGACGATGGAAAAAAGTGTAGGTTTTATCCTTGCTGATTGATGATTCGCGAGGACTCGCTTGTGCTTCATCATCAGAATGAGCATGACTGCGGCTAAGCAATTTATACGCTAGCCAAGGTGTAATAATAAACGCGACGAGCAGTGAAATCAGAATGCCAGTTGAAGCATTAATCGGAATGGGGCTCATGTAAGGACCCATTAATCCGCTGACGAAGGCCATGGGCATTAAGGCGGCAATAACAGTAAAGGTCGCTAAGATCGTAGGGCTGCCCACTTCATCGACGGCTTTGGGAATAAGGGTTAATAGGCTGCTCTTTTTGCCCTTTTCTAACTGCATGTGGCGGTGAATGTTTTCGACCACCACAATCGCATCATCAACCAAAATACCAATCGAGAAAATCAGTGCGAATAGTGAGACACGATTTAAAGTGAAGCCCCAGACCCAAGATGCGAACAGTGTTAGGGCGAGCGTAATAAAAATAGCACTGCCAACGATAATCGCTTCGCGCCAACTCATCGTGGCGAGTACCAGTAATACCACCGCAAGTGTGGCGAATAGCAGCTTGCCAATCAGCTTATTGGATTTGTTTTCGGCGGTGATGCCATAGTTACGTGTTTCCGTAATTAAAACAGTATCTGGGATGAGTCTATTTTGTAAGGCGATTAAGTGCTCACTAATCGCGTTGGTAATATCGACAGCGTTGGTGCCCGGCTGTTTAGCGATGACGAGAGTCACTGCGGCTTGGCCTTGGGGATTTTCCGGTGTCTTAATTAATACATAATTACTGGGGCTATCCGCTTGTAGAGTGATGGTGGCGATGTCGGATAAATAAACTAAGCCAACGGCTTCAATACCTTGTTCAGCGCTTGTCTCAAAAGTACGGGCGATAACGAGGTTCTTTACATCCTCCACGGAGTTCAAAAAAGCCCCCGCACGCAGTTTTATAACCTGATTGTTCGCAATGATAGGGCTTAGCTGGCCACCCAAATTCGCCCCTTGTAAGCGCTGACTAATGTCGGCAAAGGTAATGCCGTGACCATTCATGCGGGTGCTATCAAGGGTAATAGTGAGCACTGACTTATGTTCACCTAAGGTATACACATCGCGGGTGCCTGAGATGGTTTTTAATTCAGTTTCTAGGCTATGGGCAATGCGTGTAAGGTCTTCGTGGCTGAAGGCTTGTTGAATATCAGTTGTTCGGCTAGTGAGTGTTAAAGCCATAATAGGTACGTCATCAATGCCCATAGGCTTGATGATTGGCTTAGAAATATTGAGCCCTTGGGGCAGCCAGTCGCGATGGGATTCGATTTGATTATAAAGATTAACAATGGCTTCTTGGCGTGGGATGCCCACTTTAAAAGCAACGGTTAATACCGCTTGGCCAGGACTGCTGATGGAGAATATATCATCTACCCCGGCGAGTTCCGCTAATACTTGCTGGGCCGGAATGGCAATTAACTGTTCCACTTCTTTGGCACTGGCACCGGGGTAATTAATAAAGATATTGGCGAAGGTGACATCAATTTGCGGCTCTTCTTCTTTTGGCGTCACTGCAATCGCAAAGAAACCGAGCAATAACGCTGTCAGTGCCAGAAGTGGGGTTAACGCTGAGTTTTGAAAACTGGCGGCAAGGCGACCAGAAATGCCGAGTGGGGTATCTTGCTGCTGGCTCATTATAGTGTCCCCTTAGCCAAGTCGGCAGTGTATTGCGCTGCTGCTAGCGCATCAATAGCGACCTGTTCCCCAGCTTCGAGCCCAGACAAAATACTTACTCGACCATCTTGTTGAATTGGGCCTAGACGTACATAACGTAATTTATAACCCTCAGCATGAGTAACGAAAATACTCGCGACTTCACCCTGCTGCCAAATAGCGGAAGCGGGTAGATAAATCCCTGACTGTTGCCCGCTAGTTAATTGTACTTGTACCCAGGCGCCGGGGATTAAGCCGTGATTATCGTCGCTAGTGGCAATATTAATGCGAGCGCGAACACTGCTGTAACGACTATCGGCATAAGGGAAAAGACTTAGCTGAGTGCCTAAATAGCGTTTACCGTTGGCGATGATGTGAATTGGGCTAGTGGCGAGATCGGTTGGCGTTGATAGCTGCGCTGCTAAATGTTGAGGGATATCGACCACAGCGCGTAATGGCTGTAAAGCAAAGCCCGTCATTACCGCTTGGCCCGGTTTAACAAGTTCACCGACCTGTACAAAACGCTGGCGCACAATGCCGGAATAAGGAGCGGTAATACGGGTATAAGTTACTTGATCTTGTGCCTGTTTAACAAAGGCCTCGGCTGCTAGCACAGCCGCCGCGGAGCTATTAGCACGGGCTAGGCTGCTATCAAATTCTCCTTGGGATAATGTTTTTTGAGTAAGCAAGGAGTGATGACGCTTAAGCACGGTTTGGGCATCGTTGTTCAATGCCTGTGCTTGTGCCAAAGCCGCTTTGGCTTGACTGAGTGCAGCACGTTGCTGGCTGCTATTGATCAGAATAAGGACTTGTCCGGTTTCTACGGAGTCGTTGATATCAAAATTGATTTTTTCAACAATGCCTTGGGTTTGCGCAGAAACAGTACTTTGCTTAATCGCTTCAAGCTTAGCTTCAAGGATTATGAAATGGGGTGTTGATTCAATTCGAGTCAGAAGAGTATCAAGTTGAGCAGGAGCTGTTTGAGCATAGGTGCTGAGAGAGCTTAGGCTAAAAACCATGGCGGCGATAATAAGCGGTAGAAGATTGGCTAGCATAATTAGGCTCTCGGAGAGGTTTATATTATTGATTACTATATTCGAATGAAGGAATATAGTAAAGCTCTGCAATAAAGTGCAGCGGTAGCAGGCAGTGAATTCCTGCGGTTGATATACGCTACGCTTTATACAGAATAGAAGCTTAGTTAGAATCCAGCCCCAGGTTGGGCTAAATAGTGTGCTTCTGTGGTTGTCGATGAACGATTAAGGAGAGTATTACGGTGGGGAAAGCGGCCGAAGCGAGCGATGACTTCTTGGTGCTGGTGGGCATAATTGAGAAAGCCGCTTGCGAGTTCGGTAAAGCTGGTGGGGGCGTCGCTGGCAAGCTGGCTAAACTTTTTTATGGCAAGATTTTGCATATTCAATTGTTCGCAGTGTTCTAGGGGCAGGTAGAAAAAAACGCGCTGCAATGGCGTTAGCTTTTGATCATCTCCTTGCTGAATCCCTTCTAAAGCCCAATGCAAAGCAAGGCTATCTTGAGTAAATGCATGGGCATTATCACGGTACATATTACGGCTGAATTGATCGAGTACAATAATGGCGGCTAAACGGCCTTCGGGAGTGGCAAGCCAAGACTGATAATGCCCAGTTAATAGTGCCTTTAATGTCGGTTCAAAACGTTGACGAATATCGTTATCAATAGCGCTATTCTTACTCCACCAGAGTGGGCTTTGCTGTTTGGCTATTTGCTGTGCACTGCGAGGGGACGCAGATTCGTCAATGTTCTCTTCTCCAAACCAAAAATCTAAAACTGTTTTTGCTTCCATATCTATCTCAATTTCTCAGTGCATTTTATTCTATTGATTAGTTTAGGCTTTTTAAGTGGGTTGGGGGACATAAGGAGGTTAAATTTTGTTTGTTCATACATCACGTGAATTAAATAGACTTAAAACTGAAACAATCTGTTGAATACTTGGCTTAATCGCCACAATAGCCAAAATATACTCAACCGTTTCCGCTAGAAGCCCTGTCTTCAGTGCATCGGGTAAAAATAACGAAAATAGTAATAAGACTGTTCTAGTTTTATGAACTAATCGGGCTTGAGGCTAAATTTTATACTCTCTGCAATGATTGAGAAATAATAGAGAGTCCTCCCATGAAAACATCTTTAACCCCGCTACTTTGTACTTTTCGTTATGTTAGTGCTTACCGCGGCTTTTAGCATTCAAGTTATTCAATATGACCATGCTTATCTTTATGATGAAAACCAATTGATGGAGCATGTGCAAATATTATTGTTACTTGTCGTGGGCATTGTCTTCTGGCTTAACGCCGGAGAAAAATCTTGGAGCATTGTTAAAGAATCATCTGCTAGCTTGAGCTTGTTGGCCTATTTAGGCGCGGCTTTAAGCTTTAGTTTTATCATTCGTGAAATGAGTGTTAAGCAGACGCAAATTGATTGGTTAATATTCTTTATTGATGGCCAAGGATTCAAAATTATTATGGCCATGCTTTGGCTGCCATTATTGTATAAAGCTTTTCAATTTCGATATGAATACATTGCCATTGTTCGCAAGGCGATACTTTCTCCAACGGCGTTATTTCTGATGGCCGCGGTAGGTTTATTAGCGGGCAGTGCATTATTTGATAAATCAATCGTTGTTGTAGAATACTTTCGTTTTTACGAAGAAATTTTAGAAATTAATGGCTATGGTTTTATGCTGTTAGCAGCGTTGTCATTTCATCGTGATATGGTACTAGCGGTTTGTGATTGCCAGGCAAGTGCACTGCGCTCTTTAGAAAAAACTAGCTTAACTAACCCAGCATTTGAAAAGCGTGCCTTACAAGAACACGCTTGCACCGAATAATTGTTTAAAAATAGTTAAGCTGTCAGTAGCGCCTGCTCCGTCATCAGGCGCTGCTGTTGCGCAGAAGCCAAACCCACAACATTACCTAAAATGATCAGCCCAGGCGTTAGGTGCTTCATTTCTTCTGCCATGGCTGGCAAGCTCGCAAGTGTACCAAGCTGAGAGGCTTGGTTTTTGCGAGTGCCTTGGCAAATAATTGCGACTTCGGTATCAGGATGATGACCCTGATCGATTAAATGTGCACTGATGGTTGCTGCTTGATTCATCCCCATGTAGAAAACCTGAGTTTGGTTTTCTTTATCAGTATGAGAAGGATCAAACTCGCCAAAACTAGAATGGCCACTGTGCAGTAATAAAGAATTACCATAACCACGATGGGTCAGTGGAATATTACAGCTAGCAGCGCAACCGGCAGCGGCCGTAATGCCCGGTACAACACTGGTTTCTACATTACGCTGTTGTAAATATTCTAATTCTTCGCCACCACGGCCAAAGATAAAAGGATCTCCTCCTTTTAAACGAACCACATTTTTATGTCGTAACGACATTTGATATAAAAATTCGTTGATTTCTTCTTGCTTCATTTTGTGAGCGCCACAGCGCTTGCCGACATTGAAGGTTTTACAATTATCGGGAATCATCGCTAATATTTCTTCCGAGATCAGCGCGTCGTATAAAATAGCATCTGCATTTTGAATAGCTTTTAACGCTTTTAGCGTCAGTAATTCTGGATCACCAGGGCCAGCGCCGACTAAAATAACCTGTGAATCATTCATAACTATTTATTTCCTATGTTCAATTTTTTAGTTCGCGCATTCTAGTTCTGTTGCAAGCTCAGTAGCTTGTCCGGAAAACTGATCAATTAGCGATTTTAATTCTGGGATGCAAGAACCGCAGTTGGTTCCGCACTTTAATTGCTCACCGAGCTCATCTGTATTTTTTATCCCGGTCTCGATGGCCGCTTTAATTTGTTTGTCGCCAACCTGAAAGCAAGAGCAAATGATGGTGCCAGGATCGCTGGCAGCATTACCTTCACGGCCCGCTAATAATGCACGGCGTTGAAAGTCGGTTAATTCTTGGCTGGTAAATATTTGGCTTAACCAGCGGCGATTGGGTAAATCAAACTTAGGACTCAAAAACAGAGACGCAATCAAGCAATTGTCTTTTATTATGGCAATTCGATGCGTACCGTTACGGGCATCGGTAAAGATAAGAGCCTCACCGTCGGGCAATAGGCGTTTGAGGTCTTGATAAGCCGAGGCAATATTCTGCTTACCCGAAAGTTCATAATAATGACCTTGTTGTTTATCTAAATTTTGAAAACTATTAACGTTATCTGTCGCATCCTGTTGGATATTAAAAGGCACATGCGCCCAATAATCACAGATGGTAGAAAGTGCTTTAGGCTGATCAGCTAACATTAAGAAACCAAACCATTGCGAGTCATATTTTTTAATCGCGACGGGAGTATGCTTATTTTCTGGCTGTCCAGAGATTGGACAAACGATAGAATTTACTAAAACGCCCATGCGACCTTTACTGGCAAATTCACTGGTCCAATGCATGGGTACAAAGATATTGCCACGAGTTTGAGCTTTGGTGATTTTTACTCGCACGATAATCTCACCATGCTCGTTATTAATCACGGCTAGATCATCTTGTTGCAGTTGGTAGTGAAGGGCGTCTTCTGGATGTATATCGACAAAAGGTTCAGCGATGTGTTGCAATAATCTGTCTGTTTTTCCCGTGCGGGTCATGGTGTGCCATTGATCACGAATACGACCAGTATTCATGATAAGGGGGAATTCGGCACTGACTTTGGCCATGGGTAAACGCGCGGTTAAGCTAACAAACTGGGCGCGTTGATTGGCAGTGAAAAATTTTCCATCAGCAAAAAAACGCTGGCGTCCATTAGGGTATTCTTTATTCACTGGCCATTGAATCGGTTGCAAGTCGTTATAACTTTGTTCACTTAAATCGGTGAGGCCGGATAAGTCAAAATCACGAACAGGGAAATTATCATAGCCATTTTCAAAAGCAGAAAGCCCAGCATGCTCGTTAAAAATTTGATAAGGATGCTGGTAATTAAATTCTGCTTTAAATCCTAATTTTTGCGCGACTTGGCTGATGATCCACCAATCGGGCTTGGCATTTCCAAGTGGTTGCATAAAATTACGCTGGCGGGAAATACGACGTTCAGAATTGGTTACGGTACCATTCTTTTCACCCCAGCTTGCCGCTGGTAATAATACATCTGCAACTTCGGTCGTATCCGTTTTTTCTAAACAGTCAGAGACCACAACCATTTCACATTTTAATAAAGCGGATTTTAAGCGATCAGCTTCTGGCATACTCACTAAGGGATTCGTTGACATAATCCAGATAAATTTAATCTCACCTCGGTCAACAGCATCGAACATGTCAACGGCTTTTAAACCATTTTCAGTTGCGACATTAGGCGCATTCCAATAGCGCGCAATACGATCAATGTCTTCAGGTTTTTCAAAATGCATACGACAAGCCAACTGGTTGGCTAAACCACCGACTTCACGTCCGCCCATGGCATTAGGCTGGCCAGTAATTGAAAATGGACCTGCGCCCGGCTTACCAATTCGGCCAGTCGCTAAATGGCAGTTAATGATCGCGTTGCATTTGTCGGTGCCAGAAGAACTTTGATTAATGCCTTGAGAATAAAAGCTCAGCGTTTTATCGGTTTTGCTATACCAGTTAAAAAGCTGTGCAATATCGACTTCAGGTACTTCACAAATCTTGGCAATATCAGCCAAATTATCGTTTTGTATTTGCTGTATCGCTTGCTCAAAACCATCGGTATGTTGGTCGATGAATTCTTGGTCGCAATGGCCGTTATTGGCAAGATAGGCTAATAACGCATTGAATAAATAGGCGTCGGTGCCAGAACGAATCGGTAAATGTAAATCGGCAATATCGCAGCTAGCGGTTTTACGTGGATCAATGATAACGACTTTCAAATTTGGGTTATTCTTTTTCGCCGCCACCATGCGCTGATAAAGAATTGGATGCGCCCATGCTGGATTTGCACCTATGATAATTAATAAATCTGTAGCTTCGATATCGTCATAACAAATCGGTACGGTATCGCTGCCAAATGCGCGTTTATAGGCTGATACCGCTGACGACATACATAAGCGTGAGTTGGTATCCATGTTGGCGCTACCAATAAAGCCTTTCATGAGTTTATTGGCGACGTAATAATCTTCAGTGAGCAGCTGACCTGAACCATAGAAGGCAACAGCGTTAGGCCCATGGTCTGTGATGACTTGTTGAATTTTATCGGCAACGGTTGTTAGTGCGCTGTCCCAATCACTGTCTTGGCCATGAACTTTAGGATTAAGAAGGCGACCTTGAATCGATAGCGTTTCGTGCAGAGATGATCCTTTAACACAAAGCTTACCGTAATTACTGGGGTGCGTTTCAAGTCCGGAAACCGCCGAGAGGTCTTTTGGCATTTGCACACCACAGCCAACACCACAATAGGGGCAGGTTGTTTTGCAAGTATCAGTCGACAGTGTGTTCATAATTGGACTCTTTCAATAAAGCTGGGCTTTCTATGTAGTAGCTCTATTCAAGAAGGATGCCAGACCCAAGACAAACTAGGTCAAATGGTATAATTGGGGTAAAAAAGGCCATACACCTAAAGGGTGTATGGCAAAACCCATTCAATATCATGAAAAAATGAACGATATAGAAAAAATATAAGAGTTATATAAGTGCCATAAAAGTGCATCGAATTTTCATAATGGAGTGGGCAAGGCATGACTGAAGAAGGGTTGCACCATAATGGCGCAGTCAGTCAATTCTGGTGCGTGATCTTGGCCGAAAATAGTGCGCGCTGAGTGGGCAAGTATTTAGGCCAAAATACGAAAATTGGAATGGATATGTGTCGGGTCAGGGGTTTTGGATTATGTTCGAGTGAATAAGCTAGCTATTCACCATCACAAAAAGCTTGACCAAAAATCAGCTCTTGTCTGAATTTCTCGATACTTTGCTCTTGCTGTAATAATTCAAAATACCACTGACTATCGGCGACGTCGCCGTAGAGAACAGCGCCCACTACCTTGTGGTCACTGATTAGAATTTTCTTGTAGATTGCACGCTCAAAATCATTAAATTCTAGCGTCTCACATTCTAGTTCAGTTTCTTCGTTATTGATGATGCCCATTGAGTGCACATCAATGCCACTGACTTTTAATTTGGTGGCAAATTTTTCTTCGTAATATACGGGTACTGCATCTTCTGGGCTAAGGGATTCTTTAGCACTTAATAATAGCTGCTTTGCTAATACCCGTGCTTGATTCCAGATTGGAGCAACCAGGCCATAGGTATTGCCTTCAAATTCGCAGCACTCACCTAAGGCATAAATGTCGTCATGGGAGGTTTGTAGTTGGGCATCTACACAGATCCCTTTTTCAACCACCAAACCACTTGCTGAAGCTAATGGCGTGCAGGGTACAATACCTGTAGCGAAGATAACAAGGTCTGCTGCTAGTTTGTCACCATTGTCTAACTCTACCGCAGAGACTTTACTGTTTGATGACAGCTGAGCGCTACCGGCCTCTGTATTTTCAATCGCGACACCGTGTAAGGCAACCGGGCCGTGACCCGTAGCGATGTTAATACCACGATTGCTGAGCTCTTTAATTAATAAATCAGAGGCTTTATTATCAATTTGACGATTCATTAATACATCGCGGCGATGCAATAACGTGACGTCCATGCCTTGCTTTACTAAGCCGACAGCGGCCTCTATACCCAGTAAACCGGCACCAATCACAACCGCTTTTTTATAGCGGCTGGTGACCTGCTGCATAAAATCGACATCAATCAATTTACGAAAGCCCATCACACCTTCGAGCACATTAGGCTTTTGGGTACCTGGCATTGGGGGAATAAAGGCGCGTGAACCAGTGGCAAAAATTAACTTATCATAGTGAAGTTGAGTACCGTTTTCACAGCTTAGTGTATGCTTTTCGCTATCGACCTTAATAACTCTATGATTCAGTAAAACCTTAATGTTTCGTTCTTGATACCAAGCATCATCGCAAGGCGTAATACTTTGTAAATCAGTTTCTTGGGCTAATAATGAAGACAGCATAATGCGGTTGTAATGGGGGATGTTTTCAGCGCTTAAAACAGTAATAAGGTAATCTTTCTGGTGTCCCAGCTCTTTTAATAGCTGCATGGTGGCGAGGCCATTACCTATGATTATTAACTGCTTTTTCATCACTATTTACCTACCAATATTGGCATATCTAAATGCATAATTTAAAATCGAGTGTGCGCAATAATACGGTACAAACAAAAACGGAGTATAAGGCTAGCCTTATACTCCGCTTCATTTTGAGTTTCAAAAACTCAGTTCATTTAGCATTCATTTAAGAATGGCTATTAGAACTTAGCTTCTGCCCAAACCCATAGCTTGTCAGTATCTACTTTGCCAGATTCATCTGTTGCAGAGTACTGAGCAAACTTGATGCCAGCACTGAAGTTATCATCAAACTTCTTTGCAGCCAGTAAATTAATTTCGCTGCCTAGATCATCACCGTCTTTATCAGAACTGAAGTCATGGTACATGGCGAGTAGTTTAATTCCCGCGACTTTGGTGACCACTTTAGCATAAGTATCGCTTAAGCCTTTTGCGGGTGTGCCTAAGAATTGATCTGTCCAGCCATTGAAGGCATGTCCTGTTGCATAAGGTGTTGAGAAGCCGTAGGTGCCATCACCACCCAGCGTTTCCATACCTGCTGCAAGGGTTACCCCTGATACCTTTATACCTGCTTCCAGTAGGCTATATTCAGCATCGTTATCTTTGGCGTTAGCAATACCTGAATTTTGTGTCTGGCTCGCGTACTCAGCAGTATATAAAATATCAAGAGCATCAAGAGCGGTTACGCCATTAAAACGAAGACCAAAAGTATCGTACGTTTTTTCACTGTCGTCTTCTTCTAACAAATAAGCATAAGTAGAAATCTTGCCGACAGGGGTCTTATAGCCAACATTCAATAGATGATCTTTTACGGCAATATCATCAAATTTGATGGTATTGCGCTGACTAACATAAGCATACGTTGCAGAAAGATTTTCAACCGCCGTTAAGTCAATGCGTGCGGCATCAAACGTTTGCTCGTTCTGGCGCCAGCCGACATTACCAATAAAGCGTGCGTTATCAAAAATAATACGCTGACGACCTAAAACTGCAGTAGCCGCATCAGAGGTATAGCTAATTTGCGCACGGTTAAAATCACCGGTTGCTGGATCAATAACAGCCGATTTAGATTTATCATCAGAACCGAAGTCAGTACCTGAGTTATATTCATCTTGCAATGCGGTAACGTGGTCGTATTCAGCCAATACTTTGAAGCCAGCCATGCTGGCTGTTTCATAGCCTAAGCGCGTGCGAACTGTCATGGCGATAGCATCACCATCGTTATCATCTTTTTGTACCGTTTCATTACGGATGCGCAGTTCCGCGATCACATCACCTGCTTTAACAAACTCTGCTACAGAAGCCGCTTGGCTTGGCACGGCTGCCGCTAACAATGCAGTGCTGATTGCGCTGGCTAAGATAATTTTTGTTGTCATGGGAAACTCCTGGTTTCTATTATTACAAGGTTAAGTTTTCAATTAAGTGTTTAACATACTGATTTTAAAATCGCTTAAGCGCTTTTTTTCGCATCTCTATTTTTACTGCTAGTAGACTTTGTTAACGGTTCTACTTTGCGTTGTTTCTCATATAAGAAACTTAATACTTTTTGTCGATACTGGTTGTACTTTGGGTCATCCGCCAGTTCGATACGATTACGCGGTCGCGGTAGATCAATTTCTAAAATTTCACCGACGGTAGCAGAAGGGCCATTGGTCATCATGACGATACGATCAGATAATAAAACCGCTTCATCGACGTCGTGAGTAATCATGATAATGGTATTGCCTAAGTCTTTTTGAATCTCCATCACTGAGTCTTGTAAGTGTGCGCGTGTTAATGCATCTAAAGCGCCAAAAGGCTCATCCATTAATAAAACTTTAGGTTCCATCGCCAATGCACGTGCGATGCCAACACGTTGCTTCATGCCCCCAGAAATTTCATCTGGACGTTTGTCCATCGCATGCCCCATGTGTACTAAATTCAAGTTGTGTTCGATCCACTCTTTCATCTCGGCTTTGCTTTTACTCTTATCGAATATCGTTTTAACCGCTAACTCAACATTTTCGTAAGCGGTTAACCAAGGCAGTAGTGAGTGGTTTTGAAAGACAACGGCTCGCTCAGGCCCAGGCTCGTTAACTTCTTTGCCTTCTAATACCGCACCACCTTCTGTTGCTTGTAATAAACCCGCGACAATGTTCAGTACCGTTGACTTACCACAGCCAGAGTGACCGATGAGTGAAATCATCTCACCTTTTGCAATTTTTAAATTGACGTCAGTCAAGGCTCTGTAAGGTCCTGTTGGTGTCGGGAACTCAATGCCGACACCGGTAAGTTCTAAAATAGGGTTGATTGATCTATCTATAATGCTGCTATCTGTAATGGTATTCATGTTTGTACCTCTATTATTCGATGGATTCTTTGATCTTAATTAGCGTAATAATGCTTGTTTATCCCAAGAGAAAAACTTTTGTAACATCAGCATAAATCGATCTAATAAAAATCCAATGAAACCAATAACCAGTACGGCAACCATGATACGGCCCAATGAATTGGAGCTACCATTTTGGAATTCATCCCATACGAATTTACCCAAACCAGGATTTTGAGCCAGCATCTCTGCAGCAATTAAAACCATCCAAGCAATACCTAACGATAAACGTAAGCCGGTGAAAATCATCGGAATAGCAGAAGGGATAACGACTTTAAAAACATGAGTTAAGGGCTTAAGACGAAGAACCTTACTGACGTTAAGTAAATCTTGGCTTATGGCTGCTGTGCCAACGGCGGTATTGATTACTGTGGGCCATATTGAGCAGACCAGTACTGTGATAACGGATGTGACAAAAGACTTAGCAAATAATGGGTCATCACTGGTATATACCGCACTCACCACCATGGTGACTAGGGGTAACCAAGCTAAAGGAGACACCGGTTTAAAAAGTTGAATGATTGGATTGGCGGCGGCGTAAAGGTTCTTGCTTAAGCCGATCATAATACCGAATGGGATCGCGATAATAGACGCTAAAATAAAGCCCGTTAGCACGGTTATTAAGCTGGTAAACGTCTGATCGATAAATGTTGGCTTACCGGTATAGCTGCGAATTTTCACTTCATAATCTGGATCTTGTGCTAAGCGATCTGCATTTCTATTGTCTTGACGTTGATAAAAAGCATCTTCTTTTGCTCGTTCATTATTATGTTCAGTAATGAGTGATTTAAATTGTTCAAAGGCTTGGGTAGGCCCAGGAAATTTTCCTAATGAGGTATCAATGTTTTGTGCCACGGTTCCCCATATTAATAAGAAAAATAATAAACCCGCTACGGGCAACATGATGGTTTTAATGGCTTCTTGCATCCAGAGCGGCATTACATCATCTGTTATGCTGCCTCCGGAGTTAAATACGCTGCGGGGTAGGCTTGTAATTTTACTTTTCATAAAAACCTCAACTCTGCGTATTCGATACGCGGGTATATTCTAATAATGACTTTTTTTTATCTTCTAGCCCTGTTGCTGGCTAGAAGATAATTTAACTTTATGGCTCAACGTTAAAGTTTGTCTTTGCCTTTTAGACCAATACTGAACTTATCTAGATAAGCATTTGGTTGGCTGCCGTCATAGACGATGTTGTCGATAAAGTGTTTTTGTGGTGCGCGGTAACCTGACTCAGAAACAAAATTAGGGAAGTCTTTTGCCTTCACTTTTCCTTCATTAATCAACTCTTTCGCAGCACTCGCATAAATATCAGGGCGATATACTTTCTTCGCTAAATCTTTATACCAATCGTCAGACTTTGGTTCCGAAATTTGGCCCCAGCGACGCATTTGCGTTAAGTACCAGATTGCATCTGAGTAGTAAGGGAAGGTTGCGTTATGACGGAAGAATACGTTGAAATCAGGCACGTCACGCTTATCGCCTTTTTCATATTCAAAAGTGCCCGTCATGGAATTTGCGATAACGTCGTAATCTGCGCCGACATAGTTGCTTTTAGATAAGATTTTTACGGCTTCTGGACGATTGGCGTTATTGTTTGCATCCAACCATTGGGCTGCACGAATCATCGCTTTAACAACACGGATATGGGTGTTCGGGTTTTTATCGGCCCATGCTTGGCTAACACCAAATACCTTCTCTGGGTTGTTTTTCCAAATTTCATAATCAGTCACCACTGGCACGCCAATTCCTTTGAATACGGCTTGCTGGTTCCACGGTTCACCGACGCAATAACCATCAATGGTTCCCGCTTCCATGGTGGCTGGCATTTGTGGCGGTGGTGTTACTGATAATAATGCGTCGGCATCGATTTGGCCTGAGGTATCACCTTTATGCGGTGCGTAATAACCCGGATGAATCCCGCCCGCGGCTAACCAATAACGTAATTCGTAGTTGTGTGTTGATACTGGAAAAACCATGCCCATTTTAAACGGCTTACCGGCATCTCTATAGCTTTCAATCACTGGCTTTAATGAATCAGCTTTAATAGGATGAACAGGCTTGCCATCTTTATGAGGAATATTTTTCTTCATCTCTTTCCAAACATCGTTGGAAACAGTAATTGCATTGCCGTTTAGATCCATGCTGAAGGCGGTGATAATATCGGCTTTAGTGCCATAACCCATGGTCGCGCCTAAAGGCTGACCTGCAAGCATATGTGCCCCATCAAGCTGGCCGTCGATGACGCGGTCTAATAAGACTTTCCAGTTGGCTTGAGCTTCTAAGGTGACATAAAGACCTTCGTCTTCAAAAAAACCTTTTTCATAAGCGATGGCAAGTGGAGCCATATCGGTGAGCTTAATGAAACCAATTTTTAATTCTTCTTTTTCGGCATAACCCGTTTTAGCGAAAGCGTTAATAGCGGTTAAGGGGGATATCGCCAATGCAGCACCGGCGGCAAGCGCTAGTGTGCTTCTTAGGATTGAGCGGCGAATTTTGTTGAGTTTTAATGAACTATCTTTAAGCATGATGCTTCCTTTTAGTCTTTAAGTTTAAAATGATTAATTTTCTATATTCAGTCTTTAAAATAAGTCGTGAGCAAAAAAAAACGCAAATGAATGCTCTATCCTTTTTTGAATAAAGTATTGATTTGCGCCTTTGCAGTTTTATTTTGCTTTAGCTTCTAACCGCCATTGGTCTGAAGTTGCTAAATTTTATATAGCGAGTAGCGTGCCAATTAATGAATAATTAAGAGAAAAAAATTCATTATTGGTGAAACGAATAAAAATGATTAATGGCGGTGCATAAAAAAGAGAGCAAAAAGTTAAATGATAAATATTGGTGCAGTAAATCTTCTACTCACGATTAAAAATATTGCTGGATAATAATTGCTGGGACGTATTATTGAATCAAAGGTAGCTGCATTAAGTAGTACGGTATGACTTTATTAGTGCAGAAAAGAAAAAGGTGCACCAGAGAGTGCACCTTATAATAGAGCGAATAAATTATGTAGCCAGGCTAAAGAATAGCGAGGTGTTCGTTATTAAAATCATCTTTTGGCATTGCGACATTTACTAACGCTTGCCGATAAATGTCGGGTCGATAGCAACTTGCAACTAAGGCGTCGCAATCGGTATTTTCGGGTAGCCAGTGCCAGCGTTTCATTTGTGAGCAAATGAGCTGACCATGGGATAGCCAAGGAAAGTTCGCCATAAAACGATTAAAAACCAGTAAACCAGGCGCTTTGCTTTGTGCTTGATTGTGATCAAAAATATATTCACCGGTGATGGCGGGTATTAAACATTCTTGGTCAATTAATGGCGAATTTAGAGATAAGTGTTGCTCTAGCAGTGGCAAAGATTGTTCCGCATGAAATTCAAGCCAATGACATGCTTGATAGAGGGCGCGAATTAAGGCGTTGTGGGTATGCGGGTTTTCTTCTGCCCACTGCAATGTTACGCCGAGGACTTTTTCTGGGGCATTTTCCCAAATATCCATTCCCGTTAATAAGCAGTGACCATGGCCTTGTAATATCGCGACGGAATTCCAAGGTGCGCCGGCAAAAAAACCATCAATATGCTGTAACTTTAAATGATCGACCATTTGCGAAGGTGGAAGAACGACGAGATCAATATCTTTATCGGGATCAATATCAGCACTGGCGAGCCAATAGCGCAATTGCAAGTTATGGCAAGAATAAGGATACACAGTGGCAAAGACTAGTTTCGCTAAACCTTCAGCTTTACGCTGTTGTATCACATGTTTCATTGTTAGCGCTTGATCAAAGTCCGTAGCATTCTGTGCCAATAACGCTTCATGTAAGGTATTGGATACGGTGAGGGCATTGCCATTTAATCCCAAAGAAAATGCGGTGATTAGTGGTTTCTTTAAACCGCCCAAGCCAATGCTGCTGGCCAGTATCATTGGCGCGAGCATGTGAGCTCCATCCAGGTGGCCAACGATCACTTTGTCGCGGATGTTCGACCACGATACTTCTTGCTGTAATTCAACCTCTAGGCCTTCTTGAGCAAAAAAACCTTGTTCTTGCGCCACTAATAACGGTAGGCAATCACTGAGTGGCATATAGCCCAGTTTTAGTGCTTTTTTCTCAACTTTCGCACCATTCATGCGCGTCTCCAAGGGGATACTTTTAATCAATTAAAGGGTCAGCAATTCCATTACCGAAAGGATATTTTGTGCGATATCAACCAAGGGTTTACTTTGATCCATCGCCATCTTACGCATGGCGTGGTAGGCCTGTTCTTCGTCTAAACCTTTGGTTTTCATTAATAGCCCTTTGGCTTTATCAATGATTTTACGATCGGCCAGTTGATCGCGGGTTTGTTTTAATTCTTTGCGTAGCGCCTGATATTCTCTAAAGCGTGCAATGGCAACATCTAAGATGGGTTTCACTCGGTGGGGATTTAAACCGTCGACAATATAAGCGCTGACCCCAGCCTGAATGGCTTGAGATATGACTTGGCTATCGCCTTCTTCGGAAAACATGATTACAGGTTTAGGGTTGTGCTGATTAAGCACCGTCATATTTTCTAGAGTATCCCGGTCGGGAGATTCTAGATCCATGATAATAATATCAGGCTGATGAACTTCCACATTTTTAATTAAACCTTGGGCGCTTTCTAAGCGACAGACCACAATTAATCCTTGATCAAGCAAAGCTTGTTCTAATATTGCAGATCGGGTCGGGGTATCATCTACCAACATAACTCTAGCGGGTTTCATTAATCTCAAATGCTCTATAAATGCGGTAATCTTCGTGTTGAGCAATTATTAGGCCATTAAGTCTTAAAATTTAGGGCTAGAGTCTACTGACATTAATTGTCAGCAATGGAAATTAAACTGATATAAATTTAAGCGGTAGGAAGGTAGAGGAATACAACATGGCTGAGCTATTTAAAGACCATTTATCGTTAGAAAAAATATCGGCATTAGGATCAAGCATTGCGGAGCACGCCGCTCAATATGATATTGCTTTTGATGATGTTAGCTTTCAACAGAAGTTAACCGAGTATTGCCATGAGCAAGGCGAGGACGAGTGGTCGTTATTATCGCTAATGCAACGGCTTAGGGCTGCGGCTCAGGCCTTATATGCAATTCTGCCGCAAGAAGAGGGCGCTGCTGCCATTGTCGATACCTTGTATGGTAATGATCAGTTATCAGGTTGGTTATCTTTAGTTTGTTGTGAATATATCGCTATTAATCAAAGTTTGAGCTTAGAACAGGGGTTGATGTACCTGCAAAAAATGACTGAGTTTTTCAGTGCTGAGTTTGCCATTCGTCATTTTATTATTAAACAGCCTGAAGCAACGTTAGCCATCTTAACCACCTGGCTTGAGCATGATAATCATCATGTACGTCGGCTAGTATCCGAGGGGACTCGCCCACGCTTGCCTTGGGGAATGCGTTTATCAATCTTTGTTGAACAGCCGCAACTTGTAATGCCTTTGCTTGTGGCTTTACGGGATGACGA
>JBLGBO010000023.1:0-45382 GCA_047616865.1 Oleispira sp.
GAATGCGCGCTTACCGCAACAATTTTACAAGGCTCTAAGTTTTGTTCCTGCTCGTATTGACGAATATCATCGGTGGTTTGATAGCCATCTTTCACTGGCATTTCAATATCCATCAAGATTAGATCATAACGTTTTTTCTTATCACGAATAAACTCCATGGCATCTAGCCCACCAACAACAATATCGGCCTCCACTTTATATTTACTCAGCATCTTTTTAATAATCATGCGGTTAACCGCATTATCGTCAACCGCCAATACGCGTAGTTGAGAGAAGTCATGTGTTACAACCTCTTGTTGCTGTTGCTCTTCCAATAAGCTTGATACTGAATGTGTAGGATGGCAAGATCTTAATGCGTGGCGTAATTTTTGCGGAGTGATAGGCGAATTAATTACGTGCACCGCTTTGTCTATTTTGCGAGAACTGTCAGAAATTATGATGATGTTTTGGGCTGGAATTCCCAAATTTAATAATTCAGGAAGATTCGCATTATCACTAATAACGTTTATTTCATTGTCGTATTTCAGCATATGCCGACTTATAATTTTAACATTCCAGTCTTGTAGTTGCTCTTGTATTAACGTCTCTTGATAATGACTAGATAATAATAGGCAAACACTTTTATCAGAATTAAAGTGATTGTTATTTTCTTTTTCAATTACTTTAATTGATGCGGTGAACCAAAAGGTTGCTCCTTTTCCGGGCAAGCTATGTACGCCAATATTGCCTTGCATTAACTTGGTTAATTTTTTACTAATAGCCAGTCCAAGGCCTGTGCCGCCTTTTTCTCTTGAGCTGCTGGCATCCACTTGAACAAATGGCTGAAAGAGCATGTTCTGCTGTTCGTAGGTTAATCCGCAGCCACTATCTTCTACTTCAATATATAGCTGATCGCTTGAGTTCTCGGCTAATTGCACATGGATAACAACTTGACCACGTGAGGTGAACTTAAAGGCATTGCTAATAAGGTTTAACAAAATCTGTTTGAAGCGAACAGGGTCGGAAATGATTCTTTTTGGAGCATTCTGATGAATTCTAACGAACAGTTTTATGTTGTTTTGACTTGCCTGAATACTAAAAAAGTTAGCGCATTCATTCACCATATCTTCCAGATCAAATTCAACGGGTTCAAGTTTGAGCTTATCTGCTTCAATTTTAGAATAATCGAGAATATTGTTAAGGATTTCTAGCAGTGTTTGTCCTGAGCGATTAATAGTGTCTATATAAAGTGTTTGATTTTCGTCTGGGTGGGTATCTAACAATAGTTGTGCAGAACCTAATACACCGTTCATAGGGGTACGAATTTCATGGCTAATGGTTGCAATAAATTCATCTTTTAGGCGATTACTATTTTCTAATTGAAGGTTGGCTTGTATCAGCGTTTCACGAGATTTTGCTTCTATTTCGACCTTTTCTTTTTCAATTAAATTAATACGATCAGCCAATGCTAAGGATAATAAAATAACTTCAATGGCAGAGCCTATTTGTAAGGCGACTTGGCTAGCGTACTCAATGGGTAAAATATTTACCGCGCCGAGCATGCTGATGACACCTGAAATTAAGAAAATAGCCCAGGCAACGACAAATACTTTTGCTGTTCTATTACCTTTGAAAGCAGCCAAACAGGCGGTAATTAACACAAAGTTAAAAAAGATGAATGTACAGACCAGTGCTGCAAGAATGCCTATGTCATAGTTAGCAAATAGCACTAAAGGTAATGTGCAGAATAAAGAGGCTGCGATAATAATTAACCCTTTATCAAGCTCTGGAATTAATAAATGGGTTTGTAGAATGTTACGGGCGAAGAGTGACGCAAAAAATAATGATAAAACCCCTAGGAATGGAATGCTGATGTTGGCCCAACTTGTTTGATTGGGCCAAAAGTACTCAAAGCTATAGCCTTGAATACTGGCTTGAAAAAGGGTGAAGGTGCTGATGTAAATAATATAATAAAGGTAGCTGCGTTCACGAACGGATAAGTAAATGAATAAATTATATAAGATCATTACAATCATAATGCCAAAATAAAGGCCTTGTAGGCCGCTTATATAAGCATTGTGTTTAGGGAAGTGGTCAACATGCCAAAGGTGTAGGGGTACTTGTAGGCTATCTTTAGTTTTAACGTGTAAATAATAAATGCTACTTTTCTGCGACGGTTCTAACTTAAAAACAAAATCTGTAGTATCAAAATTTCGTTGAGAGAAGGGACTGCGATCGCCTGTATAGATAACAGAATATTTATCGTTTTTGTCTGGGGAATAGAGCGCAACATAGTCTAATAGTGGAAATGGAATTTCTAACAACCAAGGGCTATCAATTAATTCAGCCGGAATATTCAGACGAAAACGTAACCAATAGCCTGACGAGGTATAGCCTTTGTTGAAGGTGTATTGTGTGCCTCTGGTAAAAGAGCTTTGTGGAAGCTGGCGAATTGTCTCGAAGGTTAACTGGTTGGTATTGTCTTCAATCCACTCAATATCAGGCCCTAGGTTCAGGTGAGTATCATCCGCAGCGACGGTTGTCCCCCAGCTTGCTTGTGCGCTTGAAAATATTAGCCAGCCACTTAATAAGAAAATGAATCGCTGTGCTATTGAATGGGTGAACATCATTACCATATCAACCAAAGTCCGTATAAGTCTTTCAGTATAAAGCAGAGATGGGTTTTATACTGAATATTTTCTAATCTTGTAGCCAGTGAGGTTGCTGATCATACTCAAGGGCAATGCTTTCACCCATCGCAATATCCAGTGGCAGTTCTGTCTCTGCTTTCCAGATGATCGTCGCTGCGTTATTACTTTTGGTTAAGCGAATCGCAATATCATGCTGATAGCCTCGGCCAATATAGGTGCTATCAATCAGCTCGATTCCTGTGTTCTGTAAGCTGTGACTAAGAATTAAATGCTGAGGTTTAAATAACCAGTAGCCTGCATTATCAAGGTCTCGTGGCCATTGGTGTGGAATTCTATCGAGTACTTGCTGGCTATGCTTGAGAGTCGCAAGGTTGCCAGACTCCATAAATTCAGCCACCGCCATAGTATTGGGCTGATTGAACACTTTAGCAGGAATGTCGAGTTGTTCAATATGGCCATTGATCATTACCGCTGTTTTATCAGCAAAAGCGAAGGCTTCTTCTTTTGCGTGGGTAACGAAAATGCAGCTAATATGGTGTTCTTTTAATAATCTGCGTAGATCGGCCATCATACGGCGCTTTACTTGACCATCAATATTAGAAAATGGTTCGTCCATTAACAACAGTTTTGGCTTGGGCGCGAGGGCGCGTGCGACGGCTATACGTTGTTGTTGGCCACCCGACAGTTCGTGGGGATATCGGTGTTCAAGTTCCGATAGTTCAACCAACTCAAGACTTTCTTTAATGCGCTGCTGCTTTTCTTGTTTTCCCAGATGGGAAATTCCGTAGGCTATATTTTGACCAACGGTCATGTGCGGAAAAAGAGCGTAGTCTTGAAAAATAAAACCAATAGAGCGCTGTTCTGGCGGTTGGTTGATTTTATTCGCAGAAAAAACGGCATCGCCGAATAAGCTAATTTGCCCTTGTTGAGGGCTTACTAATCCGGCAATAGTTTTTAACGCTGTGGTTTTGCCGCAGCCACTTGGGCCTAGCAGACAAAGAATTTCACCCTCAATTACATCAAAGGTTAGTGTTTGTAATATGACGTGATCGGCTATGGCTAGCTGAATATTAAATAATTCGAGTGCCGTTACTTTTTTTTGTGGGTGAATCTTGTTGCTCATTTTTTGATCTTCCGTTGTTAGTGCACGGCGTTATTTTATTATCTATAAGCTATTTCATTCGCTGATTACGAATGAGCAGCAGAATGGGCAGTAAGCTGACAATAACGATCAGCAGTGCACTCGATGCTGCATGTTCTAATTGTTCGTCGGAGGCAAACTGATAAACATAGGTTGCCAAAGTTTCAAAATCAAATGGACGTAATAATAGAGATGCAGGCAGTTCTTTAACGCATTCAATAAACACTAATAAAAATGCACTAATCAGTGCGGGTCGCATAATTGGCAAGTGAATTCTATGGAAGGTTCTGAAGCGAGATGCTTTAAGCATAGTTGAAGCAGCATCAAGGTTGGTTGGCATCTGTTTGTAGGCGGCTTGAATGCTGCCGTTGCTGATGGCGGAGAAACGAATAACAAAGGCAAGAATCAAAGCAAAGCTGGTTCCCGAAAATATCAGCCCGACTTTTTCGAAGCCCAGCCATTGAATAAAATGATTGACCCATATATCGAGTTGCCCGAGTGGAATAAGTATACCAATTGCCAAAACGGTCCCCGGGATTGCATAACCCAAAGAGGATAGACTTAATTTTGCTTGGTTGCGTTTATTGGGGTTAAAGCGCTGTTGGCTATTGAATAAAATGGCTAACAAGGTAGCAATGAACGCGGCACTAATCGCTAATATAAAGGTGCTTTTACTATGCTGCCAAACATTGTCATTCATGTTTTCTAGCCAATAATCTATGCAATAACCAATCAAGGTGATTAGAGGAATCAAAAAACCGAGGCAAAATACTAGGCCGCAAAATAGCCAGATGATGCAGGCTCTTGTTTTGCTCGCATTTATTTTTTCTGTGGTTTTGCCGGTACGGCTATCAAAATGCAGTTGTTTTTTGCGACTGTTTTTTTCAAGTGCCGTGAGGGTAATTACAAATAACAGTGTTAAACAAGATATTTTAGCCGCGCTGGCGAGGCTGCCATAAACCAGCCAGCTATCATAAATAGCGGTGGTTAACGTATTAATGGCAAACAATTGTACGGTTCCATAATCGGCTAATGATTCCATTGCGACTAAGGTGCAGCCAATGGCTAGCGCAGGACGTGCGAGAGGTAAATGAATGGTCCAAAATATTTTATGCGGGCTGGCACCCATTAGTTGAGCAGCTTGGCTCAAGCTTTGTGATCCTTGTTCAAAAGTATTGCGCAACAGTAAAAAAATGTAGGGGAATAAGGCTAAACCTAACATCAAGCTTGCGCCCCAGCGGCTACGAATGTCAAAAAACCAGTAATCGTGGGGAGACTGCCAAGCAAACAGTGCTCTTAAACTGGATTGTATTGGGCCGGCGTAATCAAGTGCGTCAGTATAAATATAGGCTGAGATGTAGGCTGGGATGGCTAGGGGAAAAACCATCATCCATTGTAAGTAACGTCGCCCGAAAAATTCATAGCGTGCGCACCACCAGGCGGGGGCAATCGCGAACAGACAGGCAAAGAGTAATGTTCCTGATACGATGGCCAAGCTGTTTTGAATGTATTCGAATAAAACGCTATCCGCTAGGTTGCTAAAGGTATGATCGCTACTGTCAGGTATTATGAGGCTCGATAAAGATTCGAACAGCAAAGCGACAATGGGCATAAGCATGACAAAACAAATGATTGCAGTGCTTACAGATATGATCAAGCCCGCATTGCGCGGGCTTGTAGTTGGTTTTGCATTCATTTAACTAGGTTACTTTTAATTCAATAACAATAATAACAACGATTAGGTTGAGTATTATAAATCAAAATGAACCTTATCGATCAACTTTAATGCTTGCTTGCGGTATTGAGCGATTTTATTTAAGGGTAGTGCGTCTTCTTTGAACGTTCCCCAGCTTTTAACTAACGCTGATGGCTGTGCGTCAGGAGAAACAGGATATTCCATATTTAAATCTGCATATAGGTTTTGTGCTTGCTGAGCGGATAAAAATTCTAACAAGGCTTGTGCTGACTTCTTGTGTGGAGCGTACTTAGCAATCACTGCACCGGAAACATTAATATGAGATCCTCGATCAGTTTGATTGGGGAAGTTAAGGTTAACGGCATTAGCCCATTCAACTTGGTTCGGGTCTTGTAACATCTTGCCTAAATAGTAGCTATTACCCAGTGACACGTCGCATAAGCCTTCTTTGATCGCTTTTACTTGGCCACGATCGTTACCTTGAGGTTTACGGGCTAGGTTGGTTTTCACACCTTTTAACCAAGTTTCGGTTTCTGCTTCACCGTGATGAGCAATCATTGAGGCAACAAGGCCTAAGTTGTAAGGATGTTTACCAGAGCGAGTACAAATGCGGCCTTTGAATTTAGCGTCGGCTAGGTCTTCATAGCGAATGTTGCTTAGATCGCCAGCGCGCTCTTTAGAGGAGTAAATGTTTCGAACACGCTTGGTTAGTGCTATCCAGTGCAGCTCTGGATCGCGAAACTTGTCAGGAATGCTATTAAGGCTATCAGACAACTGAAATGACTGACTTAGGCCTTCTTCTTTTAATTGCAATAACTTGCTGAAATTAGAGGTTAATACTAAGTCGGCAGGGGACAGTTCGCCTTCACGCTTGATGCGCTGAATTAATCCATCTTTGGCAAAGATGATTTTCGTTTTAATGCCTGTTTCTTTAGTAAATTCAGCCAAAATCGGTTCGATTAAAAACGGTTGGCGAAAAGAATAAATATTGACCTCTTCCGCTTGAACCAGGCTCGCGGTAAAGCTTGTGGTCGCCAAGGTGAGTATTAATAAAAGAGAGCGCATGAATTTTCCTTGATGAAGTAAATGATAACTATTTCGATTTTAACAGGAAGCTGACTGAAGACCAGTCCCTTATGCTTAAATTTTGCTTTATAGCGCGTAAAGTTTAGTCAGTGTTTCGATGTTTAGGGTGGAGCGGCTATTTAAGCGGGCAAAAAATGATCGCGCATTAAGCGTGCGAGCAAGTTGGAATCTCTTTGTAAGCGTGCAAATTCAATTTTTTGCGCAAGACTGGTCGTCGGTTCATCGCTGGCAGAGGTTAGAAGTCGAGTAAAGGCTTTGCTGGCCAAGACAAAATCATCGACAGACTCTTGGCGATCAACTTCGCTAAAGCGAATATAACCTTCTTCTTGCAGCCACATAATGGCCCCGAAGGCGGCAAGATGTCTTGGGCTGTGTAAGCCAAACTCATCCGCTTCGTCAGGGCCGCAAATATCTTCAACATAGAGTACTTGTTTGGCTGGGAAGTATTTAAAGCCGTGCAGTAAAATGACTGCACAGTCTTTAAAGAAGTCATCAATATGAACGTCGAGCATGATTTACAGCTGTTTATAAGAAGAGAAAAACTGCCCCATCTTATCTAAGGCAAGGCTCAAGTCTTCCGGGCGTGGTAAAAATACGACGCGGAAGTGATCGGGTTGTGCCCAGTTAAATGCAGTGCCGTGAACGACTAATATTTTCTGCTGCTCCAATAAATCCAATACCATGCGTTCATCATTATGAATGTTGAATTTTTTGATATCGATTTTAGGAAAGCAGTATAAAGCGCCCATCGGTTTAGTGCAGCTGATGCCGGGTATGCTGTTTAACGCTTCATAAGCAATGTTACGCTGCTCATAAATGCGGCCGCCTGGGGCAACTAGGTCGTCAATGCTTTGGTAGCCGCCCAGTGAGGTTTGAATAGCATGTTGTGATGGGACATTCGCGCATAAGCGCATTGATGCCAACATCTCTAAACCTTCTATATAATCTTTAGCTCGGTGTTTTGCACCGCTAATGATCATCCAGCCTGCACGGAAACCTGCAAGGCGGTAATTTTTAGATAGCCCATTAAAGGTGATGAATAACAAATCATCTGCCAGTGATGCGGTGGATGTATGAGTCGCGCCATCGAACAAAATTTTGTCGTAAATTTCATCAGAAAAAACGATCAAATTATTTTCACGAGCAATCTGAATAAGCTCTAGCAATACTTCGTCAGGATAGACTGCACCGGTTGGGTTGTTTGGGTTAATCAGTACCAGTGCTTTGGTCTTTTTATTCACCTTTTTGCGAATATCCTCCATATCTGGAAACCAGTTGGATTGTTCATCACAGTGATAGTGAATAGGAGTGCCGCCGGCTAAGCTTACGGCTCCGGTCCAGAGTGGGTAATCTGGGGAAGGAATTAATACTTCGTCACCACTATTGAGTAAGCCTTGCATCGACATCACGATCAGCTCGCTAACACCGTTGCCTAGAATAATATCTTCAATGCTTACGTCTTTGATGCCTTTTTGCTGGCTGTATTGCATGACCGCTTTGCGCGCAGAAAATAGGCCTTTAGAATCGCAATAACCTTCAGAATCAGGTAGATTTAAAATAACATCTTGGATGATTTCTTCGGGTGCATCGAGGCCAAAAGGTTTCGGGTTGCCAATATTCAGTTTAAGAATGCGGTGGCCGTCTTCCTCCATTTTCTTGGCGGCATGCGCAACGGGCCCACGAATATCATAAAAAACATTAGCCAGTTTGTTGGATTTGAGAATATCCTGCATGGAACGCATTCCGCCTTAATTAAAAAGTCACAATAGTATAAACGGCTAATGATACCCTTGAATGATGATAATTTACAGAGATTGAAAGTGAGTAATAAATAATGAGCTCAGATAACGATAAAATTGTAAAAACAGCCGCAGAATGGGCGACGCAATTAGATGATGAAAGTTTCTTTGTGACCCGAAAAAAAGGCACCGAGCGACCTTTCACCGGTAAGTACCATGACTGCGATACGCCAGGGCAGTATCAGTGCATATGCTGCGGAGAAGCGCTGTTTGATTCGCAGTCAAAGTTTGATGCTGGTTGTGGTTGGCCTAGCTTTAATCAGCCGGTTGATAGTGAGGCTGTTGAAGAGCATAAGGATATTAGTCACTTTATGATTCGTACTGAGGTTGTTTGCAAGCGTTGTGACGCGCATTTAGGGCATGTTTTTCCGGATGGTCCAGCGCCTACAGGGCTGCGTTATTGTATTAACTCGGCTTCTATCGTATTGGATGAAAGTAAAGTCGATAAAAAGTAGTGAAGCTGAAATATGTATTTTTGACAGTAATATTTTGCACAATATAATATTAGCTGCTTAAATAACGATTATTCAAATACTTGAAAAGACTGAAATAGGAATGTACTCATGTCATTACTGAATAAAGAAATGCCGTTATTGTCGGGCGAAATGCAAGATCTTTCACAATACGAAGGGCAGGTTGTACTGATTGTAAACACGGCCAGCAAGTGTGGTTTTACTAATCAATATGAAGGTCTTGAAGCCTTATATGAAGAATATAAGGCACAAGGTTTAGTCGTTTTGGGTTTTCCGTGTAATCAGTTTGGCGAGCAAGAAAAAGGCGCGGATACTGAGATTGCTAGTTTTTGTCAGAAAAACTATGGCGTGAGCTTTCCAATGTTCTCAAAAATTGAAGTAAATGGTGATAATACCGCACCGCTTTATCAAGAGTTGAAAGTGAAAGCGCCGGGTGTTTTAGGCACGAAAAAAATTAAGTGGAATTTCACTAAGTTTTTGGTTAATAAGCAAGGTGAGGTCGTGCGTTATGCTTCAACGACTAAGCCCGCTGCGCTAAAGGCTGATATTGAAACGGCATTGGCAGGTTAATGAATTCAATGGCAACCGATGTGAAAATTGATTCATTGTGTGAGTATCCTGAGCTGCACCTTGATAACCAGTTGTGTTTTAGCTTGTACAGTTTGTCGCGCAGGGTAATACAAAGCTATACGCCCTTATTAAAGCCGCTAGAGCTTACTTATCCGCAGTATTTGGTCATGCTGGTTATGTGGCAAGGCCTGGAGAATGAGCAGTCTGGTTTAGCGGTGAGCCAGCTCACTGAGAAACTGAAGCTTGATACCGGCACCGTGACGCCTTTGCTTAAGCGTATGGAAGCAAAAGGTCTGTTAAGTCGCCAGCGCAGTAAGCAAGATGAGCGTATTGTGATGGTGAGTTTAACTGAGGCGGGTATCTCTTTGAGGGAAGCTGCGAAACACATTCCGCAAGCCTTACTTTGTCAGGCTGATGTCGATGCTGAGGACTTGGTGGGACTTAGGGAAACGTTAAAAGCCGTATTACTTGGGCTGAGTTAAGACTCGGTCTTTGGGTCGTCACTCGGTAGCCATTGAATAATGGCATTGTGTAGTTGTTCCTGAGTGAATGGCTTGGTAATAAAGTCATTCATCCCAGCTTGCAGGCAAGCTTGTCTCTCATTATCGGAATCGAGGCCGGTTAGGGCAACAATTGGGGTGAATTGATTGAGGGGGGAGCGTCGAATCTGTCTTGTTGCTTGAAAACCATCCATGACGGGCATTTGGCAATCCATAAAAATTAGATCAAATTTCTTCTGGTTACATTGGTTGAGCGCTTCTCGCCCATCTTCCGCTATGTCTATCTCGGTATTTAAATTCTTCAGGAAGCGCTGGCTTAGCATGCGATTAATGGCGTTATCTTCTACGAGCAAAATACGGGCAAGCTGGGTTGAAACCTGGTCTTGCTCTAGTTGGTTGCACGCTTGAGTGATGGTGTTAAATAACAGCCCTTTTGTAATGGTTAACAAAGGAATCGAACTTATTCCTTTTAATACCTCTGCGTGTGCATGTTGTTGGCCTAAATCAATAATGAAGGCTGCATCTTGGCAATTTGTTTTATCGTCTGTAATTAATATTACAGGTTTGTCACTGCATAGATTTGTATTGTTAAACGGCAGCTGCCATTGCTCAAGAGAATCGATGATGCGGTTAGCATTTCTGCGCTGTGATACATTGATTCGAATGCCGCCAATGGGTAACTGATTGCGTATTTTATCAAGTTGCTTATCACTGGAAAGTAATGGCAGTTGTAGGGACAGTTGATGTTCGTTTTGTGAGTTGCTGCTTAGATTGATTTCCCCTGCCAGTATTTCAGTCAGATCTTGTGCGAAAGCTAAGCCCAGGGCCGTTAATCTAGAGTGGGTGAATGTGGAAAAAGGTAATATCATTTGTTCAAATAAGTGTTTGTTAATCATCAAGCTTGGAGCCGAAAGCTTGATGAGTGTGTTTTGATTGGTCTCGGAAATATCAATGTTAATACGTTGTTCTGGAGAGCAATAATAAATATTGGCTATTAAGTTAAACAGTAGAGGTTCGATTTTTTGGATATCACCTATGTGGCTATTGGAAACGGTATTGTCGTAGCGAATAGAGAATGTGCATGGGCATTTTTTTTCTTCAAATACCGCTTCAATATTTGAAAATATGCGTTTGAAGCTAAAAGGGCTGATGTTCAGATGATCTAAGCTATTTCTTAATATCGCAATACTGTCGAGTTCAGATAGCAGTGAAAGAACTGTTTCATTTTGAATGAGTGAGCGCTGTAATGCGGCATCATTTTCTACTGTTGTAGGCGTATTTTTCAGAGATTTTAACGTTTGGATGGTCGTGGTTAGGGGGAAACGGAATTCATGAGAAAGATTGCTCAATAACTTAAATTGGCTTTGATTTAAACCCTCCGACAGTTTTTGTGATTGCTCTAGTTTTTGATTTGCTTCTTTTAACTGTCGGTTGATGCCTGTTAAAGCTTTGGTTCTTTTAGCGACAAGGTCTTCAAGGTTTGCTGAATAATTATTAATGGTATGTTCGGCCGACTTGAGGCGACTGATTTGGTCGTGGGTCGTGCGTAATAAATTAGAGAAGTGGTTGATCAGTGAACCGATTTCATCTTGTCTGGAACTATTGAGATGTTGAAGGCTTGAATATTCAATAGCTGACGGGTCTATGTCTTGTAAGCGACGCACAAGTAGACTAATTGGCTGGCTAACAAAGTGGTAAAAAATAATATAAATGAATAATGCGATGCTAATGCTAAGGATGAAATTAGAAATGAGTATATGCTTAACTTCTGCAAGGAAATTTTCGGTTTGCTTGCAATGATTTATTTCCAGTATTAGTTTTCCGAGCGGAGTTTTTTTATGGAAAAGTGGGTATTCATATTGATAATTACTGCCGTAGAGTAATGTATTTAGGTTGGAAGGTGAGCAGGACTTCTTTATGTTTGCAATAGCCAGTTCGCTGCCTTTGGTGTCTACAATGGAGGCGTTGATGATGTCAGGATGAGCGGAAAGGCTATCAATGAGCTGTTGCTTTAAATGTGTGTTGAAATTATAGGTGGCTAGCTCTAGCGTCGGTAGTGTTGTTGATATGGCAGATTGAAAAGAGTCTTGAAAATTCTTATTTCTATCCTCGAACGTGGCCCAGATTTGGAAGCTTCCGATTAAGAATCCTAATAGCGTGGCTGTTATAACTGTATAGAGGGCAATGATAAATGCTAGGTTATTATTAAACTTAGACCACATGAAACCGCATCCTGCTTTTACTCATTATTATGACATAACGATTGACTGGAAAAAGAACAATAATATTAGCATGATAGTATATGGCTGAGTATTGGAAGATGGCTAATGTTACAAATCTTATGGTTAGCGCTAATGGATTGTACTATTGATCGTAAAATTGCTTTTTTTGCCAGTCATTATCTTGCTCTTCTTGTTTATCGAACTCTTCCTCTAAGCGCTTACCGCTTGATTTTTCATTTTGTTCATTCTGCTCGTTAAGTGTTTGTTGAGTTGTTTCAATTAAGCCTTGGCATTCTATAAGCTGTTGTTGCAAGTCGGAGGGTAGGGGGGATACTTTGTTGAGTAGTGCTTTGATTTTTTTTAATGAGTTAAGCCCTTCTATTAGCTCTCCTGCTTTCAAGGCTTCTTTGGCCAGCAATTGTTGGTAGTGGCAGCTTAGCTTGATCTTACTAAGTTTAGTCGCGTTGGCGAGCTTGGTGGCTTGTGCCCGACTCACTTGATGCTCAATGACACCTTCACGTATATGTTGAATGATCGATTTTAGTAGGTTAAGACTCACTTGCTGAGTTACTGCTTTACCTTTGCGTGATTGCTTACGCAGATTTTTAGGCTCAGCTGCCCAGCTTTGGGCTTGTTCAATAATATGCTGGCAGCGCTTGTCTGGTGTGATCTTATGGTGGTTAAGCTGTTGGGCGCTGTAGTTAATACGACTGGCTAAGAATTGAATTAACTGATCATCAAGGAATCTTGCCGTTATTTCAGCTATTTGCTGAAGTTGATTGATCTGAGCGTTATATATGATGCTTTTACGTGCTTTCTCTATGGCCCTTTGGCGTTTAAGCTGCGTAACCCAGAGACTGGCTAGGCAAATGGTGCAGGTTATTATGGCAATCAAGATTAAGCTCGTGGAGGACATGTATACTTTTCACCCTATATCGGATTGTTTGCGAAGCTTATTTATATAAATACAGTCTAGACGTAAAAAAGGGGTTGACTCAAATACGTATCCTTCATAGAATGCGCGCCGTTGATTAGCAAGACGTCCCCATCGTCTAGAGGCCTAGGACACCGCCCTTTCACGGCGGTAACAGGGGTTCGAATCCCCTTGGGGATACCATCCTTCTTCGGAAAGATCGGTATCAGTACGTGGTTAATCAGCATGTGATGCGGAAATAGCTCAGTTGGTAGAGCATAACCTTGCCAAGGTTGGGGTCGGGAGTTCGAGTCTCCTTTTCCGCTCCAAATAATTTATCTTTACTAGGCTAAAGTTAAGTTATTGATTTGTAAGAATAAATTACTTGCAAATCGAAATTTGATGTGTAGAATGCACATCACTCAAACGGTGTGTCCCCATCGTCTAGAGGCCTAGGACACCGCCCTTTCACGGCGGTAACAGGGGTTCGAATCCCCTTGGGGATACCATTCTTTCTAACGAAAGAACGTATTGACAAGCTAGTGGTTAACAAGTGAAGTTGTTAGCCTGCTGAGGAATCAGTTGAATCATTCACGCGGAAATAGCTCAGTTGGTAGAGCATAACCTTGCCAAGGTTGGGGTCGGGAGTTCGAGTCTCCTTTTCCGCTCCAAATTCTAAAAGTCGCTTCAGTCACCTGAAGCGGCTTTTTTTATGCCTATTATTTAAGTATCAGAGAAATAGTAGGCATAAAAAAGCCCCGCGCTTACTAATATCTATCGTTAAGTAAGATGGGCGAGGCTCGTTGGGGTGTTATGTTTATTTGAAAATGGCTTCTCGTGAAAGCGTATAGTTAAACGGCGTATTGCGTAGCATGGCTTCTGCCATCGCATCATCTAATAATTGATATTTTTCTATTTCGTCGTCGGGCATGAAGTGTAAGCAGTCGCCACCAAAAAACCACAGTAGGTCACGGTGAATGGCAGGGGCTAATTCGGGGTTGTGAGTCAAAAAACGATGTAACCATTGCTGGCCTTCGAAGATTGCTGAATCATATTGTTGCGCAGATGGGTCCTTTAAAGACTCAATCAGCTGGCCAAGTTGCTGTAGAATGGTATTTTCTTGATTGTACTCTTGATCTGCTGTCTCCAATTTAGCCAATTGTATTGCTAGTTGGTTTAATAGTTCTACATGGTAGGCGAGCCGTTGGTTCATTCTTTGTACTCTGTGGGTGCTATTTTAATGAGTTCTATCTTAAATGGTTTTAGATAAAGGTTTAATATGACTGCTGCATTATCCATCCAAGGGCTAGAGAAAGTCTATGGAAATGGCTTTAAAGCATTAAAAGGAATTGATTTAACCGTTAAGCGGGGGGATTTTTTCGCTTTGCTTGGGCCTAATGGTGCTGGTAAGTCGACCACCTTAGGAATCGTGTCTTCTTTGGTGCAAAAAACGTCGGGCAATGTGTCGATTATGGGGCACGATTTAGTCACGGATACATTTGCTGCTAAGCAGTGCTTAGGTGTTGTGCCACAAGAATTCAATTTTAACCAATTTGAAAAAGTATACGACATCGTCATAACGCAGGCGGGTTATTATGGTTTAACAGCCAAGCAGGTGGCTGCTCATGCGGAAAGCTTACTTAAGGCTTTAGACTTATGGGATAAGCGCGATGAGCCTTCCAGAATGCTCTCTGGAGGCATGAAGCGTCGTTTAATGATTGCTCGCGCTTTAATTCACAAGCCTCAAATTCTTATTCTAGATGAACCAACCGCGGGAGTGGATATTGAACTTCGTCGCTCCATGTGGGAATTCATGAAAAGATTGAACGCCGAGGGTACAACGATTATTTTGACGACCCATTATTTAGAAGAAGCTGAGCAGTTGTGCAAAAATATAGCGATTATTAATAATGGCGAAATTGTAACCAATACCAGTGTCCGTGAGCTATTAAGTCAGTTAAAAACTGAGACGTTTATATTGGATGTGGAGGGTGATTTAAACAGTTTGCCTGAGCTGGATGATTATCAGTTGGTGCGAACAGCCGGTGATCATTTGGAAGTCGCTGTGCGTAAAGGGCAAAGCCTGAATGATGTGTTTAGTGCATTAACGGCGGCCAATATTAAGGTGCGCAGTATGCGAACGAAGGCGAATCGATTAGAAGAGTTATTTGTTAATCTTGTGCAGGATCATAAGGATACTGAGCAGCAGTCAGTACAACGGGGGGCCTAAATATGAGTCAAAATGTTAATGTGACGCATGATAATAAGCACATTCAGCGCAGTATCTTTTCCATTCAGTGGGTCGCTTTTAGTACGATTGTAATTAAGGAAGTGCGTCGTTTTATGCGCATCTGGCAGCAAACCTTGTTGCCTCCTGCGATTACCATGACTTTGTATTTTATTATTTTCGGTAACCTTATTGGTTCGCGGATTGGCGAGATGGGCGGCGTAGATTATATGTCGTTTATTGTGCCGGGTTTAATCATGATGAGTGTGATTACCAATGCCTATGGCAATGTCTCTTCTTCATTTTTTGGCAATAAATTTCAACGCTCTATTGAAGAGTTGATGGTCTCCCCAGTTTATCCTTCCGTTATCTTGGCAGGGTACGTGATAGGTGGTGTGGTTCGCGGTGTCATGGTGGGCATTATTGTGACCTTGTTATCCTTGTATTTTACCGATTTGCAATTGCATAATTTGCCTGTGGTGATCGTTGTGACCATTTTATCGGCGATTTTGTTTGCTTTGGGTGGTTTTATTAATGCGGTTTTTGCTACGAAATTTGACGATATTACCATTGTTCCTACTTTTATTATTACGCCACTAACCTATTTAGGGGGTGTGTTTTATTCGATTTCATTATTGCCTGAGTTTTGGCAGGATGTCTCAAAGTTGAATCCTATTCTTTATATGGTGAATAGTTTTCGCTATGGGATCTTGGGAATTTCCGATGTTAATGTCGGATTGTCGATTGCTATGCTGGTGGCTTTTATTGTGGTGTTGTCCAGTATTAGTGTTTGGTTATTGAAGCGTGGCACGGGTATGCGCAGCTGATGTATAGGCGCACGAATCCGCTCTGTTTATATTTAAGGTTAAGGTAGTTTTATGGCATCGGTACACAGTGAAAATAATCCGCTAGGCAAGAATTCGGCTTATATTGATCGTTATGATCCGGCATTATTATTTCCAATCTCTCGTGCAGAGGGTTGGAAGTCGGTTGGTATTGAGCGTGACTCATTGCCATTTTTTGGTGAGGATGTGTGGAATGGTTATGAGGTGTCTTGGCTTAATGACAAGGGTATTCCTCAGGTTGCTATGGCTGAGTTTCGCTTGCCAGCGACCAGTCCGTTTTTGATTGAATCAAAATCTTTCAAGCTGTATCTGAATTCTTACAATCAAACGCGGTTTGCCAATAAAGAAATGGTTGAACTGCGAATGCAAAAGGATTTATCGGCGGCCGCAGGTGGTAAAGTCGTGGTGACTATTTTATCGCTTCAGCATTGCTTTCCTGTCGAGCCAAAATCGGTTTGCATTGATGATCTTGATATCACAATGGATAAGTACGAATTAGATCCTGAGGTTCTAGCGCTGGCCACTGGCGATGATACCGGCGAGTTTGAAGGGACCTTGGTCAGTCATCTATTAAAATCTAATTGTCCGGTTACGGGGCAGCCAGATTGGGGCTCTATTTATATAGAGTATAAGGGCGCACATATTGATGAGAAGTCTTTGTTAACCTACATAGTTTCTTTGCGAACTCATCAAGATTTTCATGAGCAGTGTGTCGAGCGCACGTTTTGGGATATATGGACACGCTGTCAGCCTGAGTCGTTAACTGTGTATGCGCGTTATGTGCGTCGTGGTGGTTTGGATATTAATCCAATGCGCAGCTCTGATGTAAATAAGCTGGCGGTTAACTTTAGAACCATTCGCCAATAGTCATCGTAAGCTTAAAAGCCCTTTGCCTGCATTGGGCTTGCAGGCATTAAACTATGATTCTATCGCGTATCTTTTTCGCCGCACTTTCTAAGGCATCGGCGATACGATCTTTGTCATAGCTTTTTACTTTCTGAGTATCTAAATACAAAGAGAAACCTTCAGAGTCGTGCTCAATAAAGCTGGGGTTGGAGCCTAGGTCGCGACGGAAGTCGATGACCTGGTACGTTGCGACCGGTTGCGAAAAGCCTTTCATTTCGACTTTGCCTTTTAGTCGGCACATGATCTTGTCTTTTACGAGGTTGTAGGTTTCAAAAGAGATTAAGATTTCTCCTGCTTCAGCATTGCTTTCCAAGCGGCTGGCCAAGTTTACTTCTTGACCAATGATGGTGTAATCCATGCGGCTCTCAGTGCCAAAGTTTCCTACGGTGCAATAGCCTGTATTAATGCCCATGCGGATTTGCAGGGGGGTTTTGATGCCTTGTTCTATCCATTTCTTACGTAAAATTTGCATGTGGCGACGCATGTCGATTGCCATTGATAGGCAGGCAAGGGCGTCGCGTTTGGTGCCATTTGATTTTGGATCGCCAAAAAATACCATAACGCTATCGCCGATAAATTTGTCGATGGTTCCGCCGTGTTTAAGGGCGACTTTAGACATTTCGGTTAAGTAAGTATTAAGCACATCGGTTAAGCTTTCCGCTTCCATCTGCTCAGATAGGGCGGTGAAGCCAACGATGTCTGAGAAGAAAACGACCAATTTTTTACGCTGAGTTTCTAAGCGAACTTCTTTGCGGCCAGAGAATATTGATTCCCAAATTTGAGGGGATATATATTTGGAAACCTTGTGGGATAATTGCTGAAAGCGTTCAACTTGGCCTTGGAATTTGCGTTTTAATCGCATTAAATCTCGGGCTTGGCGGTGCGAGTTGAAGGCGGTAATCGCCAGGTGCATGCCGACCCCTAGTGAGGCTGCGATGAACACTTCTGTCGGTATATCTTCCGCCAGTGTTAAGCCAAAGCTTAGTACTCCTAGCGCTGCACCAATGAATAGTGAAATAACGCAGAAGGTCCAAGCAGTAATGCTACCCACAACAATGAAGCTAGTATTGATCATAATTAAAAACAATACAGTCAGCTCAAGAGGAAAGCCAATAACAGCCAGCATTAATCCGCACAAGATAGCATCACCATGAATTAAAATTTGGCGTGTTCCATAGGGGTGGCGTGTTCTGAATGAGCGGGTAAAATATTGAAGCAAATGAGGGTAGATTAGGGCGATCAAGGCGACCCACAGAATTTTACCGGGAAAATAACCAATGATTGTTCCTATCATTAGTGTGATGCCTGCCGCGGCATAGCCTAAAACGCGGGCAATATAATCTTGCATTGGCATGCTGGTTTCACTGAAATCTGGGATATCTTTCTCTGTACTCATAGCGTCTATATCAAAATATTTGACGCCTATTTACCCTTATTCGATGCCAATAGGCAAGCGCAGTGATGGAGTTTTTTCGTGCTTTTAAATATTAAATGCGCTTAAAATGTCCGCAATCATAAATTCACTCAATACTAAATGACAGAAATTGATTATATGGATGCAATAACCGCGATAACTCAACGAGTTTCCGTTGCCCAGCTTACCGGTCCGGGTCCTAGTCAGCAGCAAGTTGAGCAGTTGTATTCTGCAGCCTTTAGGGCGCCTGATCATGCTTGGATGCGGCCATGGCGTTATCTTACGATACGAGGCCAGGGTCTGGTCGCGCTTGGGCAGGTCTTTGCAGAAGCTGGATTAAAAAAAGATGCCAATTTGGCAGAAGAAAAAGTCGCTAAGTTAAAGAATATGCCGCAGCGTGCTCCGCTGATGATTGTGGCTATTGCTAATATACAAGAAAATGCAAAGGTGCCAGCAGTGGAGCAGCGTCTGGCGGTAGGTGCTGGCATTCAAAACATACTGACAGCGGCTTATGCAATGGGCTTGGGGGCTATTTGGCGTACCGGTGAAATGGTTTCTGATGATCATGTGAAGGCATCATTAGGCTTACACAGCAACGAAGAGGTATTGGGTTTTATTTATATTGGCCATGTGAGTTGTAAATTGAAAACGCCACCAATATTAGAAATGGCTGATTATGTCCAAGATTGGCCTTTAAGTATTTAATTTTGCAGGATATTAATTTCTGCAGTCATTATAGGCGGCTCATTAATATTTAAGCATTGAAGAAAGTCTTTTAAAAACAAAAGTTTAGATAAAACTGGCGCTGCAGGGTTGACGCAAAACAGTCGACTACGTATAGTACGCGCCATCTGCAGCCGATGAGGCTGATAGATTAAGGTGAGGTGGCCGAGTGGCCGAAGGCGCACGCCTGGAAAGCGTGTAACGGGTAACCGTTCGAGAGTTCGAATCTCTCCCTCACCGCCACTATTTATAAAACCCGAAGTACTTTTTAAGCAAAAGTGCTTCGGGTTTTTTCGTTTAATCTGCCTCGGTAAACCTCTTCCTTAATCGCGAGTATTGTACATTATGTGCTCACGTCCACAGAAATGAGTAAAAGTTCCCCTTAATCTTCATATCTACTACTTGTTTATTAGAAATGGTACGACTTTATTAATAAAAAAGCATAGAATGCGCCCCTTAGAAATAGGAGGTAAATAATGCGTACATTATCATTAATGCGTTCGGCGATTGCTATACTTGTATTAGCTGCGTCAACGGTTCATGCAGAAAGCAGTGATTTAAATATCTACGGCTTCATGAGTGTCGGTGTCGGAGTATTAGATAACGACAATGTAACTATTGAAGGCTTTGAAGGGGAAGGTAACTTTAAACAAGATACTATTCTTGCTTTGCAGGTTACAAAACAGGTTAACGATAAAACGACTGCGACAGGGCAGCTAGTTTCTCGTGGAACTGATGACTTTAAAACAGAAGCTGCGTGGGCTTTTGTTTCTTATCAAGCAACGGAAGACTTTACGGCTCGTATGGGGCGTTTACGAATTCCATTCTTTTATTATTCAGAGTTTTTAGAAGTGGGCTATGCCTACAACTGGGTTCGCCTACCTTCTGATATTTATAATATTCCGTTCTCCTCTTTTGATGGTGTTGATTTCACTCAACGTTTTTCTATTGGCAGCTTAGATAGCAGTATTCAGATTAACTACGGTCGTTTAACTGATGAGTTGAATATTTTTGACGAAGACTATAAAGCTGATCTTAGAAATATGGCGGGTATCTCGCTTAACTCAACGTATGGCGATTGGGGTTTTCGTTTAGGTGGCCAGCGTACAGAAATGACGTTGGAGGTTGAAACAAGTACTGCTTATCAGCTTGCAGTTATGACAGGCACAGACCCTGCTCAAGCGGCAAAAGACAATAATTTACGCCGTATCGATCAAGGGCAAAGCTCGGCCGCTTTACTTGCTGGTCAGTATCAGTTGGATGTAGATACTGCTGAAGAATTTGTCTTTGATGGCCATGCTGCAGATTTCTACAATGCTGCGATTACTTATGATAACGGTAACTACAGTTTCATTGCTGAAGTAACGGCGACTGAATATGAAAGTGGTTTGTTGGTTGATAACCGTGCTTGGTTAACGTCTGTTGCTAAGCGAATGGGTAGCACAACAACGCATTTAACCTACTCTACTTCCCGTGATGTACTGAACAGTGGTGACTCTGGTAAGTTACAGGAAGCACTAAACTTACAAGGTGAAGATGAGAGTGTTACGTTGGGTTTGCGTTATGATTATGATGTGAATACAGCGCTAAAATTAGAAGCTCAGTACCATGATGAACTAGTACACCAGGGTGAGAAAGGCGATCACGCTATGTTGTACAGCTTTGCCGTTGATGTGATCTTTTAAGGATAGAATTATGAAATATTTAAATCGCTTAATGGTTAGTGTTTTATTACTAACCCCTGTTCTAGCTTCCTTGACTCACGCAGAGATTGCGGTGATTGTTAGCCTTAAGAATAACAATAGTTATACCAGTATCGATAAGGATTTAGTTGAACGTATTTTCTTGTCAAAAGTGAAAAACTTTCCGGATGGCACGGTAGTGAAGCCATTAAACCTCAAGCAAGGTCATTACTTGCGTGATGAGTTTAATAGTGGGTTTTTGTCTAAAACAGAAAGTCAACTAAGTCGGTACTGGTCAAGATTACGTTTTTCGGGGAAAGCGCAGCTTCCTCAAGAAGCACAATCTGTGGACGAGGTTAAAGCGCTGATCGCTAATAATCCCAACTTAATCGGTTATATCGACGCGATGGATGTCGATGATACTATTAAGATCGTTCACAAGTATTAATATAGTTGTTTATGAAATAACGGTCATTTAATGGCCGTTTTTTTATTGCCATTGGTCTTTAACTAGGAGTTAAGCCTATGATTTGTTCTGTTTATCGTTTTATCTGTTCCCTTATATTAGTTGTTGGAATTAATTCTTATTCTGACCATACATTAGCCTTAGAAGTTAAAGGTGCTGCAATTTATCAAGAGCTGGGTAAAGAGTATTACATCGCCAGTCTTTATGTTGCAGACACATCTTATGATGCGTTGAAATTATTAGCTGATAATCAAGCTCAGCAAATGAAAATAAAGGTTGTTGCTAAACGCTGGTCTGCACGAAAGTGGAAGGCTCAGTGGCAAAATAATATTGCCATTAATAATTCTATTGATGTCGACCCTGAGTTGGCTAAAGCAATTGTTAGTTTTACAGAATTTCCACTGAACAGTTTACGTGCTGGTGATGAAGTAATAATAGATTATGTACCCGGTTCTGGAACTCGCATACATTTCAATTCTCATCCGGTAGTTAGCACTGAAAACAGAAAATTATATTCTTATCTATTAAATACCTGGTTGGGGAAATTCTCTCCAAATCGCATTTTTAGAGAAAAAATTGAAGGCAGCATAGCGCCAGAAGCAGCATTGTTAGCGCAAGTGGATAACAGCGTAAGTGCCGATCGAATCGCTGAAGTAAGTACTTGGTTTGTTAGCGAGGAAGAGAAAAGAAAGGCTAAAAGACAGCAGGAGCTGTTAATTGCTGAAGAGCTAAGAAAGCAGAAACAAGATGAGATTAATAAGAAAAAAGCATTGGCAAAGCAAAAATCTGAGGAAGAGGCACAAGAAAGAAAGCGTTTATTAGTTCAGAAAAAGCAAGCCGAGGCATTGAAGCGAAAGCAGCAGAATAAAACGAATAGCTTAGAAAAAAAGAAGCAAAGCAATAATGAAAAAGATTTACAGAAATTAGCTGAAAAACAAAAGCAAAAAACTTTGCAACATGATCTTGCGATGCAGGATTATTATCAGCAATTATACCTTTGGCAGCTGCAGAGTAAGATTAATGAAAGTGTCGTTTACCCGCCTTGGGCGAAGCAGTTTTCTCATCAGGGACTTGTTAAATTAACCTTTGCGACTGATCAAAGCGCAAGCTTGTTAAATGTCGTTAATAAAACGACGGATACTTCCAAAATATTAGTGCAGGAGGTAGAGCGACGTCTACGTTTGGCGCTAGAAGCCGTGCCTCGCCCTCCTGCGTTAAAAGGACAGCGTTGGAGCTTTACGGTTCAGTATGTCTTTGACCCTGCTGTTAAAGAGCTTGCACCTATAGCGAAGCCCAAAGAACCTAAGTTATAATTGAATCCCAAAGCCGCCGTTAGCCTTTTGATGGATCAAAAGGCTTAACAGGCATGCTGCGTTGTTGCTCAGCGGCTCGTATTTTTAGATCTGTTTGCCAGCGCCATAATCCTGCTAAAATCGCACCACTGATATTGTGCCAAATACTGAAAACAGCGCCAGGTAACGCGGCCAATGGCCCAAAGTATTTAAGCGCTAAAGCCACTCCTAAACCTGAGTTTTGCATGCCGATTTCTATTGCTAGTGTGCGGCAGGTGACTTCGGTTTGGCGGGTGAGTTTGCCAGCGGCATAACCACTGATTAAACCAATGATGTTGTGCAGAGCGACTGCAGCAAATACGCCGTAGCCTAGAGTTCCTATTTCCTCGGCATTTAAAGCAACGATAATTGCGATAATTAATAAAATTAAGCCACTCGCAATGTCGGCTAAGTACTTATTAATTTTATTGGCAAAGTTTGGTTGGAAGTGTGTGATTAAAAAACCTGCAACGATAGGGATTAGCACCATTTGTATCAGGCTTAATAAAATACCTTGGCTATCAATTTTGATGACTTCCCCTGCTGTTATGCTGATGATCCAGGGGGTTGCAAAAACACCCCATAGCGTCGAAGCCAGTGTCATGCTCACAGAGAGGGCGACATCACCACGGGCTAAATAAGTCATTACGTTAGAGGCTGTGCCACCAGCGCAAGCCCCTACGATAACCATGCCAATCGTTAACTCGTCTGATAAACCAAATGCTTTTGACAGCAGTACCGCCGCGATAGGCATAACTGAAAATTGTATAATGATTGCCAGTGCGATGGGCTGAGGGTTATTCCATACTCGCTTAAAGTCACTGCTGCGTAATGTTAGTCCCATGGCAAACATAATCATGGCTAAGAGTGGCATTATGGTTGATTTCCAGCTCATAAGTGGGGCTGGATCGATGTACGCTAAGACGGCGACAATGATCGCCAGCAGTGGGAATAAGCGACTGACAGAAAGCATAACGGTTGCTCAATAAGAAAAATTAGCGTGTATTATAGCGTAAATACGGGAGCCAAACTCAACATTAAATCGCTGTCGATATTAAAGGATTGGGGATAATAGACGGGCGGCTTTTGCCGCTAAATTTAGCAGTAGATTGCTATTTTGAGGATAGGCTCTGCTATGGCTAAAATCATGTACCAGCATGGTTTCTACGTCAGTTGCCATTTTTTCAGATTCAATTAATGCATTAAGTTCAAAGTTAATGCGCAGAGAGCGGTTATCTAAGTTAGCGCTGCCGATATAGCTTAAGCTGTCATCGATGAGCATGACTTTTTGGTGCATAAATCCTTGCTGGTATTGCGAAAAAACAATCCCTAATTCACTTAACTCACTGACATAGCTGCGCATGGCTAATGCGATAATTGCGTTGTCGTTTTTTTCTGGTAATAAAATGCGAATGTCTAAGTTTTTTAAGGCCGCTAATTGCAGGGCGCCCATGACGTTTAGATCAGGAATGAAGTAGGGGGTTGCGATCCAGACTCTACTTTTGGCCGACAGAATAAGCTGCACAAAGCTTAAGCTCATCGTTTCCATTGTATCGGCTGGGCCACTGGCAATAATCAATGCTTTGCTACTTTGATCGCTGTTATATGCCTGCCAATTTAAATCAATAATTTTTTGTTGCGCCCAGTACCAATCTTCGACAAATGATAGTTGAGCCGCTAATGTTGCCGGGCCATCAATCTGTAGGTGGGTATCACGCCAAAAGCCAATGCTTGGATCGCGACCAAGATATTCATCACCGACATTGTGGCCGCCAATGAAACACGTCTCCCCATCGATCACGACGAGCTTTCTGTGGTTGCGAAAGTTTAATTGTAGACGGCGTTTAAATGTTCTTGGATTAAAGCGACTGCACTCGATACCGGCTTTTTCCATTGGTGTTAAATATCGATGTTTAAGGCTTGAACTACCAATTTCATCGTATAGAAAATAAACTCTAATACCTTGTTTGGCTTTTTCTATTAAGGCTTGTTGCAGGCGCTTCCCGAGTTCATCATCATTCACAATATAAAACTGAATTAGAATGAAATCTTTCGCTGCCTGAATGGCTTGAAATATATAGCCGAAAGTATGCTCACCGTTAATTAATAATTGAATTTGGTTTTGTTCACTTTGTGGCAGGCGAGACAGTGCTTCTAAGGGAGTGATGACGTCAGATTTTTTATTACTAGGGTATGCTTTAGCACATAATTCTTGCTGGCTATGAAGCTGTTCCAATACTTTTAAGCTCGATTTTCGGGCTTTGTTATAGCCATGAAATTTTCGACTGCCAAAAAATAGATAAAGCGGTAGTGTTATGAAAGGGATGAAAGTGAGGGCGATAACCCAAGCTAGAGTTCCTTGGGAGGTGCGACCATTCCAAATGGCATCAATAGCCGCAGCGATACCTAAAGAGTAGATAGCCAGCGTCCAAGTCCAAGTAATGCTATCGATTAAAAAGGTACTGTTAAACCAAGTATCAAGCCAGGCCAATTGTCGGCTCCGTCATTTATGCGCGTAACTCCAGTATAGATGAGGGCATAGTGAGGAGCCAATAGGCATAGGTCTTACTATTTACCAATCAAACGTAAGAACTCACTACGAGTAGCAGGGGACTCTCTAAAAGATCCCAGCATAACTGAGGTGGACATTGAAGAGTTTTGCTTTTGTACGCCTCTCATCATCATGCACATATGGCGTGCTTCAATGACAACGGCAACGCCACGGGCGCCAGTAATTTCTTGCACGGCTTCAGCGATTTGCTTGGTTAGGTTTTCTTGAATCTGTAAGCGGCGCGCAAACATGTCGGTAATGCGGGCAAATTTAGATAGACCCAATACATTGCCATTAGGAAGATAACCAATATGTACCTTGCCAATAAACGGCAGCATGTGGTGTTCACACATAGAGTACATTTCAATGTCACTGATAACGACCATTTCATCATTATCGCTGGCGAAAACCGCATTATTGACGATGTCTTCCAAAGACTGCTCATAACCGCTGGTTAAAAACTGCATTGCCTTAGCGGCACGTTTAGGGGTATCGACTAACCCTTCACGGTTTACATCTTCCCCAAGTCCAGTAATGACTTGAGAGTAAAGATCAGACAGCGCTTTCATCGCTTCTCCAGAATATAATGTTATGGCATAGGCATAATGCCCGCGCATTTTACGCAATTATCAAATAATGTTAAAGGACTGGTAGGGTGCAATACGCTGACAAGCAGATAAAAAAGCTGCTTTATTGGCAATCGGTGCCGTTGTGAGCAGTGAATGTTGCTTACTGGGGTTTTGCAGCGCCTCTAAGTCATGGCCGAGCTGTTGCAAAATAAAACATAAACGACTTGCGATAGCTTGGCCTGAATCAATCAGTCCAATATGAGGGTATAGCTTAGAGATTTGATCGCTCAATAGAGGGAAGTGAGTGCAGCCAAGAACAACTTGGTCCAGACCTTCAGCTTTTATCCATGGCAATAGCATGCTGCTTAACGCTAGGCTATCTAACTGACCACTAAACCAATAATTTTCGGCCAGAACGACTAGCTCGCTGCTGCCAATTTTATCGACTTTACAATCACCCGCATAATCAGTAATTAATTGGTCAATATAGGGGCGATCAATCGTTGCAGGCGTTGCTAATAGGGCTATATGCCGATTTTCACTGCGCTGGGCAGCGGTTTTGATGGCAGGTACAACCCCGACAATAGGAATGTCAAATACTTCACGTAAAGCTGGCAGTGCGAGTGTGCTGGCAGTATTGCAGGCGATAACGATGATATCGATCGGCTCGACAGCACAGGCCTGTTGGCATAGTGATACGATTCGCTCGATAAGAACATCGTCGGGCTGAATGCCGTAAGGGAAAAGCTTGTTATCCATTAAATAACTTGTTTCTAGCCCAGGAACGGCGTTGCGGATGTGTTGAAGAACACTGAATCCCCCCACTCCTGAGTCAAATATTAAAGCTTTAGCAGGCATAATATTAAATTAGTCGGCTTTAAATGACAGGCTGAACGTAAGCGGTACGGTGTAAGTAATCGATTTAAGACCCGCAAGTTCTTTCAGCTTATTAACGCCAGCAACTAGGTTAAAGCTTTCAGCAGCGATTAGCATAGGGGTTATACTGGATACGGTAATCGTTTGGTCTTTATTAGGGCTAATCATTACTTGGCAATGGGCTTCAGCCTGTTCGCCATGAAGAGAAATTTTCCCTTTTAGTTCATATTGAACTTGTTGGCCATTATTCACCTTAGCCAGTACTGTGGCTGGAATTTCAGCTTCAAAGCTGGCCTGGCTAAAGCGAGCGCTTTCAAATAAGTGTTCTTGCATGCGCTGATCGCGAATAGCAATGCGGGTGTCGACACTGGCAAGGTCTATTGTTAATTTGGCAAGACCCGCTTTATTAATCGTGCCAGCAAACTTTTTGAAATGATGAATTTCAGTAATATGAGTATTTTTACTGGTCAAAAAATGAATGCTAGAAGGCTGCTGTAGTGTCCAGTCCGCAAAGCTCAGACTGCTGAAAGTCAGTGCTAACGAGATAATAAATGCTTTTACAGAAAAGTTCATGGCGAGTTTTCCCTTATTGTTTTGTTGCTATTTATGTTGAATTTTATGGTTAAAAATTAGTGCAAATTCTTCAAGTTAGTAAATGCATATTGGGTGATCAATTTTGCTTCGTTTAATACGTCACTGTTATTCGCCTCTTCTAAGCGAAAGCGTTTCTGGTCTTGCTGAAAGCGCAACTTCTTCGGCAACTCTTTATAAGCATCTTTAATAGCCATATCTTTGCAGGCGAGAAAATGTTGGTGAATGCTTGAGAATTGATCCTGCAGCATAATATCATTGTCTAATGCGTCGGCTAAATGGTGGATACGCAAAACAGCTTCTGTCATTTCACATTGTTCTGAAATGAGCGATTGCGCAATGAAACGAATGTCAGAGATGATGCCGTTATTGCGCTTATCCAAATTCTGCTGAGCCAATAGGCGTTCTGCTTCATCTTTAATCTTTTGTTCTTGCGCCAAAGCTTTTACCTTATTTTTAAGGTGGAAGGCGTAGGCGGCCAAAAAGATAATGATGATTATGGCGGCAATTAATAAGACGATTTTACTGGGTAGCATAATAACGGTGTAAGCAATAATAAAGAGGGGATTCTATATTACTCTGCTTCGATAGCCCAGGCTAGGGGATTCCGGCCGTTTTCTTTGGCAAACAGCATGCTTTGTCAGCGTCGGTGATTAATGCTCGAACATCCTTGTAGTTCCCTAAAGAACAAAGTCTTGGCATATCAATATTGATCGCTAAATGGGGCTGGTTGGAGGGGGAAGGCTGTATTGGGTAGGATCAGGTTATAGTTGACGAATAGAATGTTATTAGATTGATTTCGAATGAAGATAAGAGTCTTTTTTGCTTTTTTGCATAAATAAGCTAGTCTGACTGAATGATCACGGACGTAGGAAAAGAGTATGAAGTTGGATAATCGCTGGGTGGTTGCAGATGGCACTCTCAATGATCTGCCTATTACCATTCACAGTCGTGAAGATTGGCAAGAAACAGCCGATAGTGGCCTTTTTCCTATTTGTGTTCAAATTGCTTGGCATGCGCATGCTCGTGATGAAAGTAATGGTTATCCGTGCGCTCAAGAGATGCAGCAAATTGAAATGTTCCATCATCAGCTACAACTGCAGTTCGAAAAACAAGGACATACAATTATAGCGATGGTCATCACTCATGATGGTGTTAATCAATGGGTTGTTTATAGTGATGATTTAGAACATATAAAAAACGATTTGAATCAGCTGGTCGCGCCTAAAAATGGTTTTCCTATTGAGGTTGTTGCTGATGAAGACCCAGATTGGGATACCTTTAAAAAAGTCTACCAAGCCAGTCAATAAATACGGCCTAAGCTCGGTGCGACGGTGTGCTGAAATAAATGGCTTTCAGTATCTCTAAAATCAAATGATTTGAGCATGACATAAGAAGAAACTTTAACTCAAACACCAATCACAGGTATCATGGTTTATAATTGTTATATTTCCGTGAGTACTTTTTTATGCCCAAGTTATTTTCTGTCCCCCTCATTAAGTCATTCTTATCGTTTTTCGTGATGCCCTTGATTATGATATTTATGGTGTCGGTTAATATGTTCGCATCGGCCAATGATGAGGCAGTTGAAGTCACTATTAAATTCGCGTTAGACGTTGCGCAAGCCCATGCTCCTGGTAAAGTTGTCGCCCAAGAGAAGGTTGATGAGCTAGTCAGTGAAGAGGGGCTGGTGGATGGCAGTGAAACATTACAGCCGGTGTATCGAATCAAAATTCTTAGTCCGCAGGGCGTGATGAAAACCGTCTTGGTGCATCGAAAAACTGGGCTGGTAATCGAGTAACCATGCGCATCCTAGTAGTCGAAGACGATCACAGTATTGCAGAGCAATTAATTCAAGCATTAGAACATTCTGGCTATGCGGTTGATTGGGCGCCCGACGGTGAAGAAGGCTTGTATATGGGCACGCAGTTTCCCATTGATATGGCCATTGTTGACGTTGGTTTACCTAAACTCAATGGCATTGAGCTGGTCAGCAAGCTGCGATTTCAGAATAAAAATTTCCCGATATTAATTTTAACGGCCCGAGATAATTGGGAAGATAAAGTCGCCGGTTTAGAAGCAGGCGCTGATGACTATTTGGTTAAACCCTATCATTTAGCTGAATTGCTTGCCCGTTTAAATGCTTTGCAACGCAGGGTTTCAGGTATGGCACACCCTAAAGTAGCTTTTGGGCCACTGTCATTAGATACCTGTTTAAAGCGTGTTTTTTTGCATGATAGCGCCATCGATTTAACGGCTTATGAATATCGATTGGTCGAGTATCTGATGCTCAATCCCGGAAAAATATTATCTAAAAGTGAGTTGACCGATCACATTTATGATGACGATACTGAGCATGACAGCAATGTGATTGAAGTGTTTGTACGCCGTTTACGTAAAAAGCTTGATCCGCAATCGACCTTAAAACCGATTGCTAATATCCGTGGCCAGGGTTATCGGTTTGATGTTGCAGTCTGATTATAGGGTTTTAAAATCCCCATATTCGTTACGTAGACGCATTCTTTATAGCAGCGGTCTCGTTTTAACCCTCTTTGTTATCATTACCGCATTAATTCTTGATCAAGCCTTTAAGCGCAGCTTGCAAACCGATTTAAAAGATCGTCTGCAGACTCAAATGTATTTAGTACTAGGGGTTGCTGAGTTTAAAGAAGAGCACATCTCCTTACCCGCTGCGTTAAATTTCCCTAAGTTGAATCAGCTCGATTCGGGCAGTATTGCCATCATCATCAATGATCAAGGTGAAGAAGTTTGGCGTTCGGGCTCAGCCCAGAGCTATGATAAAGGATTTGTTAATCAATCTTTCATGCAGCCACCGGGTCAGCAGTGGCAAGGGCAGCTTGTCATTGCTGAGCAGTCTTTTTTCTATACCAGTCTTGGGGTTGCATGGGAATTAGAGAGCAATCAATTACAACGCTATACACTAATCATTGCTGAGCACTCGGCCCGACTAGAACACAGTATGAGTCAGTATCGAATGTCTCTATGGCTGGGGTTAGGCCTATTGGCGCTGATTTTATTAGCTGTATTTACTCTCACCTTGTATTGGGGGCTATCTCCACTCAAGCAGTTGGAACATGACTTAAACCTGATCGAAACGGGTAAAACATCCCAGTTAAGTGGTTACTACCCTAAAGAATTGACGGGGGTCGCGGTCAATTTGAATCGATTATTACAGCATGAGAAACGCCAGCATACGCGTTATCGCAATACCTTAGCGAATCTCGCACATAGCTTAAAAACTCCGTTAGCGGTGCTTCGCGGCTTGGTGGATAAGTACCACCTTGTACAATCCAGCAAATCTACGGAATCTTCTGCGCTTTCGCTATCAAGACAGGTCGACACGGTTCATGTTGATGCTTTAGCCCAGCAAGTAGCTCGTATGGATGACATTGTGCAACACCAGTTACAGCGAGCTTCTCATGTTGGGCCGCAATCTGTGCAGCAAGTGATTGAAGTATTACCTTTGTTAGAAAGCTTAGCGAACGCGATTGAAAAAATTTATCAACAAACCCTACAGTGCATTGATGTTGATACTGATCCAGGGGTGGTTTTTAAAGGCGCTAAAGGCGATTTAATGGAAATTGTCGGTAATTTGTTAGATAACGCGGCTAAATACGGCGATGGATTAATTCGCTTAGCCTTAACTAATGAAGTAGAGCGCACACCAGAGGGGGATCACATGCGCTGTCGCATATTAGTGGAAGATAATGGTCAGGGCATAAACGAAGATGTCATTGCAGATATCCTACGCAGAGGTGTGAGGGCTGATCAGAAGCAGCAAGGTCAAGGAATCGGTTTGGCCATGGTGGTGGATATCGTTGACCAATACCAAGGTAAGTTGCACCTAGGTCAATCAAATTTGGGAGGTTTGAAAGTCGAAATTGTAATTTAATTTCTATAAATTACTTCATTCAGTTTCAGTTCATTTTACGTTCAGTTTCAGTACATAGCCTGTTGTTAATCTAATTCCAGTCGAAGCAAACAACGATTTGTTTTACTTAAATGGAATGAAACAGGATAAAAATATAATGAAAAACCTTACTTTAGCATCAGCCGTTATTACTTCTCTATTTACCTTTTCTGCATGCGCAGATTTAAGCAAGGTCTATGTCGAAGGTGCGTTGGGACAAACCAAAATGGAAAGTGATGGTGACAATGCCACTGATACAAGTATTAGCCTATTGGGCGGTTATCAAATATTCGATAAAGGACCACTGACCGTAGGTGCAGAGTTAGGCTACAACCAATATTTATCTGATGAAACTGAAACAGGTTTTGGCACCATGACGACGACCCTTAGTAGTCTCTCTATCGGTACGAAAGTTGGCTATGAAATTATACCAAAGATGGAAGTTTTTGGTCGTATTGCTTACGAATCAATGGTTATCGGCGTTGAGCTTGCGGGGATGAGTGCTAGTGAAACTTCTGGAGAATTTAGTTATGGCGTAGGTGCATCTTATGAAGTAGCTGAGCAAGTGACGGTTGGCACTCAATATAAGTATGCTCCGCTGGATAGTGACGTTGATTTAACTAATCTGAGTGTATCGTTGGGATATCAGTTTTAATCGTGAAGTCTAGATAAGTAAGATAAGGGGGCGAAAAGGAATTTTCCCTCTCATTATTGGCGGTAGTGCTAAAGTATGAGTTAAATATTGAATACTAGCTGCGTGTTTGTTGATTTGGCTCTAGGTTTATTTGGTAAACATCTGTATGCTGATAAAATAAATCAAATAGGTCAGCAATACTTATGCTTTCAATTTTCCGTTATATATTATTAGCCTGTCACTTTGTGATCAGCTCTTTAATTGCTTTCTGCATCATTATCTTTCGCCCATTCCACCACAGTAATAGCCGAATCTTAGCGCAAATATATTCGCAGATAGGTCGTCGAATTATTGGTGTGAAAATCAAACATCATAACGCTGAGATTATGATCAATCATGAGCCTTGCGTTGTTGTTGCTAACCACCAAAGTAATTGGGATTTGTTCATAGTAGGCTCTATTGTGCCTAAGCGTATGGTGAGCTTGGGTAAAAAGAGTTTAAAGTGGATGCCGTTTTTTGGTCAGGTGTACTGGCTAGCGGGAAATGTTTTGGTCGATCGCGGTAATCGTAAAAAAGCGATGGAAGCGATGGAAACGACTAAAAAGGCCCTCACTACTAAAAATACGTCCATTTGGTTCTTTGCCGAAGGCACCCGCAATCATGGTAAAAACATGCTGCCGTTTAAAAAAGGGGCATTTGTCACCGCCGTGAATGCTGGGGTTCCTATTATTCCTGTTTGTACGAGCAGTTACCTCGAAGGCTTCAGTCTTGATCGATTAGATAACGGAACGTCACATATTAAAGTATTGGCGCCGATAGAGACCAAGGGGCTAACGCTAGACGATGTAGATCAGCTTATGCTGGATACCCATTTAGCGATGATGGATGGAATTCAAGAATTAGACGCGATTCGCTGATTTATTAAGCGCTATTACGCTAAACTTTAGTGATCTAAGCTATAGCGCTTATTATTTTTTTGATAACGACCTTCTTTTTTAATTGTACTCACCTCAGATTATCCGCAATAAATATCTACTTTGGAGGGATGAAAGTCAGCATTTTCTTAGACGATAACGTCTCAATAAATGGAGGAATAATCAAATGCTAACTAACCTAATAAATAAGGTGTCGTCATCATGAGAGAAATTGAATGTTACGAGGGTGGAATAATCGTCATTTTATTGCATTAATACTGGTTCTTCTATCGTTAGCGACTCATGCCCAATATGGCGATAACGTCAGCGAGAGTATTAAGCTTGAGAGTATTCAACTCGATAATACAGACAATATTTCCTTAGTAGCCCATTCTCAAATATTAGAAGATAGCCAAAGTGAATTCACTTGGCAGCAAGTGATGGCTTCTAATGCTTGGGCGCCTATTGAAACACCGGATTTAAACTTGGGAATAACCAAAAGTTCATTTTGGTTTAAAACTAAGGTTCAATATATAGAAAATCATACTCGATTTTTTGAAATACGTTACCCCTTATTGGACTATGTAGACTTTTTCATACTAAAAGATAACCAGTTGATAAAGCATGTGGAAACTGGAGACTCGAGGCCCTTTAATTCTAGAGAGCTTAAAAATAAAAACTTCGTCATTTCTCACCATCAAGATAACAACAAAGAGTTAACCTTACTCATTAGAGCCCAAACAAGCGGCTCTATGGTATTGCCTTTGTCGACGGTTAATGTCGAACGTTATGCTCAAGAAATCTCGCTTGAAAACATAACTCATGGTGTCTATTTTGGCATTTCAATAGCAATGTTCTTATATAATTTAATGCTATTTGTATATTTAAAAGAGCGGAGTTATTTATATTATTGCCTTTTCGTTTTCATTGTATTCTTATCGGCATTAGCCTATACCGGGCAAGGGTTTTATAGGCTATGGCCAGAATACGAATGGCTTAATCGCTATATGACGCCTGTGGCATCCGCAGGGGGATTTCTGGCCGCAACAATGTTTTTTGGCAGTTTTTTGCAATTAAACCACCGGGGCGTATGGGGGAGGAGGGTATTATTAGCCTGTATCGTAATATCAGTTATTTCGGTAATGGCTTCGTTATTATTAAGTTACTCTCAAAGTATTCAAATATTGGTATTAATACAGTTATTGTTAACGGTACTGTATTTAGGATCATCTACTTACCTTTGGAAAACAGGCGTATTGGAAGCTAAGTACTTCACTTTTGCTTGGGTATTCTTTATTGCTGGAAATTCAATTAATGCTGCCAGAGTCTTAGGTGTCATCCCGTCTAACATGTTTACTGTTTATGCTAATTTGTATGGCAATGCAGTAGAAATGCTTATGCTCTCGGTGGGATTGGCTTACCGTTTTGAGACGATGAGAGAAATTCAAATCAGGTTATCGAGAGAGTTAAGACTTGCTCAGCAGAGTGCCATTAAGAATTTAGAAAAATATAAAGATTTATTTCAAAAATCTCCAGTAGGGTTGTTTCGTTATGAAAGGAAAAATAATCAGTTTTTTAATAATGAAAAAGCCAATGCTTTAATTAATAAGTACGAAGATATTCAAGAGTTCTTACAAGATAGATTAACATTTAGTGACTATAAAAATTTACTGGCCAGTGATGAGCTTAAAGATATTATTATCAAATATGATGGTGAAAAATATTACAATCTTTCATTGTTAGTTATTAGAGATGAGTATGGGGCAGTAGTAGAGATTGAAGGCTCCTTGTTAGATGTCAGTGAACAAAAGCAAGCGGAAATCTTAAGGCTAGCGAGTGAACAAGAAAAGTTAAATTCACTGACTCAGTTGGTCATTGGCATCTCACACCAGTTTAATACGCCGCTAGGGGTGATGGTAACCACGGAAGATTTAATAAAAGATAATCTATTAAAAATATCAACAGACTTAGATGAAGGCTGTCTAAAAAAAGATGAGCTTTCAGAGGCATTGAATATGATTACAGAAGCGATGGTATTAGTCTCGAAAAATACCAGAGTGATGTCTTCAATGTTAAAGGACCTGCGACATAGTATTGATACTCGAAAAGATTTAAATTTTACTAACATTATCACAGACTGCTTTTTTAAGGATTTATTAGGGTATTTTAAAGCTCAAATAAAAGAAAATAATTCGACTTTTCTATTAGATATTAATGTAACTACTAATGGCATTAATACACTATGCAGCGACTATGATGTGCTTTCTGATGTGATTTTACGCTTGTATGGGAATACCTATTGCCATGCTTATTCAGCTGAAATTAAAGAAGGCCTCATTACGATTAATCTTTCAGAGGATGATAACTATATTTGCATTGAATATAGTGATAATGGGCGAGGACTAAGTGAGGCAGAGCAAGAAAATATCTTTGTGCCATTTTTCACCGGTAAAAATCGTAAGAAAGGGAGTTCTGGCTTAGGGATGTACATACTGCATAATCAAATAGTAAAAATACTATTGGGGACAGTTGAGTTGAAACCTTTTGCAACAGGATTCTCAATTAATATCTACCTACCTAAAAAATAATAAAACCGCGATATTGATCGAAATCAAAGAATCTCCAATTCCAATCAAAAGAGTATGAAATTATAAAATTATTAACCTAGATCAATTTTCACTAGGTCTATATCTAGTATCTTTAGTTCGTCTTTAGCACTATATGTGGTGTTATGTTCGTTTTTTAGGTGGATTATTCCAAGGGATAAGGTTATGAGTGAAGAATTGATCGGTGACCAGTTGGTTGGCTCGAAGCAAGAGCAGCAAAAGCCTCGGCTTGAGGGGGTTGAGGCTTTTGTCTTACCACTGCAAGATGCGTCCAAGGATATTTGGGACAGCAAATACCGATTAAAAACGGCTCAGGGAGATCCGCTAGATACTGATATCAATGCCACTTTTAAACGGGTTGCTATTGCCATATCAGAGGTCGAAAAGAATAAAACATTACAAGCTAAATGGCAGAAGAAGTTTGAGTGGGCCATGCGTTGCGGCGCGATTCCTGCTGGTCGAATTATGTCGAATGCGGGTGCCTCTGAGTATAAGCCAGCGACATCGACCATAAACTGTACTGTGTCTGGCATCGTTGAGGATTCGATGCAGGGTATTTTAGATAAAGTGCAGCAAGCAGGGTTAACCCTTAAAGCAGGGTGTGGAATTGGTTACGAGTTTTCGACCTTGCGACCAAAGGATGCGTTTGTAAATGGTGCAGGCGCTTATACATCCGGCCCACTCTCATTTATGGATATTTTTGACAAGATGTGTTTCACCGTCTCGTCTGCAGGTGGTCGTCGTGGCGCACAAATGGCGACGTTTGATGTCTCCCACCCCGACGTATTAGATTTTATTAAAGCCAAGCGCGAAGACGGTCGCTTGCGTCAGTTCAACTTGTCGCTATTAATTACTGACGAGTTTATGCACGCAGTAAAAACCAATGCCGACTGGCCCTTGGTGTTTCCATTATGTGAAAAAGAACAGCAGCGCGAAGACTTAGATCTCACCAACAGCCAGCAAGTTATTTGGAAAGACTGGCCGATCAGTAAAGACTATATCGTTAACGACCAAGACCAGGTTGCATGCAAGGTTTACCGCACAATTGCAGCGCAAAAACTGTGGAATGTGATTATGGCGTCGACGTATGATTTTGCCGAGCCCGGTTTTATTCTTATTGATAAAGTGAATCAGATGAATAACAACTGGTTCTGTGAAAATATCCGCGCTACTAACCCTTGTGGAGAACAGCCTTTGCCGCCTCATGGCAGCTGTTTATTGGGATCTATTAATTTAACGGTATTCGTCGATCAGCCTTTCACCCCACAGGCCCAGTTTAACTGGGCAAAATTTCAAGAGGTGGTTGCTGTATTTACCCGCATGCTCGATAACGTCGTTGAAATAAACGGCTTACCTTTACCCGAGCAAGAATACGAGATTCGTCATAAACGCCGTCACGGTATGGGTTATTTAGGGTTAGGTTCTTCCATTACTATGCTCGGTATGAAATATGGCGATGAAGCCTCGCAACTGTTCACTGAAGAAGTCACTCGCCAATTAGCATTAGTGGGGTGGCAGCAAGGACTTGAACTGGCAAAAGAAAAAGGCCCTGCGCCCATTATGGAAGAAGAGTTTGCACTCACTCAAGCACACTTCCGCCAACGCCCAGAATTAGCGGTTGATGGTTATAAGCTTGGCGACAAAGTAAAAGGAAAAATTCTACACGCAAAGTACAGTCGCTATATGCAGCAGCTTGCAGAAGAAGCTCCAGAGTTAATAAAAGACCTTCAGAAAATAGGTTCACGTTTTACGCATCACAGTTCCATTGCCCCCACAGGCACCATCAGTTTGTCGGTTGCTAATAATGCCAGTAATGGCATTGAGCCGAGCTTTGCTCATCATTATGCGCGCAACATTATTAAGCTGGGGCGAAAAACGAAAGAAAAAGTCGATGTCTATTCGTATGAATTATTAGCCTACAGAGCGCTCAATAATATCAAGGAGGAGGGGAATGATATTGAACTACCCGATTATTTTATCACTTCAGATGCAGTCACCCCTGAGCAACATGTTGATATCCAAGCAGCCGCGCAAAAGTGGATTGATTCTTCTATTTCAAAAACAGCCAATGTGCCCAGTGATTATCCGTTCGAAAAATTCGAGCATATCTATCAATACGCTTATGACAAAGCCTTAAAAGGCTGCACCACATTTCGTTTCAACCCTGAAGTATTCCAAGGGGTATTGGTACAAGAAAAAGACCTAGAGAAGACCTTGTATAAATTTACCCTCAGTGATGACCAGGTGGTCGAGCTAAAAGGTAATGACATGGTTGAGTACGACGGTGAGACCCACAGTGCGGCCAATTTATATGACGCATTGAAAGAAGGCTATTACGGTAAGCTTTAAGCGCAGAAGGAAATTTAATAATGATGAAAATTGAAAAGAAAATTACCGCCTATGAAGTGGTTGATCTCGCCGAAGATATTGAACACATGCACGAGTGCTTAAAGCGACCTGAGATGTTATTGGGGTCAACCTATAAGATAAAGCCGCCAATGGCGGACCACGCTCTGTATGTGACCATTAACGATGTGGTTTTAAATCCTGATACCGAGCACGAACTGCGTCGTCCATTTGAAATGTTCATTAACTCCAAAAACATGGACCAGTTTCAGTGGATCGTCGCATTGACCCGAGTCGCCTCTGCGGTTTTCCGTAAGGGCGGTGATGTCACCTTTTTAGTTGAAGAGTTTAAAGCAGTATTCGACCCTCATGGTGGCTACTTAAAGAAGGGCGGAATTTACATGCCCTCGCTGGTGGCAGAAATAGGCCATGCGCTAGAAAAGCATTTAATTATGATAGGTTTGATGAAGCCTGCTAAAATCTCTGCACATCAGCAAAAGATACTCGATGAAAAGCGGGCGCAGTTTGATTCTTTAGCGAAAAGCAAGCAGGTAAGGCAAGGGGATTTTCCAGCAGAAGCGAAAGTCTGTAAGAAATGTCATACCAAAGCGACCATTCTTATGGACGGCTGCTTAACTTGTCTTAATTGTGGGGATTCAAAGTGTGGCTAAGTATCGAATAGTACTCATTATTGAGAGAAGAATGTTATGGATATTGAAAATATACGCCGACAATATATGCAAGATGGCTTAAAGCGCAGTGAGCTAAAAGCCGACCCGATGGAACAATTTGACCAGTGGTTGTCCATCGCCACACAAACGCCTATGTCTGATCCCACGGCGATGAGTGTCGCCACCGTGGGGGCAAACGGCATGCCTTCGTTACGCACGGTATTATTGAAATACTATAACGAAAAAGGCTTTGTTTTTTTTACCAACCTAGACAGCCGTAAAGCTCGCGAATTAAAACAGAACAATAAAATTGCCCTGTTGTTTCCATGGACGAATTTAGAGCGTCAAGTCATCGTGACTGGAGAAGTTGAATTTGTCTCAATCGCGGAATCGATGAAGTACTTTTTAAGCCGCCCAAAAGACAGTCAAATTGCGGCACTGGCGTCGCACCAAAGTCGCCCGATTAACTCTCGTGCGATGTTGGAAGAAAAATTCTTGCAGCTAAAAAACCAGTTCAAAAATGGCGATATTAGCTTACCTTCATTTTGGGGTGGCGTGCGTATCAAACCTGTACAGATTGAATTTTGGCAAGGTCGCGAGAACCGCCTGCATGATCGCTTTATGTATACCAAAGGTGATGATGGAGAATGGACAGTTGAGCGTCTAGCACCTTAATCCTTAAAAGAAGAGCAACTGCTCTTCTTTTTTTTTCATAATAAATACCTTAGTTTAATCCCTTATCCAGCATGCACTGTGTATATTGCTTATCCGTACCGTTAATATGTTTAATCAGCCAATCGGTTAAAAACGCACTTACTTCATTCAAACAATCGTGGCCCTCGCGGCGATATTGGTCTACAAATCCCTCGACCTGAGCAATCATTTTTACATGCTGTTGTTTGTGGTTTTCTAAATCAGGATAGTCTGCTTGCTGCATCATTTCCTCTTCGCGAGAAAAATGGTAGCGGGTGTAATCGACTAACTGCTCCAACGCCTGTCTTTCAAACTCGGCACTGGTATCGTAGTCATAAGCCGTATTGAATTGAATCAATAAAAAAATTAAATGCTTATGATCATCATCCAATGATTGAATGCCAACGCTGTATTCCTCCTTCCAAATAATCGTACTAGGCTTGTTGAACTTTTTATAGGCAAAAGGAATTAATGCGAGCATTACAATTAGAATCCACGGAATTGGATTATCAATACCGAGAAGAAAGCCCAGTCCAATCGCAACAATAATTAATCCTATTAGTGCCGCAAAAATAAGAGCGCTTGATCGTTTGTTCATAGTCTACATCCAACGGTTAGTCACAAAAAATGAGTACATGTTTCATTATGCTTAAGCTTTACATAAAAGGATGAGATCAACAGGCTTATAACTTTTATTATTGCGCTAGATCAACTAAATAAAAATTGTTTAAGTCGCAGGTTAATCCATTGACCGATGTCATTATTTTAGTTTCAGATTCACTCATAGTATGCGTCAAGCTATGTAAAGAAAACTAGAGAGGTGTCATATGAAAAAGTTGAAGTTTGGATTGTCAGTAATAGGACTGGCCATTGGCATGGCAACGGCAGGCGTAAGCATTGCTGCACCTGCAAGTGGTCCAACATTGTCTGAGAAAGTTTTTGAGGAAACCAGTTTATTATACTTCCAGCGCTGTGCAGGTTGTCACGGCGTATTGCGTAAAGGCGCTACCGGTAAAAATCTTGAGCCGAAAAATACGTTGACCAAGGGGCAAGTTCGTTTAGAAAAAATCATCGCTTATGGTACTGAAGGCGGAATGAATAATTTCGACGACATCTTCAGCAAAGAAGAAATTAAGAACTTAGCGACCTTTATTCAGATGGATGCTCCTGTTCCTCCTGAAATGTCGTTAGCACAAATGAAATCTTTCACTAAAGAATTTGTTGCGCCAAAAGATTACCCAACTAAGCCATTGCATGGTCGTAACTGGAAAAATTTCTTTGTTGTTATCGAGCGTGATGCAGGCACCGCCGCAATTATTGACGGCGATACCAAAGAAATCATTACCCACATTAATACCGGTTATGCCGTACACGTTATTAAAGGTACTGAGCATCATAAAGTTGAACATCCAAAAGATGAAGTTGGTCGTTTCTGGTACACCATTGGTCGTGATGGCAAGGTGAACAAAATCGATTTATGGCAAACCCCTGAAAAAATGTTAGTTGCTGAAACTAAGATGGCATACGACGCACGCGATATTGCAGTATCGGGTGATGGTAAATACGTTATTGCCGGTGGTTACTGGCCTCCACACTTCGTAATCATGGACGCTGAAACGCTAAATCCATTAAAAGTCGTTTCTACTCGTGGTTACAATACCAAAGGGGATTATGTTAACGAAGCGCGTGTTGCGGCGATTTATACCAGCCCAATTCAATCATCGTTTATTGTCGCGGTTAAAGAAACAGGTCAAATGTTGCAAGTTGATTATAACGACCTAGACAACCTAACCATTACTTCAATGGCATCCGCAGAATTTTTGCATGATGGTTTCTTCGATCCAACGGGTCGTTATTTCCAGATTGCTGCTAACGCCTCAAATAAGATGGTTGTGATCGATACCAAGACTCGTAAGTTAGAGAAAATGATCGACGTGGCGAAGCTGCCTCACCCAGGTCCCGGTGCGAACTGGATTGATGAAGAATGTGGCCCTGTTGGCGGTACAACTCACCTAGGCGAAGGTGCAGTTTCTGTTTGGGGTAATGATCCTATTGGACACCCTGATCAAGCGTGGAAGCTTTGCTACGAAGTGGAAACAGACGGCGCAGGTGTATTCATTCGTACTCACGAAACATCTCAGTACGTTTGGGCCGATCAGCTTAAACACCCAGAACCAGAAATTCAGCAATCGGTTCAAGTCTTCGATAAAAAGACGCACGAAATTGTTAAAACAATTCGGGTAACTGAAGAAGAAGGCAAAGCAGCATTACACATGGAATTCAATGATGATGGTACTGAAGTTTGGGTATCTGTTTGGAATCGTGTTGATGCTTCAAACCCTACTGGTGAAATTGTTGTCTATGATGCGAAAACGCTTGAAGAGAAGCACCGCATTAAAGGCTTAACAACGCCTACTGGTAAGTTCAACGTTTATAATCGTATGAACCACAAAACCTAGTAAGTAAAACTGTGACAGAGCAAGGGTCTCCTTGCTCTGTCAAACATAATGAAACTAAGCAGTATCTCATTTCGGCGAAATTATTATGACTGACGATAGAGTGAAAGAAGAGATTGTTCATAAACCCAATTTTTTTAATAGACGATTAGTGTTAGGCACAACGATCGCAGGTGCCGTTGTATTTTTTATTGTTGGCGTGCTTTTTTGGGGCGGATTCAATACTGCGATGGAAGCAACTAACCAAATGGAATTTTGTATTGGCTGTCACGAAATGGAAGCCAACGTATACCAAGAATATAAACCCACCATTCATTATTCAAATCGTACTGGTGTGCGTGCGGGTTGCCCAGATTGTCACGTTCCACGCCCATGGATTCATAAAATGGTGCGTAAAATCCAAGCGTCTAAAGAAGTATTTTCTTGGTTGACGGGTAAAATTGATACCAAAGAAGAGTTCGAAGAGCATCGCTTAACCATGGCGAAAAGTGTTTGGAATGCAATGAAAAGCACAGATTCTCGAGAGTGCAGAAACTGCCATACGATTGAATCAATGAATCCAGAATTTCAAAAGCCTCGTGCGCGTAAGCAACATTTAAATGCTTTTCAAGAAGGCCAAACCTGCATCGATTGTCATAAAGGTATTGCCCATAACAGTGTGCGTCATAAGTTATCCGATGACGAGTTAGAAGCACTCGAAAAGCCTAACCCTGATTACATTCGTGAAGTACCACAAATGTACCTTGAAGGATTAGCGCGTATCGAAGAGCAAGATAAAATAGATGTTGAAGCTGCCAGTATTGAAAAGGCGGCTGCCAAAGAGAAAGCCCAAAAAGCCATTGATAACGCCGTAGAAGAAGCATTAGAAACCTATAAACAGCAAAACGCGCCAGTGAGTAACAAGGCAGGAGATGCTGTTAAAAAGGCTACCCAGGCAACTGGCTCAGACAGTGCGATTAACGTTAATTGGACGAAAGCCAATAGTCGTGAAATCACTATTTTCTATCCTGGTCAAACGTCTATTGAATGGATTTTGAATGGTCGAGATCATGGTGGTGCACGTCCTTTTACCAAAGGCGGAGATCGTTGCGTCACCTGTCATGATAAAGAGACGGCGAATATGGGCGCTAAAATTGTCAGTGGAGAAAAAGCTGAAGATACGCCGATTGCTGGCAAGCGTGGCAGCATTCCGGTCACCGTTGATACGACTTACGATGCCGACTACCTGTATATGCGTTTTAGTTGGGCCGATGGTGATCATGTTCCTGTGCCTTTCATTGAGGGTGGAAAAATGGACCCTAAAAACCCAATGAAACTTGCCGTGATGTTTGCAAACGATAACGTTGAATTTGCTGATCGTGCAGGCTGCTGGGCAACGTGTCACCATGACGCGAAAAATATGCCCGATGCTCCAGATGCTGAAACACTTGCTGGCAGCAAGTTTGCTTCGCAAATTAGTCTAGAAACCGGGGTAACTAAGTACATTAAAGAATCACGTACTAAGCTAGAAGTGAAAGGACGTCGGGGTAAAGCTCGCGGTGGCTGGGACAAGCTTAAGTCTGAAGATAAATTAAAGAGTTTGATGGACGAAAAAACGTATATGGATATCGTCCGTTACAAGTCAGGTGAAGCGATTGTGGAAGATGGTCACATCTCAGCAGAACGTAACATGGCGGGTGGTCAAGGGGCTGAGTTTGATGCCAAGCTGAAAAACGGCACTTGGTCGGTGATTATGAAGCGCAAGCTTGTATCCGATCAGCAGGGTGATGTGAGTATTAACAAAGAGGGATTGTACAACTTTGGTTTTGCTATTCACGATGATTATACCAACTCTCGTTTCCACCATGTTTCACTTGGCTACAAGCTAGGGCTCGATAATGAAGCTGCCGAGTTAAATGCTGCGAAGCAATGATATAAATAAAAGGTAAATACAGAAAAGGCATCTTTTACAATATAAAAGGTGCCTTTTTTGTTTCTAATCAATTTCTTTTAAACAGAATTAGGGATAATAAAATCATGAACGTGAAATTCATAACGTTACTCGTACTTGTTGTCTCATTATTATCACTGCCAATACATGCAGCTGAGATCGACGTTGAAATTCTAAAGTTTAAATTTATTCCCCAACAATTAACCATTAATGTAGGTGATGCTGTTGTTTGGACAAATAAAGAAAAGCGCCAATATCACAGTATATGGTTTGAAGCATTGGAGGGAGTGGAGCCAGATTATCTCTTTCCCGGAGAAATCTATCGACGCACATTCAATCAAGTTGGCCGATTTAATTATCGCTGCGGTCCTCATCCTAAAATGACGGGCAGCGTGCATGTTAAACAAATATAAAATAGATAAAAAAGTAGAGGCCGTATGATTAAAAAACGTAAATCAGCATTATCGGTAGCATGGGTACTGATAACCTCAGTTGTATTGCAAGGCTGTAGTGGGCATCCGGGTGCTGGTCAGTGGGAATCAAGGCTCAGCGGCGCTATTTCAAAATACAGCGCACTCGAGCTAGCGTTTGATGGTAAAGGCACCTTGCATCCTAATAAGTTAATACAAGGCCAAGAAGAAAAAGTCGATCTGTGGTGTGTGTGGCAAGCCAAATCAGCTGTCGTTTTAGACGTTCAGTGCAGTGATGGCTCCGTAGAGAAAACCAATATCAAATTTGAATTTACGGTTACAGGTGAAAAGCAGGAAGGAGCTTTTACTTATAATCAGGCAAGCCTCGCGACAGAGGGGCGTATTGTCGCAATTTTTGATCGCAAACCATAGTGGCTAGGTTAACGACTTAATACCTTGTTACGCCCGGTCGATTTAGCTTCATAGAGCGCTTTATCACAGCGCTCAATCCAAGAATGAACATCGTCAGTATTTCTAGCCTCAGAAACTCCGCCGCTAATCGTCACAGGGCGGTCAATACCATAATCTTGCTGCTCGACTAACATACGAAGTTCTTCTGCGAGCTTACAAGCATCTTCTTTATTGGTTTGTGTTAAGAGCACCGCAAATTCTTCCCCACCATAGCGAAACAACTTATCACTATCCCGTAAGCGAATTAATAGGGCTTTTGAAAGAGTTTTCAATACATGATCTCCCGCTAGATGGCCATAGGTATCATTAACGTTTTTGAAATGATCCAGATCAAATATAAACAACGAGGCAGGAGTCTGATAGCGTAAGAAATTATAGAGAGTTTCTTCTATCGAAGAGTGAAACGTATGGCGATTCAATGCCTGTGTTAATGGGTCTTGGGTTACGAGTGCATCCAGTGTTTCCAGTAGACGATTGACAAAAAGAGATAGCAAGAAAGAAAATAAAGACACCAACAATAACGTGGCATAGATCCGTAGTTGTACCGGTAGAGGGTAGTGCAAGCTGATTAAATAAAACGCGACCGTAATGAAGAAAGCAACACTTATGCAAGCATCCTTAAATTCTAGTAATAAAAAGAAGCTGATAATACCAACATAGACCCAATAAATACCATATTCTGGATGCAGGTTTAGAATATTAAGAATCGTAATAGGGATGAAAAGTACAAAGCCACGACCTTGCCATAGATAATGATGTCGCTTGGTAAGAATATAAACCACCGTGATGAAATATATACCCCCGACAAAAGATATAAGACCCGTGAGATGGTCCCCACGTATCGACTGTAAAACTGAGAATCCAAACGCAAAGATACAGCCTAATGCATTAAAGTATAAGCGAAGAGTATATCTAAACTGTTCTATTTCATGGGTAACCATACTGTCTACATTCTATTACCGTGCTTAAACACTAAGTATAGTGTAAGCGCCTAACCAAGCACCTCCTTCAATAATTTTCGTGTGGCCATATCATACATCTCACATAATTTGAGGTGAAAACTATGAAACGCACAAAACAACAATGGCTTGAATTGATTCAAACTCAAC
>JBLGBO010000024.1:0-43815 GCA_047616865.1 Oleispira sp.
CGAAGAAATCACCAAAGCGGAATTCGACCCAGTGAAAAACATGGGTGAAGATTTTGAACTGGTTGATCATCAGCAAGTAAGCTACCAGAATACACTCAGCAGCCAGCAACAGATTCAAGACCTGCTACTAATGACGCCACACAACTGGCGCACCAAGGCAGACAAAAAAGAATCCCTAGCCAGCTTAGAGACATTAACGGTTACGATTGATGCACAAATTCATGTGTTTAAGGCGAAAGCCAAAGCGATTGTAGAAGTTGAAGTTGTTGCAGAAGCAGACGTTATTACAGCGGAAAAACCTACAACAGCAGGTTCAGTGAATCCATGGGCTAAATCGGCTCCTGAGATGCCTACTGAAACGCCCGTAGAACTTCCCGTTGCAGCCGCGATTGAAATGCCTATTCAAGCACTCGCTGAAATGCCTGTTGAAGCACCGTCTGAACTTCCAACCACAACTCCTGTTGAAATACCGGCAGAAATAGCAGCTCAACCTAAAACGGCAAGTTCAAACAGCCCTTGGGGAAAAGAGAAAGTAGACGCTACTGAAGCAAAGGGAAAAGTGAATCCTTGGGATAAATCTTAACAAGCGTAAGGGCTCAAAATATCACATGATTATTTTTAGCCCTACTCTTAAACCAATAGCTTTAGAACTGAAACGTCATAAACTTGGAATCAGTATTACACTTCCAATACAAATAGCACTGCTTAAAATACTAACAACCAGCATTACATGCTTTGTTAAAAATGCATGAGAAGGGATTTTTCTTCGAATAACGGCATAAGCCATTCGATAGATGATATACGTTCCCCAGGCCGCTAACAAAAACGCCAGCATACCAAAATGAGACATCCCCCAAGTATTCATAGATACTGCCAAAATAATTGCAGGCACTGCAGAGCACATCAATACTTTATATATAAACGATAAAGACGTTAACAAAACGAATAGCGGTAAACATATTATGACAGGAAAAAACCAAACGGGAGAACTCTGATAATAATCGTATACAAAGTAAGTCGCTATCATCAATACAAGCTGTAAACTATAATGGGCCAAGCTATTCACATGTAAAAAATGTCTCAGTTTATATTTATAAGGCTGGAGCTTCCCAATATAACAACGCCATAAATAGTTAGTAACGATAGGCACAATAACAATCATCAACACAGAGCCGACAGAGACTAATGCCTCGACAAAGTTTTGTTTTCCAAGCGCTTTACATAATCCTATGAATGCCATAAACGCTAAAAATATAAACAAACCCGTGAATACAGCATTACTGAATATTCCAGTAAAAAAGTCTTTTACAGCGCTTATAACATTATAATTCGCATTATCTCCACTCTGCATTGTTTGGAAAGCACTGATATCAAGCCGATCGATACCTTGCACCCAAGATCGAATTGGCTGTAAGGCCGCTTCACCTCCAATTTCATAGCGAATAAAATACTCATTTTTTTCTGTTAATCGAGCCAAAATATTTTTCACTTCTTGATATACCCGATAGCTTTTTATAGTGGCTGCCTCTGGTACATAAGCAAAACCATAAATCATTCTCCAAGCCGTCCCTGCAACGGTATTAGGGTGTTCCTTCATTCTATCAATATAATTAGCCGTCATTTTTCCAGCGTCTAAACGACGAGTGTAATTTTCAAACTCTGAATTCAGCTCAGCAGTATCGATATCAACCGGCTTGTTTATGGCTAAGTATTCACCTATTGCTAGAATCAATTCGCATGGCAATCTAGTAGGAAAATAATCATTAAAATATTTAATATAGTTGAATAAAAATATCTTTCTTGCAAGCGGCTCCCCAAATAGACCTTGGTTCTTATAATAATCTAACGCGCCATGCGAATGCTGCTCTCCTTTTTCAACATACGCACCACAAATTTCAGCAAGAGCATTATCTGCGATTGATTTAGATCGTTCTCTAGAATGAAATTCTTCCGCTGTTAAATTCTCCTCAGCCATAATTGTGCGCTGATAAAAATACGACAATGTATTATCAATATCGTCATCGGTTTGTGCTCTCTCACTTAATAGCAGAGCACTTACGAATAAACGAACAAAACTTGATGGCCAAAATGAAGTCATTCCTATTTGATCAAGATGCGAACAGACTTTAGCTTCAAGCAATGAAGATAACTCGAGATTTTGCAACTCGCCCTCATCTCTCATCAACTCTAAATAAACAATGGCCTGCGATTCCATATCGTTTGATAAACAACGTAATATTTCATCAACATTTGTTTTAGCAGCGGCTTCGGCTATTGGCGCGACAGCAACAGGTTCCCTCTGGATATCAGGTAATGGGGCTTCAAAATTGGCTAACGCATACTCATAAATACTACGCAGATACTGAAAGCCATCAGGATCAACCTCAGGGGAAGTTATTTTTAATTTTTTAGCATAAGCACGTTTTAAATCGCGCATGCTCGCGTCTTCTGGTATTGAAAAATATTCGTGAAAATCCATATCACATCTCGTATTTATCTAGTTCAGCTTCAAGACTGATACGAATCGCATCAATATCATCCTTATTTGGGCGATCTAAGATCGAAGTAAAATAGTCAATAATACGTCCCACTTCATCTCTTGATTCACCTAGATGCTGTTCGTACAAACGATTGGCACGGTACAATAAAGCAATGTTGCCTGTATTCTCACGAGGATGAACTTTCATCGACGATAACTTTGCTAAACTTTTCTGAACATCGTCTTCCGACAGTTCATGATTATTACTAATCACAATACTGCTCTTTTCGTTATTTGAAACAACCGTCGTTTCAACTTCTAATAAACCATTTATATCGTAACTAAAACGCACATCCAGCGCTTGTTCACCAGCATTGTCTTTTGGCACTAGCACATCCAACAAACCTAAATACACGTTATTACGCGTATGACGAGATTCACCTTGGTAAACCTTGATGGCAACATGCTCTTGATTATCGGCCGTGGTGTAATACCGTTCCATACGGCTGACAGGTATGGTTGTATTACGCTCAATGATCGGGCTAAACACTCCGTTAATTAAACGCTCACCCACCTCATTTACAATTTCAATGCCTAAGGTAAAGGGACATACATCGGTTAATACCACATCATTAACGAGTTTATCTTGGGCTTTTAATGCCGCTTGATAACCAGCACCTAAAGCCACAACTTCGTCAGGATTTACTTCCCGAGAGGGTAGACGCCCAAACATACGAGCAACCATCTTGCTAATCATCGGCATACGGGTAGCACCACCCACCAACAACACTTGGTCTAGCTCACTTAATTTAATAGCAGAATCTGCTAATGCCTGCTTTACCGGCAATATTAATCGGTCTAATAACGGCTGAGCATTTTTCTCAAATAGCTCTCGGGTATATGTTAATTCATATCGCTTGCCGTCAAATTCTACGCACAAATTATATTCGTGCTGATTCGACAACGCTGTTTTTGCGCGCTCGCATTCAGCCAAGATTTTGGGTAAAAAATCGACGCGCACAGAGCCTTCAACAAGATCATGTTCTTTAACTAAATAGGTAATGAAATCTTTTACGATAACTTGAGTGAAATCTTCTCCGCCTAAACGGTTATCACCAGCACTGGAGCGAACTTCCATAATGCCATCGAACATTTCTAGAATGGAAACGTCAAAAGTGCCGCCACCCAAATCAAATATAAGTATTTGAGTTTCAAGCTCTTCATGCGCACCATAAGCCAGTGCGGCTGCAGTCGGCTCGTTCAACAAGCGCTCAACGTTAATCTCCGCTAGGCGTCCTGCTAACTTAGTCATCTTGCGTTGTAAATCATTGAAGTATGCAGGAACAGTAACAATCGCCTCGGTCACAGAAATGCCGAGTTCTGCTTCAACATCTTCTTTCAGCTGGCGTAATATAAACGAGGAGAGTTCTTGCGGCTTAAGTTCTAAAGAACCTAAACGAATAGTTTGATCACTGCCCATCAAACGCTTAAAGATGGCGACAGTTAATTCAGGATGGGTTTGCAAACGATCTTTTGCAGGCTGACCAACAATGATTCGGCCATCATCATCAACGCCAACAACAGAAGGAGTAATAACAGAGCCTAAAGCATTTTTTACGAGAGAAGCTTTACCATCTTGGTAAACAGAAACTAGGCTATTGGTTGTGCCTAGGTCAATTCCTATAATCATGTCTATTCCTTTAACCTAAAAGGTGCTATTTGATGCACTCAATTCATCGATCTAGATAATTGAATGCATAATAACACTTTTCACGAATAGACAAAAAAAGGAAATTCTAGAAAGAAAGTAAAGACCCAACAACGCCTTCGACATACCAATTCATACGCAACAGCTTATCGTCAGAAATACTCTCACCCTCTTTAATTCGAATACGCCCACGATAATTTTTAATGGGGCCAGCAAAAACTTCAAACTTACCCGCGATTAACTCAGCCTGCTTGTTAGCAACAAGCTCACGTACATCAGACGGAATATTAGGATTAAGAGAGACCAACTTCGATGTCGACTCAGTCATCCCTGTCCACACACTGCCTGACTTCCAATTATTATCTAATAACGCTTGGATACGTTGTGCGTAATAAGGCCCCCAATTATGAACCACGGATGCTAGATGCGCATTCGGCGCAAATTTGCTCATATCCGAATGGTAACCAATAACAAATACTTTCTTCTTCTCTGCAATTTCAGCAACAGACGATGAGTCCGTATGATGGGTTAATACATCCGCCCCCGAGGCAATGAACTTGGTCGCTAATTCAATGTCCTTTTCTGGGCTGTACCAAGACTTTGTCCACTGCACTTCAACTTCTGCTGTTGGATTAACCGCCCGCACGCCAAGAGTAAAGGCATTAATTCCTCGTACCACTTCTGGAATAGGATGTGCTGCGATATAAGCAATCTTTCCCGTCTTCGTCATGCTGCCTGCAATCAAACCTGAAAGGTATCGAGGCTGATAAGCACGCGTTGCATAGTTACTCAGGTTCTTGCCTTTACGTGAACCGGTAGCATGCTCGAACATCACATTCGGGTTATCTCGGGCAACTCCCTGCGTTGAAATCATGTAACCTACCGAGGTCGCAAAAACAATATCATTTCGATCAGCAAGCTCTTGCAAGACTTTTCGTGAAGCACGGCCTTCTGGTACAAACTCGACAAACTCAGTCTCAACTTGCGCACCAAATTTTTGTTCTAAAAAGCGTCGCCCTTGATCATGAGAGTAACTCCAGCCTTCATAATTAGCAGGCCCAACCAAGATAAAAGCGGCTTTAAGCGGAGCAGCTTGGCTAATACTGGTGGCGAGAATAGAAAGCAGAAATACCATAAAGGTAAGTGCTTTCAGAAGAAAATTATTTGATTTGGTATTTAACACGAATAACGACCCAGCGATGCTTACTTGATAAATTCTGACCAAATAGTCAGACTCCGCATTATCAGTATCTTGACCAACAAGGTCAATAAGCAATCAACCGCCTGATCAAGAGATTGTGAGACATGGATAGCAATTCTGAAAATATCGCTCAACATCAGCAATTTCATCAACATCCCACACCTTAGGTAAATACGCCGCTTTGATTTCTAATCGTTGTATATCCCTTAAGGTTTCCGTGAAAACCGTATCGGTTCCCCAACGCTTGCTTACAAATAACTCGGGATAAAATTGGGTCATGCCCAATAAACCATAACCGCCATCTTCCGCAGGGCTAATCACCAAATCGTGCTGTTTAAACTGCTGCAAACAATTGCTTAAATAAGCCTCATCCAAATCAGGAACATCAACACCAATTAATACCGGAATAAAGCCCCGCGCTAATGACGACTGCACAGCCAGCGCCATTCTTTCGCCTAAATCGCCCAGCTGAGGTTGTTGATAAAAGGTGGCCAAACCAGCCCAAGGTTTAAAAGCTGCATGGTCAGCATCTCCCGCAACCCACAGTGCAACTTGCGACAAGGCAATTTGAGATGAAGACAACTGAGCATTCTCAATAACCGCTTTTAAACTAGTCTCTAAGCGTATGAGCAACTGCTCATAGACATCACAAGCACCTTGCTCGCCTAACGTAGGAATCAACCGAGTTTTAACCAAGCCGGGGATAGGCGCCTTGGTTAAAACCACCCATTCGATTATTTTATTATCAGGCTGAATTCTAAAAGATTGCTTAACCATAATATTTTTTCACCAATACCTCAGGTGAAACCCCAAGCCAATACATCAATCTAAGCTGCCACATTAATAACACCGTTTTAATCCAACCATGCTTCTGCCAACGACGAGCACTGGTTTGCAAAACTGGGCCATTACAATCCGCCTTGGCCAGTTCTCTTAATCGCTTAGATATTTCTACATCTTCCATTAAAGGAAGATCAGCATAACCTCCTAACTGTTTAAAAATATCACTACGAATAAAAATGCCTTGGTCTCCCGTCATCACCTGAGTTAGACGCGAACGCAAATTGATGAACTTAGCGACGATAAAACAAAAGAACTTGAAATCAGAAAAAACGCTAAACGGAAATCTTTTAGCATGAACCTCTAAATCAGTTCGCAACTGCACATCAAACCGCCCCCACTTCACATCACGATTCAGTTGAGATAAATAGCGTAAATGCAAAGACGACAGGCCACTATCACTGTGCAAAAACCATAGAATATTGGAAGCTACTTGTTCATCATCTATTCGTGATAATAAAAATTCAGCACCCGCATTCATTTGCACGGCACGACCTTTATTTGAGGATAAATAAAATACCTGATCTTGCTGAAAAATAGCATGAGACGACAAGTCGCCTGCTGTAGACGTATCACTCGCATCAACCACCACCAACCGATCAACGATACCTAAATAACTCACAAGCTGCTGCAACCAAACTAAAACGGACTCATCTTCATTATATATAGGAACGATGATATTAATTGAGCGAGCCACTAATCAATCGCCCCACCACAACTACTGCCCTGACCCGCCGTACAACCATAACAATGGTCAGCAACTTTTATAGGAAAGCCATTGAGATCAGACGTTAATAAATCACTTAAATGATAACTCGGCTTAACGGTGTCTACAGTATTAGCACCATGACTTGCAGAAAGTGGAATTTCTAGCATCTGATTAAAATCACAGTCATAAAGATAGCCTTCCCAATCGACACTTACCGTATTCAAACACATCACACCGGCTAAATTCGCGGGAGAATAACTGTCTTTAAGCAAGTTCATATAATCATAAAACTCACCCTGAGCTAATAACACCGCACCAAAACGTGAAATGGGCATGTTAGTAATGGTGAACAAATTATTAAACTGAATATTGTGCTCAGCGCCAAGCTGCTCTTTATAAGCCGCTTCCAGCTCAACCTGACCTGGCGGTAAAAAAGCACCACCTGGGTTATACACAAGATTTAAAGGAAGAGTTGGATCATCTTTACCATAACCAAGCGCATTCAGTTTTTGCAAACCTTCGATACTTGATTCAAAAACGCCTTTACCACGCTGAGAATCAACATTCTCTTCGCTATAACAAGGCAATGAAGCAACAACGTCTACGTTATAATCGGCTAAAAATTGAGCAAGATCCTCTTGCCCCGGCTCATTTAAAATCGTCAAATTACAACGATCAATCACCGCCACACCCAGCTCTCGCGCCGCCTTCACCAAATAACGAAAATGCGGCATCAACTCAGGCGCGCCCCCCGTTAAATCTAATGTCTGAACTTTATGCTGCTTTAAAATTTCAATCACCAAATCAATATTGGCTTTATCCATCTGCTCAGTACGCTTAGGCCCTGCATTCACATGGCAATGCGTACAGCTTAAATTACAGGTATAGCCAAGATTAACTTGTAATATTTCCAATTTAGACCGAGTCAACGCGGGGAAGTTAGACACCATCAATAAAGGCTTTGTATCTCTCATAGAATAAGCAAACCACTAAATAATTATTATGAAACAACGATAACGTAATTAGAGAAAGGAAGCGCGAATAAGTTCACCTTACAAGGTTGTCATAAGCCCCCTGAAAGTAATAGAATAGCGGCGCTGCATGTCTCCCCATAGTTTAACTGGATAAAACAGGGCCCTCCTAAGGCTTAGCTCCAGGTTCGAGTCCTGGTGGGGAGACCATTCTATTGCTTTTCTTTCCAGTCCATCAGGTCTTGCTTTGATATTCCCATACCTGCAATATTGAAAGGCTCTAAATTTGCTAAATCTTGTTCTACATCGGCCATAAACTTCTGTCGATGCTCCTCGGGTATTTCTTCTTTAGTAAAATCCACTATTCGTTTTTTAATCGCCGAACCGATTAATAGATTTCCGACTATTTCACTAATCAATATTCGTCGCTGCCCACGATATAGAACGCGCAAAGTATCAATACCCATCGCTTCGACCACAACACTGTAGTGTTCACAACTGCGGATATAAGAACGAATAAATAGCTCGACCATAGGTTTTTCATTATTCAATTCATAACAGGCGATCATAGCTGAAGCATAATCATCTTTATCTAAATCAATAAAAGACAACGGTGATAAATTATTTCTGACCAGTGGAATATTAGCGCTTAAACGCGCGGTTCTTTTATTAACATCGATAAATGCTTGCAGATAGGCAATGTGAATTAATAAAAAGAAGCTTTGCTCAAAAGGATCATTAATCGCTGCGGCTTTATTAATAATTAGTTGCAGCTGACTCTCTAATCGCTGCTTACCTTCCATTGGCAGATAAGTAGACGAAGTGATTCTTACACCATCACTTCTTATTACCCCTGCGGCCCCGTTCGGCACGAGCCCTTCGGCTAATAAATAATGCATCGTACGAATATTTTCGTCATTAACGTGAATGCGATTAATACCTTCAACCAAAAAATTAATGGCATCTTTATGATTCAAGATCATTACTTTATCAGCATCTATTTTGTCACCTGCCGACATTCCTTCTAATAATAACTTTTCCGTCTCCGCCAAGCTGTATGTATTGCCTTCTAATCGTGAAGAGTGATAACTCAAATCGATTAATAAACGATTGAATATTTGCTTGGCATAAGTACCTGCAGGCATTCCAACATTTAAGCGCTGCCCAATTTCATGCAATTGATTGCGCTCTTCAACAGCTAAATAAAACGTTGTATTGGGGGTATAGTTTTCAAGCCATTCATACCGATAAGTACACGGACGCCTTTCGTATAACGGCGCTCGTACTTTATTGATGACTTGTTGGCTCTGCTTAGAAAAAGCAGAAGAAACATCTGAAGCTGAGGTTTCAAACGATGTTTTATACTCTGCGGGATCTTCTTCGACCCGCTCTCTTGGATCTAATAACTCCTCACCCTCCGCTAAAACATAATAATAACGTCGGCCTTTACGCTCACCTACTGCCTTAATGAAGCCTTGCTCAACCAAGTTTGATAGCCAGCGCCTTAACGTCCTGTCAGGAATTGATAATCCAGTCGAAATAGCTGAAAAGGCTGTTGGAGTCGTGAATTGTTTAAGGTGATTGAGCAATAAGCTGCGTTCATCTGACATATCGGCCACATCCACTAAAAATAGATAATATGGCCGATATAATAGCAGACACTCTCATAATAATTACTTATATCGGCCAAAAATAGCTTTTACGGCCAATAAAGTCAGTATGTTTTGGCCATTATGGGTTTATCGGCCAAATTAAACGCCTGCTAAAACGCTTTTATTAATAACTATTTAGCACTCTTAGTAAGATGCCAGCCATCAGCATATTCACACTGATATGAGAACAGCTTCTTGCCTTGTTCTTGAAAGATTATTTTCGCTCTCTGTAAAGCTTCCGCTTTATTTCGATAAAGCGCTTTTGCATTCCCGTTTCCTCCTACGCAATAAAGACATTTAGAACTAGGCGTTTTACGATCTTTCGGTGATAGATGCCATTTATCACACACACCGCAATGATAGGGCTCCATATCTTTCTCATACATCATGCGAGTATGGTCAGCAGAACTTTCTGCTTCATACTCCGTATCGAATTCCGTCAAAGGCTGCCCTGTTTGCTTACCAAAACACGTTAAACTTTTCATCGTTATACCCCCTTTACTTACACGCGCCAGATGAACGACAAGCACACTCACTAGGAACATGGCAGGCATGATCTTGACAGCGAGAGGCAACTTCACCTAAAGGCGATGATCCTGGATAAGCACCAAAATGTTTTTCATATAATTCTTGGGTTTCTTTAAAAGCAGATTGAAGATTGCGATAGTCATCTTTTCCATATATCCCAAAATATGGAAAATGGTCCATAAAGTGACCAAATACCTTATCGCAATCTTCACGATACGCCTTAGTGTCCAAAATATGCGCATGCCATATTTTATCCACAAGCTTGCTGGGCACCATCGAAATTCCGGGATAACACGCTTTAAGACTTAGAAAACGACGATACTCTTGCTCACCTAAAGCCCATTCCTGGACTGTCATTTCAGCCTCATTACTGGCCGTATACTTATGACATAAGCGCGTGAAATCTAATGCGGCTACTGCAGGCTCTAAGCCTTTACCAGTAAACAAGGCAGAAATCGACTGTAGGTTATGTGAAACTAAATGGTTGGGTATATTGTGTGACATCAAACTAACTCCTCTATTAATGGAGAAGCTAGTCTGATTTAGTGGATTCCACTAAAAAGTGGTTTTTTGAGTTTTTTTGAAAAAATATCAGCGTTTGAAGATATCCAGCATATTATCGAACGCTTTGGCGTCTTTATAGCGGCTTTCAATCATGCTTTTGTATTTAGCAGCAGTTCCTGTGACCTCATTAAGCGTCTGAGCTATCTCATAAGCACGCTCTAGCTCTTGCGAATCTTCAGAAAAGTAGCAATCCATCATAATCATCACATCCTTAGCGCAAGCGCCTTCATGATTTAAGGCAAACACAACACTCATTTCTTGCAACTGAGGAAGCTCGATAAAGGGATTGTTCAATTTTTGATCTTTAAAAGAAAAATCAGTCTGCAACTCACTAAGAAAACACTTCAATGCCTTCGAATTAAATTGCACTCCGCCCACTTCTGTACGATCACCAATTGCTTCAATCAAATATTGAGTTTGATCTTCACGTTTTTTAGCCTTCTCGACAATACCCCGAATACTCGCAGGCTTTGGAAAAAACCCTTGCAAAATGATCACATTATGCAGAAAGGCTAACTGATTCTCTTTATACAGCCGCTTATCATTCCCCCCTATTGTTGAAGGAATACGCATTGGGCTCAAAATTCCCTTGCCGTCATCCTTTCCCTCAAGAGTAGCAATACTATCTTTTAGCTTTTTGTAATGGCTCAACTCTATATTAAAAAGCTTTCTCATAGCCTCTGAAATAGAGTATTCCATATTAACTACCACAAGCAGCAGAAAATAACTTTCTCGAATTACTATAGCGGTCCATAAAAGGTTCCTGTGCTGAAATAAAACTTGCGAGTTCATACCAATTATATGACGAACACCCTGAGCGGCGTCCAAGAGTTTCAAGTACGCCTTTACAATACCCGGCACCAAAAGAGTCCGCATTCGATGCCATTTTATCGGCTAAGAATGATTTTTCAGTGCGGTTATCATAAATTTTTACTAATGACGTGCAACCTTTAACAAAAATCTCTTCTTCTGAATTCAGAGAATACGAATGAGCTGAAAAGAATACAAATCCGATCAATAGTAATGATTTAAACTTCAACTTCATTTCTCAGTCCCCTGTGTTGCTTCAGCTTCAGCAGGCTCATGGTTCTGCGCTTGCTTTGCTTCGATACTTTTTAGTTCTGGACTATTTAATTCTGGGCGAATTATTTCCGCCACATCCAGCTCTGCACTATTCAATTCTAGACCATCTACCAGTGTTGTTTCTGCGTCTAAAATTTCATTATTTTTCTCAACAGGTGCAGAAAAATAAAATATCAAAATCCAGAAGGCCATTGCAATGAGGTCGTCTAGATAATCAGCAGTAAAAAAAGTGCTCATAAACTTATCTAACGATTCACCTTCAGCGTAAGCGGCAAATATCGTAACCGCACTTAAGGCTAATAGAAAAACATTAACAATCCCCGCGTTGATTAACGTTTTAGCCATGCTAGTAAAAATAGATTGTGAATTTTTCTTCGCATACTTCCATTGACGCCAAATCAAACCAGCTATAATTACGAAGAAGAAAAATTCAACGGCCGATACGTCAGCTAAGCCTGCATCGTTACCGAATATCACTATAAACTGAAGATATAATGCAGCTGCCCCGATTAAGAATAGACATACAATCCAACTCCATTTAAACAATCCTCTAAACATTAGGGTAAAAAATACATCTATTTTCCCTAAGATCGATGAGTTCACTTCCTGATCCATTTACTACTTCCTTTTTAATATTGACAATTAACTTATTATAACCAATTAAGCTTGGACTTTCCCACCAGCAATCATCTCAAACACCAACTTCGCAAACCCAGCCGCTTTAGCAGGATCAGACAACAACTGCATCATCTGATTCTGGTGGGCGTCACTACTGTTCATAATGGCGTCGTCCATGGCTTGGGGGAAATCTCCTAGCATGGCTTGCTCTGCGGTATTCTCAGATATCTGCTGCATCACCCGTGCGTTTTCCATTACCTTATCTTTAACCGTATGGGCGTAGTTCACCATGTCGTTATCGGTGAGTTCGTCGGTAATAAACAACTCATTCAGTCGTGCAACGATTTGCGATAAAAACTCTTCTTTAGGGTCTTTGGCTTTTGCACTGCCCATTGCATCGCCTGGCTCTAGTTCGTAACCTGCAACATCTTCTTTTAGTTGAATATCTTGCTGGCGAATCTTAGATAAGCGGTAATGGCTTAATACAACGTGGCTTAAATCAATCTCGTCTTCCTCTATGGCCGATTCACGCAGCATAGGGCGTAGATTACGAGCGTATAGACTGAGTTTTTCTAAGTCTTTATCGTTGTAATCACAGATCTGCGACATAAATTCATAGAAGCGAACAAAGGTGCCTAAGTCTTTCTTAAAGATCTCTAGAGCATCTTTTTCTTGTTTGCATTCTTTAAAGCTATTTTCAGCATTGGCTATTAATACCGCATCACCAGTTTTCTTGGTGCGTTCAAACATTTCTTTAGCGCGTTTAAAAGCATCGATGGCCGATTTGTAGCGCATCGTCCAACGTTCAACAGCGGGTTTGCATATATTAGACAGTGCCGCATTACTTTTACTTTTCACGAAGAAGGCATTGCAAAACTGATCCACTTCATTCCAAGTAAAAATACTAGCAGCACGAAGTTTGTCAGACAGTTCGAAGATCAGGTTAGGGTCAGATACATCCGCGAGTTCGGCGGTTTGATAATACGGCTGAAACGCCTCTAAAATCTCTTCCGCTTCATTGAAGAAATCCAATACAAAGGTGCCTGTTTCGGCCTTGCCCGGGAAGGTTCGGTTTAAGCGCGACAAGGTTTGTACGCATTCAACTCCGCCTAGTTTCTTATCCACATACATGGCACAGAGCTTAGGCTGGTCAAAACCGGTTTGGAATTTGTTGGCCACAATCATGACTTGATAATCGTCACTATCAAACGCTTTACGCATATCGCGGCCTTTAAGGCCTGGGTTCATATTAGATTCTGTAAACTTCTCATCAATTAATTCAGCACAGTTTGGGTCTTTATCACTGAACTCAACTTCACCCGAGAACGCAACCATGGCTTGTAGTTGGTTATATCCTTTCTCGCCTTTCTTAGACGTAAGGTATTTATCAAAGCCTATCTTGTAACGCACCGCTTCCTTACGCGAGCTGGTTACGATCATGGCTTTGGCTTGGCCACCCAATAGCCCCATTACATTGTCTTTAAAGTGTTCAACAATCACCTGCACTTTTTGGCTGATGTTGTAATCGTGCAAGCGTACCCACTGGTTGAGTTTTACCTTGGCTTTTTTGCTTTCAACTTCTTGATCACTACCTTCCATCTTCATGGCTAGGTTATAAGCCACCTTGTAGTTGGTGTAGTTCTTTAATACATCAAGAATAAAGCCTTCTTCAATCGCCTGACGCATGCTGTACACATGGTAGGCCTCTGGCATGTTATCAGGCTTACTGGCAGGTTCATTGGGCTTAGGCAAGCGACCAAACAGCTCTAGGGTTTTGGTTTTAGGGGTCGCGGTAAACGCCAAATAACTTAAGTTCTTAGCCTTTTTACGCGAGCTAACCGCCGCCGCTATAATATCGTCAGTAGTCAGCTCATAATCGTCAGCCTTGCCCGCTAAAGTACCTGAGGAAGAGCTAGCAGAAGAATCATCCATCATCAGCACTTCTTTCAACTGACGTGCCGTACTGCCTGTTTGTGAACTGTGCGCCTCATCGGCAATAACAACATAGTTACGATTCTTCAACGCTTTGCTATTGGCAATCGCCTTTAATACATAAGGAAAGGTTTGAATGGTTACAATAATAATCGGCTGCGAGTTTTCTAAGGCCGCTGCGAGTTTCTCTGATTTAGAACCATCCCCCTCATTGCGATTAATACGCCCTACAACACCTTCTACCGAAGTGAACTGCGAAATCGTTTCTTGCAGCTGATCATCCAATACCGTTCTATCGGTAACGACAATCACCGAATCGAATAACTTATTGCCTTCGGCTGTATGAATACTGGATAACTGATGGGCCGACCACGCAATAGAATTCGATTTACCCGAACCCGCGCTGTGTTGAATTAAATACTTCTGCCCTGGGCCTTCGTCTTTCGCCGCATTCACCAATTTACTCACCACATCCCACTGGTGGTAACGTGGAAAGATTAAGGTTTCTTTTTTGTACTTACGCCCTTCCCAATCTTCTTTCTCTTCAATTTGTAAATGCACAAAGCGCGCAAGAATATTCAGCAGGTTGTCGGGTAATAAAACCTCGTTCCATAAATAATCGGTAGCGTACTGATTAATGTCGGCAGGTACATCGTTACCCGCGCCACCGTCTTTGGTGCCTTTATTAAACGGCAAGAAAAAGGTTTCATTCCCTTCTAAACGAGTGGCCATATACACTTCGTATTGGCTTACCGCAAAATGCACCAAAGCACCGCGTTTAAAGCTAAGCAAGGGTTCTGCTTTTTTAGTCGCGGGGTCTATCGCGAAACGCGTGGTTTTATACTGCTTAATGGCATTTTGTACCGCTTGCTTAAATTCTGACTTTAATTCTAATGTCGCAATGGGCAAGCCATTAACAAACAATACCAAATCAATGCGCCACGCCTTCGCTTTTTTGCCTGTTGCCGCTAACTCGTCTTCATTCGCCCAAGGGCTATACACCAACTCTGGCACGACGCGTAAACGGTTCTGTTTATAACGGGCTAAGGTGTCTGGGTTTAGGTCATGCTCGGGTTTAAACTGACACAAGCTAAAACGCGTACCACGGTCACGCAGTTCATGACGCAATACACCAAGGGTGCCAAAGGTGCGCATAGTCTTGTGAGAGGCATTGCCATTATCGCTAGAAAGAGCTTTATTCAGCTGCGAGGCCACACGCTCTAAAAACTTTTGTTCGGTATCATTAGGATATAATGCACAAAACTTTTGCCATTGCTCGTCTTGGGTATCTTGTACAAAGCCCAATACATCTTCCGAATACAAAGCCAGTTCACGATTGTATTTTTTAGGGTCACCTAATAGCCAACCATTAGCGACTAACTGCTTGATCATATCGTTTTGAAAAACAAACTCTGTGGACTTATCGCCGCCATAATAGGCCATGCTACTTCCTTGCTTTGTATTCTGTTCTTTATGTTTTAGATTTTAGGCTTTAGGTTTTAGGTTTTAGGTTTTAGGTTTTAGGTTTTAGGTTTTGCTACATGCTGTGCCAATGACTCTATCGTCAAACGCGCACCTTCGGCTTCTTTTAAACGCCTACGTTGATCTGCGTACGAATCATAAGCGGCTTTGGCCTTAGCGTCGGCGTCTGGTTTGCTGATATGGCCTGCGCCCTGCAATACCTCACGACCATTAAACTGTAAAAACTGATCGAACTTTTCTTTCCAGTCCTGCAAAAAAACCTGCTTACGATTTAACGCTTGGTCTTCTGCAAAATCCAACCACATCACCACAATACGATTCAATGCTTTAATTTCATCTTCTTGTAGATAGTTCTTAGCAATCGTCATATCTGCTTTACGTACTTCATCACCCTTAAACGTGCTTAAGCCCGCATTGGGTTTATTCGCATCCACGCGCTGGCTAATCAACTCTGCAGCCGTTAAACCCGTCGAAGCAAAATGCAGTTTGTTTTGCATCACCTGAAAAAAACTCGTCGTGTCTTTATTGCTGGGGCTGTAATCAGCCGCCATAGTGAAAATATCTTTCACCCGTAAATACATACGGCGTTCACTGGCACGAATATCACGGATGCGTTCCAGCATCTCATCAAAATAATCAGGTACAGCTGACATTCCCACTGGAGGATTCTTCAGGCGCTCATCATCCATAACGAAGCCTTTCACCAAGTACTCTTCTATCGTAGTAGTCGCCCACTTTCTAAACTGGGTGCCTCTTGAAGAGCGTACTCTGTAGCCCACAGCAATAATTACCGACAAACTGTAGTGCTGTTTATTACGACTAACCTGACGACTGCCTTCCATTCCAACTTGTAAGTAAGACTTACAGGTTAGATTTTGATCAAGTTCATCTTCTTCGTATATTGCCTTGATATGCTGAGTAATCGCCTGCGGGCTTATCTGGTACAAATCAGCCATCGCTGCTTGAGTTAACCACAACGTATCGGACTCAAAGCGGCACTCTACGCGAGTTGAGCCGTCTGCTGCCTGAAAAAGTACAAATTCGCCCTGAGGGGCTTGTGGTGCATTATCACTCATAAGGTAACTCCTTACTTACGCAGTCGTGTGTTTCGTATAACCCGAGAAGTAAGCATTCTCTCTCACTATTCGAATTTAGCCGATCCATTATATTGGTACCGTAATCAATTACGGTACCATACCCTAACCCTTTGAAATCATTATGTTTTCACACTCTAGACAGCATATAATTTAAATTCTTGTTCCGTAAACCTATAATTAATATCATTAGCTTTCTACTTACTAAATGATTCAAATAAACCAAACAATCACACACAAAATATTTTTTGAAATTACACGCAGAGTATTGCTGAAAAATAGCCATACCCTACTTCCACTACAAATACACCTAAATAGCCAAGACACAGTGGCTGTAGCCAAACACATAGACCATCTCTTGTCCGAAAAAGGCGTGGTTATTTCGGACAGAGAAGTAACTAAAATAGGACATTAAAAGCATTCTTCCTATTAGGTGGGTTAACCAACACCTTGCTAGTAGCTACTTCCTTACTTTGAGTACCCGATAGTTCTGGCGTTTGCCAATTACGAACGTCTATTTTTTGGTGACTGCGGCGGTTAGGCTTTTACTTCTTAGGATCGCCTAACAACCAAGCATTGACAGTTAATCGTTGGGTCATATCGTTTAGAAGAACTATATCTTGAGATCTAGCACTCATATCATCCCTTTGATTTGCTCTTTCAAATACTTAGCAACATTGTCAATTTCCGGAAATAGTGTGGCTTCTGAAATTGCCAACTCAGCCAATTCTGTAAGTATTTTCTGCTTACCATTCTGAGTTATTTTTAGCTCACTTTGACCTTTATTATATTGATACAAGTACTTATCAGGTATTTCAGCAGGGTTAAGTTTATCCTTCCCCATAGCAAACAGTAAAAAGGCGCCACTTTGCTTTACTATTCTTTTGTTATCCAGTTTTGCTTTAACACAAACGACAGAATTAAAATGTTCTTCCTTTATTTCATTTAGGAAATATGGCTTTTCATTCTTAATTTCATGAATAAATTTAGTTCTCTGATTTTGAAAGTCAAAACCAACAGAAACCTTTGAAATATTACTAATGACAGAAACAGTATCAGAGTTATAGAACCTTATCTCTTCATCTGGGACCTCATAGACTAATACCTCAGCATGCTTACCATCCTTTCCATTTAACGAATTACAAGCAAAATATAATGCAACTAAAGGGTTAGATGTTACATCTAGAAGCCTTGTAGGTAATCCGTAATGCTGCATTTTCACCAAATAATCGAAAGCGGACTCACAGTGCAAGAAATCTTCAGGACAATTTGCAACCATGCTCTTAAATAAGACATCCTCTTTTGATACATATTTGGGTAAATTCACATCGTTATTCACATGACGATAAATGGACGGATGAGCCAGCCAGCTTTCATCTGCATGCCCTCGAAAATAGAGAGTATGTCCATCTTTAGCTTTAATATTTTTCAACGCTTTAATAAATGTTGAAATAGCGCCAATCCTAGCCATTAATCAGTTCCTTTTATTCATTAAATCTTTATTATCAAGGATACTCGGCTGCTTAAAAGTTCTCATCCTGCAGTCTCCTTATTTTTACAATCGGATGGTTCTGGGGTCATCCAACTTCTGACATCTATTTTTCCGGTGACGGCGGCGGAGATTAGGGCTGTACGGCGTTCTTGCATAAGGTTTATTGAATGATTAGCTTTATTTATCAAAACATCATATTTAACATTTGATTCTTCAATAAAACTAATTATTACTTCTATCTCATTGTTTGATGGCAAGCCTACTTTAATACCACCCACTGACTCTGTATTTAAATTCAGCTGTGTACCCATTTTCCCAAGACCTAAATAAGCCTCACCAGCCTCAAAAATGTAATATAGAAATTTATTGTTAATTTTTAATTCTGGAAAATATACAAATCCATCATGAATGCATGCCTTGGATATAGTAAGACATGGCTTCCCTACAGTTCCGGCAATACTGACAAATAGTTGATCAGCTTCTAGCTTGACACTTAGGGATGCTCCTAAAGCAGATAAACGCTGTGTTGTTGATGTTAAATACATCCCGGCTTTTGAAACATCGGCAATACGAACCCAGGCATAATCACCGTTATCATCGAAGTACCTCTGGTCATCTATAGGGCGAGGACTCGCCCCTCTTTTCACTGTGGAAAGGTGCTTTATATACATTACTTCCCAATGCTCCGGCACCTCACCTAACCACTCAACTCCTGAGTCGCGCATGGGGGCGTTAGCGTTGAGGCCTTTGGTGACGGCGTGGCTGATGACGGCTTGGCGTTTTTCTTTTAGCAGTGCAATCAGTTGTTGTTGCTTTTCGATCAGGGTGTCGATTTTGGCGGTTTCGTGGTCGAGGAAGTTGACTATTTTTTCAAGCTCTTCGTTTTCAGTACACCCTATTTTAATTCCACCAACTGTATCTGTATTTAAATTAAGCTGAGTCCCAAATTTTCCGAGCCCTTTGTATGCTTGCTCACCTGCAAATACATAAAACAAAAACTTACTTGGTATCTTCAATTCAGGAAAATAAACAAATCCATCATGAATACACGCTTTCATACCTGCAATACAAGGCTTACCGACTGTTCCCGCAATACTAAGGAATAAAGATTCTGGCTCAAGCTTTACACTTAATGAACTCCCAAGGTCGGATAGCCTTTGAGGCGCTTTTGTTAAATACACATCTGAAGCAGTTACATCAGCTATTCGCGTCCATACATACTCGCCATCTTCATCAAAATATTTCGGATCATCAATTGGTCGTGGAGAGGCCCCTCGCTTCACACTACTAAGATGTTTAATTTGAATTACTTTCCAGTGATTAGGAACCTTCCCCAACCATTCTTCACCTGATTCTTGATATTTAGGATACGCCTGATACTTACCCATAAAACAACCCTCCTGTTGAGGATTTTTTCGTGAGTACAAGACGTGCCTGCGCACAGTGAGGGAGCATAGCTCTGGAGAAAAAGACCATCAGGAGTGCACCTCTTGAAGCAGGTTCATAATCTCGGCGCTAACCTTATCCAAATCCCCATCAATCTCTACCAAGTCTCTTGGCGGCTGATACTGATAAAAATGGCGGTTAAACGGAATTTCATAACCGACGATACCGACTTCCTGATCTTTCTCGTCTTTTTTGTTGGCGTCTATCCACGCATCAGGCACATGGGGTTGTACTTCTTTTATAAAGTACGCTTCGTTCAAATCATTAACACTCTGGCTTGGGTCGAGTGCGACGTTTTCGTTATCACGCAAGTCGCCATCGGGTTTGTATTCGACTACCTGTTTCTTGCCTTCTAGCTCTACTTCAAACAATCCATAAAACGGGTTGGCTTTTGCTTTATGTATTTTTTTGATGACTTTTTCTGCCGCTGGGTTTTTCCAACTAACGGCATCGGTAATTAGTTTTTTCTCTTTGGCTTCTAGTTTGATTCCCAGTTGCTGACAGGCATTTTTTAATACGCTTTCAAACGTATTCATGTCGTCGCACTGCTCTTTGCCAATTATGCTTTGCAGTTGCTGAGCTTTTAATAAGGTTTGCTTTTGATCGTTCCAAGTTTTGGCATTGATCAGGTCTTTTATATTTTTTTCTTTTAATTCGCTGAAGTGAACTTTCACGTATTTACGAATAGGGTCTTCTATATCGGCTAGTTGTCCATACTGCTGGCAATCTGCTTCGTCGGTCCAAGTAGGATTCGGGGCTATTTGCTGTTCGGTGTATATCCACTTCATGGGTGCGTTGAGTGGTTTATTGGCAAAGCGTAATTCGGCTAACCGTTCATCGCTGAACTGAAAGCTTTCGCGTAATGGGCGTTCGATGGTGATGCGGCGATAACCAAATTCGTGGGTATCGAATATTTTAGCAGCGAAGGTTTTTGGCGCTTCGACTTTTGGATTGGCTGATTGACGGCCACGGCTTGATTTTTGTTCTTTTGGTTTATCTAACCCTAATTTATCAAGAGTCGTCGCATCTACGGTTTCAAAGGCACCAAAGGTTTTTGTAATGGTGGCGATGTCGGCTTCGCTCATTTCATTACGCTTGCTGCCTAATGATTTACGCATTTTGCCACACAGATTTACGCCGTTGATCAGTTGAACTTTACCCTTACGCTCGCCCTGTTTGTGGTTACTGATGATCCAGATGTAGGTGGCGATGCCGGTGTTGTAAAACATGTCGGTTGGTAGTGCGACAATGGTTTCTAATAGATCAGCTTCTAGTATGTAACGGCGTATTTCTGATTCGCCTGAACCTGCGCCGCCGGTGAATAACGGTGAGCCGTTGAGGATGATGCCAATACGGCCACCCGTCGCGCCCTGTGCGCCGTCTTTATCGGCGGGTCTTAATTTGCTGATGAGGTGCATTAAGAATAATAACGAGCCGTCGCTGACTCGGGGTAAACCCGCACCAAAACGTCCATCGAAACCTTTTAGGGTGTTTTCGTCTTTGATGGTGGATTCTATTTTTTTCCAATCAACCCCGAATGGTGGGTTGGATAGCATGTAATCAAACTTGTCGGCGTAGAGCTGGTCGTTGCTTAGGGTATTGCCGAGTTTGATGTTGCTGACTTCTTGCCCTTTGATGAGCATGTCGGCTTTGCAGATGGCGTAGCTTTCTGGGTTTAGCTCTTGGCCGTAGGCGACCATTTTGGCTTGGCCATTAAGTTCGTGTACGTATTCCATACCCGAGGATAAAAAGCCGCCTGTGCCTGCGGTTGGATCGTAGATGGTACGGATTATTCCTGGCTTGGTTAGGGCGTCGTCGTCTTCCATGAAGACTAAGGCGGTGGTTAAGCGCACGATGTCGCGTGGGGTGAAGTGCTCCCCGGCGGTTTCGTTTGAGCCTTCTGCAAAACGACGAATGAGTTCTTCAAAGGTTAAGCCCATGTCGTGATTAGAGATTGCTTTTGGGCTTAGATCGGTTTGACGTACTTTTTGCACGACCTTGTAGAGCAAGTCGGCATCGTTTAGCTGGCCTAGGAATTCGGCAAAGTTGAAGTATTCGAATATTTCACGGGCGTCTTTAGAGAAGCCTTGGATGTAGCTTTCTAGGTTGTCTTTAATATCCTCTATGCCTAGCTTTGATAAATCCATTTTGGAGGTATTGAAGAAGCTTAAGCCTGCCGCTTTGAGTAAGAACTTTTCTTGGGCTTCTTCGGTTAGGTTCATGGCTTGAATACGTGTGTGCTCGGCCAGTACCTTTTCTTTTTTGGTTTCTAGCACGCCTTCTAAGCGACGTAATAGGGTAAAGGGCAATATGATGCGACCGTATTGGCTTTGCTTAAAGTCGCCGCGTAGTAGATCGGCTATGGACCAGCAGAAGGCGGCTAGGTTGTTTGGGGTCTGGGTTGTTTGATCTGTGGTCATATTGGCTACTTTTTAAACGGTTTGCTCAAAGGCTAATAGCGATTTGGCTGGCGCGTGAATTCTTGGATAGATATTGATTGGCAGTATACAGGCAGGGTTGCGGCTTGAGAGTATAGATTGGGATAAAACATGTAAGCTTCCACTGCTAAATTGACTGCCTAGGGTAGGCGCTGTTATTGGCAGCCAATATAGCAAAGGGTGAAGCGGATTAAAATGTGTTTAATCAATTGAGTAATCATTCTGTTGAAGGTACTGGATACTTAAGAACTAGCCTAATTTCTTTAGCTAAAGGTCTATTGTAAAACGTAACTACTCCCCCTGAATCGTCACCATCAACTGCCTACCCGATGCATCATCTCTGTGTTCACATAAATAGATTCCCTGCCAAAGCCCCATATTTAATCGACCGTCGGTAATAGGAATATTCAAACTAGATCCTAAAATGCTCGATTTCAAATGAGCTGGCATATCATCTGGGCCTTCATCGTTATGGGTGTAATAAGGTTCGTTCTCGCGCACGTTATGATTAAAGTAGGCTTCGAAGTCGTCGCGTACGGAAGGGTCTGCATTTTCATTGATCGTGAGGGAAGCTGAAGTATGTTGTATGAATATATTCATCATGCCGATACTAACTTGCCGCAACTCGGGGATCTGTCGCAGTATGGCATCGGTTATTAAATGAAAGCCGCGTCGCTGAGCTTTGATCTTAATCTGTTTTTGAATCCACATTACCTATTGCCTATTCAACATTTATTCATGTATGCATTTAGCGTATCCAGAATAGGTATCATATCAAAATTAATGAGGCAGTCTTACTCGTTAAACAATAAGCTCAACTCATATACCGAATCGGTTTCGGTTATTTCTATTTTCCAGCCTAACAATTCAGCCGCCCTTGTCGCAATAATTAATCCGATACCCGATCCTGCGACCAGAGGGTCAACTGCTTGCTGGTTTTTGTTATTGATGATTATGATCTTGTGCTGTTGAAGTGAAATTTGTACTGGGCCATCGGAATGGACGATGGCATTTTTGCAGACGTTATTAAGCAGTAATCGTACATGTGACTTTAAGCCCGATATTCCCAAGTGTTTAAATTCATTATTTACTGTAGAAATAACACAGCGCTGCTTGCATTGAAATGCATGGTCAAGCTCATCAATCACTTGGTACAACTCTTCCTCTAAATCGACTATTTGATTTTCTTCATTTACTTTTTCATCTTGAGTTTCTGTCCATAGTGACAGTAAGTCATGAGATAAGTGCTGCATTTTTTGGTTACTATTAAGAATAATCTCCAGTTTATCTCGAACATTATCTTGGAGTTCTTTCTTAGCTAATAGCTCCAGGGCTACTTGAACCGTTGCCATAGGGGTGCGCAATTCATGACTTAGGGTTTGTATGAATAACCGTTCTTGTGTGTTTTTAGTTTCCAGGTCTTCGAGGGCACGCTTTAATGAGGCAATTATTTCTTCGACTTCAATAAACTCCTTATCAGAAATGTTTTTCTGAGAGAATCCTTGTGCATCTTTTCGCTGCGCCGCGAATAAAAGATGTTGCATTGATAAGGCAATTCTTCGATAGATAAACCACGCACCGATTAACATGATCAATATTAATATCGACGATGAGAGCACCGATATTTCTAATAAGCTCATACCTTCTGCGGCATCATCGATAAGGAACTGATGAATCAGGGTCAGTGATCGGCCATCCGCTAATGTCTGATACAATCCATACTGGAAGGCGCTATCATCTTCTAAATAAAAGAATTCACGCTCTTTTTTATGCTCCAGAAGTGATGCATATTTTTTCGGTAATGCTTGTGATACTCGCGAGTTCTCAGGAGGGTTTTCCGAAGGTTTTGCGATTAAAGCACCGCTGGTTAAAAAAGCATCCGCTAAATTGGCGTCTGTTAAATAGAATTGTCTAAACTGGGTATTACTGGGCAAGGCTTGATTATTCGCCAGCATCTCGACTGCCCACTGCATATCTTGAGCGAGGTAGTATTCCGTCGAGTCGTCTAACCCCCATTGATATAAGATATAAACGATGTAAAAAATTCCAGCTGATACCACCAACCCTAATAATAACAAACGCTGACTGAGGTATTGCAATAAACTCATTCGCTATACTCCAGCCTTAATCCAATTCCTCTAATTGTTTTAACCTGCAACGTGTTATCCGCTAACTGAGCCGCTTTCAATGTCTGACTAATCGTTTTTCGCAAACGAAATAGCAGCATCTTTAGACCATCGTCTGAGCCACTATCATCTGGCCATAATTGAGTCAGTATTTTCTCACGTGTTACGGTTTTATTTTCACGGCTTAATAATAGTAATAGTCGCCACTCATCGGGGGTTAATGAGATTTCCTTCTCTGCAATCAGAGCTTTATGCTGACTAACTTCGAGCTGTAATTTCCCTAGCCGTATTTTATCGCTGCGATTGGCTCTTTGATTTAGTGCCTTTATACGCATGACTAATTCTTGCATCGCAAAGGGTTTTATTAGGTAGTCATCGGTGCCCGCCAGAAAGCCTTGTTCTTTATCTTCCAGACTATGGCGTGCGGTTAACATAATGGTGGGAATGTTGATGCCGCGCTGACGAATGTGTTTGCACATTTCAAAGCCCGACATATCAGGAAGGTTAATATCGAGTATCAGTACATCAAAATCATGCTTGTCTAATAGTTGTATTGCCTGACTCGCTTTCACCGCATGATCGGTCTCAAATCCTTCGTCTTCAAGGTATTCGCAAACCAACTTGGCTAATGGCACTTCATCTTCAACTAATAGTACAAGCATGGAGTTTCTCTAAAATTGATTACTACGGTGCAGATTGATAAACAGTTTCACCTGCGAGTATTGTTTTTAATACTTTTATTTGATTGATTTTATTCACATCTATTTCAAAAGGATTTTGATCAATGACAATAAAGTCGGCTTCTTTGCCTTTTTCTAACGAACCCGTAATGTGATCTTGATCCATCACGTAAGCGCCATTAATAGTATAGGCTTCAATTGCTGAGGCTAGATCAGGCAAACTTTGAGCACCACGGGTTAACGAATTTTGCATGCCGACGAAAGGCGATAAACTACTCACATCCCAATCACTGCTTAATGTCACTATTGCACCCGTATCATAAATATCTCGTACGGGTAATTGGCTATGCGCACGCTCGCCAATTAGTGGCTCCATCTCTACGAAGTTTTCAGGATGGGTAAATTCACCCGCCAGTTGAAAATCGGCAATGACATTCAACTCGGCAAAGCGTTTTTTATCGACGTCTGCCACCATTTCTACATGCGTTAGGCGATGACGCCCAATTCCTTTTCCATCAATGCCTTTACTGTTCACGCGATTCGCAAGTTGTGCCGCTTCAATCGCGTTTAAAGATTCTCGTACTGCTCGATCGCCAATCGCATGAATGTGCATATTGAAACCGGCCTTCGATAACTTGGTCGCATAATGAGTTAAGCGTTCTTCATTAAAATAATTTAATCCTACTGGCCCGACTTCTTCGTAATACGCATCGGCTTCGTAGGGTGCTAACAATGCCGACGTCGCATTGTGTGTAATACCATCGCTGTAAAATTTAATCTGGTTAATGCGCAACATGCTTTCAATATCGTTTTCATATAACGATGTTAGGTGTTTGATTTGCTCTTCATCATTTATATTGGGATAAGCCCATAGACTTAAAACACTGCGGGCTGTTAAAGCATTTTCGTCTCGAGCTCGCTGCCACGCTTTTAAATAACCGCGCTGCCAATAGATGCGTGCATCTACTATTGAAGTAATGCCGTTTTTGGCGACTTCATCTAAGCCCGCTAATAAACTTTGGTAGTTTCGCTCTAAGCGTTCAGGGGTTTCGGCCATGGCCATATCAAACGCAAGGTCGCCTGCGCCGTCTAATAATACCCCTGTCGATTTACCCTGCTCGTTTAACAGTACCGCACCACCGGCAATATTTTGCTGGCTGATAATGCCATCAAGCTTTAACAGCTCTAGCGCTTTGGAGTTCACCCAAACACTGTGGCTAGTTTCTTCCATAATGGCAATCGGGCGAGAATCATTCAGGGCATCCAATAGCTTACGGGGTTCGGTACTGCTTTCGCCAAGGGTAAGTATCGAGTGTCCCCAGCCTAATAGCCATTCGCCTTCAAAACCGATTGCAGGATTCTCTTTAGCACAGGTGGTAATCGTATCTACCCATATACTGACCGTTTTAGAAGAATCTAGAATACATTGAATTTCTTCACTCGAGGCTTCGAGTGGATGAAGGTGCACATCGTGTAATCCGGGTAAGACAGTCTTACCTTTCAAATCATGAATTTGGGTATTTTCATTGACCCAAGCTTTAGCTTCGCTTTCTGGGCCGACAAATAGCAGGTGGCCTTTTTCAACGACCATGGCTTCAGCCCAAGGCTGTGCCTTGTTTACTGTGTAAATATCACCGTTAAGCCACAGCTGACGATCAACCTTGCTTGTCGTGCTGTTATTACTCGTGCTGCCTGCTTGGGCGCCACCACAGGCTTGCAATAGGCTGGTACCGAGAACGGCGAGGGAAAGTGCTAATACATTGGGTTTCATCATCATGTTCACTCTATTTGTTTTATCGATACCGATAAGATAACAAAGCCAAGGTAACGATTAGGTAACAGATGTATTGAGTGTAGAAGCCAGTATAAGAAATGCTAAGCTAGTAATTGAGAGTCCCTTCAATCCAGTGGCTAATGCCTCTCTGAATTGAAGGTGAAATGGTGCGGAGGTTAGTTATGAACGTCGGCCATGGCGATCAGTTCTTTGAATAAATCGTGTTCTACCAAAGGCTGTAGCGCAGGATCCGTTTTAATATCATCTAGGTAACTGTCGCGACTTAACGCTTCTCTCAGATAACGAATCGCCTCGTCCATTTGATTCATCGCTGTATAGGCGCAGGCCAGCTGGTAAAAGGCATGACTATTTTCAGGATCAATTTTTAAGGCTTGGCGGCACAAGCTGGCGGCCCATTGCGGCTCGTCAAGTTCTAGTACGGCATCGGCTTTATAGGTTAACGCTTCACAGTCATTACTCTTAAGCTTTAAAATATCATCATAGATCGATATTTTATTACTCGGCGAAGGTTCTTGCTGTGCGCGTAACCAATGCGATTGCAGCTCTTGGGTTAATTCAATTTCTTCTCTGTTTTCTTCGATGTCTTGGGTCTTTTGTTTCATCAAAGACTCCATCGCTAATAGTCGAGATTCATATTCATTAATCAAGCGAGAAATTTCGGCATCGGCTAATGAATGTACTCGATCTTTCATGTCTCGAATAGATGTCCAGCCTACCAATACCAGCAGGGATGAGGCTGCGGCAATGATATAGAAAAAGTAGGTGACGGTATTGGTCGCATACGCAACGCCGCGATCTACTGAGCTGTGCTCTCTATCGAGTATTTGCTGGATTAAATCGTTTTTGGTCGCGGCCTGATCAATTCTGAGCTGCTTAAGTTCATTAAGGACATACATTTCAACAAAAGGAGAATAGATAGGTTTCTCTAATTTTCCGACTTCGAATGTTGTTTCTTTGGCAGGTATCGATGTTATTACGGGTTGTTCTGCTGGTACTTCTTCCGCCGCATTGGCTTGGAAACCAAGCAATGCGGTAAAAAGAAATAAGGTAACTAGGGTCATGATGCGAGGCATATAGCTCTTCCGTGGTCGTGCACTTCTACTAATGATGTATGTAGACTTTTTACTGTTTCTTCATAGTCAGATTCATTGACGATGAACTGCATGTCTACTTGGCGCATGGTTTGATGTAACGCAAGCACACTGATGGTTTTAGACGCAACGGCTTTCACGGCTTTGGCAAGTATACCCGGAATCTTCATGTCACTGCCAATCGCGGACACTATCGCCACTTTTTGCTGATCAACTTCGGCGGTTGGGTATTTCTCTTCAATCGCGGCACGAATGCGTTTTACTGTTTTTAGACTAGCAGATAAATAGTGCGTAATGGTGTTCGCATTAATATCTTTTGAAACAATATGTGCTTTAAAGCGACGAAGAATGGCTAATACTTCACGGTCGTAATCGTGCAGGCTACCCGACATATCTTGATCGAATACCTGTAGTGCAAAAATGCCTTTACAGCCGGCAATGATTTCTACACAAGGGGAATCGCTAATATAGTCGCCAGTAATCAGCGTACCGGTATGCTCTGGCTCAAAGGTATTTTTCACGCGCAAAGGAATGTTGTTTTGGCGTAATCCTTTTGCCGCTTTCGGATGAATCGCTTCCATACCTAGGCTGGCTAACTGATCTGCAACGTCGTAGTTGGTACGACCAATTGGCACGGCATTATCTTCACCGACTAAACGCGGATCAGCACTGCTTAGGTGAAATTCTTTGTGGATGACCGCTTCTCTGGCATCGGTCAGTACGGCCAAACGACTGAAGGTCATTTCACTGTAACCACGGTCAAATGACGACATTAAACCACTATCACTGTGCGCATAACCGGTAACGATGGGCAGCTGTGAATCTAGATCAATATTATCGAAGGCTAAACGAATACGTTCATCGAGGGAGATGTGCTTATTGGTGCGCCAGCCTGTTAAGTCAACAAAGCAGGCATTAACACCGTCACGGCGTAATAACTCGGCGGTATTCCAAGCACTGTGTGCCTCACCAATACTGGCAAGCATTTCGCGTACGGTTTCTAAATGAGACTCTAATTCGAAGTGGCCGTGCTGGCACAAGCTTTGTAAATCTAGCAAGCACTGCTTGGCGTTCATTAAACGCTCTTCTAAAAACTTGTTGGCCTTGGCAAGCAGTGGGGTTTCGCCGAATAGGTCTTGGTTAATGACATAAAGCTTTTGCTTTAAATCATCAAATTTTTGCATCCAAGCATCATCTTCCATGCCGTTGGCAAACAATTCAAAAATACCTGGCTGGCCGCTTTTTTTATGTTCTAACAATTCGTTAGTAATACCGCCATAAGCGGATACGACAAAAACGCGCTGAAATAAAGTTTTTCTTTTACCCCCTAAAACAATGTTGTCACGAACGGATTCGTAATCTGACATTGAAGTGCCGCCAATTTTTTCGATGGTATGTGTATTATGTTCACTCATGTATCAATTCAACCTAATAATAGTTTTAGAAATTTCGCTCTGGAGAAAATACACAGAGCGAATTAAAGGCACTTTATTAAAAGATGATCAGATAGTATCGGCTACTAATTCGTAAGCGCCTTCTTTGTTATGCACTTCTTTGCCATTTAGCGGTGGATTAAACACACACGCCATGGTCATTTCTTCGGTTGCACGAAGAATATGCTTATCATGCTTATCTAAAATATACAGCGTGCCTGTCTCGATAGGAAAGACCGTATTATCTTCTAAACGTACAATTTCACCACGACCCGACATGCAATAAACAGACTCTAGATGATTCTGATAATGCATTTGGAAATCTGCATCTTTATAAATAGTCGTAATGTGAAACGAGAATCCCATATTGTCATCTTTAAGCAGTAAACGCGTACTTTCCCAGTTGCCGTCAGGTGAAACAATTCTGCGATTGGTTTGGTTGGCTTCGGCTAATGTTCTAACAATCATGTGATACCTTTATAAATGCTGTAATTATAATAACTTTACTGAATATTTCTTAATACTATAACAATCAATACGCAATCGCTCAGTAATAAAATCGATTGCGTATTGGGCATTTAAGCCGCTAGCTTAAAACTACACACTAGTTGTCTTGGAAATAAAGCTTCTCTTCAGGAATATCACCTTCTTTTGAGCAGACTTCTTTAATCGACTCACGAAGAATGGCGATGCCTTTCTCAAGGTTTTCTTGGGTAATGGTCAGTGGGCAGAATAACTTAACGATTTGATCGTCTGCACCGCTGGTTTCAATGATCATGCCTTTTGAAAATGCTTTTTTAGTAATTTTCGCAGCAATTTCGCCGTTCACACAGTTAATACCTTGGAACATACCACGGCCTTTATTAGTAAAGTTGCCTTCACCGTATTGACCTACGATATCGATTAGCTGTTCTTTAACGTATTCGCCTTTGGCTTTTACTTCGTTAGAAAACACATCGTCACTCCAGTAGTGATCAATGGCATCTTTCGCCGTAACAAACGCTAGGTTATTACCACGGAATGTACCGTTGTGCTCACCCGGCTTCCACTGATCTAGCTCTGGCTTCATCAGTACTACAGCGAATGGCAAACCATAACCACTGATTGATTTTGACATAGTAATAATGTCTGGCTTAATGCCCGACTCTTCAAAACTAAAGAAAGTACCCGTACGGCCACAACCTGCCTGAATATCATCAACAATCAGTAATAGACCATGTTTGCGACATACTTTTTCTAAATTCTGTAACCACTCCATGCTTGCAACGTTAACGCCGCCTTCACCCTGAACGGTTTCAAGAAGTACGGCTGCTGGAGAATTAATACCGCTGCTTGAATCTGACAAAACCTTGTCTAAATATTCAGTCGTATCAATACCATCACCTAAATAGCCATCGAATGGCATACGGTGAATACCGTTTAAACTAACACCCGCTGCATCGCGGTGATGAGAGTTACCTGTCGCTGACAAGGCACCCAAACTTACACCATGGAAGCCGTTAGTAAAGGTAACGATGTTCTGCTGACCCGTTACGTTACGCGCTAACTTCATTGCTGCTTCAACGGCGTTGGTACCGGTTGGGCCAGTAAACTGAACCATGTATTCCATGTCGCGCGGCTTTAGAATCTTTTCATTAAAGGTATTTAAGAAATCCCCTTTAGCCTTGGTATGCATATCCAAGCCGTGAGTGATGCCATCTTCCATGATGTACTTCATTAGGTTGGCTTTAAGGTGATCGTTATTGTGGCCGTAGTTCAATGTACCTGCACCGGCTAGGAAATCTAAATAACGATTGCCTTCTTCATCCCACATAAATTCATCTTTAGCGCGATTGAATACGCAAGGGAATGAACGGGCATAGCTTTGTACTTCTGATTCGATTTCTTTAAAAATTTTCATGATTAAATTTTATCCTGTTGAATAGTAAATGGCCCAATTGACACGAGGGCTTCTGATTCATGCTGACCATCAAAGTGCTTCTGCTTTTCTAGCCAGATTGATGAGTTCAGCTCGGTTGATAATTTCTTGGCTAGGCGTTCGAACAATGCCCAAGAGCCTTTATTATCTTCGGTAATGGTGGTTTCTAAACGATTTACGTTTTCGCATTGAGGTCGCTGTAATATGTGCATCAACATATTTGATGCTAAGCCTAGGCCTCGGGCTTTCTCATCGACGGCTACCTGCCAAACAAACAAGGTATTTGCCTGCTCTGGTTTTTGGTAGGCGGAGATAAAGCCAACAATCTCACCGTTCATTACGGCAGCGACTGAGGTTTGGGCAAAATGGCCACACTGCAAAATATTGCAGTAACTGGAATTGGTATCCAGTGGCGGACAACGCTCAACTAAGCGGTAAACATCCATGCCATCGCAAAGGGTTGGGATTCGTAATTCGATTTCTTTCGACAAGTTAAAGGGACTCCACTAAAACTCTAATTATTAGTACTCTAATTTAATTATATGGAGCAATTACGCAAGTACAGCTTAAAAACTGTAATATTTGGGTAATAAAGCAGCAATTCCATATAATCCCTTAGGTGCGAATGCATAGTACACTAAACATTAATCCATATCCAGTACAGATTCCGATCAAGTATTATTGCAAATTTATTTAGAGATCAATGGATTTTTTAACGTGAAAGGTCGATAATCGCTTACCCATTCATTTTCAGAGATTCGCCATTGAACAGTATCGAAGCCGTCTTAGTCGCCTTGCGTCGTGTTATACGTGCGACCGACTTACACTCTAAACACCTTGCTAAAACCACAGGTTTGACTGCACCACAGATTTTGCTGCTGCAAACAATCCGTGATCAAGGAGAGGTAACCATTGGTGAAATTGCCAATGAGATGAGCTTGAGCCAAGCCACAGTGACAACGATTATTGATCGCTTAGAAAAGCGGGGTTTAGTTTATCGCAAGCGTTCAGAAACAGATAAGCGCAAAGTACATGCGCATTTAACTGACGAAGCGGTTGAGACACTAAAAAGCGCACCGATTCCTTTGCAAGATCAATTTGCTCGCCAGTACGCAGGTCTTCAAGAATGGGAACAGACAATGATTATTTCGTCTTTGCAGCGTGTTGCTCAGATGATGGATGCACAGCATATTGATGCTTCGCCAGTGCTGTATGTCGGCACATTCGATAAACAAGTCAATGCCGAAGACAAGCCGAGCGAATACCCTAAAAGCTAAATAGCCCTGTATGTATTAAAGCGTCCAGTAATCCAGCCTTTTGGATTGCTGCTTTAATACTTGAATAAACCGAGACAAAGCATCAGACGCCGCTTGCTCGCCATAGAGTAAATAAACAGGATAGCTAAACTCTGGAGCACCAATCACTCGCTCCAACTCGCCACTGGTTAAATACTTTTGCACTACTCGGGTGCGAAAATAACCATTCCCTCCCTGACTGAGCATCACTTTAAGTGCCAACGGCCCCAAATTGGTTTTAAATCCTTGCTGTCTTGGATGGGGTAATACCGCATCATACTGCGCTTTAAATTCGGCTCCCCAATCAATAAACAAATTAGGCTGTGGCTGCTTGGCTGATTGCACATGGATGAGTTTTTCTTCCATAAGCAATTCCACGACAAAGTTAGAGCGATAATTCGGTTTATGCACCAGAACCGCATCTAACAAACCTTGATCTAATTGCTTAATAAGCAGCGCTTCTTCCTCGATACGCGCATCAAAAACAATGCCTTGTTTTTCTTCCAATAGCTGATTAATGGTCTCGACCAAGAGTGGATTCCATAAACTGTTCTCAACACCCACAACCAAGCCAGGCGCAAGCCCACAGGGTTTTGACAATTCTAATTTTGCTCGCTGCCAGGTGAACACTAGATTTTTGGCATGCTCAACAAAACGCTCACCCTCTGGGGTTAAAGAAGCGCCTGCGCGGTTCCGAATAAATAGCTGACAGCCAACCGCTTGCTCTAAACTTTTAACCCTCGCGGTTACTGTCGTCTGAGTGACATGCAAGCGCTTGGCGGCTTCTTGAAAGCTACCCGCACTCATGATTTCTAAAAACGTTTTAGCTAACTGAATATCCACAATTTTCCTCCTCCGCCCTTAAATCTAACAAGTACAATGTAAAAATCCAGCACAGATACATCAAAATTATTGCTGTTAAGCTTCATTAATATTGATTATACAGCATTAAGTTGCACCCTTAGAATGCACTAAGCTTAAATTTGAACCAAAAAGATGCATCATGAAATACGCAGTCACTATCAGCCAGCGCTTTATTGAAAAAATAATGAAGACTCTAGGCGTCGAAAACAATACCACCTCGCACGCTGAGAAATACATTTCAGCCATCGGTGTTTTCATCAGTATGGCGGGCTGCTATTTAATTACTCAGCATTCGCTAACCGCTGCCAGTACGCATTTATTTGTTGCCTCAATGGCCGCTAGTGCGGTCTTATTATTCGCCGTGCCTCATGGCGCCCTATCTCAGCCGTGGCCGCTCATTATGGGCAATATTTTATCGGCAGTGATCGGCGTTGCTTGCTATAAACTGCTTGGCAATACCTTAATTAGTGCCTGTATTGCCGTCAGTAGCAGTGTCTTGCTGATGTATTATTTAGGCTGTTTACACCCACCCGGCGGGGCCACCGCTTTTTTTGCCGTAACATCTGGGGCCGATGTCCATACACTAGGGTTTGATTTTGTTTGGTTGGTAATTGCCGCCAACATTGCTTGCCTGCTGGTTGTTGCCGTTGTGTATAACAGCTTCTTTCATTGGCGCCGCTACCCAGCGCATTTGTTTCAAGCGACCAACTCTCAACAAGCCAATGCCAGTAATGGTTTGGTTAATACAGGGATTTCAGAGGAAGACATCACACTGGCGCTGCAGCAGGCCAATTCTTTTATTGATGTCACCTCCGATGATTTAATGACTATTTTTGAATCTGCCTCACAGCAAGCCAAAAATAGAGAAGCTCTACAGGCAGAACTCAATAATAAAAAACCGGTCAAAAAAGTCGCCTTTAGAAGAATGTATAGCAGAACAGGATAAATAGGGTCATCCCCAGCTTTCTGATAAACTGGCGGCCATTTACTGTTCGGCTAATGGCCACCGTCATCAGAAAGGATTTAGACATGTCTGCAATCAATCTTGAATTTCACCAAGCCCCTGGCATCGCCTGCGCGATGGCCAAAGCTTTGTTCCTTCGTCGTAAAGGCTTTAAAGCCGAAATCGGTATGCCTGAAATTAATGCTAGCTGGTATGGCGCGCAGGCTGATCAAGGTGCGTTGAAAGATTATTGCGCAACGCTAGATATTGAATTTGGCAATACTCTGCCTGTGCTTTACCCCCACGTTATGGCCGGCGGTATGCACATGCACATGCTGACCCATAAGGTGTTTCCTATTGGTTTATTAGGCGCTGTGCATCTTAAAAATACCATCACACAACATAAAGCCATCGCTATTGCCGACAAGATGGATATTCACGCACAGATGGGTGGCTTTCGTTTAACCGCTAAAGGCGTTGAGTTTGATTTCACGACTCAAGTTAAAATTGCTGATGAAGTGGTTTGGGAAGAGTTAAGTATTTACTTCATGGCCGGTCGCTTTGGTGGCAAAGAAAATCCTTCTACAGAAACCAGTTTTGAACTCGCTAGCTTAGATCAGATGTCTGATATAGCTTCCTGGGCTGTACCAAAAAATCGCGGTAAAAAATACGCCAGCATCAGCGGTGATTACAACCCCATTCATACCTCTAAGTATTTGGCTAAGCTATTTGGTTTTAAGCGTGATATCGCTCATGGTTTTGGTATTTTAGCGCAAGCGGTTAATCAATCTGAATTGGCTAATAAAACACACATCACTGAGGGCAAGTGCCAAGTCGATGTTATTTTTAAAGGTCCTCTTTATTTAGAGAATGATGCGAGTTTGAAGCAAGCAGCTGATGCGGAAAATAGCAGCCAAAGCCAGCGCTTTGATTTGTTTTCAGGCTCAAACCCTAAGCCAAGTATCTGCGCCAGCATAAAGAGTCTTTAATACGCACAAACACTGTCGTAAGTAATAAAGTACATATCTCTTTTATTACTTACGACACGTCTGTTAAAAGTAAGTAAGAATTTACTTATCCATCGCTAATATTTTACGCCATGGTTTATAAGTGCAACATGCTCACTTAATTATTAAGCGGGCTATTCTGAAAATCACGTCAGCATTAACTTAGCAATAGGCATAGGTTTGTAAAACAAAAATCCTTGCTGAAGATCGAGTTTTACACTTAATAAAACCTCACTTTGATGCTGGGTCTCCACGCCTTCAGTAATACACCTCATACCGAGTTTCTCACACAAACTACGAATAAACTCTACGGTATGCACGTCTTTATCGAGGCGATCGACAAACGCCTTATCAATTTTCACATAATCTGCAGGAATTCGACTGAGATAAGCCAATGAGGAAAACCCTGTTCCAAAATCATCGATAGCAATTAAAAACCCAAACGCCTTTACCTGATCAATGCAGCGAGGATCATCTTCAATCACAGGCAATAATACAGTTTCAGTTAATTCTATAATGATCTCTTTCGGGTCGCATTGATAATCTACTGCAATACCATTCAATTTAGCAGCAAATCCTTTTTGAGAGATATGAGCGCCAGATATATTAATACTGACTTTAACCTGATCACCAAAATGTGCTTTTAACTGGTGTAAATCTGAACAGGCTTGAGTAATTACCCACTCCTCTATCATACTGATTTTGCCAGTTTCTTCCGCTGTACCAATAACGTCCAGCGGAGAAACAAATCCTAAAACGGGATGATTCCAGCGCAACAATGCCTCAACAATACTTATATTATTCTCACTCAAACAATTAACCGGCTGATAATAGAGTTCTAACTGATTATCAAGTATTGCTTGCTCCAGATCTTGTATAATAATCGTGCGCTGGCGAAGATGGTTTTCCATGCCTTCAGCATAAAAGACATGACGATTACGTCCTTGTTTTTTGGCCAAGTACATCGCCGAATCAGCACAAATTAAAAGCCCTGATAGCTCTACCCCATCTTTAGGATAAGTTGCTGTGCCAATACTAGCCGATACAGAAATTGTACGATCATTCGAAACAATAAAAGGTTGTGATAATTTATTAATTAAAGTCGCGGCAATATGATGAGTTTTTTTGCTGTTCAACTCCTCAGGAATTGCCAATAAAAATTCATCGCCACCTAAGCGTGCACAAATAACGCTGCTGTATATATCACGACCTAGAACCTCTGATATTTGCATGAGAAGTTCATCACCCACATGATGACCATAAGTATCATTGACCAATTTAAAGCCATCTAGATCGATGTAAAAAATACAATAATGCTGATCATCAAAGGCATTTAAATAATGCTCTAACCCTCGACGATTGAGAATTCCGGTTAATGGATCAGATAACGCATCTTTTACATTCTTGAGTTCACGTAATTTTCGTTCATGCACATCAACCAAAGCCATTACGTAATAGCCGCTATCGTTCAGATCCTCTTTTTGTCGTCGAATTTCGGCATGATGCCAACGCTCCTCTGTTAAAGTCACTAACAGAAGGTCTTCTTCATATACTTGTTCAGGCAGTACTATATGACGAAAGTCAATTTCCCCGCGAAAGAGTTGCTGGTAGCAATTGACCTGATCACCAAACTGTTCAATAAAAGGAGGATTACAACTGATTAGATTACTGGCTTCATCAAATAATGCGGTGATGGCAACGGTCTGGTGATCATGCTGCTGATTTTGCAATAACGTAGAGTGACGAGCTTCAACCAACATCGCGTAACGGCCATCGCTTAATTGAATACCAGAGAATAAGCAGAATATTTTTTTCTTAATACCTTTAGGGCTGATTTCCCACCAAACCTCAATGGTTTCTCCCGCTTTGAATTTCTCTAAATAGCCTTGTAAGGTTTCTTGCACAGCACGAGATTGACCACCATTGAAATCTCGCTGTAGCAATTCTTTCAAGCTAACGGCTTCCCACAAGACTAATGAGGCATCATTTGCCCATAAAATTCGCTTTAAATCGATGTCATAGACCCATATAGGGCAATTTAAATGCTCTATCGGAAGAGTATCGAGTAGGCAAGGGGTAGATTTCAGAATTTATACTCTTAAAAAGTCACCATGTAATTCATGGTATGTATTTTCAGTTTCATGTAAGCATAGCATTACTTGAGAAAAGGATAGAAGCATCCCCCACTCTCTTTGGCTCATTTTTTCTAAATCGTTTTTTTCCTGTGTGCTGTACTTATTATTCAAATAAAAATAATAAGGTTCACTAGCATGATTAATACGACTGTTAAAATCTTTTATACTATCCTTGTCATTCTTTCTTTAACTGGCTGCTTAACTAAACAAAAAATCACTCATCTCGCAGAAGCTGAAAATCAAATAATTACCCAAGAAGGACGTCACTTTTTTACGTCATCCAGTGGCATTGCTGAATGGCATTATGAAGACGGTCGAAAAAAGTTAAGTTTTATTGAAACAGATTGCGATACGTTAAATGGCATCGTAAGTATTGAAGACTGGTTGATTGCCGTGTGCGCCGATAGCAAATTAATTAACCCAATTCATAAACTTATAAAAATTGATCTATCCAATATAAATCCATCGACCAACAAACCGACGGTTTCGACACTCTTTGAACTCACCAATATTGCACTGCCCAACGGTTTAGCCATGACACCGAATCAAGATGCCGTATTAATCGCCAATTATAATTTATTAGGCCAAGGCTTTATTTCTCGTTTAGAACTTAACCATACTGATGCAGATTTAAGCGCTGGAGAGTTTGATTTAAAATATCTTAATAACAATCACGGCATTGCTTCAACCAATGGCATCAAATTTTTTAATGGCGACTTATACGTAAGCGATTTCCAAATAACAACGGCCTCTTCTCGAATCGTTAAAATTAGTTTTATCGCTAACGAATACTTAGATCATCAAGTACTCTACTCGGCTAATACCGTTTTAGATGACTTACTGCCAACCTGTGATGGCATATTGGTAAGCGACTACCTGTTGGGTCGTTTAATTTTTATTAGCAAGCAAGGAAAGGTGAGTAAATCCAGCCTACAGCAGTTTCCTGGAATAACATCAATTGCATGGGGGCAAGCCCCGCTATTTCCTGAAAGAACCTTAATCATCACTGAGCGCGGTATTCTCAATGATCGCTACACATTAATAGGTAATCAAATTAGTAGCAGCTACATTTCAGATCGAGTATTAAGAGACGTTGGTGCCAACTGCAGTGATGTTTAATACGTATTGCGAAATAACAATTAAAAAAACAGCACAATATTAAAAAGTACAATCGTTTATTAATTAGCTGTGTTTAAATCCTCCCGCCTAAATAATTAGGCGGTTTTATGGTACGTTTGTATCGGAGGAATGGAATGCCTAAGCTATTAATTGAATGGATTTTGTCTAAGCCAAAACAGGTCCTAATTTGGATTCTCTTGATAACCAGCTTGGCGTGCATGGGCTATCAAAATATTGCTTTAAATTCGTCTTATAAATCCTTTTTTGATGGTGATGATCCGCTATTAATGGCGATGAATCAGCAAGAAGCAACCTATTCAAAATATGACAACATACTTATCATTGTTGGCGTTTCAGAGGGCGATGTATTTACCCCATCGGCGCTATCTGCGTTACACCAGCTAACAGAAGCAGGCTGGCAAGCACCCTATTCCTCTCGTGTTGATTCAATTATAAATTACAACCATACCGAAGGCCTAGAAGACGAGTTAATTGTTGCTCACTTGTTTGAAGCATCTCCATCATCACTATCTCCTCAGGTTTTACAGCAAGCGAAAGCCATCGTTATGTCAACACCGTCCTTGGTGGGTAATTATGTTTCTAAAGACGCCACTGCTGCGACTGTATTCATTACCTTTTCGGTGTCTGACAATCCGCTAGAGGAATCAATTGAAATATCTCAACATATTCATCAACTGGTTGATCAGGTCAAGCAAACACACCCTGAACTCGATATTCATATTACCGGCACCATAGAAAATGCCGCGGCGTTTACCGATGCAACGGTACAAGATGTATTAACCCTCATTCCGCTTGCTTATGCGATTATCGTTATTCTCTTGATTGTTTTGATGCGCAGTATCTGGGCGACAGTGATTACCCTGACCTTAGTTACCTTCACGACCCTAATTACCATGGGATTAAAAACCTGGATTAACGGCGATATCAATTCGATTAACTCGTTTGCGCCAACGATGATAATGACCATTGCTGTGGCTGACTGCGTACATATTTTTGTTAGTTTCTTTCAGCATTACCGCAGCGGGAAAATAAAAGTCGAAGCCATGCGACTCGCCCTTCAATCTAATTTCAAGTCTATTTTTCTCACCAGTATTACCACCGCTATTGGCTTTGCCTGCTTAAATTTTCATGAATCGCCACTGTATCGTGAACTGGGTAATATTGTCGCACTGGGGGTCATAGTCGCCTTTATATTGAGCATCACGTTATTACCCGCCATTGTCACGCTACTGCCGATTAAGGCGGGTAAGGCACAGGTAAAATCCAAACGCTTTATGTTGCTGTGGAGCCAACTGGTTATTGTCCATAGCCGTAAGATACTCATTGTCGCCAGTATCAGCATTTTAGTCTTAGTCAGCATTGGCCTACCTAAGAATGAATTAAATGAAATGTTTACTGAATACATGGATGAAAGCTTCAGCTTTCGCCAAGCGAATGATTTTCTCAATGATCGCATTGGTGGCCTACACCGCTTACTGTATTCAATTGATTCTGGCGCAGAAAACGGCATTCATTCTGTTGAATATTTAACAACGTTAGAAAATTATAGCCAGTGGTTAAGACAGCAACCTGAAGTAGCGTTTGTCGCCAGTTATGCAGATGTTCAAAAGCGTATTAACAAAGCCATGAATGCTAACCAAGAATCTTTTTATCGAGTTCCCAACAATAAGGAATTGGCCGCACAATATGCGTTATTGTATGAGCTTTCATTGCCTTATGGACAAGACTTAACCAACATTGTTAGTTTCAATAAATCGAGCACCTTATTAATTGCCATTTTATATGAAACAGATTCAAATCAGATGATTGATTTTAATCAAAGAGCGGAGCAATGGTTAAAAGATAACGCCCCAAAAAATATGCACAGCACTGGCGCCGGTCTGGACTTAATGTTTTCTAAAATGGCGCAACAAAACATTCCTGCCATGGTCTTCGGCACCTTCTTTACCATGCTATTGATTTCAGCCATTTTGATTATTGCTTTGCGTTCTTGGAGCTTGGGCTTTATCAGTGTGCTGACCAATATTTTACCGGCATTATTAGCCTTCAGTTTCTGGGGCTTTATCGATGGTCGCATTGGCATAGGCGTTGCTGCCGTGGCCACTCTGACCTTGGGCTTAGTGGTAGACGATACCATTCACTTCTTACATCGATTTAACCAAGCACGCCGCGCGGGTAAATCCGCAGAAGACGCCGTAAGCGAAACCTTATCGACCACAGGTATGGCGATGATCACCATCACCTTGGTATTTGCTGGCGGCTTTGGGGCATTAAGCATGTCTCATTACAGCGCCAACGCAGACCTTGGATTAATGACCGCCGTAACCATTGTGATTGCCTTAATTATGGATCTTATCGTATTGCCTGCGTTCTTGATCAAACTGTATGGTGGAAAAGACAACAACAGTGAGTCAGACTCACTCGGCAAGCCAGTGCCAAAACCCGAAAAAGGTTTATTGGGTCACCTGCCGCTTATGGCTCAAGGTGAACACGGCTGTTTATATGATTCGATGATGAAGCTACGGAAAACCCAAGGCGATATCTTTCAATTAGATATTCTTAATAAACCTTGGATCGTTGTATCAGACCGTGAAATGATTCAACAAATATTGGTTAAAGACCGAGAAAACTTTCCTAAGTCAGGGGATGCTGTCGATGAAATGAAAGCCATTGGCGGTGACCTAGGTATCCTAGTCACAGAAGGGAAGCAGTGGCTAAGACAGCGTCAATTAGTTATGCCTGCATTTCGACCGGAACAGCTAAAAGCCATGATGGTCGATATGAATGAAATATCACATCGTGCCGTCGCTCAGCTAGCGAATGACTTAAAAGCAGATACTAAGCAGTCGACTGAAATTGAGGCAAAAGATTTTCTTAATCGAATTGCCCTCGCCATCATCTGCCACGTTGGTTTTGATTACCGTATAAATTCTTTTAAAAGCGATGAAAAAACAGATCCGTTATTAGCCGCTCAAGAGCTAATGTCTAAAGAACTAATGAATCGTATTCAGCGCACGAAGTATTGGAAAAAACTTCCTTTGCCGTCAAATTATCGTTTAGACAAGATGATAGCTATTCAAACCGCTATCTTCTCCGACATTATTAAACAACATAGTGAAGGTGACGCGGAGTCAAAAGTTTTGATGAAGCAATTAATGAGCGCAGTGGATGATGACGGAGAACACATTGGCGAAGATGAATTAATTCAGCTAGTGCACAGTTTCATCGCAGCTGGCCACGAAACTTCAGGTTCCTTTTTACAATGGACATTATATTATCTCGCGACTCATCCTGAATTACAGCAGCAAGTGAGAGAAGAAATTAATACCGTATTAGGTGATGCGAGCGATGTTAGTTACGAGCATTACCAAAACATGCCGACTATGGATAAAGTTTTAAAAGAAAGTCTGCGCTTGCGTCCACCTATTCCAATTATGCTGCGCTCTACTGCCGAAGATTTAAACCTGCAAGGCTATGCGGTTAAAAAAGATACGTCTATTTTAATCATGCTGGGGGCGATGCAAAAAGACGAACAATATTGGGGAGAAAAAGCGAACTTCTTTGATATTGCTCACTTTGATAAAGCAGCGGAAGAAAAGCGCGAACGCTTTGTTTTTGCCCCTTTTGGTTTAGGACCACGGCTTTGTGTTGGCCATCGCTTTAGTATGATTGAAGCGACTGTTATTTTATCGCAATTATTACGTCACTATCGATTCAGTTGGGCGGAAAATCAAACCGTCGAGCCTATTTTATCCTTAGTTTGGACAACCAAAAAATCCATGCGTTTTAACGTAGAAGCGATTACCAACATGACGACCTCAGGGAAAATATCATGAGTACTATTATAAGAGAACTAAGCATTCATGAAGCCAGCTTCCCAGTGTATGGAGAACTTGTTCCGGGGGGCGGTAACATCGTGGTCTGCTTGCGACTACAAGGTTTACTTTCTCAAGATACAGCACAGCAAGGCTTCCAAAAACTAATGCAAGCAGAAGCTTCATTACAGGTTGCGAGCAAATGTTTTGCCGCAGGTACGGAAAACATTGATAAAGCCGGATATTATTTTATCCAGCCAGATTCGCCAGCATTACCCTTTACTACAGAGATGATTGAAGCTGATGATGAGGATATAAATAAAACCACTCATTCGTTTGAAGCAAGCGTTAACCGTGTTCGCACTCAATTACTAAACCAGCCCTTTCAAGCGGGCTCGCTCTTGTGGCGTGCACATTTAGTCAGCGGAAAAATTGAAGAGAATACTGCACAGCAGCACTGCGTTTTTCTTTGCATCAATCACAGTGTTTCAGATGGCACTTCGGTCTACCATCTAATGAAACGCTGGTTATTAGCACTCAACTCTTCAACTCAAATCAGCGCTACAGCGAATAAATTCAGCTTGGCTCTTTGGCACTACATGCCTAAAAAGATATCTGGCTTTCTTGGGGCCTTTCGCTCTTTAGGAATTCTGTCTACTTTTATCAAAGCACAAAAACTAGCCGATAACGGTCTCAGTTTTAAAGCCGAATGTAACGTACCGATTGCTGAACATCGCTGCCGATCGACTCATCGTTTATTAGATAAAGCTTCTTTTACGGCATTATTGAAACTGTCTAAAAACAAGAATAAAAGTATTCATGGTTTAATGTCAGCGGCTCTCATTCAAATACTAATTGCCGATTGTAAAAAACAAGGTCAACTTAAAAACTTACCAAAAACGTTTTCATTGCCTTTTGTGACCACCGTTAATGCGCGCGATAAAATTCAAGGGGCTAACCAAGAATATGCAAAAATCGATGATGCAGTTGCAGGCTGCTTATCGTCAGGTGTTACCAGTATGGTCGAAGTCGATCAAGACTTTATTGATACCGATTATCGACAATCTCCATGGCTACTAGGCCAGCAAGTGGCTAACGGTGTAACGTCTGCCTTACAGCAAGACCAACATTGGAAAGTGCTAAGAATATATAAATTGGCAGGCCTTAAAGGGCTGAAAAAAATGTTTATCGATAGCAGCGAAAAGCCACTCGCAACGCCGATTAGTTTTGCTAATTTAGGCCCGGTTAATTTTGATTTTTATATTAACCGTGCAGCGATGCAAGATCATGAAGTACTCACCGTTAAAGGCTACCAAGCCTATGCAGCATTCCATGC
>JBLGBO010000025.1:0-43560 GCA_047616865.1 Oleispira sp.
GTCAACCGCTTTTGGTAAATTAGCGACAAAAGAATGAAATGAATTCAAAAACCATCAAAACTGCTTAGTTATCGTACGAATTCTGGCTAGGAACTAGAGGATAGTTGGGATTTGAGTAGATTCAAGGAGGCTTCAGAAAAATTGATGTATTTGAAAAGAATTCAAAAGTAAGTATTTAGGGTGAAAATAAGTACCTATATATAGACGCACACCTACCTAAAAAAGACTCATACGCTTTTGGTATCCTGAAAAACGCCGTAATTTTACACCGTGTTACGCGTCGCATTAGGTTGTTCGTTTCTGGGGACGCCGTGAATACGCCGCTGCGCTCTCCCTGTAGGCTCGTATTTCGCCTCCCTGCGAAATGACGCCCCGACAACGAACAACCTAATGCACCGCCACGGACACCTAAGTAGGCTTTAAGTAGGTTTATTATTCTAAATAAACACGGCTTATCATTTACCGATAAGCTGCGTTGCTATTTAAAGAGAAAGGCTTTTCAGATTTCTAAAGCAGAAGTGATTTGCGGTGAGTGATGGAGATTAATTTTGTAGGACGTCTAAAAGAGGGATCTTTTAGCGAGCCCCCATGGATGGGTTCACGGCGCTCCGTACAAAATTCAATCTCCATCGCGAACGCAAGCAAATTACGTTTAGAAAACCAAAAGCCCAGAATCAACCCACAGCGGCGCTTCATAAAACACCCGCTAATTAATTACAAACCACTAGTCAGGCAAGACAAACAACAACTCATCAGGAATCGCCATATCTTCACGCTGCTCCAATCGAACAGTTACTCTTCGATTCTTAGCTCTACCAGAGGATGTATTGTTCGAAGCAATAGGATACCGCTGGCCATGGAACCGTAACGTCACCATATCAGGATTAATTCCCTTCTTAATAAAATAACGTTCAACAGACTCAGCCCGCCTCTTCGATAATTGGCGATTATCGTATCGTCTGCCTCTATTATCAGAATGACCATCTATATAGAGGGCGAAAACTCTCGGATCATTATTCATATAATAGATAATTCGATCCAGCATCTCCTCATCCTTAGGACTCAACCCTTCCTTGCCACCACCAAAATAGACCTTGCTGCGAGCAACCTGGGAGAAGTTCATCGGTAAAAGCTGATCAGCACATTTTAAATACTTGCGATAGAAATCTTTAAAATGGATCGCCGACAAATGAATCTTAATAAACTTAGATTCATCATAATAAGTACGCCGCGTAACAACGGGCTGCTTTCCTTCCAACAAAGCATGTAAAAACTGATTACTGCGCTCAGAATCCAACTCTAAATTTGGTTTACCATTAATCAAATCGGTATAGCCTAAATGCTCTGACTTCTTACTAGGGTGCCAAGGGGCCGGAGTAATAGAAATACTTGCTTTACCGGCCTTCATTAGGTTTTTTCGCGTCTCCAACTGAAAGATAATATCCTCACCCGCCTCATGATAGAACACACCATTACCATACTCAGGCAATACCTGCTCAAATCGACACTCAAAAATAGAACCCGATAGCTTCCACTCAGTATCTTCAATGCCACTGCCGTATTGCAGAGCCAAAGACCCTAATGGGACAAAAGCCAATCCAAGCAAGGCCATTAAACGGGTTACAAACCAATAAAGCGCATCATCACGCATAATATATAGACATCTCGATTAATCACTGAAAAATGAAAACTCAATAGGTTATCGGCCAAAACTTCATTAAGTTAAGGGACTTGAGGTATAATACCCGCATATATTTATAAGTTTAGTTAAGGTTTATTACATGACACAGCAACTCACCATCACCCGTCCTGATGATTGGCACTTACACCTACGTGATGGTGAAGCGTTAGAGCATACCGTTCCCGCGACAGCTGCCTACATGGGCCGCGCGATTATTATGCCTAACTTACAACCGCCGATTATGTATGCTCGCCAAGCCTTAGAATATCGTCAACGTATATTGGCCCAGCGTCCTGAAGGTAGTAACTTTGAACCATTAATGGTGCTCTACCTGACTGACCGCACAACACCCGATATGATTCACGCGGCCAAATTGAGCTCAAATATCGTTGCGGCTAAGCTTTATCCTGCTGGCGCAACCACAAACTCAGATTCAGGCGTCACCGACTTAGAAAAGCTAGATCCGGTTTTAGAAGCCTTAACTGAAAATGAAATGCCTCTGTTAATCCACGGCGAAGTTACCCACGACGATATCGATGTATTCGATCGTGAAAAACTATTCATTGATGAAGTCCTAAAACCAACACTTGCGCGTCACCCAAAGCTTAAAGTTGTTTTTGAGCACATAACCACAAAAGAAGCCGCAGAATTTGTTGAACAAGCAGGACCCAATGTTGCTGCAACCATTACCGTTCAGCACCTAGCTTACAATCGTAACCACATGCTAGTGGGTGGTATTAAGCCGCACTTCTACTGCCTCCCCATATTAAAGCGTAATATTCATCAGCAAAAACTGCAGGAAGTTGCTACCAGCGGCAGCCCTAAGTTTTTCCTCGGAACAGACTCTGCACCGCATGGCAAAGGCGCCAAAGAATCCGCCTGTGGTTGTGCCGGTTGCTTCAGTGCCTATGCGGCTATTGAATTGTATGCCGAAATCTTCGAAGATTTAGGCGCTTTGGACAAATTAGAAGGTTTTGCCAGTCACTTTGGCCCAGACTTCTATAACTTACCCAGAAATAGCGATACTATTACCCTGACTAAAAAAGACTGGACAGTTCCTAGCGAAATGTCATTTGCGGGTGATGTAATCGTCCCTCTTAAAGCGGGTGAGATCATTCGCTGGACAGTAGAAAAATAACCGTTGTCTAACAAACTGCACTTATAGCTAATAGCGCGATCAAATCGCTTAAGGAAACTTCGTGGCTGAGAAGAAAGAAAAATCACTGATGGCTCAACGCTTTCGCGGATTTTTACCCGTGGTAGTCGATGTTGAAACCGGTGGTTTCAATTCCAGTACTGATGCCTTGCTAGAAATAGCAATGGTAACCGTCCGCATGGATGAAAATGGCTGGTTATACCCTCACGAGGCAATCGACGCGAATGTCATACCCTTTGAAGGAGCAAATCTTGAAAAAGAGGCTCTGGATTTTACTGGCATTGATCCTTTTGATCCTGAACGCGGCGCAATAGACGAAGAAGAAGCAATGACTAAAATGCTTCAATTCGTGCGTAAAGAAGTGAAATCAACCGGCTGTAACCGAGCGGTATTAGTGGGCCACAACGCTCATTTTGATCATGGGTTTTTAAAAGCGGCAATTGAGCGTACTGACCTGAAGCGTGATCCTTTTCACCCTTTTTCTAGCTTTGATACCGCCAGCTTGAGTGCACTTGCGTTAGGCCAATCAGTATTAGCCAAGTCTTGCCTTACCGCAGATATCGACTTTGATAATAAAGAAGCACACTCTGCGGCTTACGATACTTGGAAGACCGCTGAACTTTTTTGCTTCATTGTTAACCGCTGGAAAGAACTGGGTGGCTGGCCACTAAAGGATCTTAAAGGCGAACCTGGTGATGCTGAAGATAGCTTCGCCGATATGTTCAAATAGTCCGCCGCTGATACATTTAAAAGCTGACAAATTCAGAACAAAGACATTAAAGCAGTTCGATAATTTCGAACTGCTTTTTTTTATGCCCAAGGTTTAATACCACCTCATCACCAACATAGCTTCCTAACAACTTTTTCGCCAAAGGCGCTTCCGGTGTTATCGTACGAACATCCAAACTTTTACCTTCATTTATATCAGTAATACTACCGTTAGCGTTAAGCAGAATGCCTCCTGCTATAGGCAATAACCATAACCATTGACACTCGCTGTCTTCATCTTCTACACACACTAAAGCACCAACACCAGTACGACTATCATCGCAAAAATCGATAAACTCAAAATGATTTAGCAGCATAGTCTGACGCTGTAATTCAGCGATGCGATTAGATTGACCATGAGCGAGATATGCCGCTTCTAGAGCCAGTGTATCGTATTGATTCTCTGGCTTACTTTGCTCATGAGATGCCAGCGCATGAGCTTCATTCACAGCACTCAACGTTGCATCAATTTCTTGCTGTAAATGATTGAGCAACTGCTTTAATAACTCTTTTTTATCCACAATCAATTTATTCACATTCTATTTATTCAAAAGATACAATTTCCGTTATATTAACGGCATTAAAGAACTGATTATAGATTAGGACGATATTCATGAACTATGTTTTTTGCCAACAGGTAAAAATTGATCAGCTGGAGGCTATTAAAATTGAGCATCCATTATTCAGCGCCACCCTGTTATTACAAGGTGCTCAACTCATTGAATTCACACCTAGAGATAGTAAAAAAAACTTACTCTGGTTAAGTGATACTGCTGAATATAAAGAAGGAAAACCATTACGAGGTGGCATTCCTATTTGCTGGCCTTGGTTTGGTAATATCGACAAAAACCCAGTGGCAATTCAAAATCAAATAATAAATAGAGACAATAACAACACATCGAGCGCCCATGGTTTTGCCAGATCAATACCTTGGCAAGTTACTTCGATTCAGGAAAGCTGCCACCAAGTCGAAATTACTCTAGCACTCACCAGTAATGCGGAAAGCAAAGAGCTTTGGCCTTTTGAATTCAATCTAGAAGCGCGCTTTATTTTTTCCCATAAACTCAACATAGAGCTCATCACCACCAATACCGATGATAAAGAATTCGCTATTAGCCAAGCGCTACATACATACTTACCGACCAGTGATATTAATAAAACCTACATCCACAATGCTCATAACACAAATTACATAGATGCCTTAGACAACTGGAAAGAGAAAAAACAAATAGGAAGAATTGGCTTTAGCGAAGAAACCGATAGACTCTATTTCTTCGCTGCCAAGGCAAATAATAATCCACAATATGAACTTAGGGTTGAGTCTCCAGGGCAGCAATTGGTATTAAGCAATACTCACAGCCAAAGTGCCGTAATTTGGAATCCTTGGATTGAAAAAAGTAAACTGCTAAGCCAATTCAAACCCGAAGACTATCAAAGCATGTTTTGTATCGAAACCGCTAATGTAATGTCTGATCACAAGGTCTTAATACCTGATGAAAAGCAGAGTTTAATTCTAGAGTTAAGTCAGCTGAACTAATAAATACAACGTACTAAGCTTAACGAGCACAGCAACGCTGCGCCACATCCACAATCAAACGGCGCAACCATTTATGCGCCTGATGATGCTGAACCAAAGGCGACCAAGCCATTTTAAGCTCAAATGCAGGCACGCTAAAAGGAGGTTCTTTCACTAATAGATGCGACGTCTCAGCCTGCATCTCTGCCACCTTTCTCGGTAACGTGGCAACAAGATCATTATTCAATGCCAATAACGCAGGCATTTGATAATGCCTGGTAAATACTGAAATTTTGCGTTTATGGCCAAGTTTGCTTAACGCATTATCGACCCAACCTAAACGAATAATCTTCTCTGGATCAATACCAACACCAGCGCCCATGCCTGTTTTACTGACCCAAATATGCATACTTTCAAGATAAGCCTCTAAATCAAAATGACCAGCACTTGGATGATCGGGATTAACCAAACAAACAAAGTCATCTTCCCATAACGTCATTTGATGGAAAGACTGCGGCATTTCATCAAAGCGATTAATCGCCATATCAACCTTACCCGCCTCAACATCTTTAAAAGTCACATCAGAAGGGGTTAATACATCTAAAATCACACTCGGCGCTTCTTCACGTAAACGCTTCACTAGTTCAGGTATGAGCGTCGACTCCGCATAATCGCTCACCATAATACGGAAAACTCGATGACTTGAACTGGCATCAAATTCGCCTTGGGTCTGCAAAGCCGCTTCCAGTTCATTCAATGCTTTACGGATTAATGGCTGCAGTTCCAGTGCTCGCTCTGTCGGTGTCATCCCTTCACTGGTACGTACTAAAAGAGGGTCATTAAATAAATCACGTAAGCGCTTAAGGCCATTACTCATCGCGGGCTGAGTGATACCAAGTTGCTGAGCAGACTTGGTCACGCTACCTTCACGCAAGAGAACGTCTAGGTAAACCATTAAATTCAGATCAACACGATCAATGTTCATATAAGGCCTGGAAATGAAAAGCATTTATTTGGTGAATGTTCGAAGTGTAACCTAGATTACTTAAAATATTAAGCCAAAAACAAAAAAGCCCAGTGCTCTTTAAACTTAATTAAAGAAACTGGGCTTTTATAACCTGCAGAACTATTCAGAACTAAAAGTTAAATCCAACACCTACCATAGCAGTTAAAGGCTTTTGAGCACGAGCACCATTTTTAGGCGCACGCGCTACAACATCTTCACTATCGAATACGTTTTCAACCGCCGCATATACTCGGGTTTGTGTATTTATTTGATAGCGACCCGCTAAATCTACTACCGTATAAGAATCAATTTCTTCATTTGCATTACACGCTGCTGTGGCACACGTTGCGCTGTAATAGTTAACATTCATATCGGTGCTGAAACCAGAAGCATGGGCTAAACCAACACGTAACTGCAGTTGCTGATCAGACAAGCTAGGTAACTTATCACCCTTCTTAACATCACCCCAAATACCACCATCTTTAAATGTGGTATCAAACTGAGCATCGGTATAAGTATAAGTAATGCCTACAGGCAAAGACATTGCTTGGTTGATGGTGTAATCATAATTCACCAAAACCTCTAAGCCTTGGACCGTTGCTTCACCAGCATTACTCAAATCACCAATATCACAATCACCTGCACTACTAGATGCATTACATTGACCTAACAGGTTGGAGTAATCGCTATAAAATGCGGTCGTTTCTGCATACAAACCTTGATGATTATAACGTAAGCCCAGCTCAGTATTTAATGCTTCCTCTGGATCACTCGCCCCATCGTTTGGTGACGGGGAATGGCCTTCGTGCATGCCCGCAAATACAATAACTTGATCATTAACTTGATAACTTGTGCCTAAGCCCAGCAAGGTTACATTTTGTTCGGTGACTTTAGTATCGCTACCTTCACGCTTTATTTCATAGCTTTCATGGCGAATACCCGGGCTAACAACCCAGTTGCCAAACTGAATATCATCTGACAAATACGTCGACCATGCCGTCGCTTCTGTCAATCGAGTATCTGGAGTGCCAGTAGAGGCATACGTTAGGTTGCCATTGGCATCTTGCTGCCAAGTTTCGGTTGGCTGCACTCGATCTTCTTTATCTTCATGATAGCGAGCGCCAAATTCAATTTTATGTTCAACATCGCCAGTACTCAACAAATGAGCAATACGAGTCTGAATGCCTTTTGATTCGTAGCTGCGGTTATTGTGCTTGATTTTAATCGCAGCAGCTTGATCACCATGTAGTACTGCAATTGCATCGGCTTGCGTCATTATGTTGTTAGGATCAGTAATCGACCCACAGCTACCGATATTAGCACAATCAATAACTTCGTTAATCCCATCACCACCAATCTTATCAACCTTGAACCAATCACGCTCAAACTCAATAAAGTAACCTGTCGTCGTAATCGTCGTTTGACCAAATTCCACTAAATGACTCAGGGTAATTTCTTTATGCTCGTTATCCATCTCATCTTGCTGGGTTAAGCCATAACGAGAATGCGCATCTTTTTTGAAATCAGCTTCTGTTAAACCAACGTATGTTTGATCTGAGAGCTCAGTAGAATACTGCAACTTAAGATCTAATTGATGGTAAACATCGGCACTGCGATCGCTATTCACGCGGAACTTAGCCATCAAATCGTCTTTTTCAAAGCCGGTTTCATCATCTGCATTTTGAATGCTATCAAAGCCATCGGCTTGATGCTTTTGACCTTCGATCAACCAACCATAATTCTTTTTACTATCACCGACGTTAGCATAAGCACGCGCCATGTTATCTGAACCATACTCAAGGTTCGCTTTACCACCAAACGTTTCAGGAATTGGCGTGCTCAATAAATTTAATGCACCACCCACAGTATAAGGGCCATTTTTGATAGCCGCTGCGCCCTTCATAACTTCAACGCCACTGATACGACCTGCTGTTGGAAAGTAATACGCTGATGAAGCTGAATAAGGAGCGGGGGCGATTAATACACCGTCTTCCATTAAGGTGATTTTGCCAGAGCGATCGTCACGCGTACCACGGATACTGATGTTAGGGCGTAAGCCATAACCCTCTTCATTACGGAAAGAGACCCCAGGAACCCCCGCTAGAATTTTTTGAATGTCGGTATATTCAAACTTTGCCAATTCTTCGGCATCGATTACATGAGCAGAACCCGCAATTTGCTGCGCTTGTTCTTCATTACCAATAATGGTGACAGCTGATAGTGAGTGATTTACCTCATCGACAGCGTGAACGCTAACGGCTGATAAGGCCAAAGACATAACAATAAGATTTTTCATCTTCAGAGACTCATATGTAAATAATTTGAGCAGCATTCTACAGTAATGAGAATCAACATCAAACAATTGTTATTCGTATTTATATTAAGATTTAAGGGTTCGTTGCTTCAGATCAGTGTTTCTGGATTATCCACAAAAAAACCAGCACCGATTTTCATCGGGCTGGTTTTTTTATTCGCTTTTAAGCAATCAATGCTAGCAAATGGCTAGCGATTAAAATTACTCAGCAGGTGCCGCTTCATCCAACAACGTCTTCAATTCACCCTTAGCGTGCATCTCAGTGATGATGTCACAACCGCCTACTAGCTCGCCTTTCACCCAAAGCTGCGGGAACGTTGGCCAGTTAGCGTACTTTGGTAAATTAGCACGAATGTCTGGGTTTGATAAAATATCCACATAAGCGAATTTCTGACCACATTCCATTACGTTCTGTACAGTTTGTGCAGAAAAGCCACACTGCGGGGCATTTGGAGAGCCTTTCATGTACAACAAAATATCGTTGCTTTCGACTTGCTCTTTGATTGAATCCATAATATCCATAATGCTACCTATACCTATATTTGATAATTCTGTGATAAATAATACTGATTGCGCGGATTTTACTGAGTTTCCGACTGTTTTACTAGGTTAATAGCCGTTATGACATAAGCTATTGACCTTTATCAATCACTCTATTTTTTCAGTGGTGCGCCATAGCCACCGCCACCCGGCGTATGAATGCAAAACACATCCCCTCTATTCATTTGTATATCGGTGCAACCTGTAAGAAATTCAAGCTTAGGGACAGGAATTCCTTGAGGATCCAATACAAAACGCTGGACGAAATTCATCCCTACCTTGCCTACTTCTCCCCCAGCCATACCAAAAGTCGGAACTTGGCGATGGCCTGAGATAATGGTTGCAGACATAGCTTTCAAAAATCGTATATGACGTTCTATACCATCTCCTCCATTATGTTCCCCTATACCACCTGAGCGAGGACGAATGGCAAAATGCTCTAATACCACAGGAAAGCGCTGCTCTAGAATTTCCACATCGGTTAAGCGTGAGTTGGTCATATGGCTGTGCACGCCCGAAGCGCCGTCATTATTAATGGTCGCTCCAGCACCACCACACAGAGTTTCATAATACTGAAATTCTTCGTCGCCAAAGGTAAAGTTATTATTGGTGCCTTGGCTCGCGGCCATAATGCCTAGCGCACCGAATAACGTATCTACAATATACTGAGCGGTTTCAACATTGCCCGATACTACCGCCGCAGGATATTGCGGCGCTAGCATAGAACCTTCTGGCACTATGATATCCAGTGCGCGGAAGAAACCTGCATTCAGTGGCATGGATTTAGCGACCAGGCAGCGGAAGACATATAAGACCGCCGCTTTGGCAACTGATGTGGGTGCATTAAAATTGCCCATATGTTGAGCAGACGTACCGCTGAAATCGATTTTAGCGCGACAGTTTTCTTTCTCACGATTTTTATCGATCGTAATAGCAACTTTAATTAAACTACCATCATCCATCGCGTATTCAAACGACCCTGAATCTAACTCTTTTAAGCAGGCTTGCAACGTCAGTTCAGCGTTATCTTGTACATGCCCCATATACGCATGCAGAGTTGCTAAACCGTATTGCTGACTTAAGCGATTTAATTCTTGCGCACCTTTTTCACAGGCGGCCAATTGTGCTTTTAAATCGGCAATATTTTGTTCGATATTACGCGCGGGAAATTCATGATCAGACAAGGCTTGAGTAATCATAGCCGTTTGAAATTCGCCTTCTTTCACCAAGCATAAATTATCTAATAAAATACCTTCTTCATTAATATGCTGACTACGGGCTGGCATTGAACCGGGAGTAATACCGCCGACATCGGCGTGATGACCACGAGCAGCAACGTAAAAGTCCGCCGTTGCATTCTTATCGCTGGTATTGATGAAAACAGGTTTAACAATGGTGATATCCGGTAAATGCGTGCCGCCGTTATAAGGCGTATTTAATACAAAAGCATCGCCTGTTTTCATCTGCGGATTATTATTAATTACTACCTTGATGCTCTCGCTCATTGAACCTAAATGCACCGGAATATGCGGTGCATTAGCCACCAGCTCGCCCTTTTTATCAAACAAGGCGCAGGAGAAATCTAAGCGCTCTTTGATGTTGACACTGGCCGCTGTTTTTTCTAATACAAAACCCATTTGCTCGGCGACAAACATGAATAGATTGCTGAACACTTCTAGCTGAATCGCATCAGGAGTCGCAACATTCATAGCAGTGCTTTGATTCGTCTCATTTTGGTCAGTTGTCATACCTTGATAGGTTAAAACCAAAGCCCCACTGGCAATGACCTTACCGACCCAGTTTGGCTCAATCACTATGGTCGAGTTATTTTCAGCGATTAATGCCGGGCCTTTAATATCAACATTGTGTGGCAGCTGCTCTCGGCGATACACAGGGACTTGCTGTGTTGTTGTTCCGGTTTCAGCGCTATTTTCGCGACGTCTGTTCATTGCATAAGTCATGTCACTATGAGCAATCGCTTTTAATACACCCTTACCAAGAACCTGTTCTTTGCCTTCGTTATACTCTTTAACATCACGACCACCGGCAACCCGCTCTAATTGTATCGCCTCTAGTACAAGGGTGCGCTTAGGATCAGAAAAACCAAACGTCTGCTGATGCAATTGATGAAACTCGGCCGCCACTTTCGCTAAATCTAAATTATTCGGCAGGTTCAATAAAAGCGGCGTATCTGTGCCTTTATATTTAATATGAATGCGCCAGAAGTCTTGAATTTTATGCTTAGCATTAGCACGTGAAGTTTTGCTATTCACCGCTCTAGAAATAGAGGTATTTGCCTTTTGCTGCAAACGTATTTGGCATAATTCTATTTCATCCAAAACCTCACAAGACCTGAGCACTTGGCTTGACTTAGCATTCAATGGATCGGTATTAAAAATGTCTAACTGTAACGACTCCTCCCCCAACCAACGTTCATTCGCAAGGCCAATACCATAAGCCGATAAAACCCCCGCAAAAGGATGTAAATACACCTGCGTCATGCCTAATGATTCAGCTACTAAACACGCATGCTGAGCACCGGCGCCACCAAAAGCATTTAAGATATAGTTGCTAACATCATAACCACGCTGCAGTGAAATTTTCTTCACGGCGTTGGCCATATTTTCAATGGCGATGGTTAGAAACCCTTGGGCTATTTCTGCCGCTGAATAAAGGGTATTCGATTCAGTATTAATTTTTTCAGCGAGCGCTTCAAACTGCTGCTTAACACCGCTGTAATCCAACCCTTGATTACGCAGCGGACCAAAACATTCAGGAAAATATTCCGCCTTCACCTTGCCTAATAGCAGATTACAATCGGTAATCGTCAGCGGACCGCCATTGCGATAACACGCAGGGCCAGGAAAAGCCCCCGCACTTTCAGGGCCGACTTGAAAACGACCATCTGCAAATTTTACAATCGAACCACCGCCTGCCGCCACCGTATGAATATTCATCATAGGCGCGCGTAAGCGAACCCCAGCGACCTGAGTTTCAAACTCACGCTCGTATTCTCGAATGCTGTTTTCTTTATCGCTAGCAGATGCTTTATTAGCAGGCTCTTTATTAGAAGAAAGGTGGCTAGTATTAAAATGCGCGACATCAGTCGACGTTCCGCCCATATCAAAACCAATAATGCGCTCAAAACCATCATTACTCGCCGTTTCAACCATCCCGACAACCCCACCCGCAGGGCCGGATAAAATGGCATCTTTGCCACGAAATTTATGTGCGTCGACTAAACCACCGTTAGATTGCATAAAATACAACGGAACTTTCTGTTTAGCAGACGAGAGCTGATGATCTACTTGCTCGACATAACGCTTTAAAATCGGCGACAAATACGCATCCACAACCGTGGTATCGCCGCGCGGCACCAACTTCACTAATGGGCTCACTTCATGACTCAAGGAGACTTGCTTAAAACCTAGCTCTCGCGCTAGTCGTCCCGCCGCTTTTTCATGTTCAGGAAAGCGATAACCATGAGCAAAGGCAATGGCGATGGATTCGATACCTTGCTTACGCCATTCAATTAACCGTACCGCCAAGCCCTCTTCGTCAAACGCACGATCAATTGTACCGTCAGCCAGTAAGCGTTCACTCGCCTCCTCAACCCCGACATATAACTGTTCGGGCAAGCGAATGTCTAAAGCAAAAATATCTGGGCGTGTTTGATAACCAATTTTTAAGACATCAGCCAAACCATAACTGGTCACTAATAACGTCGGCTCACCTTTACGTTCTAGCAGCGCATTCGTTGCCACTGTGGTGCCCATTTTTACTTCATCAATCATCTCGATCGGTAAAGCTTGATCAGCACTCAATCCGAGTAATTCACGAATCCCCTGAATAGCCGCGTCTTTATAATGGCCAGGATTTTCCGAGAGCAGCTTATGAGTTACTAAACTGCCATCAGGCTTCTTCGCCACGATATCGGTAAAGGTACCGCCACGATCCATCCAAAACTGCCAAGCTGCCATGATTTGTGCCTTTGATTACTTCATTTACTAAATACGAATAACTATTCAAATTGAATAAGTGCAAGATCAATTATTGGGTGTTTGTGGAGCAAATATGAGAGACATGGAGCGTAGCGGCGTGAAAACCTGCAACGACCAGTCGAACCTAAGGCTACACGGATGTATTTACGCCGTTTTGTGGAATAAATACCCAATCATTGATCGTTTATTCGACCAGCAATAGTTACAAATCAGCCACTATAACAAAATTTACAGCGGTTTTAGCGCCACTAATTAGATAGAAAGGGAATGGATGTATTTACAGGGGCCATATACTTTCGTATGATCCGTGCTTGATTTTAAGGCGACCCATGTCGCCTTTTTGCGTTTTAGCAATCAATGAAATATTAATTCTAAAGAATTCGGAGTAATACCATGCAGCCAATCATGAATACCTATGGTCGGCTTCCAGTTACTTTTGTCAAAGGTGAAGGCTCTTGGGTCTTTGATACTGACGGCAAAAAATATCTGGATGCATTAAGCGGAATCGCCGTGTGTGGCCTAGGCCATGCACACCCAGCCGTGACTCAAGCTATTCGCGATCAAGCGGACAATCTTGTGCACACCTCTAACTTGTACGGCATTGGCCGACAGCAAGAGCTGGCTGAACGCTTAACGCGCATTTCTGGTATGGATAACGTGTTCTTCTCCAATTCCGGCGCCGAAGCAAACGAAGCCGCCATTAAAATCGCCCGTAAATACGGTCACGATCAAGGTATACCAGAGCCTCAGATCATTGTTATGACCAAGGCATTTCACGGCCGTACAATGGCAACCCTAACCGCAACCGGAAACCCGGCGGCTCAGTTAGGCTTTGCCCCCTTAGTATCGGGTTTTATTCGTGTACCTTATCAGGATCTAGACGCCGCCAAAGCGATGGTGGCTGCAAATTCTAATATCGTAGCGATTTTGCTTGAACCGATTCAAGGTGAAGGTGGCTTGGCCACCGCAAGTACTGATTACATTCAAGGCTTACGTAGCCTGTGTGATGAACATAATTTGTTAATGATGTTGGACGAAGTACAAACGGGCAACGGTCGTACCGGTACTTACTTCAACTTCCAGCAACATGGCATTACGCCCGACGTTTTAACCACAGCCAAAGGCTTAGGTAACGGCGTACCGATTGGTGCTTGTATCGCTAAAGGTAAAGCAGCACATGTTTTACAACCAGGTAATCATGGCTCAACTTATGGTGGTAATCCACTCGCCTGTGCCGCTGCGGTTGCGGTTATCGATAGCATCGAAAAAGAAAACATTTATGACAATGTGAAAGCCCGTAGCGAGCAAATGCGCAGCGCCTTCACTAGCCGTTTAGTTGAGAAAGGCTTAGCGACTGAATTACGGGGCACCGGCTTAATGCTCGGTATTGTGATCAAACAAGATTGCCCACAGTTAATAAAAGAGGCGTTAGACATAGGTTTATTGATTAACGTCACCTCGAACAATGTCATTCGTTTATTACCGCCAATGAACATTAATCAGCAAGACGCTGACCAAGTGGTAAACCTAGTTTGCCAGCTGGTAGAGAATTTAAAGTAAGGAATTGCCACTATGGCTAGACACTTTTTAACATTATTAGATTTAGAACCTGCTGAACTTGATTGGGTTATTAACCGCGCCATCGAATTAAAAAAGATGCAACACGCGGGTGAAATTTACGAACCATTGAAAAACCAAGTACTCGGAATGATTTTTGAAAAGTCGTCTACCCGTACTCGTATTTCTTTTGAAGCAGGCATGACTCAGTTTGGCGGCAGCGCGATCTTTTTATCCTCGCGTGATACCCAGCTTGGGCGTGGCGAACCGATTGAAGACAGCGCACGCGTCATGTCACGCATGGTCGATGCGATCATGATCCGCACCTTCGATCATGAAATCGTTGAAAAATTTGCCGCCTATTCTAAAGTGCCCGTCATCAACGCCTTAACTGATGACTTTCATCCTTGTCAGTTATTAGCCGACATGCAAACGTATAAAGAACATCGTGGCAGTATTAAAGGCAAAACGGTTACTTGGGTTGGGGATGGCAATAACATGTGCCACTCTTACATCAACGCCGCACGTCAGTTTGATTTTAAATTGAACATTGCTTGCCCTGAAGGTTTTGATCCTCATCAGCAGCTATTAGATGATAACGCTGATCGCGTTCAAATCATTCGTAATCCGAAAGAAGCCGTTATTAATTCTGACTTAATTGTTACCGACGTTTGGGCGTCAATGGGTCAAGAAGAAGAACAGCAAGCGCGTATGGTTAAGTTTGCCGATTATCAGGTGAATAAAGAACTGATGGACTTGGCAAATCCTGATGCGTTGTTTATGCACTGTTTGCCTGCTCACCGTGGTGAAGAAGTCAGCGCTGAAGTGATGGATGATTTGGACTCTGTGGTTTGGGATGAAGCTGAAAATCGCTTACACGCTCAAAAGGCTTTGCTTGAATTTTTGATGTGTCAGGAAGGTTAGAAACCTAAAGCGGCTCACCACCGAGCCGCTGCGCTACACAGAGAAAAGATGAGTAAAAATAAAAGCATAAAGATTTAGGCCTTTGTGCTTTTTTTATGCCTTGGGTTTGTTGTTAGTTTTGAAAAGAAATTCACCACGGAGGGCACGGAGCGCTTCGCTGCACAAAGAAGAGCGAATAAAATAATGGATGCCTAATAATTTATAAGCCCACCCAATGTTGTCGGCCAGTTAATTCCAATTTCTTATCCATATCCCTTCCTCATTTTTTATCTTTTCCTCCGTGTTCTCCGTGCCCTCCGTGGTTAAATCACTTCTCCTTGCTCTTCTCGGTGCAGCGCAGCGGCTCGGTGCCTCGGTGGTTAATTTTCTGTTAAGCTTTCAGTCACTAGCTTCCAACTTCCAAGCCATCCGCTTCCTGAACCACCCGATTACGTCCTTCTTGCTTGGCTCGATACAACAATTTATCAGCACGATCTAACGTTTCTTTCGTTGTTTCAGGAGCTCGGTATTCGGTAATACCTACAGAAATAGTCATCGCTAACTTCTGCTCAGAGAATTTCAAACTTTCAACTGCAAAACGAATTCGCTCTACGACTACCGCCGCTGTTTCTATACCAACACCATTCAGCAACAAAACAAATTCTTCACCGCCATAACGAGCGACAAGATCAACTTCACGAATAGATTCTTGCAATAAATCAGAAAATTGACGTAATACATCATCCCCGACTTGATGACCAAACTTATCATTAATACTTTTGAATTTATCTAAATCCACAAACGCTAAAACAAAGTTAGTACCCTCTCTATTGGCAATCGCGCGCTGTTTATCCAAGTGATCGAATAAGTGGCGGCGATTATAAAGCCCCGTGAGTTCATCAGTAATTGCTAGCGCTTTAATTTTTATTAAAGCCGTTGTGAGCTCTTGATTACTGTGCGTTAAACGTTCTCGTAATAGACTAAATTCACGTCCTAAAAGGCAAAAACCCGACATTGCCGCTAAAAATGTAATGCCAATAATCAGCTCTAACTGAGGAGACCAGTATCTTGAACCACTTTGCTGAAAGAGAAACAGTGTTACTGCATAGCTCGCTAAGGTAAATAAAGCGATACCAAAGAAACCACGCCAATGCAGTCGAAAAGCACCAAAAGATAAAATAGTAAGATAGGCCATCATTAACGCTGGACGTACTTCAACGGTAAAATAAAGAATGGTACTGACAAAAATAACCGCCCAAACCATGTGCGGCATACTCATGCTCGGTGCATCCCTGCCATTGCTGTGTCGATAATAAACAAAACTTACCGTAGCGATATGACCGGCCCAATAGCCCACATAAAGGATTATTAACTCGACAACATCAATTAGCACGTAGCCTAGCTGATAGCAGACAAAAATCACCAACGAATATAATAAGGCACCAAAACTGGCTAATAAGGTTCTACGTCTAGTATCACGCTGAGAGTCACGCTGAGAATCCAAAGATACTTCCATGTTTTTTATCACACCGACTGTGTTGCAGCGAAAGGGAGGGCCGTGATTATATGCCTCTCAAAAAAAGCCGCCATGTCATATTACGTAATATTACAACAGACCATGGCGCAATTTTGCATAAGCATCTGCAAATCAATAGAATTATTTATTTCCTAAGACCTTACCTACGGCTTCCAACCAGCCAGTATATAAGCGTTCACGGGCCTCTTCAGGCATTGACGGTTCAAATTTCGCTTCGTTATGCCACAAACTAGCCACTTGCTCTAAATTATCGAAAGCGCCGGCTTGAATTCCTGCCAAATAGGCCACTCCTAGCGCAGTTGTCTCAGTGACTCGCGGACGCTCAATCGTTATACCTAATGTATCCGCTAAAAATTGCATCAACCAATCATTTACAACCATGCCGCCGTCGACCCGTAAACTGGATGGGCTAACCCCATCTTGTGCCATCGCCTGTAATAAATCACGAGTTTGATAACATACCGACTGCAACCCTGCGGTAACGATTTCTTTAATCCCGGTATCACGAGCTAAACCAAAAATAGCGCCGCGAGCTTCTGGATCCCAATAAGGTGCGCCCAAACCGGTGAATGCAGGTACCATATAAACAGAATTATCCGCACCGGTTTCTTCTGCTAGTGACTGCGTTTCTTTGGCATTTGAAATTAACTGCAAGCCATCGCGAATCCACTGAATAGTGGCTCCCGCCATGAAAATACTGCCTTCTAGGGCATAAGTGGTTTTACCATTAATGCGATAACCAATAGTCGTCAATAAACGGTTTTTTGACTGCAGCGCTTGATCACCCGTATTCATAATCATGAAACAGCCAGTACCATAAGTACTTTTAGCCATACCTGGGGTAAAGCAAGCTTGACCAATGAGTGCTGCTTGCTGGTCTCCAGCGATACCACCAATAGCGATTTCAGTACCAAACAATTCAGCTTTTGTCTGGCCATAATCAGCAGCACTGTCTCGCACGTCTGGCAGCATCTTTGCTGGCACATTAAAGAGCGTTAATAGTTCTTGATCCCATTCATTGGTATGAATATTAAACAATAACGTTCGCGACGCATTGGTTGCATCAGTCGCATGCTGCTTGCCGCCCGTGAGACGCCACAATAAAAACGTATCAATAGTCCCGAATAATAATTCCCCTGCCTCACCACGAGTACGCGCCCCTTCGACATTATCCAGAATCCAAGCGATTTTACTGGCAGAGAAATAGGGATCTAATAACAACCCCGTTTTTGCTGTTAACTTTTCAACAAGTCCTTCTTCTTGCTTTAATTGCTGACATAAATCTGCCGTTCGACGGTCTTGCCATACAATCGCATTATAAATAGGTGTTCCCGTCACCTTATCCCAAACGACCGTCGTTTCGCGCTGATTAGTAATGCCGATCGATAGAATGTCACTCGCATCTAAAGACGCTTTTCTAATCGCTTCGCGACAGGTTTCTTCTGTCGTACGCCATATATCTTCTGGGTCATGCTCTACCCAGCCATCGTGCGGAAAAATCTGTGGAAATTCTTGTTGGCTAGAAGCAATGATGTGGCCATCGAGATCAAATACGATGGCACGGCTGCTCGTTGTACCTTGGTCAATGGCCAAAAGGTAACGGGACATAATGGTGATTCCTGAATTAACGGTATTATTATTTAATTATGCGGGGGATTTTACGTGGCAATTTTGTCCTAGCCAAGCCTTTCTCTATTTAGCGTCTATAGTTAACAAATCTCATAATTATTATTTATAGTGCGCATTAGGATCAAAATGAAAAACAACCAACCTATCACTCAAAATGAAGTGGTACTTAAGGATGAAGGGCACTTAGTTTCCTCAACCAATGTAAAAGGTCAAATCACTCACTGCAACCAAGCGTTTATCGACATCAGTGGCTTTAGCAAAGAAGAATTAATCGGCAGTTCTCATAATATTGTTCGCCATCCAGATATGCCCGAGGCGGCTTTTGCAGGTATGTGGGGCCATTTAAAAAGTGGTCGAGCATGGCAAGGACTAGTGAAAAACCGTTGTAAAAATGGCGATTATTATTGGGTAGATGCCTACGTCACCCCAGTATTAGATAAAGGACAGACAGTTGGCTATGAATCCGTACGCACCAAACCTAAGCGCGAGCAGATAGAGCGTGCGGAAAAAGCCTATCAGCAAATAAATAAAGGAAAAAATCCTCTCGATGCTCAACCACTAATATTGGCAGTCCTCCTCTCCTCTGCCCCTTGGCTCATTGCAATCGGCTGCTTGCTGATTCTGACTGACAATCAAGCCGTCTCTTTACTCACACTCTTGCCACTGATGCTTTGGTCCGTCATTGCTCAACATAAATCGCAGAAAGCATTTGAGAAAGTCGCTACTGGCGTTATGGATGATGCGCTAGCCGCGTATATTTTATCCGGCAAGAATACTCCTTTAAGTAAGTTAGAGTTTTCACAATACGTTCTTAAACGTCGCCTACAAACTGTACTGGTGCGAATCAGCGATAACATGAGCATTTTAAACAGTCTGGCGCAATCCTCACGAAAAATGAGTGATGATAATTTAGAGCAAGTACGTCGCCAAAATGAAGAAACCGATCAGCTTGCTCAAGCTAGTCATCAAATTACCCAATCAGCGGGTATCTTGCTCGAAAATACCGAGCAAACCAGTAACGCGGCAACCGAAGCTCAACAGAGCGTTAAACAAGGTCACGATTTGGTGACTGATACTGCCAGTAAGATCAACGATTTGGCCAAAGAGCTCAGCACGACATCAACCGCAGTGACCACTCTTGCGGAAGAAACAGAATCGATAAAACGGTTTTTAGACGCAATTAAAGCCATTGCAGAGCAAACCAACTTATTGGCACTCAATGCCGCCATCGAAGCAGCACGCGCGGGTGAGCAAGGCCGAGGATTTGCAGTGGTTGCCGATGAAGTGCGCAACCTAGCCGTTAGAACGCAAGAATCTACCGCTGAAATTCATACCATCGTTGGCAAGTTAGCACACGGGGCAGACTTGGCAGTATCCACCATGGAGCATGGTACAGAACACGCAGATAATTGTTTGCAGCAAGCGAATCAGGCTGATTCCTCGCTATCCGCCATTCAAGCAAATATTGATGCAATCCACCTCAGCGCACAAAATAATAGCCAGTCGATACGTCAGCAAACCGATACCGTATTACAAATAGAGCAAGGACTTAATCGCCTCGCAAGTCTGTCAACAGAAGTTGAGCAGGTATCTGCTCGCAACGCTCAGGCCAGTGATGAGTTAGCGTTATTAATGGCCGAACAAGAACGCATTATTGAACGCTTTAGTTAAGTCGTAAACGACTGGCCACACCTTTTAGTTGAGAAAAATGCATGCAAACGCTAGTATTGCATTAATTTTTCTCAACAAAGAGCCTTCACATGCTAGAAATAAAGCATCTTAAAACCGTGCGCGCCCTGCGCAATGGAGGCTCTCTTGTCGAAGCAGCCAAGAAACTGCACCTCACACAATCAGCATTGTCCCACCAATTAAAAGATGTAGAAGAGCGTCTCGGGCTTAGCTTGTTTGTTCGCAAAACCAAACCTATTCGCTTTACCCGCGCCGGTGAACATATTCTTGAACTAGCCGACCAGGTTATTCCGCAGCTTGAGCAAACCAGCCGTGACATAAAAAAACTCGCCGGTGGTCAAGCTGGCCGCTTACACATGGCCATTGAGTGCCACAGTTGTTTTGATTGGTTAATGCCGGCAATTAATAGCTTTCGTGATCAGTGGCCAGAAGTTGAAATTGATTTAATGGCAAGTTTTCATTTTGAGCCCTTACCTGCATTAGCACGAGGGGATCTGGATCTTGTAGTAACCGCCGATCCCGTGCCTATGTCTGGTATTCATTATCAGCCGTTATTTCGCTACCAAGCTTTACTGGCGATCGCCAACCAAGATAGCCTAACCGATAAAAAGTATGTTGAAGCCGAAGATTTAGCCAAGCAAACCCTTATTCACTACCCCGTTGAACGTAAGCGTTTGGATATATTCACCCAGTTTCTTGACCCCAATGGCGTTGAACCTTCAAACACACGCCAAGCAGATTTAACGTTAATGATTGTGCAGCTGGTTGCCAGTGGCCGTGGCGTGGCGTGCTTACCCAACTGGGCATTACAGCCGTATTTGGACGCTGGTTTAATTAGCTCAAGACCGTTAGGAAGCCAAGGAATTTGGCCAACGCTGTATGCGGCCATTAGGGAAGAGCAAAAAGACAGTAGCTATATGAAAGATTTTCTTCAACAGTCATTACATTCGTGCAATAACAACTTAGTTGGCATCGAGCCTCTCAAGTAGCAGAGGTAGATAAAAAGCTTAAATTCGAGGCAAAAAAAAGGGACTCCATAAGGAATCCCCAAAAAGCGAATAACTTCGCTACATTCTCACCACGTGTCCATAGGATACGTGGTGTAAATATGCCTGTGTTATTGCAACCTGTCTGTAATTTAAAGGTGTCTTAACGTTACCGTTTGTTAATAGCTAGCTGAGTTCTTGATGGCGCTTTGGCCATACTAGACTAAACTTAGCCCCGCCCAATATCTCATCACGACTCACCATTGCACGTCCACCATGCCAATACGTAATACGACGTACAATAGACAACCCTAAGCCATAACCTCCCGAACTGCGCGTACGGCTATCATCTAAGCGTGCAAACGGTGTGAATACCCGATTCCATTCTGCCTCAGGAATACCGGGCCCATCATCAGCTACATCTACCCGACAGGTATCCGCTCCCACAGAGAAAGTTACGACAACTTTCGATTTAGCGTAACGACAGGCATTGCCAATCAGGTTTTGAATCGCGCGATGCATATAACGGTATTCAACTTCCGCTTCATGCTGAGAACCGACCGCCCCACCATAATTCACACTCACATGCTCTGGGGGCCTTGCTTCATCAACCAGCTGTAAAATCAAATCTTGAATATTAGTCAATTCAAAATCCAATAACGGCCCACCTTCTTCGAGACGGGCGTAGGTCAATATTTCATCAATTAATTCATCTAACTCTTGAATGTCTGAATCCATACCGGTGAGTTGCTTCATCACAAAGGGATCATCACCGACGGTATCTTCAATAATTTGCACCCCAAACCGAATACGAGCCACCGGAGTACGAAGCTCATGAGAGACCGCTCGCACCATTTCACGCTGCACACTGATGAGCCGCTGAATATGATCAGCCATTTTATTAAACGCTTGCCCTAATCGGCTCACAGGGTCAGAGCCATTGATACCGACACGCGCATTTAAGTGCCCTTGCGACAATCGACTGGTTGCTTGCTCTAATTTACGCAAACGCATTTCAAAAGAGTTCACCACCCAATAAACACCTAGGCCTAATAGCATGAATCCGGTCAGCGCGATAATCGCAATCCCCATCGGTGTATAACGTTTAAACGCAAAGATAGGCCCCATGCGAATAACCTGCTCTTTACCAGGCACTTTTACCAAGGCATCAGCACTTTCACCATCAATGGCGATACGCATCAGCACATCCCCATATTGCATTCGACCTAAGTCGCCTTTACTAAGGTCAAAGCTTGCCAGCGGCAGTAGACTTAACGAATAACCAAAGTGGGGAGATATGTTGCTCAGAAAGGTCTCGACAGGCTGCCCACTGCGTTGCCAATCTTCCAATAACAACTGACCTGTAGCTTGAGCTTGCACTTCAGTGACATTGCGCAAAGTGGTTTTTATGACATTATGATCATCAAGTACAGTAATAAGCTTAGCTTCGTGAGCAATATCATCCGATAAAATTAAGACTTCATGGCGCTCTAAACGACTCAGCTGGTATTCATCTAATTGGTTTTTTTCATGACTGACAATGTCTATTTGTGCATCAAAGCGGGCTTCTAAGTCTCCCTGCTCAGTAATATCATGACGTAAACGCTGCGTGATAAGATGTAAGCTGCCACGCACAACATTTTGATTGAACTGCGCCCCACGAACATGATCGACCAGCTGTAATGCCAACATACAGAGCAGAACAACCAGTACCAAAGCACCTAATAAACCAGAATAAACTCGAATAAAAATGTGTTTTCTCCCTAAATTATTCAAGTAGATACAAAACACCACTCAGAAAGAGTGGTGTTTGATGATCTAATTTCTTGTTACGAAATTAAATTTCTTTTACAAAAAGATAACCTTTACTGCGCACTGTCTTGATACGCTTCGGGTTGATCGGATCATCACCGACTTTCGGTCGAATGCGCGATACTCGCACATCAATTGATCGATCCTGCCCATCATATTCAATGCCACGCAATTGATGGAAAATCTCTTCACGCGTGAGAACATGACCTGCACTACTTGAAAGCAGCCACAGTAAATCAAATTCCGCACTGGTTAAATCGATGCTATTACCATCCAACCAAGCTTCACGCATTGAACTATCAACAACCAGATTACCAAACGTTAAACGCTTAGCAGAGGCTTCATCCTGATTACCCTTGGTCTCAGCTTGTTCTTTCACTCGACGTAATAAAGCACGAATTCGAGCAAGTAATACCCGTGGGCGAACAGGTTTAGCAACATAATCATCCGCACCCATCTCTAAACCTAATACCTGATCAAGATCTTCGGTACGTGCTGTCAGCATTAGAATAGGGCCTGAGTAATGCGGCCTAACAATACGACAAACTGCCAAGCCATCTTCTCCAGGCAGCATTAAGTCCAGTACGACTAAATCGGGCTGCTCGGTTTTAATACGCTCAATAGCGCGACTACCATCACCTTCTATAGAGACCTTAAGACCGTTGCTTTCCAAATAGTCTTTGGTAAGGTTTGCTAATCGTTCATCATCTTCAACAATTAAGATGCGCCAGTTTTCGTCCTGGCTGCTACCATGTTTTAATTCCACACTGTTTTCCTATTCAATTCTTTGAACTGCCGCTATTTGTTGAACTGCCGTTATATTGAAAGGCTTGTATATAACTTTAGACGCTAAATCAGTGCTTTGCACTGAGTTCCGATTTTTTCTGTTACAAATGTGAAAAATGCAACCTTTTCTAAGCGTATTTTACCGTATTTTTGATAAGATATGTGTCCACTTAATTTCCACAGCTTATCCACAGGCAAACACTACATAAGGGGTTGAAATGTACTCTCAACCGCAATATCCTGTGCCTAGGTTTAGAAACCACACCTATTGTTCAATGACTTACACGTCATTTTAAATAAGATCAAGCAGAGTATTACTCTAAACAGTTTTCGTGCTCACTTTTAGTGAGCAATATTAAGATTATAGGATCTACAGGCACCCAAACATATGAACAGCGCGCTATTTGTAACCAAACGAGACGGTCGCCAAGAAACCATCGATTTAGAGAAGATCCATAAAGTTGTCGATTGGGCAGCAGAAGGATTAGACAATGTCTCCGTTTCTGAGGTCGAGCTAAAGGCTCATTTACAATTTTTTGATGGTATTACTACATCAGAAATACACGAGACTTTGATCAAAGCCGCTGCCGACTTAATCTCTGAAGAAACTCCTGATTATCAATATTTAGCAGCACGCTTAAATATTTTTCATCTGCGTAAAAAAGCCTATGGCCAATTTGAGCCACCTAAGCTTTTTGATCACGTGCAGAAGATGGTCGCTGATAATCGCTACGATAGTGATTTATTAAAAGACTATACCGCTGAAGAGTTTGCCGCGATGGACGCGTTCCTTGAGCATGGCCGAGATATGAATTTCAGCTACGCTGCCGTGAAGCAACTTGAAGGTAAATACCTTGTACAAAACCGCGTCAGTGGTGACATCTACGAAAGCGCTCAATTTTTATACGTATTAATCGCGGCCTGCCTGTTCGCACAATACGATAAAGAGCGTCGTTTAGATTTCATTAAACGTTTTTATGATGCGGCATCAAGCTTCAAAATTTCTTTACCGACTCCAATCATGGCTGGCGTACGTACACCAACGCGTCAATTCAGCTCGTGTGTATTGATTGAAGCAGGTGATAGCTTAGATTCTATTAACGCAGCGTCTAGTGCCATTGTTAAATACGTTTCTCAGCGTGCCGGTATCGGTATCAACGGCGGCCGCATTCGTGCATTAGGTAGCCCAATCCGTGGTGGCGAAGCTTTCCACACGGGTTGTATCCCATTTTATAAGCACTTCCAAACAGCTGTTAAATCATGCTCTCAAGGCGGTGTTCGTGGTGGTGCAGCAACGTTATTCTACCCGTTATGGCATTTAGAAGTTGAATCCTTGCTGGTATTGAAAAATAACCGCGGTGTTGAAGAAAACCGTGTACGTCACCTCGATTATGGCGTACAGCTGAACAAAGTAATGTATGAGCGTTTGATTAAAAACCAAGACATCACCTTGTTCTCACCTTCTGACGTACCTGGTTTGTACGATGCATTCTTTGCCGACCAAGAAAAATTCGAACGCTTGTATGTGCAATACGAGCAAGATCCATTGATTCGTAAAAACACAGTAAAAGCTGTCGATTTATTCTCTACTCTTATGCAAGAGCGTGCAGGTACAGGTCGTATATACATTCAGAACGTTGATCACTGTAATACTCATAGCCCGTTCAACCCTGAAGTTGCACCGATTCGTCAATCAAATTTGTGTTTAGAGATTGCGCTACCGACTAAGCCGCTACAAGACGTAAATGACGAAGAAGGTGAAATCGCTCTTTGTACGCTTGCTGCATTCAACTTAGGAACCCTTGAGAACCTAGATGAATTAGAAGAACTTTCTGATTTGGTCGTACGTGCTCTTGATAGCTTATTGTCTTATCAAGATTACCCAATGATCGCAGCACAGAAAGCCAGCTTAAATCGTCGTACTTTGGGTGTTGGTGTTATTAACTACGCCTACTACCTCGCTAAGAACGGTGTTAAGTATTCCGATGGCAGCGCCAACGGTTTAACTCACCGTGCCTTTGAAGCCATTCAATATTATTTATTGCGCGCTTCTAACAAGCTTGCTCAAGAGCAAGGCGCTTGTGAAGCCTTTGCTGAAACGACTTATGCGCAAGGTATCTTACCCATTGATACCTATAAAAAAGATGTGGATAAATTCTGTGAAGAGCCTTTGGCTTACGATTGGGAAGCATTGCGCGCTGACATTAAAAAGACAGGTCTGCGTAACTCAACGTTAACCGCATTAATGCCTTCTGAAACATCGTCTCAGATCAGTAATGCGACCAATGGTATTGAACCACCTCGTGGTTATATCAGTGTTAAGCAATCGAAAGACGGCATCTTGAAGCAAGTCGTTCCTGAATTTGATAAGTTACGTAAAAACTATGAGCTGTTATGGCAGATTCCAAGTAACAAAGGTTATTTGCAGTTAGTGGGTATCATGCAGAAATTCGTTGACCAAGCGATTTCAGCCAATACTAACTACGACCCATCACGCTTTGAAGGCAATAAAGTACCGATGCAAGTGCTGTTGCAAGATTTATTAAGTGCTTATAAAAACGGTCTAAAGACTTTGTACTATCACAATACCCGTGATGGCATGTCTGATCCGCAAGCACCCGAAGTTGAAGACGATGACTGTGAAGGTGGTGCTTGTAAGATCTAGTTGTTAGATCTGGCTTTTACCCCTTAGGTTTAAAGTCCACCTTAAGCAAGTTGTCAGATAAAATACGCTGAGCATGATGCAAATCACTCGGCGTATTTTTATAATCATTATTATTTTAAATAACCTTTATTTTTTATAGTTGTAGCCATTTATGTCTTATACCACGTTCAATCAAAAAACTTTTGATACGTTAAAACAACCTATGTTCTTTGGCGAAACCGTGAACGTTGCACGCTATGACATTCAAAAACATAAAATTTTTGAAAACCTAATTGAAAAGCAATTATCTTTTTTCTGGCGTCCAGAAGAAGTGGATCTTGCTAATGACCGTAAAGATTTTAACGACCTTCCGGATCATGAACAGCATATTTTCTTGAGCAACCTGAAATACCAAACGCTATTGGATTCAGTACAAGGCCGCTCTCCTAACGTTGCATTTTTACCGATTGTATCGCTACCAGAATTAGAAACATGGATCGAGACCTGGTCTTTCAGCGAAACGATTCACAGCCGTAGCTATACGCACATTATGCGTAACGTTGTGCCAAATCCTGCAGAAGTATTCGACGACATTACACGCAATGATTTCATTACTCGTCGCGCCGTTAGTGTCACTAAGTACTATGACGAATTAATTGAAAAATGCAGCTACCACTCACAATTGGGTGAAGGCACGCATACTATTAATGGCAAGATCATTGATATTAATTTACGCGATTTAAAGCGTACCTTATATTTAACAATGGTCTCGGTAAACGTTTTAGAAGCGATTCGTTTTTACGTCAGTTTTGCTTGTTCTTTCGCTTTTGCCGAACGTGCAAAAATGGAAGGTAACGCCAAAATCATTAAATTGATTGCCCGCGATGAAGCTTTGCACCTAACCGGTACTCAGCACATTCTTCAAATTATGGCCGCTGGTAAAGATGATCCTGAGATGGGTGAAATCGCAGCCAGCTGTAAAGAAGAAGTCGTGGCTATTTTCTTAGAAGCCGCTGAGCAAGAAAAGGAATGGGCAGGTTACTTGTTTAAAGATGGTTCTATGATTGGCCTGAACCAGACCATCTTAGCTCAATATGTGGAATACATTACCGACCAGCGTATTGTCGCCATTGGCTTGCCGCCGATCTTCAACGCTAAGAACAACCCACTACCGTGGATCAATTCTTGGTTAAACAGCGATAATGTTCAAGTTGCCCCACAAGAAGCTGAGATCAGTTCTTATCTGGTAGGAGCACTTGATAGTGCGGTTGATACTGATGGTTTTGGCGATTTTGATCTGTAATTCATCGCTATGAATCAATCAACCAATACTAGCCATCAAGAAGACTTTCTTCTTGATGGCCTAGCACCTGAACATGAAGAGTTTTCTTTAGAAGCCGATACTGTTGAAACGCAGCTCGACCACGAGCCTGTGCAAGATAGCTTATTATTAACGACTGAAGATCCTGAACAGCCTGTACCCAGCGCACAGATCGATCTCGATGGCATGGATAAACCTGTCCATGCCGTATCGATTCACACGAGTTCTGAACAAGCAAAAACCGTATCGTTTCAGCATGCAAAAACGCTACTGGAGTCTTTAGAGGCGCAAGATGTTACGCTCAATTACCAGTGCCGTGAAGGGTATTGCGGTAGTTGTCGCACTCAGCTTTTAGAAGGCGAAGTTCATTATACCGAAGAGCCTATGGCTTGGATTAATGACGATGAAATTCTTCCTTGCTGCTGCATTCCAAAAACGGCCATCCGTATCAAACTTACCTAACTCGTCGCCTTAACTGACGCACATCAATATCTTTTTATGCAAATGCCCTAGTATTAAATACAATTTAAATTAACGCGAAGGGATTTGATATGCCATTTATATGCATTACACCCAATGTTGCTGTTGTTCGACTGAATGCGGGTGATCAGTTAATTGAACTTAGCGGAGAATTTTATCTGAACCTCGACAAGGTCATTGAAGTTCGCATGAAACCGGTTCGTGAAGCTCATGATGGCGATTATTGTGCAGATGTTCTGATCGTACTCGAAGATAAAACCCATGAGTTTGTTTTCCGTAACAGCCCTGCCGGTAATAAAGCCAAGCAAATGCTAGAAAAATATTTAACCGAGCAATCGATTAACTGCTAATAGTTATTTTTAGACGCTTTTATGGCAAACTTAGATAATTAACTCAGTACAATTTTGTCTGTATTTATCACTTAGGTTGCCATTATGAGCTTAGCATTCCCTCCTCTCGACCAGATCGCACCACAGTTCACCACCACAGATCAAAATGGTGACGAAGTTTCATTGGTCGATTTTAAAGGCCAAAAAGTCGTTCTGTATTTTTATCCTAAAGCTTCAACGCCTGGCTGTACCGTTCAAGCCTGCGGAATTCGTGACAACAAAGATGCCTTTGCAAAAGCCAATACCATCGTTTTAGGGATAAGCCCTGATGCGACTAAGCGATTAACCAACTTTACCACCAAACAAGAGCTTAATTTTCCTCTACTATCTGATGAAGATAATAGCATTGCAGAAAGTTACGGCGTTTGGGCATTAAAGAAATTCATGGGTAAAGAATACATAGGTATTCACCGTGTCACCTTCATCATAGATGAAGAGGGTATTCTGCGTCATGTAATGGCCAAGGTTAAAACTAAAAGCCACCACGATGATGTTTTAGACGTTATTAATAACCTTTAAGAGAAATATTTACGCTTTAGCTTTGCTTAAAGCAGCCGATATAGGCGGCATGAATCAGATTTTTATTATCATCAAAGTCGCCTTTATTTTTCTCTTTTTGGGCTCTGCTGCTAACACCCTTGCAGGCAGTAATATTCTATCCTGCGCTTTTAAAAGTGATCAGCAATACCTTGGGGCTTTGCCAGAATTCTCATATAATCGCGCGCCCTTACTGGGGTATCAGTGCCAACACATCCCTTATTACTCAGGTTTTCTGGGCAACTGGTTTCCTAGCCTGCCTAGACTCTATTTAAGCCAATCCAGTCGATTATTGGCAAGTAATAACCAATCACTAGACAGCACGACCAAAAACGATACTAGCCAAGCTTGGAATATCGCATTACCGATTAAGCGCTTTGGCCAAGGTCAATTATCTGTTTTTAGCGGGCAGAAAGATTGGCATAAAATGCTGCAAGCAAAAGAAGATATTACGTTTATTCCAGTCAATGCTCAAAGTTCAAATGATGGCATTACGATCACTCCTGGGCAACAGGCCCGCTTCAAGCGTAGCGAGGGGGTTTTTGGGCTAAGCCTTACATTCCCTTATCCACAAGATGAAGCATTAACCGAATTACGCTTACAGCGAGCAATCATCAATCAACCTATCCAAGCCAATGTCCCCCAATTTGAAAAGCGCAGTTTATTTTCCTCTCAAACTCATATTGATGAAATAATGGTCCTAAGTGAATCTCACCATAAAGGCCTTAATATCAATTGGCAATTTAGTTTAGGTAAAGGAGAGATCGTATTAAAACCACAAGATACTATTCAAGTTGACGCTGAATTAAATAAAATAATAAGTTTAAGGGGTCAGCTTGAATTTTATTACCAGCATCGAATTAATCGTCGCTGGTTTAGTCATATGGGCTGGAAAGCAGATGTTTATTATTGGCAGCAGAATCGCCAAGATGATGAATTCCAGCTGGCCAGTGCTAATACAATAGAGCAGCAGATATTTTTAGGGATGGGGCTTTCGTTTTAATCGATTTATAGTTCAACATAACTGGTTGTCCAACTGCTGGCGATACTCTCCAGGCGTGACATTTTGCCAGCGCTTAAATGCCCGATGAAATGTACTGCTTTCTGAGAAACCTAACTGCAGAGAAATATCTAATAATGATAGATCTTTATTGGCTAATAATTGCAAAGATTGCTGGTGTCGATATTCGTCATGCAGTTTTTGAAAGCTACTGCCCTGCTCTTGTAATTTACGTTGCAAGCTGCGTCCACTCATCGCCAATTGGGCAGCAATGTCATCACGGTTAATATCATCATGGGAGATCAATAAAAAGCGCTCTTGCACTCTGGCAATGATATCCGGTTCAATTAAACGCTGTAATTGATTATCCGCCATCTGCTCATGCACCGCTGCTAACCCTTGATCAAAACCAGGTAACGCTTCTTGCAATAACTCAGAGCTAAATAGAATACTATTATGTGCTTGGCCTAATTTAATATCACAGCCAAAGAACGCTTGGTACTCATCAAGGCCAGCACATTCAAAATGAGAAAAGGACAGTGCCAAAGGCTTAATTTCTCGACTTAACAACCAACGCGTAAAACTGAGGACAGCCACTAGCACGGCATCGATTTGATGATAGCTAAAATCTTTTGCTGCCGGCGTATAAATCAGCGCTGTTTTATCAATATTTTGTATTACTAGAGTAAAGTGACCACCATCACTGACTAATCGCTGGTACTTTAATATTTTTTCAATTGCATCACCCAGAGTCGGGCTACTGAGCATAGTAAACGCTAATAATTGAAAATGAGCCGGCTTTAATGACTGCCCCATGTGAAAGCCGAATAAAGGATCAGCACTAAGCTGCTCTATCGAGCGCCACAGCGCTAATGTATCATCCAAGCTAATACGACCACTATTCATGCGGTCACGGCTATGAAGTATATTTAGACAATCATCATTCAAGCCTGCATAAGCCAAAATTTCTGACTCATCAAGACCCTGTAAGCTCGCAGCTTGTAATACTCCACGCACCCAAAGAAGTGATACGGTTTTCAACTCTGCATTCTCACTTTATTATGTCACCCAATATTACGATTGAACATTTCGTTTATTGATTACAAATATACTGATCTTTGTAATCAATGTCTTGAATAATCATGAGAGGCGGGGAAAGGTTAGCGTAGGAAGGTAATGTTGGAACTTAGCATCAAAGTCTTTGTATTGACCTTGATGGTGAGGAGATAGTTTAAAGAACTGCCCGTTTATTACTTAGCCAGTCATCATGCCACTACGATTTTTGTAACAATAAGTTGTATTGCAATAAATAATAATTTCACGTCCTTTATCTTGAGTTTTAATAACGTACAAGTCATCAAAACCAGGAGAGATATCATTAAAGGCTGCACTGTATATCTCACTTGCTAGCCACTGCGATGAAGCAACCGGTGTTAGATTGGCTGTTGATACATCAAATGGAGTAATTACCAAGTCTACCGACGATACCGCTAGACTGATGATTATGGCAAATGAAAATACTGGCATCCGCTTCATGTTGTACTCCTCATTCATTCCTATCTATTACAAGTATAGGAAGTTTCTAAGGTTCAACTCGGATCATTTAGTAATAAAAGCTATCTGCAACAATTAAAATTGCATATAGCCGGGTTTTCACAACAAGCCCAAGTTAATGAGCTACTGACATTAATGAGCGACTTGTCGACTCATCGAGACCAATAATTCTGCTTCAGCACGCGCAACACCGCAGCTGGAGACGAGATCATCAGCAGATGCTCCCATTCCTACCAAGCGCTGAGCTTGTTGATACAGAGCTTCATCTGACGTCGCCAGCGCAGGCTTACGTTCATTTTCCACCAGTCGCTGCTCTAATTTTTTAACGCAACGACCCATGCCAAATGTACTTTTACTCATCACTTCAAAATCATGACGCAACTTCTGTGTTTGCTGTTGCCAGCTTTGCATATCATTTTCGTATTTTCGTTTAACCAATACAAAGCCGACAACCGTAGCTATTAATAACATTACATTGCTAATTAATAACCAATGAACCATCGATAAGGATGATAATAACAACATGATTTCAAGCTCCTATTTCTGGTTAAAAACCAGAAATTTCCATCCACTCCTCATCCGACATAAGTTTTTCTAAATCTACCAAGATTAAAAGCTCATCATTTTTATGACAAACGCCTTGAATAAATTTAGCACTTTCATCGTTGCCGACATTGGGAGTGGTTTCTATTTCAGACTGACGTAGATAAACCACTTCAGCCACCGAATCCACTAATATACCTACAACTTGGCTTTCCGCTTCAATAATTACAATCCGCGTTTGATCGGTTGTTTCTGCATTGGGCAGCGCAAATCGAGAGCGCGTATCAATCACAGTAACAACGTTACCTCGCAGGTTAATAATCCCTAAAACATACGGAGGAGCACCGGGTACCGGAGCGATCTCTGTATAACGTAAAACCTCTTGCACCTGCATCACATTAATACCGTAGGACTCATTCTCTAAACGAAAGGTCACCCACTGTAGAATTGGATCCTCTGCACTTTTCGCAGCATTGGCAGACATAAAACTTCCTCACTAGAAAGGCCTAAATTAATTGGCTTGCGTCAAAAAACGTATTGCACCTTCCTTAACTATAGTAGAGAGCACAAACTGTACCAGCTTAAAATTAAATAAATTTAAACAGGCTTACAGCTCATATCAACGTGTTGTAATAACCCATTAACATCAACTAGTGCACACATCTTCTCAATCACGGTACCAGCTAACCAAGTACGCTTACCTCGCTCTCCGCGCCACTTAATTTCTGACGCATCAAGCCGCACAGTATCGTCAATTGATTGGCAGGCGATTGCCCAAGGTGTTTTTTCTAGTTGAATTAAATACTTAAATCCTTGCTCAGCTAAATATTGCTTACGCTCAGGCATAATCAAGCTCGCGGTATCAATTACCTGTAAATGATGTTCATCGGTATGCACCATACCCAAATACCATTTTGGCTGACCTACCAAAGGCTTAACTTGATCACGAGTTACTTCATGTACCCCACCTAAAAACAATAATGGCACTGCAAGCTTTAACCCGCAGACACTAAAGATAAGGCATTCAACCCCCTGACTTGACCATGATTCAGGATCAGTTAATGTGGGGGATCGCTGTAATACCGAATCAGTAGCAGAAGCAGAAATACGTTCAACTGCAATAGCAGGTGCTATTTCAACCGGAGCTATTTCAACCGGCTCTATTTCAACAGGCGATGTCTCAACGGGATTGAGTTCCACTGGGACAATTTCAATCGCTACAGTTTCTTCTATGTTTAGCTCAGCAACATTAACTTGCAGGACAGCCACTTCATCAGGAATTTGAATTATTTTTTCAACTTTCTGGGGTGCTTCTGTCGCAGTCACTAATAGCTGGTCGAGATAGTTTTGTAGCACACCCTCAACAACATTTACTTTTGTCGCAGTTTCTTCAATTATTAATGGCGTAGTATTACGCTGATTAGTCACAAAGCATTGCCTCTGCTGCTAACGGCAAGCAGCGATGTACTAATTCTGTCCTCAATCGGGATGAAGGCAGCTGATTTATAATACTCAGGCCGTTTAATAAATGTATGAATTTAATCGTCCGGTATCCGCAGCCAAAGGTTTCGGTCTTTAATAAATATTGCCCAGGAGTTACCGTATCTTGGGGCTGCACCGGAGGGTTCACCGCTAAAGAAAGTTTTTCATCCCAAACACTATTGTCGACCAATAGCATGTCGAGATAACCCGCAATTCTGGTTTGATTACTGGGATGATCTGCGTTCATGCTTCACCTCCTCAGCTTGGTCTAACTCCGCTAATAAGTGTCGGTAGGCACGAACACCACGAGATAAGCTGTCCATTTCATTAGGAAATAGACCTTCGTGACTGGCATCTCGAAACTTAGTATCAATAGGAATTGCTTCTTGCCAAACGTGCTCAGGATAAAGCTGACGCATTTCTTTCAGAGTAATCATAGAAGCGTGGGTTCGGCGGTCAAATAATGTCGGCACAATCGTATACGGCAGCTGTCTATTTTGTGATGACATCACCATTTTAAGTGTATGCACCATACGCTCCAAACCTTTCAGCGCTAGATGTTCTGTTTGCGTAGGAATCACCAGACGCTGACACGCAGCCAGCGCATTCACTAATAAAACCCCTAAAATCGGAGGCGTGTCTAACAAGGCATAATCATAATCGTCCCACAACTGCGCCAGAGTCTTAGCCAAGACTAATCCCATACCATCTTGGCCACTTACTTGCCGCTCTAAGGTGGCAAGTGACGTTGTTGCCGGCAATAAATCAACCCCTTTACGAGTGGTCGGTTTAATCACTTTATGAATATAATCCAAATCTTTACAGCGCTGATTAAAAAACAAATCGTATAAACTTGTTTCTAGGCTATCGGGATCATAACGAAAATAACTCGTTAACGAGCCATGAGGATCCAAGTCTATTAATAATACTCGAGCACCACGTTCCGCTAACAGACCGCCAAGAGAAACAACCGAGGTGGTTTTCCCTACTCCGCCTTTCTGATTTGCTATCGACCAAATTCGCACGTTACGCCGTCCTTATTTTGACATCGAGATATAGAATACTGTTTTACTGCAATTATTATGCTCATTCCACAATATCTTCTCTCGCCCAAGGCTGATTAATACTTCCTTGCTTAATTAAAATCTCAACACGTCTATTTGCCAACCTATGTTCATCACTATCATTGTCAAATAACGGCTTATGATATGAATACCCCATAGCCGCCATTCGTTGAGGAGCGACGCCAAAAAGCTCAAATGCCCTTACAACCGCTACCGCGCGTAATGCTGACAAATCCCAATTACTAACAATACTCCGGGTGCTAATAGGTACATCATCGGTATGCCCTTCGATGTTAATTTCATTTGGAATAGGTCGAATAACCAATGCTAGCTGTTCGATCATATCCATCATTTCATCATTGATTTCCCAACCACCAACAGAAAAAAGTGTATCCGTTTTTAAACGAATTTTTATCCACTCCCCCTCTTGCTCTAAATTGAGTTCGTTACTATCGATAAACACTTGTAACTGTTGCTTTACTGTTTGATAGAGAGGCATCACACCATTATTATGGTCAAGGATGGTGGTAGACACCTCTGGCTGGGGTAAAAGCTGCTGTGCAGACGTGGTAAACATACCACCCAAAACATCTTGTACCGCTTGATATTGCTCTTCGTTTAATAATTTAACGCTATAAAGCATAATAAAAAATGCGCAGAGCAAGGTCATATAATCGGCATAAGAAATTAACCAGCGATGACGATCTGGACCATGCTGATTATTCATATATCCATTCCTTCCAAACGATATCGAATCAACTGCGGATTAATACCTTCACGAATAGCCATTACACCCACAATCATCGCTTTATGATAACGAGTACGCTGCTGAATAAATCCGCGTAAACGGCCAGCGATAGGAATCGCAATTAAATTAGCCGCTGCAACACCATAAAAAGTAGCCACAAAGGCCGTAGCAATGCCTCGCCCTAATTCTTCCGGTTGTTCAAGGTTAGACAATACTTGCATCAACCCAAGTACGGCCCCAACAATCCCTAGGGTCGGTAAATATCCCCCTAAGTTGTCAAATACTTCCGCTGCATACATATCTTTTTCTTCATGAGTATCTATTTCCAACAAGATACTTTTCTCTATCGAAGCCGGTGTCTGCCCATCAGCAAGCATCACCAATGCTCGCTTCATTACTGGGTCTTGCTCTGCCTGAGCAATACGATCCAGTCCTAATACTCCATCTTTACGATAAGCGTTACCACAGGTCGTTAATTTCGTTAATAACTGATCCAGAGAAGCTTGCGGTGGGGCTATCAGCCAAGATAATAATTGCGTCGCACGCAACGCTAAATACAGGGGAGTTTGCACTGCCAATGCCAACAATGAACCACCAAATACAATCAATAACGCAGGGGCATTCCATAATGACAAGAGGGTGCCCCCCTCTAATATATGCCCTACAACAACGCTAGAGATCGCGCCGAAGAGTAATAATAAGACCAGGCGATCCATTACCCAGCCTCATCAAAAATTTTTGTACCAATAATATCAAGGGGAAGCACTTTATCAACAACACCTGCTTTCGCCACCGCCATCGGCATGCCATAAATTACACAACTGGCTTCATCCTGAGCCCAGATTGTGCCACCTGCTTGTTTCAGTAACTGAGCCCCCTCTTTGCCATCAGAGCCCATTCCGGTAAGAATAATAGCCAATGCCTTACGGCCAAAATGCTTTGCCGCAGACGCTAGGGCAATATCAACACTGGGGCGATAACTAATACGATCATCACTTTCGTGAATGTGAATACTGCCTCCATTGCGACTATCGATCATCAGCTGCATACCGCCCGGTGCGACATACACATGGCCCGGCCTAAGTTTGTCACCTTGCTGCGCTTCGCTAACAGTCAATGGGCTTAATTTATCCAGCCGCTCTGCAAAGGCCTTAGTAAAAGAGCCAGGCATGTGCTGAACAATCACAATGGGTTTAGAAAAGCTGGCTGGGATTTGTTTAAAAATAGTTTGCAGAGCCGCAGGCCCACCCGTTGAGGTTCCAATAATAACAACTTCCACATGACGCAAAGACTTTGCCGCAGAGTTAGAACCTGTGATAGCAGAGGATGGTATCGGTTTAGCAGTACTTGCGATTGGGCTATTAGCCTTAACTGATGAGGTGCGCGAAGAAGGGGAAACTGTCGATTTTTTACCCGAGGCTGCAACTTCACAAATTCTATCGGTTAATGTTCTATGTAATTGTGCTTCCGAAGCCGCAATGGCGTCGAACTGCTTTGATAAAAAATCAACCGCACCCGCCTCTAATGCATCTAGAGTAATACGGGCACCTTCATAGGTGAGAGAAGAAAACATGAGTACCGGCGTAGGGCACTGACTCATAATATGACGAACCGCTGTGACACCATCCATAACCGGCATCTCATAGTCCATCGTAATCACATCAGGCTTTAATGCCACAGCCTTTTCTACACCTTCAAGACCATTACTGGCAGTAGCAATAACTTCCAGACGAGCATCAGCATTAATTATTTCAGTTACGCGGCGTTGAAAAAATCCAGAATCATCAACCACTAATACCTTAAGCTTCGCGGGTAGAGCCATGATATAAAATCATCCTTTTATGCGGCAGTTAGCTGCCGTCCTGCATAATGTTGTAACATGCTAGGAACATCCAAAATTAAAGCAATACGGCCATCACCGGTAATCGTTGCGCCCGCCATACCAGCAGTACCATGCAACATCGCACCTAGGGGTTTGATCACCACCTCTTCTTGGCCAATCAATTGATCAACCACAAAGCCTGCTCTTTGGTTACCAATAGATACCACAAGCACGTGGGAGCTTTCATCAGCCTTAGCGTCAACTTCACCCTTCACTAACCATCGCTTCAAGTGAAATAAAGGAATGGGCTTATCCCGAACAACAATCACTTCTTGACCATCAACCACATTAGTTTGTGAAAGATCTAAGTGAAAAATCTCATTCACACTCACCAAAGGAAACGCAAAGGCTTGATCTTTTAACATGACCATTAACGTCGGCATAATGGCCAAAGTTAAAGGTACTTTAATTTCAATGCGCGTTCCTTTGCCAAGGGTTGAATCAATATTTAAGGTGCCGTTTAGCTGGGTGATTTTAGTTTTCACCACATCCATACCAACACCACGACCAGACACATCAGAAATAACTTCTTTGGTAGAAAATCCTGGTGCAAAAATCAGGTTATAGCACTCATTATCGGTTAAGCGATCAGCAGCATCTTGCTCCATCACCCCTTTCTTGACTGCGATGCCTCTTAAAACATTCGGATCCATACCGCCACCATCATCTTCAATGGAAAGCAGAATGTGATCACCCTCTTGCTCTGCCGCTAAGACGACAACACCCACACGGGATTTACCCGCGGCTTCGCGAGCATCGGGTAACTCAACGCCGTGATCGACCGCATTACGCACTAAGTGAACCAGTGGGTCAGCCAAAGCTTCTACCAAGTTTTTATCTAAATCGGTATCTTCACCACGTAATTCTAAATTAATTTCTTTTTTCAAAGAGCGCGCTAAATCACGCACGACTCGGGGGAAGCGACCAAATACTTTTTTGATTGGCTGCATTCGAGTTTTCATAACCGATGACTGTAAGTCGGCTGTGACAACATCTAAGTTGGACACGGCTTTCGACATAGCCTCATCATTAATATCTAACCCTAAGCGCACCAAACGATTACGGACTAATACCAACTCGCCGACCATATTCATAATGTCATCGAGTCGCTTAGTATCGACTCGAACGGTGGTTTCCGCCGCAGGTGCCGAGGAATCCCCAGTTTTAGCAGGGGGTTTTGGTGGTGTAGGAGGCGCAGGTTTCGCAGCCGTTTGCTCAACCGCTTTAGCAGGAGCCGCTGCAGCTTGCACAACTTCAGGCTTAGGAGCCTCTACTTTCGCAGCTTCTACTTTCGTTTCTTCAGGCTTTGCAGCCGCAGGACTTTCGTCAGCGGTCGCAGGATTCTGTCCTTTGCCGTGTAAGCGATCTAATAAATCTTCAAATTCTGAATCAGTAATTAAATCATCAGAAGCTGATGATGCCGCTGCAGGAGCTACATCACTTACTGTTGTTTTGTTCTCCGTCGGTTTATTATCCGAGGCAGAATTATCCGCTGACGTCGCAGCTTTACCAGAACCGTGAATTTGATCTAATAATGCTTCGAATTCATCTTCCGTTATTTCATCACTGGTCGCGGTATCTGCTGGTTCATTACTGACATCTACAAATAAATCATCGTCATCTAAGCCAAGACCATCGACTGCCGCAGGCTGACCCGTAGCGGCTTTGGCATCACTATCCAGAGCATCTAATAATTGTTCGAATTCGTCATCGGTAATGTCTTCCGATTCCGCCGTATTTGCCACCGCTTCCGCAGCGGGCTCTACCATCGCAGCAACTTCTACAGGTGCTTCGGCTGCCGGAGCATCATTACTTTCTGGTTGAGCTAATTGATGTAATGTTGCTAACAATTCAGGCGTCGCTGGCTCGGGTGCTTGGCCATTGCGCACCGCACTGAACATTTCGTTAACCGTATCCAATGCTTGTAAAATTACATCCATTAAATCCGATGTTACAGTTCGCTGACCATTACGCAGAATATCAAAAACATTCTCTGCTTCATGGCAGCAATCAACTAATGCATTTAGCTGTAAAAAACCTGCGCCACCTTTAACGGTATGAAAACCACGGAAAATAGCATTCAATAAATCATAATCATCAGGACGCTGCTCAAGATCAACAAGTTGCTCTGAAAGTAGCTCTAGGATTTCTCCAGCCTCAACTAAAAAGTCTTGGAGGATTTCTTCATCAGCATCGAAACTCATCCATTAGCTCCTTAAAAACCAAGACTGGATAATAAATCATCAACATCATCCTGACCGTCAACCACACCATCTAAAGTGGTATCGATTTGCGGCCCTTCTGGTGCAATATTCTTACTATCTTCTTGTGTGATATTGTTTTGGTTTGGTTCCGCATGGGTAATACCCGTTATGCGATCAACCTCCCCCGCCATAGCTACTAGATCCACTAAACGTGTTTCAACTTCAGTAACTAACTTAGTTACACGATTAATTACTTGGCCAGTAAGATCTTGAAAATCTTGAGCCATTAAAATACCTGACAAATTTGAAGATATTTTTTTTGAATTAATTTGAGTTTTCGATAAAAAACTATCAATTTTTTTGGTTAATTCTCGAAATTCATTAGGCTTAAGTTCCTTACGTAAAAACTTTTGCCATTGTTCTTGTAAATCAGCCGCATTTTCTAAAGTTTCAGTATTAAGAGGCATTCCCTCTTCAACTAAATCCATGGTTTTATTGGCTGCTTTATCCGTCATTTGAATAACATAAGACAACTTATCAGACGCTTGCCCCATACCACTATTTTCACTAAGTTCATCACCCGTAGTAATGTTTTTTATAGCTTCATGTAAACCACGAGTTAGTTTTCCTATCTCATCGTATAAGGTTTTGTCGCGCACATCGTTAATTTTGTTAACAACATCAACAACCTTTCCAAGATCACCATCATCGATCTTTCTCAACAAGTCTTCAGCAAGCTCTTTTATTTCTTGCTGAAAGGATGGCGCTTGAGAATCTATTTGCAGCTCAGCCATGCCAATTCCTTGTTATCAACCTTCAACACGTTCAAAGATTTTATCAATTTTTTCTTTTAAAACGGCCGCAGTAAAAGGTTTAACCACATAGCCATTAACGCCCGCTTGAGCCGCAGCGACAATTTGATCGCGCTTAGCCTCTGCAGTCACCATTAATACGGGCAAGGTTTTTAATTTATCATCGGCCCGCACATGCTTTAATAAGTCGAGTCCCGTCATTCCTGGCATATTCCAATCAGTCACCAGAAAATCAAAATCGCCTGTCTGCAACATGGGCAACGCCGTTAATCCATCGTCTGCTTCTTGTGTATTGGTAAATCCCAAATCACGTAACAGGTTTTTAACGATCCGTCTCATTGTAGAAAAATCATCCACCACGAGAATCTTCATATTTTTGTCCAAAGCGACCTCCAGATGCCAGCTTCACATTAAATCTCATAACTCCTAAGTAGAAGTGTAGACTGAGATAGGGCATTAGCCAGAAAGAAAATAAATAGAAATTACAAAGAGTTAGAAATTTATCTAGGAATGGGAATACGCTGATCATACGCTAATCAATATTTCATGAATTAATCAGCAAAAGTTAGCGTAATGACGGACTGGTTAAGACCATTCCGTCAATCGTGAGCGCAGTCTTAGTGCCGCCTGGCTATGGATCTGACTGACTCGAGATTCACTAATCCCCAGTATCACACCTATCTCTTTAAGGTTTAATTCTTCATCATAATATAGAGCCAATACCAACTGCTCTCGTTCAGGTAACGCCTTAATCGCATCGGCCAGCGATGATTGAAAAGCATCGCGTTCAATACCTAAGAAGGGACTTGGACTAGCACCCACTAATTGTTCTTGGCCTTGCTCGCCTTTTTCCATCACGTCTTCAAAGCTGAATAAGCGACAACCAGCAGAATCTTTTAAGTGAGTATGATATTCATCCACACTCATATCTAAATGCTCGGCAACTTCATGATCTTCAGCATCTCGACCTTTGGCCAGTTCAACTTCTTTAATCGCCTCACTGATACGACGTGAGTTTCTGTGCACCGATCGAGGCGCCCAGTCACCGCGGCGAATTTCGTCCAGCATAGAGCCACGAATTCGGATACCCGCATAAGTTTCAAAGCTTGCGCCTTTCGCCCCATCGTATTTTCGTGCGGCTTCAATTAACCCAATCATGCCCGCTTGAATAAGATCATCAAGCTGTACACTATCCGGTAATCGTCCCCTTAAATGATGAGCGATACGTTTCACTAATAATGCGTGATCACGAACTAGCTCATCAAAATTTGGGCTACTGACTTCATCGTACATAGCACATCCATTCATGACAGGTACTACCCATGGGCTCCTGCTTGGACAAGATTCTCCACAAAGAATTCAAGATGCCCCCGTGGTGTTGATGCCAATGGCCAGGTATCAACTTTTTTTGCCAATCCACGAAATGCTGTCGCGGCCTTAGATCTAGGATACGCTTCAACAACCGCTTTTTGACGCTGTACGGCTCTACGCACCGCATCATCTTGAGGAACTGAGCCAACGTATTGCATTGCCACATCTAAAAAACGATCCGTCACCTTGATCAATTTCGCAAACAAAGCATGGCCATCTTGTGGTGTGCGAATCATATTGGCGATGACACGAAAACGGAAAACACCATAATCACGATTCAGTAATTTAATTTGTGCATACGCATCAGTAATAGAAGTAGGTTCATCAGTTACTACAATCACCACTTCTTGCGCTGCCCGAGCAAAACTCATTACCGCATCAGAAATTCCTGCTGCCGTATCAATCAACAATACATCAAGGTCGTTACCTATATCACTGAATGCTTGAATTAAACCCGCATGCTCTTGGGTGGTTAACATTGATAAATGTTGCGCTCCAGAAGTTGCTGGCACAATTTTCACTTTTCCCGGACCATCAACCATTACTTCACGTAAGGTGCATTCCCCACGCAACACATTTTCAATGGTTTTATTGGCCGTAATCCCCAGCAATACATCGATATTACCCAAGCCTAAATCCGCATCGAGAACAACAACACGACGACCTAATTCTGACAGTGCACACGCAAGGTTAACCGTGACATTACTTTTGCCTACTCCGCCTTTACCACCAGCGACTGCAATTACTTGTACTGGGTGTTGAGCCATGCCTACACTCCGTGTTGCATAAAATTATTTTTCATTGCTGAACTCACTTCTGATGTTTGCCAACGAGCTTGGGCCATACGTGCCATTTGCTCGGCGAGACGAACCATCTTTTGCGCATTAGGAAAATGTATATCAGCAGGAATGTGAGGACCATCGGTTACCATATGGATAGGCAAGCGCGTGACAGAAGCAATACTCATTGCTTGCCCCAAACTAAAACACTCATCCAATTTAGTAAAAATACAGCCATCAATTCCCGCCGGTTTAAAATGCTCATAATTTTCTTGTAAACAACGAGCCTGGCTCGTCAGTGGTAAAGCTAATAAAGACGTCACTCTATTTCCTGCCCCTTTAAGCATAGACAATTGCACAGAAAAATGTGGATCTTGTATGGCTAAACCTGCGGTATCGATCAAAATAAATTTTTTATCACTTAGCTGATCCAGCATTGCCGACAGATCACCATTAGGTTCTAACACTAATAAAGGGATTTCCATGATGCGGGCAAAGGCTTTTAATTGATCATGGGCGGCAATGCGATAATTATCCATGGTAATTAAAGCAACACTCTCACTGCCATGATTAATCACATATTGCGCAGCAAGCTTACCAATGGTGGTTGATTTACCCGCCCCTGTTGGCCCAACAAAGGCAAAACAACCACCGGTTTGCAACATATTATTATCGGCTAACGGTAAATCTTCAGCGATAAATTTCAAGCACTGCGCCCAGCCTTTTTCAATATCTTCATCACCTTCTGGCAACGCACTGACGAGCTTATCAGCCCAAGATGGGTCAATACCTAAGTCTTGGCAACGCTGCCAAATTTGCGCCTGCTGCCAGCTAAGTGGACGAGTAGGATTCCAAGCATTACCTTGCTG
>JBLGBO010000026.1:0-43234 GCA_047616865.1 Oleispira sp.
TAACGTTGAGCCAAGTGTTTATTTGAAAGAAGTATTTACAAGGCTGCCGGCAGCCACCTGCGTTGAAGATGTTGAGGCATTACTACCTTGGAATACTGCAAAGGTGGTTCGTTAGGCGCTTACAGTATAGTAAAGAGTCTCCTGTTTGCTAAAAAACACAGCATTCATACAATAAGCAGGAATCAACGCGGTAGCCAAAGAATCATCAATAGACAAAAAACCGATACCCAAAACACAAAAACCGGAAAGCTAATGCCACGCCACTTAGCTTTAGTGCTGCGCACAGGGGCAAGGGCGAAGCCACAACGGCCGCACATTTTATCTTGCATGCTCACTGCGCCATGGCAGTTATCGCATTCACGTTGCATAGGCTTTGTATTATCAGATTGGCTCATATTATAATTTCATCACTTGGCTATTCTCGCAGTCTGCCATAAAACAGACGGTCAAAGCGCATTAACGCGCTAAAACCTGATGCTAATCAATAGCCTTAGCGAATACTTCACTACTATAAACAGCATACTGTAAAAGTGATAAGCGTGAGGAAAGACTATGACCGTTGAAATTGCGATAAATAATGCTGAAGATAACCTTTACTACGAACCTCAGGGTAACGAAGTCGAGTTATTTACCCACGCCTACAACAACCAGCTTCCCGTATTAATCAAAGGGCCTACAGGCTGTGGTAAAACCCGATTCATCGCCGCCATGGCCGAAAAATTAGGCCGCCCCCTGTATACCGTTTCTTGTCACGATGACCTGACGGCTGCCGACTTAGTTGGACGTCACCTCATTGGCCCAGAAGGCACCTATTGGCAAGACGGCCCGCTGACCAAGGCCGTGCGTGAAGGGGGTATCTGCTATTTAGACGAAGTGGTCGAGGCGCGCAAAGATACGACCGTTGTATTACACCCGCTTGCTGATGATCGCCGTATACTGCCTATTGAACGCACCGGTGAATATTTAGAAGCCGCCCCAGGTTTTATGCTGGTGGTTTCATACAATCCAGGTTACCAAAATTTGATCAAAGGCATGAAGCCCAGCACACGTCAGCGTTTTATCGCGATGAGCTTTGATTACCCCAGCGCAGCAGTTGAAACGAAAATCGTTGCCCAAGAAAGTGGTGCACCGATAGTATTGGTCGAACAATTGGTGCGCTTAGGCTCAGCTCTGCGTAACTTAAAAGACCATGATTTAGAAGAAGCCGCCTCTACGCGCTTAATCATTTATGCGGCTAAATTAGTCGTCAGCGGTATTGATATCAAACAAGCCTGTTATGCTGCGATGGCCGAACCTTTATCAGATGATGAGGCAACCGTTGCTGCACTTAAAACAGTCATTGATGCCTGTATTATTAGCTCGCATGAATAAGTCCGTACAAGCGCAAGCACTCTACCTAGCAAACTTATTGGCCTTGCCCGGATTTTCTTTCTTTCTGCTCGCCTTTTTATATCGAAAATGGGTATGGATTCCTCGCAAGCAGTCAGTATTAAAAATTCGTGATGCATTAGATCTCAACTTAGATGAATGCAAAGATTTAAAACAACGGCGTGCTATTGAAACCAGCATTAGTCAAACAGAGCTTGATCAATCTCATGTGCGGGCTGCACTTTTTTTATCTCTTATTGGTGGCATATTGGTAGTGGGTGGCTGCTCACTAATCTATTTAATGATCGACAATTCAAGCCAAGCATGGCCGATGATTATTTTATATTTTACCATTATGCATACTTCATTTGTGCTGTGGGGGATGGTGAATTTAGCCCAAGCTATGTCATCCCGCCTGCCTTATTTCAAAATCATTTAAACTCTAAAAATACTCATATCATTACTTGATGTGAGTCATCTAAAAGCGAAGTCAGTATTATCTATTGAAGCCTTTCCCTTTATACTTTTTTCATTGATTTAGAATGAGAAAAATAAAAGTGAAAGCATTTCTCGATAGGAAATTTAAACGATTTATTTCAATTGCAATCATCGCTATTACGACCGGCAGTGCTTTTGCTATCAGTGCTAATAGTTATGCTGATATCCCTAATCAGCAACGTCAGCAAGAACTGATTCACTTACTAAAACAAGACTGCGGTTCTTGCCACGGCATGACAATGAAGGGCGGCTTAGGCCCAGCGTTACTGCCAGAAAATCTCATCAACAAACCCAATCATGTATTGGTGGGCGTTATTAAGTACGGCCGCGAAACATTAGCTATGCCCGCTTGGGATGGCATTTTAAATACCGTAGAAATTGAATGGTTGGTTGCCCAGCTGAAAGAAGGAATAGATTGATGAAAATGAATATTGCATCTAATTTACTGGCCGTATTAATGACCGCGGCTTTTATCTTGTCAGGCTGTGCAGCAACGTCACTATCGGGCTCTAAAGCAATAAAAACTGTTGCCACCGGTGATCTTGGAGTCATCATCGAGCGGGCTACTGGTTCGGTGCAAATCGTCAATACCACAAGCCAATCCAGCTTGGCTCGCATTACCGGGTTGGGGGATTTATCCCATGCTTCCATCGTATACTCTCGTGACGAACGCTTTGCTTATGTGTTTGGTCGCGATGGTGGTTTAACAAAAGTCGATATTACAAAGCAACAAATCGCTAACCGTATTAATCAAGCAGGTAATAGCATCGGTGGCGCTATTTCTCAAAACGGAAAGCTCGTAGCTGTTTCAAATTATACTCCCGGCGGAGTGCGTATTTTTGATAGCGAAACGTTAGAACTTAAATTCGATCTTCCTGCTATGGGCCGCGATGGCCAGCAATCAAAAACAGTCGGTTTGGTTGACGCACCCGGGCACAAATTTGTGTTCAGTTTGTTTGACAGTGCGGAAATATGGGTTGTGGATTTATCATCTGGCAAGCCAGAAATTACCAAATTTTTTGATGTTGGTTTAAAGCCTTATGATGCACTTATGAGTCCAGATGGTCGTTATTACATTGCTGGACTATTCGGTGAAGACGGTATGGCTATGTTGGATTTATGGCACCTAGAGAAAGGTGTTATTCGTATTCTTCCTGACTATGGTATGGGCGAAAAACGACTGCCTGTTTATAAAATGCCCCACCTAGAAGGCTGGGCCATTTCTGGTAATTTCGCTTTTGTTCCTGCCGTAGGCCGTCACGAAGTATTAGTATTAAATATGACAACGTGGCAGCAAGTTGATGCGATTCCCGTACACGGACAGCCTATCTTCGTGATGGGGCGACCCGATGGGCGTCACGTATGGGTGAACTTTGCTTACCCCAATAACGATACACTGCAAGTCATCGACACTGAAACGCGCAAAATCATTCATCAAAAAAAACCCGGAAAAGCCGTTCTGCACATGGAGTTTAATCCTCGTGGTGAAAAGGTATGGGCCTCGGTACGTGATGATAATAAAGTCTGTATTTACGATACAGAAACGTTCGTTGAAGAAAAATGTTTTCAAGCCGACAGTCCAAGTGGCATCTTTTTTACTAATCGTGCGCACATCATTGGCTTATAAAAAACAGCTTTAGGAATAAGACGAATGAATTTATTAGAGCAGCAACTAATCGACGAATACCAAAAAGATTTACCCGTATGCTCACGCCCATATTTAGCCATGGCAAATCGACTAGGTGCCAGCGAGAATGAGGTGGTTGCCGCACTCACTCGATTAAAAAAAGACGGTATGTTATCGCGTATTGGCCCAGTGTTTAATCATAAAAAAGCAGGGGCCAGTACTTTAGCCGCGGTAGCGGTTCCAGAAAGTGAATTAGTGGCAGTGGCAGAGCGTATTAATGTTTTTCAAGGGGTCAATCATAATTATGCGCGCGAACACAAATTTAATCTTTGGTTTGTTGTTACGGCACCTGACCAAGATCAATTACAAACAATACTGAAAGAGATTGAATTGAGCTGTGGTTATAACGTGATGTCATTGCCTATGGTGAAGAGTCATTTCATCGATTTAGGATTTCAGGTCAAGTGGCAGTAATTAAAGTTGGAATGATGATGGATGAAATTTCGCAGTTACGTTTACGCAAAGCAATACAAAATGGTTTGCCGCTTACCGATCAACCTTATCTAACGCTAGCCCAAGAGCTTGGCTTAACTGAAAACCAAGTAATGCAAGCCATCATAGACTGGCAAGATAGCGGCATGATTAAACGCTTTGGTTTAGTCGTCAAGCATCACAGTCTAGGTTATACCGCCAATGCCATGGTGGTATGGGACATTCCTGCAGGCAGGGTCGATGAGGTCGGTGAACTGCTTAGTTTATGTGATGCAGTGACCTTGTGTTATCAGCGGCCACGCAAACTGCCTGAATGGAACTATAACCTATTCAGCATGATTCATGGCCAAAATCGAGAAACCGTATTACAGCAACTAGCCGACATTATAGAAGAGAACGGTTTAAGTGATTTTAAATACGACATTTTATTTAGCTATAAATTATTTAAACAATGCGGTGGCCAGTACGTGCAAACTTCAAGAGAGCAGTCACTATGAATGAACTTGATAAAAAATTAATCAACCTTTTACAGGACGGTTTTCCATTAACCCCACGTCCTTTTAAAGCCGTGGCTGAACAGCTGTCGTCAGTAAATGTAACGGTAACGGAAGCAGAGGTTATGCAACACATTCAGGCTTTATTAGATGAAGGCATACTCAGTCGTTTTGGCCCTATGTATCAAGCTGAACGCATGGGAGGGGGCTTAACTCTCGCGGCGATGACGATAACCGAAGAAGATTACGATCGTGTGGCCGCACACGTAAATGCCTTGCCAGAAGTTGCGCATAACTATCGTCGCGAACATGAACTCAATATGTGGTTTGTATTGGCCACCGAAAGCCCAGAAGAAATTGAAGATTGTATCGAAGAGTTAGAAGCCGCGACGGGCTATCACGTATTTAACATGCCAAAAGAGGAGGAGTTTTATGTTGGACTTAGATTTGCACTGTAAGGAACTATCCCCTCAGACTAAAAATAAAACTCATATTTCTAATTTTATTTTGACAGAAGTAGACCGTGCTTTAGTCGTGGCGACGCAAGAAGGTCTACCCGTTAGTGAACGCCCTTATCAAATTATTGGCGAAGAACTGGGCATTTCAGAAGATGAAGTCATCTGCCGCTTAGAAAAAATGTTAGAACACGGTGTCATTCGCCGCATTGCCGTCGTACCAAACCATTATCGGATAGGCTTTAAAGCCAACGGCATGACGGTTTGGAATGTAAAAGACGAAGATATAAAACGTCTTGGACGCCAAATTGGTGAGCTACCGTATGTCAGTCACTGTTATCAGCGCCCACGTCACGAACCTTATTGGTCATACAATTTATTTGCCATGGTTCATGGCACCGAGCGTGCACAAGTAGAAGAGCGAGCGCAAAAATTAAAAGCCATATTGGGTGATGCTTGCCTAGGTGATGAAATTTTATACAGCTCAAAAATCCTAAAGAAAACCGGCATGCGTCTGTCAAAGAAAGATGTTAGTGCCAGTGACTCAACAAAGCCTTAGGGGAAAACCATGTTTCGCATTACTCAATATATGAAAACACTGCACACACCTTCTCCTGTTGGGGCATCACGAAAGCCGCTAGGGCCAGTAGTGATCTGGAACCTCATTCGCCGTTGTAATTTAACCTGCAAACATTGTTACTCCATTTCCGCAGATGTTGATTTCAAAGGCGAGCTGTCAACGAACGAAGTCTATACTGTGATGGACGACCTTAAAGAATTCAAAGTACCGGTATTAATTTTATCCGGTGGAGAACCACTGTTACGCCCAGACATTTGGGATGTTTCAAAGCGTGCCAAAGATATGGGCTTTTATGTTGGACTTTCTACCAACGGCACCTTAATCGACGAATCAAACATCGAAAAAATTGTTGCAGCGAAATACGATTATATCGGTGTCAGTATCGATGGTATCGAAGCGACTCATGATGAATTTCGTCAGCGTAAAGGCGCCTTTAAAGAATCAATGCACGGTATCAAACTGTGCCAAGAACGAGGTATAAAAGTCGGCTTGCGTTTCACCTTAACTCAAGATAACGCCCACGAATTACCTTTGATCTTAGATCTAATGGACGAATACGATCTGGATAAATTTTATCTTTCCCACCTGAACTACGCCGGTCGTGGTAAGCGTAATCGCAAGCGTGATGTCTTTCATCAAATGACTCGCGATGCTTTAGACATGATCTTTGAACGCAGCTGGAACGAATTACAGCAGGGCATCGAACGGGAATACGTTACGGGTAATAATGACGCCGATGGCCCGTACTTATTGCAGTGGGCAGAAAAAAATGTGCCTGAAGAAGTTGCTGCATTGCGTCAGCGTCTAGAAAACTGGGGTGGCAACTCCTCGGGTGTAAATATCTCCAATATCGACAATCTTGGCAACGTTCACCCCGATACTTTCTGGTGGGATTACAACCTAGGCAATGTGCGCGAGAAAAAATTCTCAGAAATCTGGGCTAAGCCAGAAGACGAATTAATGAAAGGCTTCCGCATGTCACCGCGCCCAGTCAAAGGCCGTTGTGGTGAATGCCAATACTTAAAAATATGCGGTGGTAATACCCGCGTACGCGCGTATTCATTAACCGATGATCCGTGGGCCGAAGACCCTGCCTGTTATTTATCCAATGCAGAAATCGGCGTTGAAAGCGAAGAAGAAGACCGTATGCCACTCCCCAGCGCCGAGCATGCAAAAGAGCAACAATTTATAAGCGCAGTAAATCTCTAAGTTAAAGATAAATGTCTTTAAAGAAATAAAGAGAATCTGTAGGAGTTTTGATGATGTTTGAGACACCCGAAACAGGAAGTAAAACAATGGTGAATGTGGTCTTACCCTCGCATATCATGTCACGTATACCTCAGCTACAGCCCGGCCAAGTCGCCTTAGTCGGCGCTGGCCCAGGTGACCCGGGTTTATTAACCTTGAATGCCATCATGTTAATACAGCAAGCCGACGTACTGGTCTGTGACCGTTTAGTCTCGGATGAAATTGCGGCACTAAAACCGGCCAAAGCCGAATTAATAAATGCCGGCAAAAGCTGCAAAGAACACGTGCTCAGTCAAGACGAAACCAACCAGGTGCTGGTAGATCAAGCAAGACTCTGTAAGCGCGTCGTACGCTTAAAGGGCGGCGACCCATACATCTTTGGCCGCGGCGGCGAAGAAGTCGAATATCTAATGGACAACCAAATTGAATCCATCATAGTGCCCGGCATCACCGCTGCATCGGGTTGCTCGGCCTATGCTGGATTCCCTTTAACACACCGCGACTTCGCTCAGTCGGTAATACTCGCCACCGGTCACATTAAACACGACGGCAAGTTAGAGCTGGATTGGAAAGCCCTTGCCAGTAACGACAGAACCGTGGTGTTTTATATGGGTCTTAATAACGCTCAGTTAATATCCGATAACCTGCAAGCCGTCGGTCGTGGAGCAGATACCCCGGTCGGATTAATTGAGCGCGGTACAACATTACAACAACGCACCGTATTCACCACGCTGTCTGAATTACCACAAGCCATTAAAGATAATGACTTAAAGCCACCGACTATGATGATTGTCGGTGAAGTGGTGAGCATTGCCGCAAATAATGCGAAGAAAGCGGCTCAAAATGCTGAGCAAGATACTTTAGCGCAAGCGTAAATATTTGATCTGCAATCAGATATTAAGGATAAAAGATGTTAAAAAATTCATTATCGACGATAGGTCATTTAGTACTGATAGCTTTTGTTATCAGCGGCTCGGCTTTTTTAGTTCAGGCTGAAGTAACCACGGACAGCTCTGCTAAAGTGAAGGCCGACTATAAACAGCATTGCGCTGCTTGCCATGGCGCTGAACGACTCGGGGCAATGGGCCCCGCGTTATTACCCGATAACCTAAAGCGTTTGCGCCAACAGAAAGCGTCGGTTGTAATAGCAGAAGGGCGCACCGCCACCCAAATGCCAGCCTTCAAAAACGTGCTCGATGAAAAGCAGCGCAACGCACTCGTCGATTACATCTTTACCCAGCCTAAAGTGATTCCAGTGTGGCAAGAGAAAGACATTCTCGCCTCGCAAGTAGTTACTCACAAACTGAATGAACTGCCAGATAAGCCAGTCTTTGAAGCCGATTTGATGAATCTGTTTTTGGTGGTAGAAATTGGTGACCATCACGTAACCGTTTTAAACGGCGATACCTTTGAACCGATTCATCGCTTTAAAAGCCGCTTCGCTTTACACGGTGGACCAAAATATTCTCCCGATGGCCGCTATGTGTATTTTGCATCCCGTGATGGCTGGATTACCAAATACGATATTTATAATTTAAAAGTTGTCGCTGAAGTACGCGCCGGTATTAATACCCGTAACCTAGCGATTTCTTCTGATGGTAAAGCCGTTATCGTCGCTAACTACCTACCGTATAACCTAGTCATGTTCGATGCAGAAAATCTCGACATGCTAAAGGTTTACCCAGTCGCTAATGACGCAGGAAAAACTTCTCGGGTAAGTGCGGTGTATAACGCACCACCGCGTAATACTTTTATTGCGGCATTGAAAGATTTAAAAGAAGTGTGGGAGATACCCTATCCAGTCGATGGCAAGCCAGCAGACGTAAGAAAAATCGTGGTCGACGATTACCTAGATGATTTCTTCTTCGACCCAGATTACACATTATTAATCGGCGCATCCCGTGATGCCCATGATGGTAAAGAGGTAAAGGGTGGCCAAGTAATTAATCTAGATTTAGGCAAGGTCGTAAACAGCATTCCATTACCGGGTATGCCACACCTAGGCTCAGGTATTACGTGGGATTACCCAATGAAGAATGACAAAGGCTTATTAGAAATGCGCCAAATCCTCGCCTCGCCAAACCTAAAAGAAGGCAAGGTATCGGTAATCGATATGACAACCTGGAAAGTGATAAAGGATATCAAAACCGAAGGCCCAGGATTCTTCATGCGCAGCCATGAAAATTCACCTTACGCATGGGTAGATGTATTCTTTGGCCCTAACAAAGATAAAGTCCATGTAATCGATAAGTCGACGTTAGAAATTGTAAAAACCCTACGGCCATCACCGGGAAAAACCGCTGCTCATGTTGAATTCAACAAAGATGGCAGCAAGGTAATACTCAGTATTTGGGATATGGATGGCGAAATTATTATCTACGACGCTAATACATTAGGAGAGGAGAAACGCCTGCCCATGGTGAAGCCTTCTGGTAAATATAATGTATGGAATAAGACCCAGTATGAGCGGGGGACGAGTCACTAGTTTTTACGGGTATTCATCCTGCTAGTCATCGTTGTAAACTCTATAATTGGGGCTTGTAGCGTTACTATTTTATTATTAATGCCATTTTCTAAAATTAAGTGCTCATTTTTGTATTATCATAGAAACTCAATTCAAAACGTTTCCATGACACTAATTTGAAGAAAGATGAGTCGTATGAAATATAAACTTTATTTCCCCCTAGTTGCTTGTCTACTGCTAGGCTGTGGTAATACGTTATTGGACGATGTTTATAAGCACACAAGTAGTTCTGATAATAAAGAAATGTATACCGCTTTTATTATTCTTTCGAATATGGAATTGAATGATGCCTATATTGATAAACTTGAGCAGGACTTCAATAATGAGGACGATTTATTAAAGCGATACCTTTTGGAGTTTGTGTTAGCTAAAAGAACTCAACAAGAAAAATTTATTATTAGCTTTGTCGATAGTTCAAGAAGTAATTTACCTTCGTTAGCCAGAAATAACTCGTACTGGATTTCAATGGATAGCCCAGTGTTAGAGCTGCTTTCGATTTATGGTGCAACAAATGATGAAGCTTTAAGTGTTTTGTTTTTATTGCTAGTGGAGACTAATAATGCCCATTCGGGAGCTATCTCAGCTGGTTTGCGGAGAGTACATAAGGCTGACTCTGCTAGGTTTTCACGTATTGCTGATGATATGGGTTTGAATTTAACAGAAATACTTATGTTAATGGTTGATGAATGAATCCTCTGACTGTGGGGCTAATCACATAAGTGATCTCAATAAAATAATATACTGCGTCAATATCCCCATTTAAGTTAATTGAATAATATGACCAGATTTAACTGCATTCAGAGCCTTGTAGTATTTAGCTCGTTACTCCTCCTTAGCGCATGTGGTGGCTCATCATCTGATGGTGAAGTTATTCATTCAAAAAGCAATGGTGACGTATCGACCGCTTGCGACATTACCCTTGATGAACAAGAAATGCTGAACTTGGTCAATCAAGCTCGAAGCAGTAGTCGTTCTTGTGGTAGTGATGCGATGCCAGCCGTTGCAAAGCTCACTTGGAGTTGCCAATTACGAAATGCCGCTAAGCTTCATTCCAAAGATATGGCAGAGGAGAATTTTTTCAGCCATACCGGTTCTAATGGTTTAAGTGTTGGGGATCGTGCAACGGCAAGTGATTATTCTTGGAATCGTGTGGGTGAAAATATTGCGGCGGGTCAAACCTCAACCAGTCAGGTGATGGCGGGTTGGTTAAACAGTCCAGGCCATTGTATAAATATCATGTCGGCTGGATTTACTGAATTCGGCTCTGCTTTAGTCACCGCTACTGAGTCTGACCACTCACATTATTGGACTCAGGTTTTTGCGCGCTCGCGGTAATAATTAATTCCAGTATCTTCGATGAGTTTGGCTTGGTTTAGTCAGGGTTATTATATACACTGCGCTGCTAATCAATATATCAAGGAAGAAAGAATGACTGATCAAGCCGTATTAAACCCTTATAGTGCGCCTACTTCGCAAGTAGAGACTGTTAATAGTAATGACAGTGTGGTTTTTTGCTCCGCCAAGAAACTTACAGCAGGTCAGGGTAATCGTATTGTAGCCGATGCTTGGAAAATCTATAAAACAGCGCCTTTTAAATGGACTTTTATTAACTTTTCTTTGTATGCATTATTGTTAATTATCAGCCTGATCCCAATATTAGGTACCTTTGTTGGTTCTCTGTTTTATACCCCCTTGTTTGCTGGCCTGTTGATTGCAGCCAGTGGAATTGAAAACGGTGGCGCATTAAAGTTTAGTCATTTATTTGCCGGCATTAAACGTAATGCTAAAGGTGTATTTGGTTTAGCGATTAGTATTACACTATTAAGTCTGATTAATATGGCGCTGGCTTTTTGGTTTTTAGGCGGCGAATACTTTATGGCGATGTTTGCAGGTCAAGATATTGACCCAGAAACACTGAATATGAATCCTCAAAATCTACTATTGGGGATGATGGTGATGCTAGTAGGTACCGCATTTTTTATGATGCTTACTTGGTTTGCTACCCCTCTCATTGCTTTGCAGTCTGTTGGTGTGTTTCAAGCAATGAGCATGAGTTTTAAAGCGTGTCTTAAAAACTGGTTAGCATTGACGATTTATGGTTTTGTTATGGCCTTTTGGATGATAGTAGCGCTGATTCCAGTGGGGTTGGGTCTATTTATCCTGCTTCCGCTATTAAGTATTACCATCTACACAAGCTACCGTAAGGTTTTTACTCAGTAACCGCTTTACTGTTAGGCCGTCACTCTGGCGGCCTGATCTTTATAAACGACCTGAATTCTTTATTTGCTGGTAACTGTTCACTAGTGTTGCCGGCAGTTCTTCTGCTGTGCAGTCTAAGCACATCGCCCCTAAGCTATTTAATGAACTGTGCATTTCTTGCCGCTGGCGCATAAAATTCTCTGTAGTAAGCATTTCTAAGCTTTGTTCAAAGCTTTCTGGGTCTTGTTTCAGAATGTCGGCTAAGAAGCTTTCATGTAAGTCAACTACCACCACAAGATGACGCTTTCTTAATATTAATATCGCTTTTTCTAAATCATCACGATCTTCATCCCGGCTATTGGTTAAAATAACGACCAGGGCGCGGCGTTTTTGTAATCCAATCAGTCGTTGCGCAGCCAGCAAATAATCTGACATGACTAGACCAGCCTTTAAACCATAACAATGATCGAGCAAGTGTTTCACTATCGCTTTGTGTTTTCTAGGCGGGCACCAAGTATGATTGTTACCAAAAGCCATGAATCCTACCGAATCTCCTTGCTTGGCGGCCACATGAGAGAGTAACAGCATGGAATTTAAGGTTTGATCCATGTGTTCTACATCTTCATCTTTATGGCGCATACGGCGGCCAGTATCCAATAGAAAAACCAGTTGTTGGTCTTGTTCATCTTGGAATTCTTTGCTAATTAATTTTCCGATGCGCGATGAGGCTTTCCAATCAATTTTGCGCATAGGGTCGCCGTTTTGATATTCCCTTAGTTGATGGAACTCGGTTCCTTCTCCTCGGCGTCGTTGTTGGCGATTGCCCATTTTTGCCAGTTTTTGTTCATCGCCTAATAAGGCAAATTCAAACACACTTTTATAATTAGGTTGGATTCGCACCTGGCTTTCACAATGGATGCTGCGGCGCAGATGCCAGAGCCCCCAAGGAGATTGAAACTGGCAATCTACATGGCTAAGCAAAATATTACCGCGCTGGGTGGCTTTTAGCTGGTAGCGAATAATGGCTTGGCTATTAGGTAGAAGAGTAAGTGACTGAGGTAGCTCTAGACTTTTCGTAGTGTCACCGTGACTGTCGAAGACACTCAGCATAATTTTTTTAGCGGTTTTATTACTGAAGGTTAGGCTAACTGGATTCCACGTTTGCACGGCTAAGTTCGCTTCAATTTCACGCTCGACTTCAGGAGTGGGAGTTAACCATCCGCGTATACCATCGAACATTATCAATAATAAAAAGAATGCCGCTGTTAGATACAGGCTCATTGTAAGAGGCAGATAGATATCTGCCGCTAACGCAAAGGGTAAAAAAAGTGCAGCAATAATCAGCAGTTTTTTACTCGGGGTCATACTCTGGGTGCTTCCACTTTTTGCAATAATTCGTTGATCACCTGAGAGGCGTCAATACCTTCAATTTCTAGCTCTGCCGTTAGGCGAATACGGTGGCGTAAGACACTCACCGCCATGGCTTTAATGTCGTCGGGCAATACGAAGTTGCGGCCTTGCATTAAAGCGTGTGCTTTCGCTACGCGTAATAAAGCCAAGCTGCCTCTAGGGCCAGCACCCACTTCTATACCATGCCAATCGCGGGTAGCACGGACTAAACGTACAGCATATTCGTGAATGGATTGATCGACTTCCATTTGGGTGAGTAGCATTTGCAGGTCGTGTACCTGTTCCATGGTTAGCACTTGTTTAATTGCGCTAACGTCTAGCTGATCGCCGATGTTGCCAGATAAGCGTTTGCTGAGTTCAATCTCTTCTTCTGCGGTGGGATAATCTACCCAGATATGCAATAAAAATCGATCAAGCTGGGCTTCTGGTAGTGGGTAAGTACCTTCGTGTTCCAGTGGGTTTTGTGTTGCCATGACCATAAAAGGCGAGGGCAGTGATAGGCTTTGTCCTTCTACAGTTACTTGCTGTTCTTGCATGGCTTCGAGTAAGGATGATTGGGTTTTTGCTGGGGCGCGGTTAATCTCATCGGCCAATAATAAATTACAGAAAACAGGGCCTTTGCGAATGACAAAATCATCACTCTGTTTGTTAAACATGGCGTGGCCAGAAACATCTGATGGCATCAGGTCGGGGGTGAATTGAATACGGTTAAATTTTCCTCCCATAGCCTGTGACAGGCTACGTACTAATAACGTTTTCCCTAAGCCTGGTACGCCTTCTACTAGTGCGTGACCAGCCGCTAATAAACACAATATCGTTTGCTCGATCACGCTATCTTGACCAACCATAACTTTTTTAAGTTCTAGAGTGAGCTTGTGAATACTCTTTTGTGCTTCACTGAAGGCAGGGTTAGTTTCAGTGTTTGGCTCAATAGTAAGTGTGCTGTTATCTACAGTGTCCATAATTTCTTCAATCTCCTGATGTAACTGATGAATTCGTTTTGATTGCGGCAAGGGGAAGACCAAGCCTGTTTGATTTCAAGTGCGGTAAGGTCGCTTAGCTGGGCGAGCATTTCGTATAAAGCATGATCTTTTAGACCTGCTAAGTGCGGGTGTTTAACCAATACTCTGTGCTGGATACGCAAGCGCCAAGAGTTTAACAAGTAGTTTGCCTTATCTTGTTGCCAATGGTAATAACCGACTTGCTGAATGTGCTGTTTTAAATTGCGCTGTTTCTCATGCTGTTGGGTAATGATAGGGCCAAAGCGTTTCAGTAAAAATAGAAAAAATATCAGCAACCAAATTGTGCTAAATATGACCAGCGATGGGAAGTTTTTATAGACGATAGCCAGAAATGCTGGGGAAGAATTTTCGTAGACTAACCATACTTTGTTTCTATCTTTTAATAGCAGCCACATAAAATATGCATGGTCGTGAGTAGATAAATCGGTGAAGTAGTTATTGCCATATTCCTCAAAGTCATAATAGCTTTGCCAAACAGGAGGCGTTGCTAAGAAGTCAGTATCACTTAGAAACAAAACGTAGCCTTGGCCGTGGCTTACTTTTATTCCGTGTGCACCTTCATCCGATTGAATGATGATTTGGTTACTGGTTTTTAACGCACGGCTTTCTAAGCTCGCATCTTCTGAAAGGTTGGTAGGATTTACTGTCAGTACATATTGCGAGTCCATGTGAAAATACAGTTGCTCGTCATTAATGTTGGCCCAGCTGTGATTCGATGGAGGGATGTTTTCCCAGTCTTCGACTTTTTTAATCAGTATGCCCAGTTTCTCATGGAAGTATTGGCGCGAATTACTTTTTCCTAGCCAGTAAGGTTCATATAGCAGCTGGCCACCTTGCTTGACCCAGTTTATTAATGCCAGTTCGCGCTCATGGGTGAGAGGATGCATTAAATTGCGTATTATTATTGTGTCTGCCGTATCGGGCAGGTTATGCAATAGATTTCGATTATTGTCGCTTTGTACATCAATATTCAAGCGCAAGAGTAAATGCTCTAAAGCGGACAGCGGATTGAAACGGATGTTTTCTGCCGGCAGCTTGCGCTTATCTTCATAGTTTATCGTGATGTGTTTAGAAACCCACCATCCCGCTAATCCTACGGCAATAGTCACGATGAAGCCTATGATAAGGGGGCGTAATTTCATTTTTCTTGCCCCGGAGTTACGAATGACTGCCAATGCTTAAATAAGGTATTAATGGCATCTGGATTCACGCTTTGATGAGCGTAAGCCAGCATTTGCCAATTCATAACCAGTTTGGAAAAACATTGAGCTTCACTTTCTGGGCTATGAGCTTGCATGATAACTAAACACTCTTGTTCAGTATTACTTTGTTTAAAAGGAATATTTCTTACGTGAATCGCATTGATTAGGTGGGCCCTGAACATGAGGCTCAGGGCTTGTCTAAATTGTTGCTGTGTTAAATGATTTTCTATGATATTTATAAAATCATTTGGTAAATTTTGTTGGTTCATGTCCATGCCAAGAATAGATTGGGGCTTATCTTCTTGTTGTTTTTTAAACCTAGAAAGGTACTGCCAAGGTTGATACTTGATTAAAATATAAGACAGTAATACCGCGAGTAATGTGATTATTAAATATTTAAAATACAGGGCTAAATCTTTAATAACGCTGAGCCAAGGGAAATCGTTTGTGTTATCGGCTTTCGGATCAAAATCCCAATTCCAGTCCCAATCTAATGAATAGTCTTTATCTTTATAGTGTTCGCCAAAAGCATCAGAATTTAAAACATCAACTAATGTGCTGTTAATACGTTGGGCATCAGTTGATTCACTTCGAGGAAAATATTCTTCAATGGCAGCAGACGCTTCTTGTTGGTCTTCAACGGAGCAGGTTTCATCATTGTTATTGGGTTCTTCGGCCCATGATGGTGTAGGGCTAAAAGAAAGAAAGCTGACTAATGTTAAAATGAGCAGGTTGGCATTAAATGTACCAAGGCTAGCCAATCGACTACTTATTTTTTTAAAGCCAAGTTCTATGTCCCAAGCTTCCAAATGTGTGCGCTGATTTAAGTATAAAATAAAACCACAGCAAATATAAAATGGAGCCACAATTGCCACTGCAGCAATGTAGCTTAACAGCGACAATACACTAATAGCGCTGTTATTATTTTCTAAAAACTGGAAGAAATCCAGTTCTATAATTCCACTGGGTAATATGAAAAATGGCACCATTAATAATGTCATTTGCAGTGCCCATTCAATGTGAATTCCGAGCATGGTCAACCAAGCAGAGCCATTGTCGGAAGTGTGTAATATACGCAATCGATCGCTACGAGCTTCCCCTTGTAGTCCTTCTAGTAGCTCTACAGGAGCATTGAATGAGCGACTAATGCTGAGCCGATGAATAAATAAAGTCTTAAACCATAAACGATTGGCTATGCCTTTTAAGCTAAGCAGTGATTGTTTGAGGGAAGGGGCTTCGGAAAAGATGGCTCTGCTAATATAAAACAGCAATGGGCGCTCAATGATGGGTTTAAACCAAAATAATAATAGACTGGCGTAGATGGCATTCTGACTCAATGCGAACAGTAATAATGCTAATAGGCTAGTGACAAGAAAACTGATTATAAATAACGATTTATAATGTTGACGTGCTACTTGTAAGCCTAAATCCATGGCCTGCCAAGGGGTGCGTTGAGCTAAGGTGATTTGCAGGTTTTCAAGTTTCATTGTTTTCTGCCTGCCAGTAATAAATAACTGAAGAGCGCTAGCCAAGCGGCAATGCCTATAGCGTACTTTACTAGGTGAGGAACACCTGGTGTAGCTGACCAGAAGCCCTCAACAAAAGCGGCTAAAAAAGTCATTAGGCCTGCACCACAAATAAGTGGAGATGAATCGATACCCGCTTGTTTTAATGCTAAAGCCCGAGTAAATCGTTTGGGATTTATCAACGAATATCCCAGCTTTAATCCTGCGGCTCCGGCGATAGTGGCTGCGGTAAGTTCTAATGCACTGTGCCCAGATACGAAGGGCCAGAAGGTTTCGATATAGCCTTTGTTCGTCAGGTGGCCCGCTATTCCTCCGATAAACAGACCGTTAAATATCATAAGAACAATCGATCCTACTCCAAATAATAAACCAGAGGCATAAGCCTTAAAATCTATGCTGATGTTATTAAATATATAAAAGCCAAACATCATGAAGTCGGAATCAGATTCACGACCCTCGGGGCGTGCTAGTGTTGCATTAGAGGGGTCGTACATGAATTCCATTTGCTGAACCTGTTCGTAGGTGACTAGGCTGTACAAAAATTCACTGTCGAAATAACACATTAATCCCATGAAAATTGCCGGAATATAAAACAAACAAGAAGATATTAGCCAGACACGCCACTCGCGGCGTAAGGCTTGAGGGAAGCCTTGGCGCATGAATTGAGTAAAGGCCGACCACATGGCAGGCTTCTGTCGGTAAAGATGGCGATGGCCACGCATGACTAGCTGATGCAAAAAATCGATCAATACTGGACTGTATTGTCGGCTTTGGGCCACGGATAAAAACTGACTCATTTTTCGATAGTGGGCGGGAAACTTTGGCCAGTTATTGTCGAACGCCTCGTCTTTTATTTCTACGCCTTCCAATTGATCGAGCAGTGCAGCGAAGTCTTGCCAGAAGTGTTGGTTTTTATGTTCAAAAGCCAGTTGCTTCATTGATTACTTCCTCGAACCCAGGCCGCATATTGATTTAATACGTCTACCGCTTCTTGATCTTTATGATTAATCACGGGGGTTAACATATTTGCTAATTCTATTTGTCGGCTTGCTGAAATATCGTCATGACGGTCTTGAAAGTGCAGCAGAATGCGCTGCTCGCCAGCATTGAAAGGCAAGGGTAAGGCTTTGGCTTTATAAGAGGATTCTTTTGACATTAATTTTTTGTCTTCCTCTTTATAGACTACTAATGACCCGGCCACTAAGTCGCCAATACGTTGAAATTTTTGGTTGCATAACGTACAGATCAAGCCGGTCATATAAAGAAAGGGGAGGAAGTCGATTGCACGTAATAGATTGCGGGTAAAACCAGCTTGCCAAGTGAGAGCGGTGCCATCATCCATGGTGACATACAAACCCATGATTATTTTTCCTGGGGTGGCTCCTTTTAATACTTCAAATATTGTAGGGTATAGCCATTCACCAAAAAATAATCCAATTAGCAGAATGCCTTGACCTACTTCGCCTAAGTAAGACAGTGCAATGACCGCAATAAGATAAATAACACTACGAATTAAAAAATCAATGAGCCAGGCGAGGCTACGTACGAAGGGCCCTGCGATTGGCAGTTGAATTTGAATACCTTCTGGAGTTTCGTAACTGATGGAGCTGTCCAGCATGCCGCATGTCCTTTGCATTTATATGGGGAGCATATTAACCGAGCATGATATAGCAAATGATAATATATTTCAGGTGCTTATATAAAATAGAATTACCTTTGGCTAGAGCTTCAGCTTCTAAACCAAAAGCTTCCTCGTTATGATGAGAGAGCAAAAAAATAGAACAACGGCATTGCTTGAATAATAACCAAGCATAGGCACATATAAAATTGAAGTAATGGCTGATAAATAAGTATGTCTGAGACGTCAGTGATGGGGGTTGTAGAGAATATGGATATTAACGTTAAAGAAAAATTTGAAAGTTATCCTGACGCCGCAAAATTTCAGTTGTTAATTATCCGAGCTGTGATTTTTGAGGTTGCTCAAGAGGAGTCTCTAGGTAATATCAGCGAAAGTTTAAAATGGAATGAGCCTAGCTATCAATCAGTATGCGGTAGTGCAATTAGAATCGACTGGAAAGCTAAATGTCCCGATACAATCTCTGTTTATTTTAATTGTAAAACATCACTCGTCGATACTTTTAAAGAAATCTATGCTGATACTTTCACTTTTGTGGGTAATCGAGAGATTATCTTTCCAGTCTTGGGTGAAATTCCAATGCAAGAGTTGAAAGCGTGTATTTCTATGGCGCATCGCTATAAAGATATTAAACACCTACCATTGTTAGGTGCATAATATTTTAATTTATTACCGTTCGTGGATCAGCATTGATTTATAGATAGTTCGCTTTTATTTTATCAAGTTGTCCTGAAGCTTTTACGTCATCAATTGATTGTTGCAGCAAGTCTAGAGTCGTTTTATCAACGTCTTTACTGAAAGCGTAATAAAGGTCGCTTTCTTTTAATGTATACACTGATTCAAAATCACTGTTGTTAAGACCTACTTCTTTGATTATCCAGCGTGCGACGTTTTCTTCATAGGCCCAGAGTTTGATTCTGCCCGCGCCTAGCATTTTTGCTAGAGAACCAGCTTTAGCAACATGTTTGATCGCTGAGCCTTTAATACCTGTCTTTTTGACCAATTGGTCACCGATGTCATTAGGTATCGCACCGACAACGTACTTTTTTATGTCGTTTTCAGATTCAATAACAATAGCGTCACTTTTTTTGGCGAGTAAAACGATCCGGGTAGGGCTGATGGGGCCAACCCAATTGAATCTCTGCTCTCTATCTTCAGTTCTTGTGGTAGAAAACAGGACGATCTTTGGCCCTAATAGTGCCATGTTATACGCTCTAGGCCAGGGGAAAAGCTTTATCTGTTGGGCAGTTAAAGCAGCGGATGATTTTTGTGTTGCTGCGAGCAGTAGGTCTACGGCAATGCCTTGCAGCTTGTTTTCACTTCTAAAATTATAAGGTGGATAAGACTCCGTTATGTAGTTTAGCTGATCAAGCTCAGATGCTGATGCTAGCGGGGAGAATAGAAGGCTGGCCCCTACGAAAGATAAAGCTTTAATAAATAATGATGTTTTCATGGCAATACTCATTTTATCCATAGGTTTGTATTAGTTTAGTACAAAAAGCGATCATTCAAGGCGTGTTTGTTAATACTTTTCTGGAGTCAGTGTGTATGAGTTGCTAGATTGGGAGGAAACCGCTGGTTTGGTTTGCAAGGCTCTTTGGCAACAGAAAGGATAAACAACGGAATGTCGACATCTTTAGCACTTGAATCGGTACTGGGTCATTTAAGGCATTTAACTCTTGAAGTCCTTCAGCGGCCTTTTGATGTGACACACCGCCGTGACGTTTTGGATCGCTATTTTGCGGTAGCGGCTGAAGTGATGGATTCGCCGATTAGTCCAAAGCACGTCAGCGTGGACGATAGATCAGGTTATTGGTTTGTGCCTGAAGGGCATAAGGGGCAGCGACGCTTATTGTATATTCATGGAGGCTCTTGGATGTCAGGCTCAGTTAAAGGTTGGGCCGCCTTTGTTGCGCGGTTAGCTGAGGCTTGCGATTGTTCGATTTTGTTTATTGATTACTCTTTAATGCCGGAAGCGCCTTTTCCAGCGGGTTTGAATGATTGTCTGAAAGCTTATGAGTGGTTGTGGGGTCATGGTCCAGTTGGAGAGACTAACGCAGAAAAAGTCTTCGTTGCGGGGGATTCTGCTGGTGGAAATTTGGCCTTAGCAAGTCTTCTGGCGATTAAGAGTAAAAATCAAATCATGCCAAATGCGGCTTTGGCTATTTCTCCTTGTACTGATTTTACCGCCAGTGGCGAGTCGATGCTGACTCATCAATATCGTGATCCTATTATTAACGCTTTAGCGATTCCTTTTTTAGCCGAAGCTTACTTGAAGGATTCTAGTCATGATGCATCCTATCCTTTGGCCTCGCCGTTGTTTGGTGATTTAAGCGGCTTGCCGCCTTTGATGCTGCAAACGGGTGAAGCGGAGGTCTTATTGGATGATACGTTACGCTTTGCTGAAAAAGCCAAGCAAGCAGGGGTTGATGTATTGTTAGATACTTGGCCAGATATGCCTCATGTGTTTCAAGGCTTTGCACCGTTCTTACCCCAAGCCAGTGAGGCTATTGAGCGGATTGGGGCATTCTTTAAAGACAAATGACCTTTACTGCTGTTTTTATAGCCTGAATAGGCAGAAAATCACGCTTATCTCGATGTGATTCGTTCGAAAAGTCGAAGATTTACCTATTTGTCCGATAGTTCGCTATACTGTGTTGTCCTATAAATGAATTGTTAACTTTACAAGGAGCACCTTGTAGTGCAGAACAAAATTACCCTGATAGTCGATTACATAAACGAAGTGAAAACACGTTGCACTTTCAATGCAGCAGCTGAAGCGCTAGGTATTACACCGCAAGCGTTTAAAAAAGAGTTAGGTGATGCACGCCCAGAAGTATCTTGGTTTGTTAGTCCTACTTCTGGCGAACCTATGCGTTTTGCTGATGAAGAAAAACACCCTGAGCTGTATCGTACAACGCGAATCATCACATCTGGAAAAGTTTTAAAACGAAACCTAGATCTGTAGATCTTTAATGTTGAGTTAAAGAGACTGGCTATGCCGTCACTTTAACTTAGCGTTAGTCTTTACCTATCCCTCCTCCCGCTGTTAGCAGTATACGCACAGCATCTAAGTCAATAATGTCTGAAAGTATTTAAAGAAGTCTGCTCATTGTGAGATTAATTTGTTAATCTAGCATGAAATTATGGTCATTTAGACCATGCAAGGAATCTTCGCTATGAATTTAGATAAAGCAAAAAAACGCATCACTAAGCAAGTTAAGAAAGGCTTTAATGGTTATCCGCAAGTATCTTTCGAATACTTTGGCGAAACGACCGATGTGGCGACTGTGGTTGTTATTTCATTCATATTGGATGAAGGCGCAGAACCACAAGAGCAGAAGTTTGTTAGCAAAACAGATGTGCGTGAAGATGAAGCTATTCAGTCAATATTGCTGAAAATTATTGAACGCGCTGAAGCGAATACTGTATCTGAGATTGATGGCACCTCATTATTGACCTTGGGTGATTGATTCTTGGTCACTTGCTATTGATGTTGTGTTATTGAATTTTTTTAAGGAAATATAGTATGGTCACTCGATTACAACTTATGAAAGTACATGCAATATTAGCGGCGTTTATTTTCCCTGTTGCGCTCATGTTTATGATTACGGGTGCTTTGTATACTTGGGGTATAAAGGGGGGCTACACCAATGAAGTGTATGACATTCAACTTACCGAAGAATTACAGCCAGATCTAACGACACTGACGGCGTTAGTTGCATTAGAATTAGATAAGTTGGAGTTAACTCAGCCAACAGGTAAAGCTAAGCTGAAAAGCATTGGCAATGGTTTTATGTTTGAATGGGCAGGTTCGACAAAAGACATTCATTTGGAATCCAGCAACAATACCTTGGTGGCAAAGCTGACGGTTAAAGAAGCCAGTTGGTACAGAAACCTTGTGCAGCTTCATAAGGCGAAAGGCGGTAATGCTTTTAAAGTGTATGCAGCTTTTTTTGCTATTGTTATGGGGCTGTTATTGCTTTCAGGTTTTATGATGGCATGGCAAGCACCTAAGTTAAAACGATTAACCCTAGGTGCTTTTGTAGCAGGTATTGGATCTTTTCTGCTCATCGCTGGCTTAAGCTAGATGAGTATTAAGCGTAATCGTAATCACCACCTTTAGTTAGGGCTACCTGGTAAGCGGGTAGCGCTTGAAAGCGCTTCACGTAGGCCAAAATGTTTGGATATTGATCGACCATACCTCGTGCTGCACTGGCTTCGAGTGGAAAACTCATCTGTACATCCGCCCCAGTTAACTGCTCACCGCAGAACCATGTATTCTTACTCAAATGATCTTCAATAAACTCTAAACTGCGTTTAATGTTCGGCCCTGAGAATTGTTTAACGATTTGGTTGGCAATTTTTTTTGCAATCGGCTTAACAAAGAAAGGCATTGGGCTATCTTTCATCTTGGACAATACCAGATTCATTACCATAGGAGGCATTAAAGAGCCTTCACTAAAGTGCAACCAATATAGGTATTGCCAATAAGCTGCTGTACCTTGCTCAGGCATTAAATGTTGGCCATAGGTTTGCACCAAATATTCAATAATTGCGCCGCTTTCGGCCAGAACCATTCCTGTTTTATCATCACTAATAACGGGGCTTTTTCCTAATGCATGAACAGCTTTTAAACTGTCGCCTGCGAGATAGGTTTTAGAGTCACGTTTATGAAATTCAATCACATACTCTAATTTTAGTTCTTCAAGTAGCCATATAATACGTTGCGAGCGCGAGTTGTTTAGGTGATGCAGAGTGATCATAGAGTAGCCTTAGAATATTATTTGCGTCCTTTATAAAATTTATTGGACTTAAATGCAAATGAGAAACATGATTGGAAGAGGCAGCGCATTGTTAAATAACAGCACTATTAAAATGCAAGGGGCATTTTAGTAACTTAAAAAAGCCTCATGATTGTGCATTTATATTTCCTAATCTGTTCTAGCGATCTTTGATTCTTATCCTTAATAGGCGTTTAGAGCATTCTTTTATTATTTGGCATAGCGCTTGCTCTATTGGATTAATTGCTTAATTAATTTAACGAAAGAGAGAAAGACTATGTCCTATCTAGCCCCCGCAGAGTTTGCTACCAAAATGGTAGATGCTGGTGAATCTAAAATATTCATGTCAACCCGAGATACTATTATACGAGCCTTTATGGCCGGTGCTATTTTGGCATTGGCGGCGGTCTTTGCGATTACTATTGCAGTGAATACGGGCAGCTTTTTATTGGGCGCGATTCTTTTCCCTGTTGGTTTTTGTATGTTGTATTTAATGGGGTTTGATTTGTTAACGGGTGTCTTTGTTTTAGCGCCATTAGCCTGGTTGGATAAGCGACCTGGTGTCACCCTGGGTGGCGTATTAAGAAATTGGGGGTTGGTTTTTCTGGGTAACTTCGCTGGCGCATTAACGGTCGCCTTTATGATCGCCTTTATTTTTACTTATGGTTTTAATGTGGATGCTGGTGCAGTCGGCGCAAAAGTAGCCAGTATTGGCGAAGCACGTACTTTAGGTTATGCGGCGCATGGGGTTGATGGTTGGATCACAATTTTCATTCGTGGCATGTTGTGTAACTGGATGGTTTCGTTGGGTGTTGTTGGTGCCATGATCTCTACAACCGTTAGCGGTAAGGTGATTGCAATGTGGATGCCTATCTTCTTATTCTTCTATATGGGTTTCGAACACTCTGTTGTTAATATGTTTCTTTTTCCATTCGGTTTGATTATGGGTGGCGAGTTCTCTTTTATGGATTATATTGTTTGGAATGAGATCCCAACAGTATTAGGCAACCTGGTAGGTGGATTAGCATTTACGGGTTTAACAATTTATACCACTCATGTTAGAACGGCACCAAAGCGTACGACTGAGTCACGCACTGCAGCATTAGCAAAAGCAAGCTAGAAATTTGGTAGTGGTTTTTTAGCCAAAAGAAGTCCTAGTCACTAACAGAGTTAATTAGTGGCTGGGATTTTTTATGATGCAAGTAGTGTAATAAGAACGACACCAAAAATTCTTTTGATAAGTTCTGTTAAGTTTTTATAAGAGAGATCCATGACTAAAAAATTGAGTGTTTCAATTGGCCAATATTCTGATAAAGGTCGTAAAAAAGACAATCAAGATTTTCATGGTTCGTTTATTCCTAAAGACTCTTTATTGTCTTTAAAGGGCATTGCCATCGCCATGAGCGATGGTATTAGTTCCAGTAATACCAGTCATATTGCCAGCGAAACTTCAGTTAAAACCTTCATTGATGATTATTATTGCACCTCTGAAGCTTGGACTGTTAAGAGTTCGGTTGAACGTGTTTTAAAATCAATTAATTCATGGCTTTACTCACAAACGATGTCAGGGGAGGGGCGATACGATAAAGATAGGGGCTATGTTTCTACCTTTAGTGCGTTGATATTAAAAAATCACAGCGCACATCTCTTTCATGTGGGTGATACCCGTATTTATCGCCTCAATAAACAGGGTCTAGAGCAGTTAACCAACGATCATAGGCTTTGGGCCAATGGTGGCGAGAGTGAGGGTGAGGGCCAAAGTAAGAGCTATCTGAGTCGAGCGTTAGGCATTGAAGATCAATGCAGTTTTGATCATCAAACAATAAACCTGAATGAAAACGATGTATTTATCGTTTGTACCGATGGTATTTATGAATTTTTACCGTCAGCAGAAATAGTTTCCACTGTAAAAGAATACGCCAGTGATCTGGATAAAGCTGCGCAAGCTCTGGTAAAAAAAGCCTACGATTCAGGCAGTGATGATAATTTATCCATTCAAATAATTCGGGTTGATCAATTACCCGATCAAGATCAACAGAATGTATCACAACACCTTGAGCAACTAGAACTTCCCCCCGTATTAGAAGCGCGTATGGAGTTTGATGGTTATACCATCTTACGAAGCTTACATGCTAATAGCCGAAGTCGTGTTTATTTAGCCGAAGATAATAGTACAAAAAATCAGGTGGTGATTAAAACGCCGGCCAGTGATATTGAAAGTGATGCCGAGCACTTAGAGCGATTTTTATTAGAAGAGTGGGTGGCGAGAAGAATTAATAATGCTCATGTGTTAAAAGCCGATTTGGCAGAGCGCCGACGTAATTATATTTATACCGTATTTGAATACATAGAAGGTCAAACCTTAGCGCAATGGGCTTTAGATAACCCAAAACCTAGCTTGGAAGTTGTACGAGGTTTTATTGATCAAATCGCTAAAGGCCTGAATGCATTTCATAAGATGGATATGCTGCATCAAGATTTACGACCTGAAAATATCATGCTTGATAAATCAGGAACGTTGAAAATCATTGATTTTGGCTCAGTCAGTATTGCTGGCTTAGAAGAAACCCGCAACGATAATCCTGCGACGTATTTGTTAGGCACGGCATTATACAGTGCTCCCGAATATTTCCTTGGCGAGCAAGGTAATGTGCAGTCTGAATTATTTTCATTAGGGGTTATTAGCTATTTTTTATTATCGGGAGGCTATCCCTATGATGCAAAAGTTGCTCGTACTAAAACCTTGTCTGAGCAAAGAAAACTGCAATATAAAACCTTGTTAGCTGACGATATGGCAATACCCTCATGGGTAGATTCAGCCATACGCAAGGCTGTAAGCCCATTACCTGATCGTCGTCAGCTTGATCTCTTTGAATACCTGCATGATTTGCGTAAACCGAATAAAGAGTTTTTGAATAAAACGAGACCGCCTTTAATTCAGCGTAATCCTGTTGCCTTGTGGCAAGCTATTTCATTGGGTTTGGCGGTCGCTGTGGTGTATCTATTGTTTGAAGTTAAAAGCCTATAAAGAAACCAAAAAAATCCAATAACGAAATCGTAAAGAGGAATCCAATATGATTTATAATCGTGATGAAGTAACCCAACTGATATTAGCCAATAAAGTCTCTAAAGGCATTAAGTGGCACCAGGTAGCTGATGCGATAGAGCTCTCAAATGAATGGACCACTGCTGCGTGTTTGGGGCAGATGACCTTAAATAAGAAGCAAGCAGAAATCGTGGGAGAAATATTCTCTTTACCTGATGATGCGATAGCATGGCTACAAATTCCACCGTACAAAGGGTCTTTACCCACAGCGGTACCAACCGATCCACTGATCTATCGCTGGTATGAAATTGTTAGTGTTTATGGTTCAACGATTAAAGAATTAATTCATGAAGAATTTGGCGATGGCATTATGAGTGCCATCGACTTTTCAATGGATATTAAGCGCGAAGAAGACCCTAAGGGTGATCGGGTTAATGTCGTTTTATCGGGTAAGTTCTTACCCTATAAAGAGTATTAAACGAATTTGTAACTATTCAGGTAGTTCAAATTAAGACAGAGTAAGATCCATTATTGGGTGTTTGTGGAGCAAATATGCGAGGCAGGAGCCGAACTAAGGCTACAGGGAGGTATTTACGCCGTTTTGTGGAATAAATACCCAATCATGTATCGTTTTAAAACCTGCTGAATAGTTAAACGAATTTTAGTTAATAGAATTTGTTATTAAAGTGAGCTTTTAATAATCGTCAGGGTAATGTAGCCGACTTCAATACCGAACTTGGTCATTACCGATTCATTGATCATGACCTCATCATTGATGAGGTACATTTTATCATCGATGTTTACGTCCATATCGTCACCTTTATAATTTATCAATAAATCATAATTCATGAAGAAGGCGTTCCCGCTAAGATCGATCATTGTCGCCCCGAGTGTATCATTGGCTGTTGCTTGATACTGCATGCCTTGGTCTGTTGATACTGGGGTAAATGTCCAAGTTCGATACTGTATGCTGTTATCATTAAAGATAAACTTTTCTGCCAGAGTGCCAACGCCTTTATCGTCCCAAGTGCCTGTCATAGTGACATTGAAATAGCGTGTTACCTCGCCACTGCGATTTTTTAAAATACCATGAGCGGTTAACTCACCATTAAAAAATTGATCAAGAACCAGCGTAGGTTGATTATCCTTATATTGATTGATATCTACCGAGCTGCAAGCGGTTAAGAAAAATACGATTAAGAAAGAGCATAATAATTTCATGATAATAATCCTGTGACCTTTAGTTATAGCGCCAAAATTCTAGTATTGATAAACAATGTTCACATCTTGATAGTTGCCTTTACTATCAGAAATATTTGATCGCCCCTGAAAACCCATTAAACGAATCTCGCCACTGTCTTTGTTTTTACTATAGGTCAACTCTAATTGACTAGAGAATAAACCGATGAAGAAACTGGAAGCGGCAATGGAAAAGCAATATCGATCTTCAAACTGAGCTTTTACCTGACCGTTGAGTTTAGGGGATAGCTTAGGGTTGAGTTTGCAGGTTTCTTGTTTGATGGTTAACTCATAATAATCCTGTGCTGATGGAATGAGGTAATCAATGGATATCTCTTTTCCTGCGCTTAATGTTTGCCAGTTGTGCGTAACGAAATGATCAAACCCTGCATCGATTATAAGTCTAGGACTGTACTCGATGGTTTCTTTTTCTAATGACTCTTTTGTATTTTCTTTGTATTGAACAAGATATTGAATGGCTTGCTCATTTTTTGTCCCTTTATCGGCTTTGTTCTTTCTTTTAATATCAATGACTTCACCATTTCTTAAATTGGTCTGCTTGATGTCAGGTGCAAAAAAGCTGTGGTTATAATTTATGCTTTTTGATGCGAACAATTCACCATCAGCCTCTTTATACTCTACAACGTGGAGAAACGTATCGAGGTAATTATGATGCTCAGTATAAAGAAATTCTTGAGTCTTCATGTCATAAGCATAGCCAGTGAACTTTTTCAGTTGCATGCCTTCATTCGACTTTTGTTGATCCGCTAATGCTAGAGTCGAAAGTATCATTAATAATATCGTTGTCGATAATCTATACATGTTGTGCCTCTGTGATCTCATAAACCGATGTTAATTTTTTATAGCCCAGCAGTAATATAGTCCACCAGGTTCCTTCGGCAATATAGAACGCCCAGTAAGGCAATGTGCTATTGATGGGCAGGCTAAAGGTAGAGCCTGAAAGCTGGATGCCGGCGAAATAACTAATGGGAACGATGAATAGGGCGATAAATACAGTTAAGTATTTCGAATTAAAAAGCCACTGCATCGAATGGTTCAGTGTTGTCGAAAATGCAAGCCACAGGCTTAGCAACCATAAAGGCGCTAGAGGGTCTAAGTTATCGCTGTAGATGAGATGAAAGTTTTTGGCTAAAACGCTGTCACCCAAATAACCGATTAAACTGAAAGCCATTAACATTGGCCATGCCTTCAATTCAATCTTGAATATAAGTTTATGCAGGCAAAGCAAGCCAATTACAGCCAATGCAGCATTCAAATTATTACCTTGAACGCATATAAACCACACGACTTGAAAGCCCAATGCATTGGCTATCACTTTTTTATTGGCAAGTACCGTGGCATTGATGTTAGCAAGCATCAGCTTGTACCTTCAGCGGTGGGTGTTTTTCCTTTTTGACTGTTTATTTTCACCCAAGTTTTCGGGATAAAAGAGATAAACTTGAATAACCAGTACAAGCGCTTTGGAAATATACCGGTAAAGTTGCGTTTTTCTATCGCCTTGATAATTCGTGTACTGGCTTCATCAGAGGACAGTAAAAAGGGCATAGGAAAATCATTTTTTTGCGTCAACGGGGTGTCGATGAAACCGGGCATAATATCCGTTACATCAATATTTTTAGGCTTTAAATCAATGCGTAATGCACCTAAGAAATAACTCAGTGCAGCCTTAGAGGCTCCATAGGCTTCGGCTTGTGTAAAGGGCGCCATACTGGCCATTGAGGAAATTCCAACAATATGCCCATGGTCAGCTTTTTCTAATAGAGGGAGGGCGGCTTGAATAGCGCGTACGCTACCGTGGAAGTTGATCGCCATGACGTTGTCGACGCATGACCAGTCACTCTGATCTACTTCTAAGTATTGGCAATCCCCAGCAGAGAGCACGATACGATCTAGATATTCGGTTAATTCGCTTAGAGACTGTTGAATACTGTCTTTATGATCGCTTACTAAATCGCAGATATGAGGAAAGATATTGTTTGATTCAAGTGCCAGCTCTGCCAATGCTTCACGGTTACGACCAGAGGCAATAACCTTATTACCTTGCTGTGCCAACTGTTTGGCAACAGCACGACCTATACCGCTACTAGCGCCTGTAACCCAGATGATTTCATTACTGATCATAATCTCTTACCTCTCCTTTTATCTCATTACTGATATTTAATATACGCAGTAATGGGAAGGATGGATTACAATAGAATGAATTTTATTTCATAAATGGGTTTAGCATTCTGCCAAAAAAGCCTGTCATTTTTAATGGCGCATCGGTCACGGCAAAGCAGATGCAATCTTCTCTCTCATGAGCTCTCGGCTGATGGTGAGTACTGGTATCGGCCAATACAAAATCACCCGGATGATAATCTCCGGATAAGTCAGAAAAACTCCCTGACATCACTAGAGTGAACTCATTGCCTTTGTGAGTATGCTGCGGTAACTCTTTACCTGCGGCGATTTTGTAAAAACGAGCAGTATATCGTTCATCGGAAAAGGGCAGGTCATAGCTTTGGATGCTTTTGCTAAAACCAGTCCAAGGTAAGTTTTCATAATAATCTGGTAAAAAACGTCGCAAAGGCTTGGGTAGTCTTTGATTCGCGTTGGCGATTTGCTGCTGGTAGACAGCACTTTGCTCGTCAGACACTAAGCTTGTTGCAGTATTTTTTTGCTTCTGTAAGTTGCTTAATAATCTTGATTTTGCATTTGTTTCAAGTTCAACTGGAGTTGAGATATCAATTAAATCTCCTCCTAGTTGTTCATATAAGCGAACTTTAAGTTGGCATTTTTTGCAGCTTTCGAGATGACAAGCTGCTTGAATACCTAATGCGTTGGTCAGTTGACCCGCCGCAAATTGCATTAAAAGTTCGTCAGCAGGATGATAATTAGCCATGTCATTTGCTCTTTCGCAAGGGTATCAAGTTTCTTCATTGCCAAGCGTAAGCGAGACTTAATGGTGCCAAGGGGTAAGTTAAGATCAAGGGATATCTCACTGTGAGATTTACCTTCAAAGTACACCTTGTAAACAATTTGTCTCTGCTCTTCGGGTAGCGATTCAATGAGTATACGTACGAGGTTCACATTCAGATCACTGTCGACATCATCATCTAGCTGGGAAGATGTAAATTGGTCTGAATAGGCTTGCTCGAAGTCGCCGTCGGGCCATAAATCAAATGATTGAATGAGATTCGGCTTTTCTTTTCGTAATAGGTCGATGCGTCGATTACGGATGATAGTATACATCCAGGTCATCGCAGACGCGGCTTTCGGATTAAACTGGGGTGCTTTATTCCAAACTGTCAACATACAGTCTTGCACTAAATCTTCCGCATCAGATGGGTTTGATCCGCATTTAATGGCATAGGCTTTTAGTCGACCACCACAGGATTCGAACAGCTCTAAGTAGGCTGGTTCATTATGTTGTGCTACCTGCAAAACCAGTTGGTTTAGATATTGAGCATTGGACTGAGCGCTCTGAGTCAAAATGATACCACTGAGTAATTATTAAAGTCGCACGCAGGGCAAATCTAAAGCAATGCTGGCGGTTGGTAAAGTCTTAATCGCGAAAAATATTTTAGCATGGGGTGATCTAAATGCGGATTCTAAACGTAGTTTAAGGCAACTATCTTCTATTACTGCGAAATTATAATAATGAACCCACTCACTGAATCAGATACCCAAATCCCTGAATTAGACGATCTATTAGACTTTGCTGTGATTGGCGCTGGCATGGCGGGGTTAACCGCCGCGAGTAATATCAGTGGCTTAGGATATAAGTTGGCCGTATTTGAAAAGGCCCGAGGTACAGGAGGGCGCTTATCTTCCAAGAGAGTCGCTTATGATGAGGTTGAGTTTATGGCATTTGATCTGGGCTGCACGAGCATAACTGCGCAAAGTGCCGCTTTTTATCAGCAGATAGAACGCTGGCACTTAAACGGTGTATTGGCACCTTGGTGTAAGGATGATCAGGGCTTAACTCATTACGTTGCCGTTCCTAGAAACTCTGGTTTAACGCGTCACTTGAGTAAGCATATAGAGTGTCATTTCTCGACCCGAATTACTTCTATTCAACGAATCGATAATATTTGGCATTTGTTTACCGGAGATTCAGTTAAAAAACTGTTGGCCAAAACTAAAAATGTCATCATCGCGACGCCAGCAGCTCAAGCATACGATTTGTTGCCACAAGATAACCGCTTTAAAAATCAGCTGAAGAGCGTTGAAGTCGCTGCACAATGGGTGATGGGCTTGGAAATTGGTAATGATGTATCAGCGACCGCGGCTCTGCAATACCCTAACAGCGCTAGCCTTTATTCTATTAGTCAAGAAAGTCGTAAGCCTGGGCGTAGAGATAATGACGATCACAGTGACAGTGCGAATAGTTACAGTTCAACCATTTTACAAGTTCAGGCCAGTCCGCTATGGACCCAGCAGCATTTAGAATCAAGCCATGAGCAAGTGAGTAGTGCACTGATTAGCGAAATTGAACAGTACATGCAACAACCCTTGAGCATTATCAATGCTTACGTTCATCGCTGGTTATATTCTTGTGTTACTCAAGGCATTGCGGCTCGAGACGGGTATTTGTGGGACGAAGAAGGGCTGGGCTTAATTGGTGATTATTTAAAATCTGAAGACAGCTCTAACTACGCGGGTATTGAATCAGCTTGGCTTAGTGGTAAAAACCTTTCTGATTGGTTAACGTTAGATTCAAAACGAGACGATTAATATGAGCAATCTAGTTTGGCTGCGCAGTGATTTACGTATTTATGATAACCCCGCGTTATATCATGCGATGGCGAAAGGGCCAACGGTGGCAGTTTATTGTTTGGCTGATAAACAATGGGATCAGCACGGTCTTTCTGACATTAAGCGGCGTTTGATCGTTGATCATCTTTTTGAGTTAGAAGAGCAATTAGCCAAATTGAATGTGCCACTTTTGGTGATTGATTGTGGGTTATTTTCGAGCATACCTCAGCGCGTTAGTGATTTGTGTGGCGATTTAAATATCACGAATGTGTATTACAACCATGAGTACGAGGTGAATGAGAAATCGTGCAGTGATCGTGTTGTTAACCAGTTATCTCAGATCAATATCGAATGTAAGGGTTATCACGACCAGTGCATCATTGCCCCAGGCTCTATTCTTAATGGCAGTCGCGAATGCTATAAGGTGTTTTCTGCTTATGCTAAAAACTGGCAGAGTAATTTGGCCGTTTTAGCACGCCCATTGTATAACAAGCCAAAACCACAGCTCGAATTAACGCTAAAGTCAGATATATCCTGCTTAAAAAACCATTTAATTAATGTTGATAGCCAGACTAAAGAGCAATGGCCAGTTGGCGAAGACGAAGCCCATGATCGTTTAAATGAATATATAGAACAAAACGTAAACGATTATCACAATGGTCGAGATTTTCCTGATTTGGATGCAACCAGCCATTTGTCGGTTTATTTGGCATTGGGTGTATTAACGACTCGCCAATGTTTACAAGCGATGGTGAGCCATTCTCAACACGATATTGAATTGTTATTTGAAGTCAGTGGCGATGGCGCACGCTGCTGGCTTAATGAGTTAGTTTGGCGTGAGTTTTATCGTCATATTCTGGTGGCTTTTCCGAAAGTATGTAAAGGAAAGCCGTTTAAAGATTTAACCGATAACTTGCCTTGGAAGGCTGATAATCAAGATTTTCAAGCGTGGTGTCAGGGTAAAACTGGTGTGCCTTTAGTTGATGCTGCGATGCGACAACTTAATACAACTGGCTGGATGCACAATCGATTGCGCATGGTGGCTGCGATGTTTTTAACCAAGCACCTGCAAATTGATTGGCGCTTAGGAGAGGCTTATTTCTATGGCAAGCTCGCAGATGCTGATTTGGCCTCCAATAATGGTGGCTGGCAGTGGTCTGCTAGCACTGGGGTTGATGCGGTACCTTACTTTCGAATATTCAATCCGTATCGACAAGCCGAAAGGTTTGATCCAAAAGGCGATTTCGTGCGTAAGTATGTTACAGAGCTTGCAAGTATTCAGGGCAAAGCCATACATCAACCAAGCAAGGCGCTAGCAATGAAATATGGTTATCCAACTCCGATCGTTGATTTGAAAATTGCAGCTGAACATACCAAGGTATTGTTTAAAAACCTGAATGTTTCGCCAGCAGTACAAGGAATAGAGGACTAATGAAGGCTTTAAAGCAGTTAGGCCATAATGCCATTCGTTGGATTGACTCTGAGGCGGAACCTATTACTGGTTCAGAGGCGATATTGAAACAAACGGGTGGCAGGCAGGTGAACTGGCAACGAATCATTCCTTTCTTTGCTGTGCATCTGACGTGTTTATTTGTATTTGTCGTTGGCTGGAGCCCAGTGGCGATTATTGTGTGTTTAGCCATGTTCTGGATCAGGATGTTTGCTATTACTGCGTTTTACCATCGTTATTTCTCTCATCGTAGTTTTAAAACGAATCGTATTTGGCAGTTTGTATTTGCAGTTATTGGTGCCAGTGCGGCGCAGCGTGGCCCGTTATGGTGGGCGTCACATCATAGAAAGCATCATAAATATGCGGATGACGATAATGACTTACACTCCCCTAAAAATGGTTTTTGGTGGAGTCATGTCGGTTGGTTTACCTGTGAAGATGCTTTTAAAACGGATTACAGCGTGATTAAGGATTTGGCTAAGTTTCCTGAATTAAGGTTCATTAATCGCTTCGATATTTTAGTTCCTTTTTTGTGCGCTACTTTTATGTACTTGTTCGGTAAATTTCTAGAAATTTATTACCCTGAGCTAGGCACTACGGGTTGGCAGATGCTCATCTGGGGATTCTTTATTTCTACAGTAGCCCTAGCTCACTCAACCTTTACGATTAATTCATTGTGTCATATCTGGGGTAAACGCCGTTTCGATACCAGGGATGATAGCCGTAATAATGTGTATTTAGCATTGTTGACCCTGGGAGAGGGCTGGCATAACAATCACCACCGCTTTGCGGTGTCAGCTCGCCAAGGCTTTTATTGGTGGGAAATCGATATCTCTTATTATCTATTAAAAGTGATGAGTTGGATGGGCATTGTTCATGACTTACATCCGGTGCCGAGTCGAATACTGCAAGAGGGTAGAGATAATGATGCAAAGTGATCAAGTGGTTGAGAATTTCAAACAACTCTACAATACGCTTAATAGAGACACGGTCAGTCTTGAGTTATTACAGCAGGTATATTCTTACGATATTCAATTTGAAGACTGCTTTCATAATATAAAAGGGATCGATTCATTATTTAAATATTTTGATAATCTTTATGAAAATGTTGGTTTTGTAAGTTTCGATTTTGAAAACCAATGGCTCAATGAAGACAGCGGCATGCTGACTTGGACCATGAGCTATCAGCACCCCAAGTTAAATGGGGGAAAAACCATAGCGGTTAATGGTGCGAGTAAGCTTGAGTTTAAGCAGGGTAGGGTTATTAGCCATCGTGATTATTTTGATGGTGGCGCGTTATTGTATGAGCACATTCCTTTATTAAAACGAGTTATATTTTTCCTAAAGAATAGATTGGCATAAATTCGATTATTAACAGTTAACTATTCATAGTAATAGTAAGTATAAAAACATTAGGTGACGGTATGAAAGATGGACAGCCTCAGGTAAGGCAGAAAATAGCAGTAATTGGTGCGGGTATATCCGGATTGTTGTCGGCGTATTTATTAAGTCGTGAGCATGATGTTACTTTATTTGAAGCCAATAAATACCTTGGTGGTCATACTCATACCAAAACAGTGCAATCGGGCGGAAAAACGTACGGCGTTAATACCGGCTTTATTGTTTTTAACGATTGGACGTATCCAAACTTCATTAAACTGATGGATCAGATTGGCGTTGCTAGCGAAGACTCTGAAATGAGCTTCAGTGTGCGCGATGAAAATACCGCGGTTGAATACAATGGTACAAGTTTCAACAGCCTTTTTGCTCAGCGCAGTAATATTTTTAAGCCTAGCTTCTGGTTTATGATCAAAGATATTTTACGATTTAATAAGCAAACCGTTGAGATGGTTCAAAATGATACGATACCTGAAGGGCAAACCTTAGGTGAGTTTGTTAACTTACACGGATATGGTGATCGTTTTGTGAACCATTATATTGTGCCAATGGGGGCTGCGATCTGGTCGGCTTCGGTTGATGTGATGATGGAATTTCCATTACGGTTTTTCTTAAAGTTTTTTAATAATCATGGCATGTTGAGTGTTGATAATAGACCTCAGTGGCGTGTGATTACAGGGGGTTCGCAATCTTACATCGAGCCTTTAATTGAATCATTTAAAGATAATATCCACTTAAATAGTCCCATTTCGTCGGTTAAACGATCTGCAGATAATGTAACAGTTAAAACTTATTCTGGTGCAGAGTTTGAGTTTGATCAGGTAGTTTTCGCTTGTCATAGCGATCAAGCGTTAGGCATGCTAGATGAGCCTAGTCAGGCAGAAAATGACATTTTAGGGGCCATACCTTATCAGCGTAACGAGGTTGTATTGCATACTGATCGTCGTTTAATGCCGAAGAGAAAACTGGCCTGGGCAGCCTGGAATTATCATATTCCTCAGCGTCATAGTGAGTATGCCATGGTAACTTATCATATGAACGCTTTGCAGAACTTTGAAGAAGCTCCAGATGATTTTATGGTGACATTAAACCGTACGGCTGAAATCGCACCAGGTAAAATAATCGACAAATACGATTATGCTCACCCAGTATTTACCATGGACGGTATTGCTGCCCAGCAAAGACACAGTGAAATTAACAATAAAAATCGCAGCCATTTTTGTGGTGCTTATTGGTTTAATGGTTTTCATGAAGATGGTGTTAACAGTGCGTTACGAGTTGCAAAATCGTTTGGCATCGAACTGTGATTAGCGCCATTTATCAAGGTGAGGTCAGACATCGCCGCTTCAAACCCGTTGGTCATGCGCTTAACTACTCACTATTTATGATGTATTTAGACTTGGACGAATTACCCAGTTTATTAAAGCGCTATTGGTTTTTCTCTAAAGGTAAATTTAACTTGGCATCGTTCAATCGCGATGACTATTTAAATCCGAATGTTAGCGATCTTAAAACAGCGGTCATTGATAAAGTAGCGACCGAGTTTGGTGATGCAGCGAATGAAATAACGGCAGTAAGAATGCTGACTAATGTGCGCTATTACGGTTACAGCATCAATCCGGTCACTTTTTATTACTGCTTTAATGCTGAAAATCAGCTGCTAACGATAGTGGCAGAAATTACCAATACCCCTTGGGACGAAAAACACAGTTATGTTTTACCCGTTGCTCAGAGCTTTGTTGATCAGGCAATTAGCATGAGCTATCAGATGAAGGGGGAAGGGAAGCATGTGTTTGAGTTTCATAAACAGTTTCATGTGTCGCCGTTTAACCCGATGAATATGGATTATCGTTGGGCGTTTTCAGAGCCTAATAGCAGTCTGCATGTTCACATGGATAATTACAGTGATGACACAGCGGTTGATGACGGGGACAAACACTTTGATGCGACGCTGATATTACAGCGCCATGAATTTAATGAAGCGATGCCAAGGGTATTATTTCAATACCCCTTTATGACCGTTAAGGTTGTTGTTGGCATTTATTGGAATGCGCTGAAACTTTGGTTAAAGCGTTCGCCCTTTTACGATCATCCTAATACCGACAACTCAAATATAGATAACTCAAATATAGATAAGACTTCTCGTTAAGAGCACCGGAGACAATTATGAATATGCCATCTATTGCAAATATCGATACAAAAACAAAAAGCTTTATTCCTGCTAAAGGTCAATTGTCTAAAATTGCCAGAAAGCTGGTGCATAATCAGCTATTAAACTTGCATTCGGGCTGCTTGCAAATTGAAGAGAATGGTGAAATCTTTAGCTTCGGTCAATCAAGCGAAGATACTGACTTAGTAGGGCGCTTAGTTGTACATGATGTTAGCTGTTATGGCGAAATCATGACGGGGGGCAGTATTGGCGCTGCGGAATCGTTTATGACCGGAGACTGGACAAGCCCAGACCTAACAATGCTGGTCAGGGTTATGGTTCGTAATATTGATATTCTTGATCAGTTAGAAGGTGGCTTAGCGTTAATCTCTAAACCCTTGCTAAAAGGCTTTCATTATTTCAATCAGAATTCAGCCAAGGGTTCGCGTAGAAATATTGCCGCGCATTATGATTTAGGCAATGACTTATTTGAAGCTTTTCTGGACCCTACCATGATGTACTCCTCGGGTATTTTTCCAGCGGCAGATGCCAGTATGGAAGAGGCGTCATTAAATAAACTTAAAATTATTTGCGAGAAGCTACAACTTACCGCTGATGATCATTTGGTTGAAATTGGTACGGGTTGGGGTGGGTTCGCTATTTATGCCGCTAAGAATTATGGCTGCAAAGTAACGACGACTACGATCTCTCAGCAACAATTCAATCTGGCTAAGCAGCGCGTCGAAGACGAAGGCTTACAAGATAAAATAACGTTATTACTAGAAGATTATCGAGATCTTAAAAAAGACTACGCAGGTCAGTTCGATAAGCTAGTGTCTATTGAAATGATCGAGGCCGTGGGTTGGAAATTCTATAATACCTTCTTCTCACATTGCAGCGCGTTATTAAAGCCAGATGGCATCGCCTTGATACAAGCGATCACCATTGCTGATCAGCGTTATGATCAAGCGCGTAAAGATGTTGATTTTATTCAACGTTATATCTTTCCAGGTAGCTGTATTCCATCCGTTACAGCTCTGGTGAATGCCAGTACCGATGCCAGTGATTTGAATCTTGTGCAAGCGCAAGACTTTGGTTTGCATTACGCTCGCACGTTAAAGGCTTGGCATGAGACCTTTAACGAGAAATCGAAGTTGATAACTGAGCTGGGATACAGTGATGACTTCAAACGGATGTGGCAGTTCTATTTAAGCTATTGCGAAGGCGGTTTTGAAGAACGTTCCATTGGCGTAAATCATTTAGTGTTTGCTAAACCAAGAGCAAAAATGGCGTATTAATTTAGTGTTTTAACTTGCCGTAATCTCAGCACTATTAAATCAATAAACATCTCACTTTGCTGGAGGCCACTCGGCCTTCACAGTGGATGTTTGCGGGTTTATCTGTGATTAACGGCCCATTAGCCATTATGGCAATATGGTTGGAGTACGTATTTAATTAAGCTCGCTAAGGAGTCTAAATGTCTAATGTAACGCTAGAATCGACAATTACTTGCCCTGACTGTGGTCATAAAAAAATAGAAGTAATGCCAACGAATGCCTGCCAATATTTTTATGAGTGCGAATCGTGCCATAAACTGTTAAAGCCTTTGTCAGGAGATTGCTGTGTCTATTGTTCTTATGGCTCAGTCAAATGCCCACCAATTCAGCAAGGCAGTGACTGCTGTTCATAGCTTCGAATCACTAGATCTTATTTTATAGCCATGCTCGGGCGTAAGTCTGTCATCTTAGTTTTGCCTTTTTTAGTCGAAGTTGCTGAAATAGTCGTTTACGTCAAAGACAGACTCCGTTGTAATAGCAGGAGGGGCGCTGCGCCCCAGCAGATACTTTTATGACGAATGACTTGCTTCCACACTGGCCAAATCGCCGCAACGAACCCTATTAATTCGGTGAAAAAATCCAAAGAGGAAACCAGAATTACTATGAGCAGTAGCGCCTAATATCAACAAGTTAGAACTATGCCTATACATACAGTTGATTTTTGATACTGGGTTGTTTCAATGCACATTTGCACGGAAATATTTGTAACCTTGCGCGTTTGCACTGGAACAATTCAGGAAAATGTAGCAAAATCAGTGCATTATCAATATAAGCACTGACATAACGAGACCCTCGTTATTTGTGCAAACGCGCATGCGCGTTTATCTGGAGCTTGGAAATGGATTTCATGAATTACCGAGTTAAATCAATCAGTTGCCGTGAAGTTTCAAAAAGACACTTCCGTGCAAACGCGCATGCGCATGATTAAAATGTTAAGTGGCGCAAATTTAAAAGGAATTATTTATGTTTCTGTGGATATTAATTATTGTTAGTGCTTCGACCTCTTTTTATTTTATTGACATGGGATCGGACGAATATACTTTCAGTCAAATATGCCCGATTATTTTTGCTGTAAGCGTTGTTGTAGCTTTCATGAAAATATCAAATCTTAACGGTGGAAGTTCTTCGAGTGGGGGCTACGATAGTTCCTCTGGTGGATGGAGCGGTGGAGGAGATTGCGGCGGAGGTGATGGTGGCTGCTAATAGCAACTTAGAGCAAAAAGCACTTAACAAAAATTTGGTGGTTCAGCCCCTTTGGGGCTTGGACGCTTTCAGCGCCCCACAACAAAAGCGTTGTACGGTACTTCTATGAAAGTTATTTTATTCTTCTTATTTCTAAGTTCTTTAAATGTGCATGCGGAAGATCCATTTGAAAATTTTCCTGCTCAGTACGCTGCTTTTAATTCAGGGTCAGGACTTGATGTTAATTTTAGAGTTATGGGTGATGCTGCAAAGAAAATGTATGTTGGTATTAAATCTGAGGCACATAGTGATATGTGCGAAGGTAGTGGAAATTTAATAAAAGAAATTGGTGGTGTAGAGTGTCATTTTAACGCTTTAGATCAATCTTATATTTGCTACTTTGGTATTAAATTAGATTCGGGTGAATTTAATAATGGAATCACGTGTTAGCGTACAACAATACGCTGAAATGCGTTCCGGCCAAAAAGACGGCCTCCACTGGACGTGCTAGACGCACGCCCTTTAGCTAAGCGTTAGGTGTATCAAGGAGTATCTGTGCTAGTTTTTATTTTTTTAGTTATTTCTTTTTATATTTGCTACTTCTTTGTATTGCCATTGATAAACAATGAAAGCTACCGAGTCGGTGGAAAGTTAGCTTCAATAAATGTTAAAGGTTTAAATATTTCATTCGGACCTCTAAGTAATGTATTTGGTAAAACTAAAGATTTAAAAGTAAAAAATGGCATTTATGTTTCAGCTCTAAAGTATTGGTTTCGTGGTCCTTTAGAAATAATGATGACTATTCCTATTACAAACGATGAAATCGAAAAAGCAATTTCAAATATTGAAAACAATATAAATACTTTGCAGTTTAAAAAGGCTAAATTTATATTTAATAGTGATTCCAATATCACGATTAAACTTAAGAAAACATTTTTTTATGCGACTACACGATTTGAAGTAGATAACGTCAAACTGGATTTTCATAAAGCATTAAAAAAGCTTCAGAGCGGATAATACACCTAACAAGAAAATCAAGCGGGACTGCTAACAGTTGGCTAGGTTTCGCTCCGCTTCACATTTTAGCCAACTATTAATCAGCCCCTTATTTGGGCGTTAGTTGTTTATTGAGGATATATAAATGAAATTTATAATTGTTGCTTCCCTTTTGATATCTCTTTTTGGTTGCTCTGTAAATCAGGTACAAACTAAAGATCCAACGTTAGTTGGAATCAGCATAAAAAAGAATAAATGTGAACTGGTTGAGACTGGTAGTGGCTATAAAGATAATTACGCCAAATTTGTAGGTGAAGTTAAAATACTGAATAGTCAGGTCTATGATTGTGCTTTAGAGATCCCAGAGAAACAGTTTAAAGAAAAGCTTGGATCAACGTGTTTTCTTAGAGGGTTCAATCGTACTGCGGGTCGGTTGGGTGTGGGGAATAATGAAGTAATAAGAAAGCAATCCTGTGCATTTTATCAGCTGCGTAGTGGAGTGTTTTATTTTCATGCATCAGGTATTCAGTATGATTCGTGTAACTGGACATGTATTTGATTACATAAAAAGCAACTAACAAAAGCATGTTGCATAAACCACTGCGTGGTTTGGACGGTTTTCTGCTCGTACCTCGCTACAAACCGCCGCAAATGCTAGGCGTTACATGTAGGGTTTTATGCCTAAAATTTTATACATAAATATAATTTGGTTTTCAGTCGTAATAGTTGCGATTATTATGAATGGTATTGCACGATATTCGTCTACATTATTGAGCGAAGTGCCAGACATAGAGCAGAGCAAGTTTTTCCTTTTTGACAGCCTGCTTGTTTGTATCTTTATTATCTCTTTTGTAGGGATTATGAGAAGAAAAAAATGGGGCTTTGCATTTACCGTTTCGCTTAATTATGTATTAACTATTTGGCCATTTATGCCCATTATGGCTTTTGCTATATATTGCTTTAAGAGTGGACTTCCTATTTCAGAAATGCCATTAGAATATGCTACGCCGAATATTTTAAGTGTGGCTATAGCTGTGATTAGCTTTATTTTTTCATTATTAATCAGGCGAAAAAGTGTTAGTTCCGTATTTGAAAACATGTAACAATCAGTTGGTGGTTCAGCCCCTGCGGGGCTTGGACGCTTTCAGCGCCCCACAACAAAAGCGTTACACAACAAAAAGAGAAAGATGAGTCTACCTAGAAGAAATTTGGGCTTTGAAATTCTTCTCGATGCGTTGAGAAGAGAGTCACCTGAAAAAGTAACAAACATTGTTAAAAGCGATGTTTCATTGTTGAAGCAAACAAACTCTATTGGCGAGAACGCTCTAACATGGTGTGCACTAGAACTGATGTATGACCAAGTTGAATTATTGCGTTCGTTGGGCAGCCCAATACAAGAGCAAGCTTTATCAGAAGCAATTCAACACGGGAATTCAGATATGGTTAATCTGCTTCTAGAGCTTGGTGGCAACATATCAGAATATTCGGCTGAGCAATCAATTAGAATTGCCAAAGGTTTTGATTCAGGTGACAGGATATTACATATAATGAAATCACATTTAAGTGCATACGGCATCAATGTGTAACAAGTCAAGGCACTGGACGCTATCGCGCCTGTGCTTGAGGCGTTATGTTTAAGGAATCTATTATCAAATATCTATCTTTATTAGTATTACTTTTTGCGTCTTCTCTTGGTATAGCTGAAGAGCAAAAAATAGTTGGTGAGAAGGAGTCCGCATTGATGGCTGGCTTTATTACTGCACATGCAATCTATTCAATTTATGAAGGTGAAACTTTGATCCCTATCCATGCTTATCGTGGTAGTGATCAAAAAAATAACCTGATTCGGCTAACAAATGAGAATCTTGAAGAGGCTGTTAGCTTAGGTCGAAAAAGCATGGAAGAGAATACATACGAAGCAGATATTGCTGTACTCGCTTATGATGGATATATCCCTCTAGATGATGGTAAATATGATTCTATATTCATTGAATTTGCTGATTACTCTAATATGAGTGAGTTCACCCTTGCTATCCCATATAAATCAAAAACTCCTGATAATCCATTTGTAGTCTATAAACCAAAGTTACTAAAACTACCGGATGATTCAAGTAATCGCTTGTCAGCAGTTATGGAGGCATTCTGTGAAGGAGTTCAAAGTCACGAGCAAGGCAGTAAAATCTGGAACGAAAGTATTGATCAAACAAAATAAACATAACAAGGCGCTCAAGCTATGGACGCAATAAATTGCGCCGCTTAGCATGAGCGTTAGTGCGTCAAGAAAGCTTGATGTGTCTTGCAGGGTGTAAGTCCCTGTCGGGTAAGGTTTAACCAACCACCCGTATCGAGTGTTGCGCCTGTGGCGGAGTTTGTGGATCGAAATACTTTCCCGTATTTTTTTTATAAAATTAAATACAGCAAGCGAACAAAACAGGTGAAGCGTACACAGAGAAATATATAGGCCATAGGGACTGACGTGGTCCTGAGGTGCTGGTATCGCTCCGAGAATTGTGAGTTCTGACTGACGAGGTTTGTAACGCCATCGAAGTCCATGCAAAGCAATCGTAATGGTTAGATTGTGGCGAGTCAGCGGAGTTATTAAGCCGTGGCATGT
>JBLGBO010000027.1:0-38614 GCA_047616865.1 Oleispira sp.
AGATCTTACCCACTGGCGTCATCGGCAACTCATCACGGAATTCAATCTGACGTGGCAGCTTATAGCCCGTTAACTTATCTTTGCAGTAAGCTTTAACTTCTTCGGCCGTAAGGTTCGCATCCGATGCAACAATAAATAACTTAACCGCTTCACCAGTTTTATCGTCTGGCACACCAATGACGGCGCAGTTCTCAACACCAGGATGACCTGCAACAACATCTTCGATTTCGTTTGGATAAACGTTAAAGCCTGATACCAAGATCAAATCTTTAATACGGTCTACAATCTTAACAAAGCCTTCTTCGTCAATAACGGCAACATCACCGGTACGTAACCATTCGCCATCGGGAGTGAAAGTATCTTTCGTCGCTTCTGGACGATTCCAATAACCTTTCATCACTTGTGGGCCTTTAACACAAAGCTCGCCGCGTTCGCCAACAGCCACTTCATCGCCGTTATCATCAATACATTTAAGAGCCGTACCCGGCATAGCCTGGCCAACCGTACCCATACGCTCTAAACCGTTAGCAGGATTCATCGTAACAGCCGGTGAACACTCGGTTAAACCATAGGCTTCAGAAACACCACTACCAGTAATTTCTTTCCAGCGCTTAGCCGTCGCATCAGGTAACGCCGTGCCACCTGAAAGCGTCAATTTCATTTCACTGAAATCAAGCTCTTTAAAACGAGGGCTCGCCATTAATGATACGAACAAGGTATTCAAACCAACAACACCTGTTAGCTTCCAAGGCTTCATAAAACGAATAAAGGTTTCGGTATCACGAGGATTGGCGATCAAGACACTGTGATCACCTAATTCAAACAAGGCCATCAAGTGAACCGTGAAAGAATAAATGTGGTATAGCGGTAGAGGAGCAACGATCACAGCTTGACCCTCACCCTTCATTGGCTTGCCATCTGCAGTCGTTTGAGCCAAAGCAGCAGCTGATTGCAGCATGTTTGCAACTAGATTACGGTTGGTTAGCTCAGCACCCTTGGCAACACCGGTAGTACCACCGGTATATTGCAATACGATCGTATCGTGAGGGTTCTTCATGTGATTTGCAGCGAAGCCCTTACCTTTACCTAGCTTCAGACACGTACGAAAAGAAACCGCTTCAGGAAGACTATAAGCCGGCACCATCTTTTTGATGTGCTTGGCCGCTGCATTAATTAGCACACGCTTAATACCTGGCAACATATCGGCCAAGCTAGTAACGATAATGTGTTTAATGCCAGTTTGATCTTTAACGTTTTCTACAGACTTAGCAAAAACGTCCATACAAAGCAGAGCTTTAGCACCAGAATCATTAAATTGGTGAAGCATTTCACGTTCGGTGTACAGTGGGTTGGTATTCACCACGCGTAAACCCGCACGTAATGCGCCATACATAGCAATAGGGTATTGCAGAATGTTTGGCATTTGAATAGCAATTGAATCACCCGGTTTTAAAGTCGTATGATTTTGAAGATAATTTGCGAACGCAGCACTGTATTCATCAATTTGACGATAAGTCAGTGTATAACCAATACTGGTAAATGCAGGGCGATCTGCATAGCGTTTAAATGAGTTTTCAATGACTTCTACGACTGAATCATATTTTGATAAGTCGATAGTATCCTGAACTCCCGGTGCACGTTTGCCGTCCCAAAATGATGCTTCCACATTAACCCCCTAGCAATAATCGCTATTATAATAAGTTACACGTTCAACAATATTTTGACTTTGATGAACGGATGTAACTTGAATTTGTTTATTATTAATATTCGTTTCGACACTATGACGTAATTTTGGCTTGAATTGAAGTACTAATCGTGACAGGATTTCAGTCATATTACGCCAAAGATAATTTAAATGACTTCTTCCTACTCGCAGCAACGGCCCTTCTTAACCACCGATTATCTTACCCAGTTAATCACACTCATGAAACACAAAGGCTTTTCTGCTGAACAAGTATTAGCTAATACTCAGTTAAATGAACGAATCATGCAACAGAACATCCGTATTTCACCCATGCAATATCACACGGTTGTCGAAAATGCGCTTGCGTTGAGTAAAGATCCTTTATTGGGAATTAAGCATGGCCAAGGATTAAATATCGCTAGTCATGGTTTTGTCGGTTTTGCTGCCATGGCAGCGGACGACTTAGATCAAGCATTATCACTGGCTATTCGCTATGCTCGCACTCGAACGCTATTAGCAGACATTCGTTTTCATAAAGAAGACGATAGCGCTGTGGTGCAAATTAATCGCCTAGCCTCAATGCCCAGTACCTTCCCGTTTGTTGTAGAAAATATCATTTCCAGTTTCATTGGCGTTGCACGTTTTTTAATTAACCAACAAGACCAAATGTCAGCAGTCGTAAAACTCAATTACGCCCCTCTGGCCCCACCCAGTGAATACGAGCGATTATTAGGTGTACCGGTATTGTTCAACCAACCTCATAATCAAGTGTGCTTTCCTGAATATTTATTAGAGGTTCCGGTTTCGACTGCGAATGCTATATCCAGAGGTTTAGCCGAAAGTGAATGTGAAAAGTTACTGACTCAACTCGATCAAGGGCAAGACTTAGTTATTCAAATTCGCCATCAATTAGATAAAATGAAAGCCTTTCCAACATTGCCTACCATAGCTAAAGCGATGAACAGCAGCCCAAGAACGATCAACCGTCAATTGGCACAACTCAATACGACTTACCAGCATATTCTAGATGACGTTAGACGCGAAAAAGCCATTGATCTGCTAACCTATTCGAAAATTAATATCGAACAAATAGCAATTCAACTGGGCTATAACGACCCCTCCAATTTTGGTCGTGCCTTTCGCCGCTGGCTCGGAAAAAGCCCACGCGCCTTCCGTAAGGAATTATAAAAAGAAGATGACTATTGTGGGTAGCATGGTTTACTTTTAGCCCTCAATCAGTAGGATAATATTCGCAGCTACATTCTAATCATAATAAAATAGCGCCCATACATAATGAACAGTCTAAATCACAACAATGCCCAGCGCCCATTACAAACAGCGCTAGGAGAAGCCGTTAACGGCTATTTCCAACAACATGACCTTGCTAAAACCGGTGATACCGCACTTTATCGCAAAGCCGTTATTATTTTATTTATGCACATCGTCTCGTACGCTTGTTTTTTTATTTTATCTGAACCTTATACTTGGCTAGCATGGACATTTCATGGTTTCACCACCGCCTTGATTGGTTTTAATATCATGCACGATGGCGCGCACGGTAGCTTCAGTAAAAACAAATCCCTAAATAGTATTGCCGCGCATACGTTTAATGTAATTGGCAGCAATGCATTTTATTGGAAACAAAAGCACAATTTAAACCATCATCCATATACCAATGTTGCCGCGGCTGACGAAGATATTGAAGCCTTTGGTTTATTACGTATGAGTCCTGATAAACCTCGTTTTTGGTTCCACCGCTGGCAGCATATTTATGTCTGGATACTGTACCCACTTACCAGCTTATTTTGGTTTTTCGTATTAGATTTTTTAGCTTACTTTAATCAGAAAATTGCTGAGCAAGAATTCTCACAAAAATACCAAATAAAAGATTCTGCAATATTTTGGGTAAGCAAAGCCTTTTACATCACACTGTATTTAATTGTTCCTAGTCTATTTTTAGGCTGGGAAACCGTACTGATTGGTTTTTTATGCTTGCACGCCGTGATGGGTTTTTTATTTGCTGTCGTATTCCAACTGGCACACGTCGTTGATAAAACAGAATTTCCTCAGCCCGACGAACACGGTAATTTGCCTTACGAGTGGGCGGCTCATCAACTGGCAACCACCGCCGATTTCGCCCCGTCCAACAAGTTCACCACTTGGTGCGTAGGGGGATTAAACTTTCAGGTTGAGCATCACTTATTTCCAAGAATTAGCCATACCCACTACCCTAAACTCCACGCAATAGTCCGTAAAGTTTGCAGCGAGCACGGCATACAACATCGTGAATACTCCACAGTAAAAGAAGCGATTTTGGGTCATATTAGGCATTTGAAAAACATGGGCTGCGCCGAGTCTCTGCAAGTAGCTCAAGCCTAGTATTCACGGCCTAATTTCTCGCTACCGGTTGATAACCCAAGCCAAGCAGATTATCTTAGCGCTGCTTGCTCTTTTGGGCGGCAAGCTTATCGAATATAAGCTTCTTGAATATCAGCTCTTCAGCACATTTTAGTATTAGGTAATCGTTTATGGAATATCCGCAATTTTTAGTTATTGATGCCAGCTCGTACGAGCTAGACGGACACCCAATTGCTATTGCCTGGTCGTTAACCGATGGCACAATTAAAAGCACCTTGCTGCAGCCAGAAGAAAATTGGCATGAATGGGATATAGGCTTAGAAGATTTACATGGCATGACCCAAGAGATTTTAATTCAATCGGGCGAACCCGTTTGGGAAGCAGTCAAAGAGTTTGAATTTGATTGTGAAAATTCTATTTACCTAGTGCAAGACGCCGAACGCACCATGGAATTATTAGAGCGCATGTATGACGCTTACGATAAAGAACCTGGTTCAGATTTAATCGGCATTCACGAATGGCATCCAAGTGAAACTGAAGAACGCTACCAGATGATGGAAGACATTCGCAGTGACCTCGAACTCAGCCCTTATCGGTGTGAAGACAATGTAAGACTGATGCTGGAAATGTGGGCTCGCGTGAACGATGCGCAGCATCGCAGCCCAGCGAGCGACTAGCCATGAATGGACCATTTGATTGCTTTAACCACTGACTTTTCTGATCTTTAAACGCCGTAATGAGACAGCAATCTATGCCATTGAGCTTTTGATCGCTGTTAGGTGTTTCCTTTTACGGCACGCGTAAATCCATCGTTCGTGCCTCACTCTCCCTGGAGCTCCCCTCGGCTCCTGCCTCAGACGGCCTGAAACGAAACACCTAACATCAATCAGCGCAATGGCTCAAATAGTAATCCAAACTCGATACTTTTAACTATCACATAGATGACGGCTTATCATTGACCCATGGCCGTCATATTTTTTTCTATTATCGAACTTATAATCTGAGTAGCTATTCTTGGTGGTGTATTAGTGTGATTTGTTTCAGGGACGTCATTTCGCAGGGAGGCGAAATACGAGGCTACAGGGAGAGGGAGGAACGACCGGCGTATTTACGCCGTGCCCAGAAAGGAATTACCTAATACAGCGCGTGAAAAACCGTAGCGATACGGCGTTTCACAATATGAAAAACTACCAATTCATCAGCTCTTTCACAAACGGCTTCGTCAGTTTGCGTTGCGCCGATAACGAAGCTTGATCAAGCTCAGCTAACAAATCAAACAAGCCCGCCATATCACGTGGGCCGCGAGTCAAAATATAGCGTGCAACTTCCTCACTCATATTCAAACCACGGCCACGAGCGCGTAATAACAACGCCTTCAACTTATCTTCATCTTCCATTGGCTCAAGCTGGTAGGTAATGCCCCAACTTAAGCGCGAGGTTAAATCAGGCAGTGTAATACCATTATTACGCGGGCCATCTTTTGCCGCGACCAACATGCACGAACCCGCATCACGAAGGCGATTAAACAAATGAAATAACGCTTCTTCCCACTCGGGCTTGCCCGCAATTGCCTCAATATTATCCAAAGCAACCAACTGTAATACTTCCAAATCTTCAAAAACTGCCGGGTCATATGCGACTAATTCATCCAACGGCAAATACACCGCTTTATGACCTAAACCTTCCGCATAATGACACGCAGCCTGCAGTAAATGGCTGCAACCAACGCCATTCGCGCCCCATAAATAAATAAACGGCTCACCACTTTCGCGCCACTGATCTTGAATCGAATAGACGACCTGCGCATTGGGACCAGCAAAATAATTAGCAAAACGCGCATCATCCCTAACCGAGACTGATAACGTTAGCTGCTGCGCTTGGGCTTCAATAACCATTTAAAGCACTCCTAGACACTACTGCGCCCACTCAAATTCTTTTTCTTGTAAACTGGATAACTTATTATCCAACCGAATAATACGCTGCACTTTGTCCCAATCGCCTTCGAGATTCAAATACAATTGTAAATTATCCCCATCAACCTGAGCAACTTCAACCAAACGCACCCCAGAAATACTCTGTAAATAGGCTAAGACTTTCGAATAATCACTGAAGTTTTTCACCTTTTTAACCACAACCCGAATGCCAGATCGACCATTCATGGGGTCTGATTTAATGGCAAACTGATCGGCAAAAAATCGTCCCACCTTAGTCGCGACATTCGTCAATGCCGCTAACGGCGTATCACCTTCAGTTGCAATGGATAAGCGCTGATCAGCGCGCAGTAATATTCCATCATACTGCCAAATACCCGCAGCCGATTGATTCAGTTTACCCGCCAGAACAGCATCGGCCTGATAACGCACTGAAGCCTCAACAATAGGATCAGAAAGCAGCCACCACAACTGATTTAAAGATAATGCTGACTGATCTTCAAGATCATTAATAGGCCATAAAACCGGTAAACCACGCTCAGAAAAAGCACGACCAAGGCGTGTTGTCCACTCAGGTGACTGCTCTGAAATTAATAACCGTCCATTATGATCCGCCGCACTGCTCGCCGCATTAATACTCGATTCAAAAACAACAGCCCCTGATCCAGTACCCGATGACTCTACCGCGAGCCAATTCAGCAATAACGGACGATTTTCACCCCAAATCGGCGCCTCGGCACGTCGCATTAAAGGGATAAGCAACGCCTTACTAAACCAAGCCTGCAAATAAATTTGATCATCAACACTATCTTGATGATAACTAAAGCCCTGCATATAGCGTAAAGCATTCTGGCTCGCTTCCACTAAAGTCGGGTTCTCCAAGACTTCTTGATAGCCAGAGACCTTAATCAATAATTGCTGGAATGCCCATTGCACCCCCATGTTACGGCTTTCTTCGCTCTGATCTTCCACCGCTACACTGATACGATAGAGATCTGAGACATTCACCGCAAACGCATTAAAACTTAATAAACACAGACATAAGACGAAAAGACGCACACACAATCCCTGCTTTGAGATAAATAGAAAGGCGCTATTGTGCCACTCCCGCCCCTTATGAGCCAGCCAAACCACGATTCAAATCCCGTCGTCACACATTTACTACACAATATCCGTGCACCCAAGCGCACAACGAGGTAGAATATGCCGCCTAAAATTCCCACATTTGGTCAGATTTTCAATACTAAGAAAACTCGACTAACTGCCACAAGCGAACGACGAGACGTAAACTGATGAGCGATCAAAAATCCCTAAGTTACAAAGATGCTGGCGTAGATATTGATGCTGGCAACGCCCTAATTGAACGAATTAAAGGCGTCGCAAAACGCACTCGTCGTCCTGAAGTCATGACAGGCTTAGGTGGGTTCGCATCTTTATTCGAACTGCCTCAAGGTTATAAGCAACCAGTAATAGTTTCTGGTACTGACGGTGTTGGTACTAAACTTCGCCTAGCCATGGACTTGGGCAAGCACGATACCATCGGTATCGATTTAGTTGCTATGTGTGTTAACGACTTGATCGTTGGCGGCGCTGAACCTTTATTTTTCCTAGATTATTACGCGACTGGCAAACTGAACGTTGATATTGCAGCGGATGTTGTTAGCGGCATCGGCGATGGCTGTGAAATGTCAGGCTGTGCGTTGGTTGGCGGCGAAACTGCTGAAATGCCAGGCATGTACGAAGGCGAAGATTACGATCTTGCAGGCTTTTGTGTTGGCATCGCTGAAAAAGAAGAAATTATCGATGGCTCTAAAGTCGCGACAGGCGATACCCTAATCGCACTAGCCTCTTCAGGCCCACACTCAAACGGCTATTCTTTGATTCGCAAAATCATCGAAGTATCAAACGCCGATTTAGATCAAGACCTTGATGGCCAGCCATTAAAAGATGCCTTGATCGCACCGACTAAAATCTACGTTAAATCCGTGCTTAAACTGATTAACGCCAGCGACGTGCATACGCTTTGCCATATTACTGGGGGTGGTTTCCAAGAAAACATCCCACGTGTATTGCCTGCAACAGCAAAAGCCGTGATCAATACCAATAGTTGGGATCTCCCACCCGTATTCAAATGGTTACAAGAAAAAGGCAACGTTGATGCTTTTGAAATGTACCGTACGTTCAACTGTGGCGTAGGCATGATCGCTTGTGTTCCTGCTGATAAAGCAGATTCAGCGGTTGCGTTATTAAATGCTGAAGGCGAGCAAGCTTGGATCATTGGCCACATTGAAGATGCGGTTGAAGGTGAAGAGCAAGTCGATCTTGTGGGTATTGAGAAGACAGGTTTATAAGCAATGCAAGCGAGTGAAGCAGAAAAACCGCGTATTGTTATTCTGATCTCAGGCACTGGCAGCAACATGGTTGCCATTGCTGAGGCCGTTAAAGCAGAAGAAATTGACGCTGAAATTATCGGAGTAATCAGTAACCGTCCGACTGCTGAAGGCCTAGAAAAAGCCCAAGCGATGGACCTGCATACTGATCTCATCGACCATACGCTTTACGCCAGCCGTGATGAATTCGACCATGCCTTAATTCGCATGATCGAAGACCTTAAGCCTGATATTGTCGTATTAGCCGGTTTCATGCGTATTTTAACCGCGGATTTCACCCGTTATTATGAAGGGCGTTTATTAAATATTCACCCTTCGCTATTACCGAAATACCAAGGCTTAAATACGCATCAGCGCGCTTTAGATGCGGGTGATGATATTCATGGTGTTACCGTGCATTTCGTTACTGAAGAACTTGATGGTGGCCCTAATGCGATTCAAGCAGTCGTCCCCATTTTAGATATTGATAACGCTCAGCAGTTACAGCAGCGTGTTCATCAGCAAGAACATATTATCTACCCGATCGCGGTTAAATGGTTTTGCGAAGGTCGCTTAACGATGAAAGGCAATGACGCATTGCTGGATAATAAAGTATTGCCTACCACAGGCGTACAGCTAACAAGCTAATGCTTTTAGCCTAATAAAAGGTCACGGCGATCCATCTCAGGAGCGTGACCTTCTATTTTCTCCACTATTGTCATTTCAAACACTGTCGATATACTGATTCCTTCATCGCAATCAAAAGATACATAAATGACCTATATCCGATTATTGTTACTGCTTCCATTAATATTCAGCAGCCTCAGCAACACAACTCTCGCCGATACACAGCAACCCTACCCAGAATTCAGTGCTGATTATAATGCGACTTGGAGTGGCGGCTGGTTTCCAATCAATGTCGACGCCAAGCGCTCACTGCGCTATCAAGCAGACGGCACCGCCGTATTAACCTTCGAAGCCGATTCGGCCATTGCCGGGCTTGAAGAAATCAGTACATTTCGTTTTTTAAACAATACAATCCAACCTTTGCAATATCGCTATTTGCGAACTGGATTATTTAAAGAAGCTGATCGTAATCAGTTATTTGATTGGCAACAAAAAAAGATCATTAACGGTGACAATCAGCAAGTATTCAAAGGTCACTGGCATGACCAAGTACAAGATAATCTAAGCTACAATCTGCAAGCCAGTATCGATTTGAAAGCAGGAAAAACACAATTTACCTATCCCGTTTTCGATCGCAGCAAAGTCAAAGATTTTAACTTTCAACTCGTTGGCTTTGAATCTTTAAAAACCCAAGTGGGTACATTGCGCACCGTTAAAGTCGAACAGGTGGAGAAGAAAAAGAATAAGAAGAAAACCTTTATATGGTTCGCACAAGATTACGATTATTTGCTAGTACGACTGCAGCAAAAACAAAAAGATGGCCAGATGTATCAAATTGATTTAACCGGCGCCAACATCAATGGCAAAACCCTGAGCAAATAAATGTCCCTGCCTGATGCCGATAACTTCATTGCCCCACTCTGCAATGAAGAAATTAAAATACTATTCCAAGATGAGCATATTCTGCTCATCAACAAACCAACAAAATTACTCAGCCTATCCGGTAAGAACCCAGCCAATCTTGATTCCGTCCATTATCGCATCCGCCAAAACTTCCCTAGCGCACTGATGATTCACCGCCTTGATTTAGGCACATCGGGCATTATGGTATTGGCCCTTAACAAAGAAATCAGCGCCAAGCTCAATCGCCAATTCAGTGAACGGCTAGTGAAGAAAACCTACACCGCCTTATTAGCAGGACATCTTGCCAACGAACAAGGGCAAGTTGAGCTGCCCATTGCCAAAGGTGAGTTCCCGTACCAGAAAATTTGCGCCGATACTGGCAAGCCCGCATTAACCGAATATCAGTTATTAGGCTATGAAGATCATCAACACAGTCAGCAGCTTAACGATCAAAAACATCCTGCTAGCCGAGTTCTTTATCGTCCGCATACAGGCCGCACTCATCAGCTACGCATTCATAGTCAGCAACTCGGCCACCCAATACTAGGCTGTGACTTATACCCAAATCCAGATGGCTCAAGCGAGCACATGGCAGAGCGGTTAATGCTGCACGCTACACGCTTAGAGTTTAATCATCCTATTAGTGGTGAGCGTATCATTGCCGAGTGTGATTGCCCTTTTTAACGCGCTTTACCAAAAGAGCCTTTACTCTCTTAGCCCATTCTTTTCTAATAGCGGTTATTAGATAATCATTAAATCTGACTTTAATTATCACTTTAAATATCATTTCATTAGTACTAGGAGAAAATCATGGCCGGTTTATTACCCGATATCGATCCACAAGGGTTATTAGAATATTCAGTTGTCTTTACCGACCGCTCTCTTAACCATATGTCACAAGCCTTCCAAGGCGTCATGAATGACATTTATAGCAACCTAAACGATGTGTATAACGCAGATGCAACGATTGTTGTTCCAGGCGGCGGCACTTACGGTATGGAAGCGGTTGCACGCCAGTTCGCGCAAGATAAAAAATGCTTGGTCATTCGTAACGGTTGGTTCAGCTACCGTTGGACGCAAATCTTTGAGATGGGCAACATCCCAGCTGAAAGCATCGTCATGAAAGCGCGTAAAATTGAAGAAGGCATTCAAGCGCCTTTCGCACCTGCGCCAATCGAAGAAGTTGTAGCGACTATTTTGAGCGAAAAGCCACAAATGGTTTTCGCCCCACACGTTGAAACGGCTTCTGGCATGATTTTGCCTGATGATTATTTAAAAGCCGTTGCTGAAGCTGTTCATTCTGTAGGCGGTTTGTTCGTATTGGATTGCGTAGCATCCGGTACGCTCTGGGTTGATATGAAAGCCGTTGGCATCGATATTCTAATCAGCGCACCACAAAAAGGTTGGAGTGCTTCTCCTTGCGCCGCTTTGGTTATGTTGAATGACAACGCCATGGCTGAAATGGAAAAAACCACCAGCTCTAGCTTTGCTTGCAATCTGAAGCAGTGGAATACCATCATGCAAGCCTATGTAAACGGCGGCCATGCGTACCACGCAACACTGCCAACCGATGCGCTAACTAAGTTCCGCGATGCGATGTTAGAAACGAAAGAATACGGTTTCGAAAAAGTACGTAACGAGCAAATCGAACTGGGTCAAAAGGTTCGTGCATTATTAGAAAGCAAAGGCATTAACAGTGTTGCGGCTGAAGGCTTTAAAGCCCCAGGCGTCGTGGTTAACTACACAGCTGATGCTGACATGCAAAACGGTAAGAAGTTTGCGGCCCAAGGCATGCAAGCAGCGGCTGGCGTTCCATTGCAGTGTGATGAAGGTCCAGACTACAAGACTTTCCGCTTAGGCTTGTTCGGCTTAGATAAGTTGCACAACATTGATCGTACTGTTGCTAACTTAGAATCTGTTTTAGATCAGATTCTATAAATTTGGCTGACTGACCGGTTTTGCTTTCTATCGCTATTGGGTACGTCCTTCTTCGGCACGCCGTGAATACTTCCCTGTAGGCTCGGCCTCCCCATCCATGGGGAGGGACGGCCTAAAACGACGTACCCAATAGCGATACGCAAAACCTACTTCTATCCTGATTCTAAAAATTCTAACTCTCAATATTCTGACATTCTAATGTTTATAAAACCCAACTGGCGCATTCTCACAATAGGCGATGGCGACCTTTCCTTTTCCGCTTCTCTTTGGCAAGCCTTCAGCCCTAAACAACTCACCGCAACGGTATTTGATAGCCAGCAAACCCTCGAAGATAAATATCAGCATCACGCGATTGAGCTGTTAAAAACAGATCCAAACCAGCAAGTGTTATTTGGTTTTGATGTCACCAACCCAGATACCTGGCCAAAGTCGTGGAGCAGTTTAGACACGAGCAATCTATCGGATAAATCATTCGATCTGGTCATCTTCCAGTTCCCACTAGTCCCCGCCTTTGAAGACCCCGACTATTTTCATAAAATGGGCGATATCAGTATTAATACCTTAAACCGCTTATTGCTGCGACAATTCCTGATTCACTGCACTCAATATTTTCTCGACCCAGATGGCAAGCAGCTGTGCTACATCACCTCAAAAGACGTAAAACCCTATAACGAATGGAATATTGAAAATAGCCTCAACCAAGACCTAGAGCACATCAACTATCTTGGCTCGATGAATTTCAATATCAATAAATTTCCAGGATATAAGATTCGCAACGTTGACCGCGACAAACACGTGAAAGACACACAAGGGATTACTTACGTTTGGAGCCCTAGAATTGACAGCAAAGGCCATGACAAGACGCTGTTAGAGGCATTAAAGGCAAAGAGTCATCGTAGAGAGGGTTACTGCGAAATTTGCAAGGCTGGGCCATTTGTGTCGACCAGCGATAGAGCATTACATGAGCAAACGAAGAAACATCAACTCATGCAACAATATGAACAGCAGTACGTAAAAGCACTGCTTAATAGCTAACAATACTGCAGGCTATTCAACCGATCATTAGCCTTCTAGCTGAACCTGAAACGTCTCGCCATCACACTCAATCACATCGCCAGCAACAATTTGCTTACGCTTTTGAGTTTCAAACTCACCATTGAGCTTTACATTGCCATCTGCAATCGCGGCTTTAGCTTCTGCGCCACTGGCACGGATACCTTCAAACTTTATGATTTTATACAGCTCAACAGGCTCTTTATTGATAAATACTTGCTTCATCGGGGTCTACTTAATAATCAAAATGATAAGGCGCTAAAATAACACGAATCACTAAAAATACCATTATTTAAGGCCTACACTCAGCACAATCAGGAACATATCCCACTCCGGACCAAAATAGCCAAATTCGATTTCTCCTACTCTAAAGGATTGCAACTGCCCCAACATCAAATGTAACATTCTGGTCCTATAGTACTAAATAATAATAAAACCCGTACTCCAAAGGAAACATGATGAAAAAACTATTAATCGGTTTAATCGCCTTATCCTGCCAGCAAGCCATGGCCGCTAGCAGCCCAAGCGCGGTTGCCGAACTTGCCGCCCTCGATGTTGCATTACCGGCATTAATCGATATCAGCACCACTCACCCAGTATTTGATTTTGATGGTGATGGCTGCTTACCCAGCGCTGGGATTGGCCGCGAAGGGCAACAAAACCAAGGCTTAGATACGGGCGGCGGCGTGGCTGAAAAATGTCGAAAATCTGATTTTCTAAAAACATCCAATACATTGCATCGCTACGTTTGCAAAACCGTCAGCACCGACGAGTTCTGTTCACACTACTACGCCCTTTATTTCCTGAAAGATCAAACGGTTGATGGCTTAGGTGGTGGGCATAAAAACGATTGGGAAAATGCCGCTGTTTGGACAAAAAATGGCAACATGACCCACGGTAGTTATAGTGCCCACGGCAACTTATACACCAAGCCCGTCAATGAATTACCTTTAGAACAAGGTCACTTAAAAATTGTTTATCACAAAGATGGCGGCTTAACTCACGCATTACGCTTTGCTAAGTCAAATGAATACGCCGAAAATCCTTATGGCGCATTTGTAGTCCCACCGATTACCAGCTGGTATACCCTAACGGGCGACAACATTAGTAATCAAGTTATGCGTGAAAAGTTAAATACCTATAACTACGGCTCTGCATCCATAGCGATGAAAGATAGCAACTTCCTCAATACGGTCAACAGCGATCGCCCTGCAGGCTACCCTCAGTTTACTCAACAAGATGTAGACAGCTCGTTGTAAACAATAATCTCTGCACGATGCTTAGCTTAATAAAAGCGCGTGCAGTGATTTCATAAACTAGCAGACACATCCAATCAGCCTTCTTATTCGTATAATTTATATGCCAATTAGAAGGTCTTAATATGAACTCTGATGAAGTAAACCAGTTAATTAAGCACTACCCTGACATACAGGTTCTGAGCCCTGAAGATGAAATAAGCATCGCAACAAAGATGGATACGACAATGGCAGAACTTGCCCAAGTTGTATTAGTGCAAGAACATCTTTTAGAGCAAGTATGTGACATTCTTACTGCACAATACCAAAGCTCTTCAGACCTAGACGATTTTTTAACCCAGTACGATCTATTACTGCTCGCTCGTCACAACAAAGCATTAAGCGGAGATATTAACGTGTCTGAAAGCACTCTCTCGGTTAGCTTAGTTCGCTTACAATGTGATCGTTCGAATGTCTTCGATTTTCTTCTTGCACAGGCGAATCAAATAGAAGTTCCGCTGTGCGATCATGCCCAAAAATTAAAAAAACAATATCAGCGTAGTCGCAATCAATTAGTACAAGGCAATATACGATTGGTCATGCACATTGCAAAACGCTTTGCTAATAAAGGTGTTGATACCGAAGAGCTTATTCAAGAAGGGTCTATCGGATTAATCAAAGCCGCTGAAAAATACAACTTACATAAAGGCTTCCGCTTCACCACCTACGCTTACTGGTGGATTCAACAAGCCATTAAAAATGCTTTAAATCAAAAGCGCAGTGCCATACGTATTCCAATTAATACCAGTGATCGAATATTTAAAATAAAATCGGCTAAGCAAACATATTATAATCGTTATGAAGTATTGCCAACATTAAAAGAACTGCAAAAGCTGACGGGATTAAAGCAAGAGCAGATTTTGTCGGTGAGTAATATTGGTGATTTAACCGTTTCAATGAATGCACCGGTTTACGAAGAGGGCTTAACGCTCGAAGAGATATTATTTCCAACAGAGAACAACGCGACATACTCCAATGAAAATATGCTGCGTATTAATGATAAAGAATACTTAAAAAGCATGATCAAACAACTGCCTAAACGTCAGCAAACCATTGTCTATCTTTACCATGGCATTGATATTAACGACAGTTTAAGTTTTGGAGAAATTGCCCCACAGATAGGTGTTACGTTAGAACGAACTCGCCAGCTTTATCATAAGTCGATTGCCTTCTTACAAGAGGTATCTGATGTAAAAATGGCCTGAATACTAACTTAGTTATAAAGATTTATATAAAGATAAATAAAGTTAAACCCCATACCTTCAACCGCTAAATAACACCCAATAAAAAGGCCTCATAACGTTCATCATGAGGCCTTTAATTTTTTAGCGTATGCTAAACATCTCAATCAATAAACTAGAACTGCTCTGCAGTAAAGTTCATTAAGGTTTCTTTACCCGCTTCAATGTCTGCTTGCAACAACTCTGCTTGCGACTTTGCCGTTCTAAAGAAATGATCAGCCGCTTTCATCTTACCCTGATAGAAATCTTCAGAGTACTTACCCGACGTTAAATCAGCCGTTGCAACATTAGCCATCGTTGCCCACATAACACCCATCGTTGTTAGCGAGAATAACTTCAGCATAGGCGTTGCTGCAGCACCGACAATTTCAGCATCTTGCATGGCATTACCCGCTAACCACATCAAACTTTTCTGTAAGGTATTCAACAAGGTTTTGCACTGCTCTTTATGCTGTTCATTATCGACCTTAGCCAGCATTTCATGCATAACTTTAAAGTAGGTCTTTGGTAAACGACCGCCTTTAATCATTAACTTACGGCCGACCAAATCAAGTGATTGAATACCGTTAGTACCTTCATAAATACGGGCAATACGGCCATCTCTTAACAACTGCTCTACTTCCCAGTCTTGAGTAAAGCCAGCGCCACCCATGCTTTGCAATGCTTGGTCAGTCGAGAAATAACCTTCGTCGGTTAAATAAGCCTTAACAATTGGCGTCATTATTTGCACAATATCATCAGCTTCTGCACGCACTTCCGCATCCGGATGCTTTTCAGATAAATCTAGATTCATCCCCGTCCAATAGGCCATGCAACGAGCGCCTTCTAAGAACACTTTTTGCTGGCTTAACATGCGACGAACATCAGGGTGAACAATGATTGGGTCGGCTTTTTCTTCAGGATGCTTTGCACCGGTAAGAGCGCGAGACTGCAAACGTTCTTTAGCAAAACCTAAGCTAATTTGATAGGCTTTCTCTGCCAAACCTAAACCCTGAACACCCACCATGATGCGCGCAGAGTTCATCATAGTGAACATGCACTTAAGGCCTTCATTTTCTTTACCAATCAGCCAGCCTTTAGCATTTTCAAAATTCATCACACAAGTTGCAGACGCTTTGATGCCCATCTTGTGTTCAAGACCACCACAGAAAGCAGGGTTACGCGTGCCATCTTCTAGGAATTTAGGGACTAGGAATAACGAAATACCTTTACTGGTATCGGGTGCACCCGGTAATTTAGCCAATACCAAGTGAACAATATTCTCTACTAAGTCTTGCTCGCCACCGGTGATCCAAATTTTAGTCCCGGTAATATTATAACTACCATCAGCTTGTGGCTCAGCCTTAGTACGTACCAAACCTAAATCAGTACCACACTGAGGCTCAGTCAAACACATGGTGCCCGTCCACTCCCCTGCAATAAGATTTGGCAGGTACTTATCTTTTAGCTCATCACTGGCATGCAAGGTTAACGCATCGATCGCGCCATGGCTTAAGCCAGGATACATACCCATCGACAGGTTGCTGGAACAAGCCATTTCGTCCACTACAATTTTAACCAGGCTAGGCAAGCCTTGACCGCCGTATTCTGGTGATGCTGAAAGGCCAGACCAACCACCATCGGCAAACGCTCGATATGCTTCTTTAAAGCCCTTAGGAGTCGTGACTAACTTGGTCTCAGGGTCGTAATGACACCCTTCAATATCTCCTGATTGATTGATAGGGTCTAAAATATTTTCTGATAATTTAGCCGCTTCATCTAGAATTGCTCGAATCATCTCTTCATTAGCATCTTCAAAACCTGGACACAGGCTGAGATCTTGAGCTTTTAAGACATCAAATAAAACAAAGCTCATGTCATTTAATGGTGCAATATACTGTGGCATAGTGCCTTCCTCATTTTGAAAAGTAAAAAATCAGTCGATAAATCTTACTGAGTTAAGTTAGTTACGCAGCAATTTCCAAATAGGTTCACTGGATCAGTAAAATAATGCATTTATTTTTTTAGACCTCTAACATACGTCATTAGTAATCTAAAATAAGTATGACTGCGTATAGCTCTATAATAACGGTTATAAAGACGTTTTTTTGTAACCACAACCCCTACATAAAGGCCGACTCCATGCTGTCATTCTTTAAGCGCGACCCTGCAAAAAAACTTAGAAAAGCCTACATGACTAAACTTGAACAAGCCATGCAAGCTCAACGTAATGGCGATATTAAAAGCTATTCATTCCTAACGAGCGAAGCGGATGTGATGCATAAAGAAATCATGAAGCTCGAAGCTAACGATAAATAGTTGTTTTATAATGATTATTTTTTACGATGCCAGCTGCCCACTTTGCAATGCAGAGATGCAGCAATTAAAGACAGCAGATATTGAAGAAAAAATTGTACTGGAGGATCTTAATGCAGAGGACTTTAGCGCACGTTTTCCAGATATCAATAAAGAGCAAGCGATGGCGACATTGCATGCACAGACCCTATCAGGTGAAATAATCTACGGTTTGGATGTAACCCACCAAGCCTGGGCTTTGGTCGGAAAGCATCGCTGGCTCAAAATCCTTCGCTGGCCAATAGTCAGATACTTTGCTGATGCTGGCTACACCTTTTTTGCTAAATACAGACAACCGATTAGCCGTTTTTTAATGCCTAATACAAGCTGCAACGGCAACAGTTGCAATCCAGCCAACAGTAATAAAAAATGAACAAACTCATTTTAGAGTAAGCCTGTCCGACAGGCTTACTCTAATAAAGCGCAACATCGACACTGGGTAAACTTTCAAACCCAGGTTTTGCAAAATAGTATCCTTGCATCAGCTCGACACCTGCATTCTTTAACCAAGAATATTCCTCAGACGTTTCTATACCTTCTGCTAAAGACGTGATATTTAAATCATCCAGCATATTCAAGCAGTGGGTTAAAATAGACTGGCGTACTTTATCGGATCCAACGTTTCGCACCAGCCCCATATCCAGCTTCACAATATCGGTCTGAAAATCAGCTAATAAATTAAGCCCGGAATAACCCGAACCAAAATCATCGATCGCAGTTTTAAAACCCAATGAGTTGTAATAAGAAACAATACGCTTTACATGCGCACTGTCCTCGATTTTCTCAACTTCAGTGAATTCGAACATGATTCTTTCAGAGGGGAAGTTATACTTTTTAGCGGCTTCTAATGTGGTGCGAATACAACGCTCAGGCTTATAAATGGCATTAGGCAGGAAATTAATACTTAACATGGAATCTATATTGAGTTTGGCCGCCAAGGCAATAGCTTTAACTCGGCACAATTGATCAAAAACATAACGATTATCATCATTGACCTTAGAGATAACGGAGTAGGCTGATTCATTATTTAAGCCCCTAGCCAAGGCTTCATAGCCAAAGATACTTTGGGTTTTACAATTCACGATTGGCTGAAATGCCATCGTAAAATCAAACTCTAGCTCTCCTGCTTCATGGCAGCTATTGCATAGAGCCCTTACGCATTTGTTAGTTTCTTCCATCACACTAGCCTTACTATTATTGCTAATATTAAGACTAGCTGCCCGCTATTACTAACGCAACTCGAAAACGCTTTATAGACGAGTTTCAAGATACTCTAAGATCGGCGCTCGACTCTTCAATTTCGTCAAATAATCATTACTGGTATTTGTTGACTAAGAGCCTTACATACCGATAAAGCAAGGAACTAAGCTTTTTCACGAGTTAAAAACAAAAATATTGATAACGACGTTAACAGTAGTGCAGTACTGCAGATAATCGCTACGGGGTAATACAAATTACCGGCTAAGTCTAATTGGCTGTATTTAATAACCATAATTAGACCCTCTAATGAGAGTGCGACACAAACAGTACCGATGAAGCGAGGGATCGTTCTTCTTAAGCTGGCAACTGCATCACCTTCTTCTTCAGGGCCTGAGTATTCTTTATCAATAACCAGTGCGAGTTCAAATACTGCTAAAGCAATGATCCCCGTATTAATGCTGCTTAAAAACATCTGCATGATGTCATCGCCCGCCATAACACCTTCACCAACGTTAACCACTAATGAAAGAATAATGGCTGCAGCCAGACCAAAAAATATCACCGTAAATAATTTTGCAAAGACAGATCGAACGATAAAGCTACTTTTAGTATTCATTGTACTCTTCTATATAAAGTTTATATTTTCTAGACATGATGCCTTAACCGTCACTTTAAGATATTTACATTCTTGTGTACATAAAACGATAATCGATTGAGCTAGCGCTGTTTATACTGAGTAGGACAATAACCTCTATTGACACCAGGCAACCTAAGCATTAGATGTTTAGTTTTTTGGCCACTTGCCCTTTTGCGCCACAATTTAAAGCTGCTGGATTTTAAGCTTTTACGCATAAACTTAATAACCCCATGCTCATTCAAACCAAACTGATGTTCAATCGCTTCAAAAGGGGTTCTATCCTCCCAAGCCATCTCTATTATTCTAGACCGATCCTCTGCACTGTACTGCATACTGATCCTCAATTCATAAAAGTAAACAACTACTACGCAAATGAATCGACTTCGGTTCAATAAACCCAAAAACAGTTTGGCTATAGACACTGAAACAATAGAATTGAACCCCGCTTAATTAATACATTGATGTAAAACATAGGCTAAAGCCATTTTTTTCTCTTAAAATAAACCAGCAATACAATAGGAATAACAATAAATACAGCCCATGTTGCTGGGTAGGCCCACTTCCATTTTAACTCCGGCATATATTCAAAATTCATTCCGTAAATTCCGGCAATGAAGGTCAAAGGAATAAATATTGAAGTAAATACCGTTAAGACCTTCATTATTTGATTCATTTTATTACTGACACTAGACACATAAATATCGAGCAAGCCTGTCAATATATCTCGGTATGACTCTATAGATTCCACCACCCGAATCGAATGATCAGAAACATCTCTTAGAAATATATGGGTATTTTCATGAATCAAATCACTTTCACTGCGTATCATATCAGCCAATAATTCCCGTACCGGAGAAACATAGCGCCTAATCGTAATCATCTCTCTTTTAAGCCGTTGAATTTTATAAAGCATGTCTTGCTTTGGCTCACCGGTTAATAAGCTGTCTTCAAGGGAAGTAATAGATTCATCCAATAAATCTAATAGAATAAAATTTTGATCAACTATAAAATCTAAAATAGCATAAGCAAGATAATCAGAGCCCAGGCTTATAAACTTACCACTGCTGGTTCTGATTCGTTGTTGAATAGGATAAAAAAGTTCATCCTGTTTTTCCTTGAACATAATCACAAAGTTTTTTAATACTAACAAACTGACTTGTTCATTATTGACGGTAAAGTTTTCACCACCTGATAATAAACATTTGAGTACTATGTACAAATGATCATCATACTCTTCGAACTTAGGTCGCTGATTGGTATTTAAAATATCCTCAAGAACCAGCTGGTGTATACCAAATATCTTACCGATACGCTCAACCACATCGATATTGGTCAAACCTTCAATAATCACCCAAGTGACAGAATCACTATCTTTGTATTCTATGATTTCATCAATCGACTGGATCTTTTTCTCGGCAAACTTTCCTTTGCTGTAATCAATAATCGACATATTGCCAACAGGCTCTAATACCTCACCAACATGAATAAGTGAACCAGGGGGTAAACCTAACTTACCTGAGGACGTACATAAAGATTCAGACATCTATTGCTACTCGTATCTTTGCTGCCCGTGCTAGCAGCCTTAGCCTCTAAAATATCGAGTTAAAGAGGCTTTGTATAGAGCACTTAACTCATCCAATGCAGACCAAACATCAAAAAAAACACATTCTAAGCTTTCACACAGACATAAACCGAATTAGTCGACACCTTGTTTTGGAATGGATTAAAAAATGAAACCACATGAGACTCCACACCAGCAAAGACCGTATTCAACAGCGCTTCAAAATCAGCTTCTGGTAAGTTTTGCGACCACATAGCAAATACACCCTGAGGTTTAAGCTGCTCAGCCATAAGCGTTAAATTTTCGGTCGTATAGAAACTAGCATTGGCTACTGCGAGAAACTCAGTCGGCGAGTGATCGATATCGAGTAAAATAGCATCAAACTTTTTACCGGCGCCATTCGGATCAAAACCTGTGCTTGGATCGGTGGCCAAATCAAAGAAGCTACCTAAGACATAATGATTACGCGGATCGGCGTTAAGAATTTTCCCTAGCGGAACCTTCTCATCCTGATGCCAACCAATAACAGTCTCCAACGTATCAACCACAAACATTTCAGCAATACGCTCATCTTTTAGCGCTGTTACCGCGGTATACCCCAAGCCTAAACCACCGACTACGATACTAAGATTCTCGCCTGTAACCGCCGCTAAGCCCAAGGTCGATAACGCCTCTTCGGCCTCAACAAACATACTCGACATCAAGAACTCATCGCCAAGTTTAACTTCATAAATATCTCTATCACCCAAGGCAGGCATGCGTCGACGGCGTAATGATATCTGACCTATAGAGGAGTTTTGGCTATCTATTTCTTCGAACAAGAGTGACATGGTTGATTTTTCCTAAGCTGAATATGAAGCAATAATACTGACGAATATGACGCTGTCCAAATTGGCAGAGATAAATAGACCTAACCTGCCATTTCTGTATTTTCAATCTACACTAGTTATAAGTAATAGAAAGGTAGTAGAACACTTTGACCCCTAAAGAAGAACAAGGTGGGCTATTTGCCGTAATTTTTTATGTAAATCAATGACGTGGCATTATGTTTGATTGGATTATCACCCCTTTTACGATCTCCTCCAACAGTATCTTAATTTACGGTACTTATAGTTACTGGATGGTTGGGCTCTCTGTTTTTATTGCCGTATTTGCCTCCTTCATGGGCCTACAAGTTGCTTTCCAAACAACAGGGTCAACATCGCCAAAGCGCAAGCAAATCATGTTACTGATTGGCAGTATTGCTCTCGGAGGTGGTATTTGGAGCATGCATTTTATCGGTATGCTGGCTTTCAACCTGTGCACAACCGTCGAATATGGCTGGGGGCTTACCTTACTATCGTTACTGCCAGGCATTGCCGCATCCTGGGTTGCCCTTAATCACATAAACAGCCACGAAAGAGGTACAGTCCCTTTATTAATTGGCGGCATTCTGGTCGGCTCAGGCATTGGCACCATGCATTATACCGGCATGGCCGCGATGGACATGGCACCCCTGCTGCGTTACGACCTGCGAATGTTCGCTTTGTCGATTATCGTTGCGGTATCACTGGCGATATTGGCACTTTGGATTCGCTTTGGCTTAATCAGTTTATGGAAAACAGGCTATAAAGAATGGCAAGCCAATTTAGCGGCAAGTATGGTCATGGGCTGTGCCATTTCAGGGATGCATTATACCGGCATGGCCGCCGCGCGTTTCGTTAAACCTCTCGGCTTTGAACTAAGCCAGCAAACGGCGGAGACCTCGCAGCAACTCGCTTTAGGGGTTTCAATCGCTACCATCGTAATCATTCTATTAGTACTCGGCATCAATCTAATTTTCCGCTATAAAGATATTTCCCTACGTGCTTTAGAAAGTGAACGTCAGCTTAAAGCAACACTCGATACCGCCGTTGATGGCATTATCACCATTGACAGCCAAGGCACCGTTATCAACGCTAACCAAGCAATATCACACCTACTTGGTTGGTCAGAAAGCGAACTTATTGGTAGCAACGTTAACATGCTAGTTCCACCCTCTTATCGTGCAGAATATGGTGATTTTTTAGCCAATTATATACTCACTGGTAAAGCCCCCCTTACAGACGAAGGCCAAGAAGTTCGAGCACGCCATAAAAACGGCGATGATGTCGACATTCGCTTGGGCATTGGCCATGTAAAAATAGCCAAAAATGACTTTTTTGTCGCTTTCATTACCGATATTCGACAACGTTTGAAAATGGAATCAGCACTGCACGAAAACGAAGAAAAATTGCGCTCTCTCGTCAGCAATATTCCAGGTATCGCATTTCGCTGTATGAATGACAAAAACTGGAGCATGATATTCATCAGTGATGCCGTCGAAACGATTACCGGTTATCCCGCAAGCGATTTCATCGTGCCAAACCCTAAGCGCAACTTTACAGAGCTCTATCACCCTGATGATTGTGAAAGAATTTACAGCACTATTGTAGATCAAGGCTCATATAGCCTTGAATATCGTATCATTCGCCGCGACGGAGAAATTCGCTGGTTAATGGAATACGGAACGTATGTTGAAGAAGAATCTGGAGATGTCTGGCTTGATGGTTTTATTATGGACATCACCGAACGCTATGAAATGGTACAACAGTTACGCTTAGCAAAAAATAAAGCAGAACAAGCCGCCTCCGCCAGAGCTACATTTCTAGCCAACATGAGCCACGAAATTCGTACCCCGATGAATGCGATCATCGGCTTTAGCGACATATTATTAGATACAAAATTAGCAAACGAACAATTGCGCCACCTTAAAACCATTAATCATTCTGCCAAATCTTTATTGCATTTATTAAATGAGGTATTAGACAGCGCTAAACTGGATAAAGGGAAGCTGGAATTAGAAGTCAGAGACTTCTCGCTAGTGCAAGAAGTTGATGCGGTTATTTCCACTTTGTGGTTACAAGCAAAAAGTAAAGGCTTGGCTTTAAGTACAGAAGTATCCTCTAATTTAGAAGAACGCTATTCAGGCTCCCCCGAACGTATTCGCCAAGTGCTAACCAATCTTGTTAGTAATGCCATTAAATTTACCCAGCATGGGTATGTAAAATTAATCGTCACCCCCATGCCCGATAATTACATTGAGTTTTTAATCGAAGATACTGGTATCGGAATGAGCCCAGAGCAACTTAAAAGTGTGTTCGATCCATTTACTCAAGCCGATGCCTCCATGAGCCGGCGTTTTGGCGGCACGGGTTTAGGCACGACCATTAGTAAGCAACTAGTAGAATTAATGGGCGGAAAAATTAGCGCTAACAGTGAATTAAACAAGGGCTCACAATTTAGCTTTTTTATCCCCTTAAGTGTGGCCAATGAAAATAGCAGCGTACAATTACAAACTGTTCAGTTACCGCCGTTAAAGATATTAATCGTTGATGATATTCAACAAAATATTGATTTATTAACCGTGCTTTTATCTCGTGACGGACACACATTGCTTACTGCACGCGACGGCCAGCAAGCATTAATTCGCATGGCCACAGAAACAGAAATTGATCTCGTATTAATGGATGTGCAAATGCCCGTTATGGATGGTTTAACCGCGGCCAGCGAAAGGCGTAAAACAGAACATGCAGAAAACTTGCATCGAATTCCTATTATAGCCCTCACTGCCAGTGTATTAGAAGATGACCGAATGGCAGCCCAAGCCGCTGGCATGGACGGCTTCGCGAATAAACCCATCGATTTTTTATTCCTATGTCATGAAATTGCACGAGTACTTAACATGTGCCTGTTAGATACTCAGCCTCTTAAAGTTCAGCAAAAAAATACGCTGCTCATCGATGAGAAAAATGCCATTGAATTGTGGGGCAGTCGCGCTGAATTTTATAAGCAACTGAATTATTTTGTGCAACATCAGCAAGCCGATTTCTGCGAATTACAATTGCATATAGAACATGAAAACTGGCCATTACTGAAAGAAATTACGCACAAGTTAAAAGGTATTTGTGGCAATTTATCGCTAACCAGCCTGTTACATACTTTAACGTTACTCGAGTCAGAAAAAGGCAGCACAGAAAATTGCCAAGAGTTAGTAACAACAATCCAGCAGCTTTTTGAGCAGGTAAAGATTCACATTAATTCAGTTGAAAAAAGCAGAATCCCCAGCACAAAAAACGACGAAGCATCACTCAAAGACTTAGAAGCGCTGCTACAGCAATTGAAGCATGAAGCTTCTCAAAATGAAGCCAATGAAATACCGCTATCACAATTATTAAATATCAATAATACACTCTACGCGATGGAACTTGAGCAAATATATCAGGCATTAAATGATTTTGAATTTAGCCAAGCAGAGCACCATATCGATGCCCTTCTGCTACAGTTAAGCAAGACACCATCAACTCACCAACAAAGGAAATAGACGTTTATGCAAGACAATCAACCCCGTCTACTTCTAGTAGATGATGAACCCGCTAATTTAAGAGTCATGAAACAAATACTGCAACATGACTATCATTTGATTTTTGCAAAAAATGGCGCGGAAGCCTTACGCCTAACTGCAGAAAAGAAACCCAACCTCATTTTATTAGACATAATGATGCCTGACATGACAGGACTAGAGGTCTGCCAAGCACTCAAGCAAGATCCGAAAACAGTCTCGATTCCTATCATTTTTGTCACCGCTTTGGCCGATGAAACCGATGAAGCTCAAGGTTTTGAAATAGGCGCTGTCGATTACATCAGTAAACCGGTATCCCCAGCCATAGTAAGAGCACGCGTAAAAACACACTTATCTTTAGTCCAAGCCGACGTACTAAGAGCAACCCGCCTGCAAGTTATTCAACGCCTAGGTCGCGCTGCGGAATATAAAGATAACGAAACGGGCATGCACGTTATACGCATGAGTCACTATACCAAAGTACTTGCACTGGCCTATGGGCTCAGTGAATCTCAAGCAGATGATCTTCTTCACGCTGCCCCCATGCACGACATTGGCAAAATAGGCATTGCCGATAGTATTATGCTAAAACCGGGCAAATTAACCGATGAAGAATTTAATACCATGAAATCGCACCCTGAAATTGGTGCTGAAATACTCGGAGACGATGACTCAGATCTTATTACCTTGGCCAAATCAATCTCACTGACCCACCATGAAAAATGGGATGGCAGCGGTTATCCAAAAGGGTTGAAAGGAGAAGAGATCCCTATAGAAGGCCGAATTTCAGCTTTGGCAGATGTATTCGATGCCCTCACCAGTAAGCGTCCCTACAAGGAAGCTTGGAGCATAGAAAAAACCATGCGCTACATGCGCGAGCAAAGCGATAAACAGTTCGATCCAAAGCTCATAGAACTTCTGGAAAGAGAGCTGGATAAGATTCTAATAATCAAACACCAATTTCAAGATGACTAGCTAAATACCTGACCGAAAGTATCAATTTCCTATCGTACTAGCTACTCATCGCCATAGGATCAAGATTGAATTTCTAGCAAACTAAGACTAGAATCATTGAATGTATGATTGTTTCTTAATATACGGGTATTTTTAATGACAATCCCACACAAGCTGATCAGCTTCATGCTGTCCTTGTCATTTTTTCTCTGTTACTCAAGCTATTCTCAAGCTCAAGAGCCTCAATCTCAGAACCCTCAAGTCAAAAAAAAGATAACCATTGCCGTAGGTGAATGGCCACCTTACATATCGCAAGAAAAAAACCATAACGGCGTCATTTCACACATGATTACTGATATATTTTTTGATATTGGCATTGAGGCTACTCTGCAATTTCTGCCTTGGTCTCGCGCATATAACGATACAATGAATGGGCTACATTCTGCATCCGCAATATGGATGGATAAGAAAGAAAGGAAAGTTGATTTTATTTACAGCAATCCCGTACTAATAGAGCAATTTGTTTTTTTTCATCATAAAGACCTGCCTTTTGACTGGAATAGCCTTGACGACTTAAAAGGTTTTAATATGGGAGGCGTGTATGCCTCAAGCTATGGTCCAGCGTTTGACCAAGCACTGTCTGCAGGCAAAGTTACCCTAGAAAGAGTTAAGCACCCGCAACAGAACTTTAAAAAGCTATTAACAAAGCGCATTGAATTATTTCCATTCGAAATCAATGTCGGGCACTCGGTTCTTAAAAATAATTTTAGCGAAGAGCAGCAACTAAAAATAACTCATAATCCCAAGCCTCTACTCAATAACTCAAGTTTTTTATTATTTCCAAAGTCGCTTAAATCTAGCGCAGAGCTTGTGGTTCAATTTAATCAACAACTGCAAAAAATTAGAGATAACGGACAATACGACGCCTACTTCGAAAAGTTAAAACAAGGCTATTATGATCAAGAGCTCAAGCCTTATATTAATCGTTAATCGCAAACATAGAATTCAAAATCGATTCTAAAATAGAGTCATCTTCAAGCGTCATACCCAGTATCCGTCGAAAACGAAAATTACCCTGTGGAATTGTATGCCCACCCCCGACAATCGTAATTAGCGAAATATGCGCATCAGCTGATTTCCAATTTTTTTTCTGCACCATACTGCCTGACATATTCACCTCTGACTCTGTTGCAAGCACTGACATAGCCATCGTATCTACGAACCATTTAGCGCTCGCGTTAGCCGACAACACATTACCGCGATCTCCAAAGCCAAACAAAGTGACTTGGCCACCAGCATAAGGATTAATCGGATCTTCAGTGCCTTCGACCAAGCCAATAAAAGACGGTAGCAACCCCGCTGGTTTACATGCCATGCTATCGGCTGTTGGTAAATTCGCAGCAATAGCCACAACCCCCTTAAGCATGCCAGGCGCTTCCATTGCCAAACGAAACGCTAAGTGCCCACCAATAGAGTATCCCAATGCATAAACCTGCTCTGTCCTAACACCCTTCTCAGCAACCAGCTTATCGGCAATGTGCTGCATGAAGCCCACATCATCAATATTCAGCTTTCGTGCACTGTATGACGCGACTTTACGACAGTCATTAAAGTGCCCCTCGTAACCATCGGGATAAACAACCACCGTATTTTCTTGTGCTGCAAAACGCTCAACAGTACGCCCAACCCAGCTGCGCATTTCAGTGCCACTACTCATTGAAGAATGCAGCGCGAACAATAAACTCGCACCCGGCTTAAGATTAGGAGGGTAATAAACCCAATAACTTCGGTCTCGCCCCTCTAAATTAATAGTGACTTTTTCAACGTTTTCTAAAGGTGCTTGCAGATTCGGGGCATAGAGATAATAGATCCCCAGTCCAACAAGCAGTGCCATAAAAATAATCAGCCCAGTAAAAAATCGCTTTATCATAATACGCGCTCTCGCTTAATCAAAATGTAGAAAGAATGTCGTAAATTAAAATGCAGAAAGCGTTATCAATAATTTTTCATCCTGTACTTTCAACGACTTCAATACAGATTTCGCCAACCTGTGCTTTAAATTATCATCTTTGAATTGATATACAGGATACGTCGCCAATGCGTTTGTTAATGCCGTTTGGGCAAGCGCTTGAATATCAGGTATAAAATTGGCCGGTACTTGATCTATTTTTAAGCTAATAATTTTCGGATTTTTAAAATAAAACGCGCCTTTGTTAGCATCATAATCTAATGCCCCTTGAATCATCACTTCTCCATTGCCCTTAATACCACCCGGTGCACTGGCATCAATATTGGCCAGTATGCCCACTTCATTAATTTCTTTAATCAAATCAATTTTAGGATCAGATATTTTAACCGTCACAAAATACTTCTTTTTTACGACCGGCATCAATGCGGATACTTTTTCCTGTATTTCTTGTTCAGTAATTTCTTGCGTGTAATCCAATGCAGAAACCATCTGACTAGCGAAGGCGATTAAAATGATAACGATATTACGAAACATAGTTTTTCCTATTATTTTGATAAGCGATAAACGACCCAGAGTGTAACCGAATTTGAGTCTATGCATGAACATATAGCCAAAAACTATCAGCCCGTTAACAATAATGAATTATACGAGATCATCGACACTAACCTATAGTAATAACATCAAAGTAAAACATTGTGGATGAAAGGAGAAAGCACATGGGTAGAAACAACACAGAATCGACGGGAAAATGCCCTGTCATGCACGGTTCAGTGACCAAAATGGGCGATAAAGGCACATCCAATACCGACTGGTGGCCCAATCAACTGAATCTCAAAATTCTGCACCAAAATACCGCGCAATCCAACCCACTAGGGGAGGATTTTGATTACGCCGAAGAATTCAAAAAGCTTGATTTAGCTGAGCTAAAAAAAGACTTACACAGCCTAATGACAGACTCCCAAGACTGGTGGCCTGCTGATTACGGACATTATGGTCCTTTCTTTATTCGCATGGCTTGGCACAGCGCCGGCACTTATCGCATGGGCGATGGTCGTGGCGGCGCAGGTTCAGGTCAACAACGCTTTGCACCTTTAAACAGCTGGCCTGACAACGTTAACCTAGATAAGGCCCGTCGCTTACTTTGGCCAATCAAACAAAAGTTCGGTAACAAAATTTCTTGGGCCGATTTAATGATTCTGGCAGGCACCATTGCGCTTGAATCCATGGGCCTTAAAACCTTTGGTTTTGCCGGTGGTCGTGTCGATACTTGGGAACCGGAAGAAGACATTTATTGGGGCGCTGAAAAAACCTGGTTAGATGACGAACGTTATAAAAATGATCGTGAACTAGAAGACCCACTCGCGGCGGTACAAATGGGGCTAATTTATGTTAACCCAGAAGGTCCCAATGGCAACCCAGACCCTATCGCTTCTGGCCGCGATATTCGCGAGACCTTTGCCCGCATGGCCATGGACGATTATGAAACCGTGGCCCTAGTCGCAGGGGGTCATACCTTTGGTAAAACACACGGCGCAGGGGATGCCGCACAAGTAGGCGCAGATCCTGAAGCCTCACCGCTTCACCAGCAAGGCTTAGGTTGGCACAACAGCATGGGCACAGGTAAAGGCGCAGATACTATCTCAAGTGGTCTTGAAGGGGCTTGGACGCCAACCCCAACCGCATGGGATAACAGTTTTTTTGATACCTTATTCGGCTATGAATGGGAACTAACTAAAAGCCCAGCCGGTGCCCAGCAATGGACTCCCACCGATGCCGCAGCAAAAAACACAGTGCCTGATGCCCATGATCCCAGTAAACGACATGCACCTATGATGTCTACCGCAGACATGGCCATGCGTGACGACCCTGAGTACAACAAAATATCGCAGCATTTCCATAAAAATCCGCAAGAATTTGCCGATGCTTTTGCCCGCGCATGGTTCAAATTAACCCACCGTGACATGGGGCCTGCAGCACGTTATTTAGGAGCCGATGCACCGTTAGAAATTTTAATTTGGCAAGACCCCGTTCCCGATTTAAATCATGAACTGATTGATAGAAACGACATTGCTAATCTGAAATCACAGATACTAGATTCTGACTTATCGGTGTCTGAATTAGTCTCTACCGCTTGGGCGTCGGCTTCAACCTATCGAGGTTCTGACATGCGCGGTGGTGCAAACGGTGCACGCATCCGCTTAGACCCACAAAAAGATTGGGCCGCAAACCAACCTAAACAATTAGCCAAAGCACTTGCGATATTTGAAGACATTCAACAAGCATCAGAAAAAGACGTATCTCTCGCTGACTTAATTGTATTAGGAGGCTGCGCAGCAATAGAAAAAGCAGCAAAAGAGGCGGGGCACATTATTGAAGTACCGTTTAGCCCTGGCCGTATGGATGCATCACAAGAACAAACAGACGTCGCATCGTTTGCCCCACTTGAGCCCATGGCCGATGGTTTCCGTAATTACTTGAAAACCAAGTACAGCGTATCCGCGGAAGATTTATTAATTGATAAAGCCCAGTTGCTCAATTTAACCGCGCCTGAACTAACCGTATTAATCGGTGGACTGCGAGTACTCGATACCAACGTTGGTCAAACTGAGCACGGCGTACTCACCGATAACAAAGGAACACTAACCAACGACTTCTTCGTAAACTTATTGGATATGAATACCCAATGGAAACCCACTTCAAAAGATGAAGATGAGTTTGAAGGAATTGATCAAAAAACGGGGAAGAAAAAATGGTCTGCGACTCGAGTCGATCTGGTCTTAGGGTCTAACTCACAACTGCGTGCCATTGCAGAAGTGTATGCCCAGAGTGATGCTCAAGAACGCTTCTTGAAAGATTTTGTAGCGGCTTGGTGTAAAGTGATGGATGCAGATCGCTTTGATCTTACTTAACTTGTACTAAAAAAAGCTCGAAGGCTAAACACCTTCGAGCTTTTTTTACTTTCTAAGGTCGTCATTAACATTCTGCAAAAGCTCAGTCATTCCGCTTTGATTAACCTGAATAAGCCCACGTTTTGGCCGATCTAAGTCAACAATAATGAATACAATTAAGGTAATTAAAAAAGACACCAAAACAATAGGAGCAATAACACGTTTACCGCTTAGCCCTGCCGAATACCCCATTATTCCACCCGATGAAACGAAGACAATAAATAATAGAAATAGCACCACTTCTGGCACATGCATTTGCAACAAGGCATTTCTTTTACCTTGGCTATCAATGACATCGTTTAAAGATTTAACAAATGCCCCGGTAGTGACTGCACGAGGATCTACATTAGTGGCCGAGATTGCTAATGTCCAAAGTTGATGCTGTACCGCAACTATCTTTTTATTATAAGTATGACGCTCTTCCAGCTTGGTAAGATCTAAATGACCAATCGCTACACGATAACCAACATATTCTTGAAATAATGCCGTCGCGTCTTTTTGAAACTCTTCCGGTAATAACTGAACTCGCAATACCGCCGTTCCAATAGCATTTGTTTCATCAATCAAGGCCATACTTCGATTGTCATAGCGTTGCATAGACATGCTGAACGTGAAGCCAAGCAATAACGCCAACAACCCCAACACACTGGCTTGAATAGAGCCCGTTAGCGCTTTGACTTCACTATCGGTCCGCGCTTGAATAAAACGGCCTGCTCTAAAACCCACTTCATTAAACATGATGATGGCGAAAAAGAGTGCCACAGCCAGTGCAGTGCTGTTAAATCCGTAGAGTAATTCTTGATCGTTCATAACGTATCCTAATGTCTTTAATCCAGTATGCTGCGGCCTTTCATACTAACCAGTGCTAATCACTAAAGCATAGTCGCTGTATTATTATGATACATTCCGCTGTATTCATGACACACTCTATCCCCATTGATTTTGATACCAAGAAGACACGAACACCCAGTAATCCTCAATAGTATGACAATACTTTATATTAATGAAAGGAAAAATAATGAGCGTTAAAAAGCCGAAGCACATTAAAACAGCAGCATGGAAACAACACTTGAGATGGGTGGAGGTCTGTGACATTGAGTCCAAAGCCAATCAACTAAAACGTGATAAAGCGCCTCGTAAAGATGGAAGACTTATTAACTATTACTAATCAACTCTCCCCCACCCCCTTCAATAATCGTTATTGGTTTCCACTAGGGGCTTTATAAGACTTTACGCTTACATCATCAATCAATTGAATGAGATCATTGATTTCGTTTTTAAAATACGTCACTTGATCTTCGTCTAGACTCATTGTGATTTGTTCCAGCATACTCAATAACAACTTCCGATTATGTGGATAAGCCTCTAATAAAGTATCAGACTTAAACTGATCGGGATTGTTCATTATTTTAAGCAGTTCAGTTGTTAGCTCTGTTTTAGTACTCGAGACAAACGCTTTTTTCATCGCTGCTTGCAGTTTAACCTTACTATCAAACCATTCTTGCTCTGTTATTCTTGCCTGCTCGACAAAAATATTTGCATAACGTTCCTGCTGACGGTTTACCGAGCCTAAAAAATTCTCTAACGTTTCTAATAATCCTTCAAGTCTGTCTGCGCGGTATTCTTCGAGGGTTTTTTCGTTAAAATCATCGAGTCTTTCTTTGTTATTCTCTGCCAGTTTTGTGAATAAATAACTTACCTGGCTGTGCTCTAATTGTGGCGCGAGTATCGAGGCTCGCGCACTCAGTTCACCTCGTAAGCGCTGCCAATGATCTGTTATTTGATTATAATGTTTCAGCCACACGTGTTCTGACATAGGCAGATGATCAAGATCGTTTAACAGCGCCACTAATTGCTGCCGGTAATGCAATAATTGCGTTTCTCTGTGCCACTCTAATACTGACTCCAACTCTATTTCAAGGTGACGATCTTGATCACTCGACAACTCTAAATAATCATCAATGTACCACTGGGCCAACCAATCGGCATTATTGTAAGCCATCTTAGACGTGCAGCCGTGTAAGAATGTAATTGTTAACAATAAAACGATTAGCTTATATTTCATTATTGACCCAAATTCCCAATATTATTTATCGCTTACCAGCTTATTCAACCGAGCAATCACATCCTCAGTCGCACGAAAGCGGAAGAGTGCCCCGTCTTCATCGGCGCGCTCTTCAAGCACTTCGCAAGAGGTAAAAATCTCGCCGCGCAATCCCTGAGCCGACCAAGGTAAAAAGAGTTCGGATTCAATTAAATCCTTCTGAAAGAACTGTACAATAGACTGATGCAAATTCTTTATATCGTCGTCACGGCGCGCACTAAGCACAATACATCCTGGATATTTTTCTTGTAGCTCAGCAGTACGCTCCTGCTCTGTCGCAGCATCAGGCAGATAGTCAATTTTATTGAATACTCGAATGCGTGGCACACTATCGGCGCCAATTTCGGCCAATACTTTATCGGTTACTTCAAGCTGCGCTTCAAAGCCTGGATCGCCTGCGTCGATAACGTGCAGCAATAACGATGCACTCAGCGCTTCGTCCAACGTTGATTTAAACGAAGCAACTAATCCATGGGGTAAGTTTTTGATAAAACCTACCGTATCACTCATCAATACCTTCGGCACACTGGCTGGCTGCAAGGTGCGCACTTTAGTATCCAAGGTAGCAAACAGTTTATTGGCGACTAGAATTTCTTTACCGGTTAACGCGCGCATTAACGTCGATTTACCCGCGTTGGTATAACCAACCAGCGCCACCTGCGATACTCCCGCTTGTCCGAGACGCAGTGCTCGCTGAGTATCACGACCGGCCTCCATCGCATCAATTTCTTTTTGCAGCTCAGCAATACGATCGCGAACTTTTTGGCTATCGGTCTGGGCACGTGACTGCCCTGTACCCCGTCCACCAGTACCACTACGCTGTCTTCCTGACGGCCCTTCGCGCTTTGCGGCTTCACGCAGGCGCGGCGCCATATACGTTAGGCGTGCAATCTCAACTTGCACCTTGGCTGCGTGTGAGCTGGCATTACGATGAAAGATTTCAAGAATAACCACCGTGCGATCCATCACCTCGCAATCAACTTCATTTTCTAAGTTGAGTGACTGCGATGGTGAAATTTCATGATCGACTAAAATGAATTCGATTGGATCATGCGCTGCCTGCGGATCAAGCCGCGATAACCTAACGGAATCAGCTTTATCACTTTCTAAGAACTGTCGTATTTCTTCGCGCTTACCTACGCCCATGTACGCCGTCGAGTCAAAAGCCGAACGCTTTTGAGTAAATTGACCCACCACCTCTAGCCCTAAGGTCTTTGCCAGATCAGCCAATTCGGCCAACGACGATTCGAATTCAACATCGCTAACATTGTCTAATTGCACAGCGACGATCAGAGCACGTGGAATATGTTGTTTTTCGGGGTTTGACATAGAATGATTTCTCAAGGGAAAGGGGGCAGACTTTTAAACATAGCGTCATACCAAAGTACAAGTGTACACGGCATCTTGGGTGAGCACCTAAGAGTAAGCGCAATCTCCCCTTTCAGCGTCAATCTAGAATAAATGAAATCCAGCTCAAAATCGCGAAATAGTGCTTGCTAGCTGTATTACTTAACGTCTGATTGCTTGGTCATGTTCTTTATATAAAGTTTCCAGTAAATACCGTAGATTCCTATTGAAAGAATAAACTCTAGAATCATTGCTGGAATGAATTTCGCGTATTGTTATGGCTTTAATGCTGTAAATATTTAAACCATAATGCTAGATACTTCTGAAAGGCTTTCTTACCTTCGTGATCAAATAGCAATTCTTCAATAGATATCTGTTCGGCTTTGTTTACACCATATTGATTCTTTATCATAGAATCAATGGATTCAAGCAAAATATGATCTTCTGTAATAGATTGAGCAGAGGTGTTTTTTGCTAGGATAAATCCACGCACAAAGGCGCGCAGCTGAAATATACAATCATCCTGCAAGAAGGCTTCTGGAGTATTTCTTATTTTCAGCATTAATTCAGATAGTTTCATTTTTTACTCTATATTATGGTGCCTCAAAATCAGTCCTAATATTTGGCACATTATTGCTTTTAGGGTCAATCAGGTACTCATCAAAATCTATAAAAAATAGACTTAACGCTGCAAACAACTGCAGAGTTAAGGCACCTAACTAAAACCACGACAATATCCCTACTACGAACATTGCCATTAAGCCAATTAAACTAATAGCAAAAGAAATACTGCGGCAAAGCTTTAAATTTGAGTAATAGAATAACATGTGTGCGATACGGCCAACTAAATATATCACTGAGCTCTCGTTTTCGCGTCCAGCCACGAAGTGGCAAGCATTCATGGCCTTGTTAACTGCATTAAAGGTCTCACTAACATTCTGGAATTCTTGGCTCTGAAACTCTAATTTTAATCTGCAGTGGCATTATGGACCAGAAATATATAAATGATATATAGCTAAAAATTATCCAGTGTCCAGATACCATCTTCAATATATCCTCTTCGCCTTCAGAATATCTAGATAGGTTAAATTGCTCTTCAAATGAACCAACCACATATTGCATGAGCGGAAAGTACAACACAACAAAACAAACGCATGATATAAAATGCATAGGTTGCAATCTAGCGGCACGGTACATGCTTTTCACAAAACCAATAACATGCTTCACATAATTAACCAGCCAAAGTCCTTTAGCCTTATTTCCTCTTCTGCCTTTCACATCTTTATAAATATAAAAAAAAGCGCCAATGAAAGACACCATAGTCGTTATATGTAAGATTAAAAAATAACCGATTTCAGCTATATTCCATTTCAAAGAAATAAGATGAGCAATAATACTTCCAGCTAAAGACAGCACTGATAATACTTTAAAATAAACTACGTTTTTCATTAATTTAACTCAGTTAACGCCCGCAGCTGCGGGAAAATTGTGTGGCGACCGTTTTGCGGCTGTTTGCAAATCGGGTGACGCGCAATTTTGTCCGTCAGCCTGCGCTTGTTAAGTTTTTATCGTGCACCATAAGTAATTTTGTCTTTTTTCACCCAAACTTCAATATGAGAGCCGCTCGTGAAATCTTGCGGATCACTAATTCGATCGGGGCAAGATTTAAATTCAATTCCAACTCTGTACTTTGATGTATCTGAAGCCAATATCGGTATATTTATTTCAGATTCAGAGCCATGTGGGTACACGCTTGAATCCATTTGATGAGCCTCAACTATAACAGTGCGATCAGGAAATAAAATGCTCGCAGCTTTAATTTCACAGCCTGAATCATTGTGAATTCTCACCCACCGATAATTCGGCTGAATCCCAGACTCAAGTTCTTTTACAAAATAGCCCAGTAATGAAGCGATTACTGCGATAGAAATATATACAAGACCTTTACGCATATCACTCCAGTAACTTAACGCCCATTTAAGAAGCAAAATATAGTTGGCTAAAATAGGTGAACGTAGTGAACAAAAAGCCAACTGTATTTTGTCCTGCTTGAAATTCTTGTTATGTGAGTTTACACCGCTATATCTTCAAGGGTTTTCATTGCAAAGTACTCTTTACTAGACAGTTCAACCAAAATATCAGAAGCTTTATTTACGAGTGCTTCATCATTATTTCTTCCTGCGCCATCTAACAACATTGCCACTTCTGTCCATAACTCAGCAATAACCACAAATTGTTTATGCGCATCATTTATAGGAGAAAGTTTTGTTATAGTGTAGGCTTCTTGAAGAAAGTCACGGTACATATTTCTGAAAATAGCTCCACCAGTCCCAGATTTTTCCATGATCATAGCTGTTGTACAAAACTCATATTCGATATTTGGACTTGTCTTAAACCACTTTTTAATCTCTACACTTGTCTTCAATATACCTTTATAACCAATATTTTTTATCGGTGGATTTAAATACTCCGTAACATTATTTAAAATAGCCGTAACAATTGCTTCTGAGAGATTAAATTTTTGCTCCGTTTTTTGTAATGAGTAAATTAAATTTTTAGCGGACATAGGACCTTTCTCATTCCGTGCCAGTTCGAGGCTTTTTAACGATGTTTTAACCTTGCCTCCATTTGGTTTTGTATCGACCATGTACGCAAAATTGTCATCATAGCCATACATTGCAGCAAAATGTCCAGCAAAGTGCATTTGAACGCCAAAATACTCCAGATAATAAGAATCTAGTTGTAGGCCTATAGCTATATTCTCATCCAATAAAGCCTTAGCATTATTCCATGCTTTTTTAACTGACGTGATTTCTTTAACGTCAAATTCTAATTTTAGGTTTTTAGCTAAATTTTTAGTGAGAGAAAGGGGTTTTACTCTACCGCCAATAAAAGGGAAGTCCATTATCTTCATGTTCCAGAATATAAAACCCAACCCTTCACCCAAACCGAACATCATGGCTTCAGATAACTCAATATCCAATTGTCTTAATAAAGTTCCTGATGCTGTTGTCTCACAATGCACCCCGACAAAAGGTTTAAAACTTTGAATTTTCACCATACTGATTCACTCACATAACGCCTGCGGCACAGGCAGACAAAGTGATGTGCGTTTTGTGTAAAATGGCGCAGCCTACACAAAAGGTGCGTCGCTTTGGCTGTCCAGCGTAACGAAGTGGAGCGTTTGTGCCCGCATTTGTTAAGTTTGCCATTTTCTTACATCGCTTGCTGAAACTGAAAATTCAGGAAGACGCTGGGGTGATTTATACTCATAGTCATACACAGTTTGGCTTGCTGTAGAGTCTGCGCGCTGTAGCATGTCCATTGGGTTCCAGCCTCTCACTTTCCAAGGTGACACAATCAGAACTTCATCAAATACTATGTCATCTCTAATTCTTACGGCTCTAAATGCCCTTAAAAGGCCCTGTTCTTTTCGTATGGTCATCCCTAAAAAAAGAAATGTCGAATAATATCCGTCTAGAAGTCCGTATATTTCAGTTCCCCAGTGTTCCTTTAAATCTTTAGCACTCCACTGCTCCATTTCAAGTGGAATTGTATGAGTGTTCCCATTCTCAATTATTTCGATTTCGTTATTATCGTTTACATCTAATTTGAACATAGGTCTCCTTACACTTAACGCTTTTGTTGTGGGGCGCTGAAAGCGTCCAAGCCCCAAAGGGGCTGAACCACCAAATTTTTGTTAAGTGCTTTTTGCTCTAAGTTGCTATTAGCAGCCACCATCACCTCCGCCGCAATCTCCTC
>JBLGBO010000028.1:0-37720 GCA_047616865.1 Oleispira sp.
TGGGTCTTATTCATTTGAACAACCTCTAGTAGTCGCACTCGGGGATGAGTGCGTAGAGGAATTATTGTTGATGGTGAGTTTTTTGCTTTTCTGTCGCGTAGCGGCTTCGTTCAACAAGAAAATTAACCGGACAAAAAAAGCCGATGGCTTTTTTAGCCGGTTATTTAAGCGTTAGTAGTCTTAAGGAGTAATCGTGAGCTTTCACATAAATGGAAATGAACCTTCGATAACTGGCAAAGTGTGTAAAGGGTTTTATTTAATCCAGCACCAAGAAGGTGAATCCATTACTGATCAAGCAAACGTTGCCTACTTTAAGTTTGATAATAATTGGGTAAAGCTTCATTTTGATGGTGAAACGATATTTTGGCGAGAATCCCAAGAACCATCTGAGCCAGTAAATAATTGTCTTTCTACTTGTTTGTCCCTTCTGAATCTAAGTGAGCTGGAAGGTGTTGTAGACCATGTACTTACAGATATTGTTTATGGTTGTGATGAAAAACATGTTTGGGTTAATTTTGTATTTTCTAGCGATAAAGAATTGATAATTAAACACCATGGATATGATGACTATACAACAATCAACTACTAACAAAGCCATTAAGAATGGCCCACAAAAAGAGAGAGCTTACCCGATAATGTGGACACCTTTAAATAACTTAAAGGTGTCTCAATGCCAAAATATAATAACTCACGAAAAACGTGGTTTTACTCAAATGAGTTCAAAATCAAAGCTGATCTTCCCCCGATAAAGTTATAAAATGTCTTGAGTAAGTGGTTATCTCAAATAGAGCGAGGCCTTACTGATTTTCTTTTGAGTGTAAATTGTCGAATGCGACTTGATAAATATATTTGTAAGAGTACTGAGCTAAATAGAACTGAAGCGATTGATGTACTACAGCGCCGAATGGTGAAAATAGACAACAAAGTCTTTACGGCTGGTGCAGTTCAGGTATATGGCAATCATCGTGTAACACTGGATGATATCTCACTGAAACTGCGGCCCTTCCGTTATATCTTAATCCATAAACCTGCGAATACCTTAAGTTCGAATATTGACGAAAGTCACCCTTCTATTCTTAATTATTTAGATGTGAATAAAAAATCAGAGTTGCATATTGTTGGGCGTTTAGATGCCGATACCACGGGTTTGGTGCTCATTACTGATGACGGGAGTTGGACCTCAAAAATAATAAAGCCCAGCGCTCAGTGTGAAAAAGTTTACCGAGTAACGTTACGTGATGAGATTTCTGATGAGGCTATCTTAAAGCTTGAACAGGGGCTTATGTTGAAAGGGATAGATGAGCCAACACTGCCAGCAAAAGTAACAGTACTAAGCTCTAACGAAGTACTGTTGACGATTACGCAAGGTAAATTTCGTCAAGTTAAGCGTATGTTTCGGGCTGTGGGTAATCGTGTTAAACACTTACATCGAGAAAAAATTGGCCAAGTCTCTTTGGATGTTGAACTGGGCCAGTGGCGTTATTTAACCAGCGATGAGGTTGACTCCTTTAACTAGTAACATAATCAACCTGACCCTGGATAACCTTAGCCAGCTAGCCCATCCCTTATGTCAGGCTAATAATCGATAGTGGTATTGTCGCCAAAATCGCTAATTAGATCAGTATCAAATGGCAAGTCAGCTTCTTCCTCGTCAGGTAAGTCTTTGAAATCTGCTTCAGCTTCTATTTGCATTTTAAGGTCTGGGTAAAGCATTCTTTCTGGCTCTAACAGACTTTCATAGGCGTGAACAAAATGAGTGGGGTTTATGTTGCCACGCAAGACTAATTCAAAAAAGCTGATGTAAATTTCAGGTCCGCTATTTTCAAAGGCAAGTAGTTCAAACGTTTTGTGAAAGTTATCCTTAATGCTCGGTAGCCAGTCTTCAATCCGTTGACTTATCGCTACACCGTATTTCTTCTGGATGGTTTCAGTGGCTTCACTGAATTCATCGTTAAAAATATCGGCTTTATCACGGTAAGAAGACAGTAGGGCTTTTATCTCATCATACTGTTTGTGGCCAAGGTCGTGGCGCTTCATCATCGATTCAAATATCGATAGCTGAACATCCGCTTTAATGGTCGCTTCATCGAGTTCAAGCAAGTCTATAGCTAAGCCTGATAGTGGGTTTTTAAACTTGGCCGCTATTTGCTGCATTAGCTTAACATCTTGCTGCAGGGACATAAGTGACGTATGAATCGATTCTATATCCTTGTGTTCGTTGTCGTTGTATTGGTAGTTCGTTAATAATATAGCGCGATTCGCGTCGGGGCCATGTGCCTTAAAGAGCGCGTTTACGTTTTCCCAGCCCTTGCGGAAACAGGTAAGAACGGTATCTTCTAGCAGAATTTTTTGTGCTTTAAGAGTATCGCCTTCACTTAGCTTTAACAGCCCAAGTGTCGTGACTCCCATCACAATAGCGCACGATTTTTTTAGGTCATGACTGATAACCGGTGAAAAAAAACTCTTGGCTATTTTTAAAGACATGTCGACCAACAGGCTTTCTATTTTCGACATGTCTGCAGGCGTGATTAAGCCGCTATCAACGGCATCGCTGATCATCAGTAATAAAAAGGGTCTAGTCCTGACTTTATCAATATTCATCTGTCAGTCTCTCTTATAGTGGCTCGAACATGTCGTCGGTATCGCTGCTTATCTCACCAACCCTGATGCTATTCGCCTGGGATTTAAGAATGGCTTCAATGTTATCAAGATTACCGTTTACAGACGTGTCAACAATCGCTTTATAAATTGACTCGCGAAGTGACTTTATCTTAATTAGTAATTCTTCATCGCTACCCGATACTGGCTCTTCTTCGAAGTCGATGGATTCAAAATCAAAACCAATAAAAGGCAGTGACAAATACAACAGTCCCGTTTCAGATTGGTTGATGGTATCTAAAATTTCGGTTTGTCTTTCTTCGTCGTCAGCTCGGGTAAGAAATATTTGCGACAACATGGATTTCACTGAATCTTGTGCGGTCACGCCCCCTTTTTCAAGTTCATTTTCCCAATACGAAGGCTCTACATCTAACATTTCTCCGATGGTTTCTGGGTCCATCAGCCATGCCGCTATTGATGGGATAGTGGCGTCAAAATCCCTCAATATTTTAGCGACACTCATGATGTCTAGTTCAGAAATAACAGCGATCATTTTCTGATCGCCATCTTCAGATGCAATATCTTCTAAAATATTACCCGCATTGCGACCACTCTCACGGGTTATCGCAACGACTTTTTCAGCTAAAATGGCAACTTCTTGGCTCAAAATAAAATCCTGTTAAATCGGGTGGTATTAATAATCGTTAGAATCTTGCTGGTATTCATATTCGTCCTGTTCTTCAGGCTCATCTACGTCGGCGTGAAACTCTTCTTTTGCCGCGCCTAAATCATAAAAGCAAAGCAGCAGTAACGCCGTTTTTAATTGTTCTTGGTACTCTTTAGAGAGTGTCGACACTAAGTCTCGAAAATTCTTATGTACGTTGACGCAGGTTTTAACGTCTTCCCACTGGGGCTCATAGTCTGAGCATAGTGGTAATAATTTGGCAGAATTCACTTTAACCACATACAGCAAACATATAGCGAGTTGGTCGGGCATGCCGTCTAAAAATCCGGGTGTTTTGTTTAGCTGACCTAATAAACTATCAACATAGTTTTTAAAGGCATCGGGATCTTCCGGGTCTTGATAAGATTCGATATTTTCAGTCAGCATTTGATAGTCGTCAGCCAAATAGGCTGGCACAGAAACAGTCTTAGACATAGTTACTCTTAAGCATTTAAAACTCGATTCCAGTAGGATGCAGTGAACTCTTTCGGGTTCAAGACCTCTGTGTATTCTTGTTCAATGTATTGGGTTCGCTTCTTAGGGTCGGATAGTACGCTGTACGACTCTTGAATGTGTTGGAAGCGTTTAATTGCATCTTCTGATTTATTTCTATCAGGGTGATATTTAGCGGCTAATCGTCGGTAAGACTTTTTAATATCAGCTTGCGAGGCTGATTTATCAACTTCTAATATTTCAAAATAATCCAAAATCATCTCCTGAATATGTCATAGGGTATCCATCGCTTAGGGGTAAGCTGAGCTTATGGATGGAATACGGGTTGTTAAAATGGAAGGTTTAACGCCTGCTATAGGGCAATCAATGGCATTAAAAGGCTAGAATTCAATTGTGACAAAGAATTAGAGGCTCTGCTTCTAGATAATGAATGGATTATAGGTGAATGTCGATTTGGTGTCGATCATTGAGGTGGCTGGTGCAATGGATTTTGGGCGTAAGTCGCGATTATTCCACCGGCGGTGGATGGGTTGTTGTGGGCGAATTGTGGTAGGGCAGGATTGGGTTAGTTTTGATTTAGTTAATTAATGGCTGTAATCTCAGCAGTCGTTCAATAGTGATGTTTGGTGTCGGGTTTTCCCCAAAGCGGTTCGTAATAATTAAGGATGTAGAGTGAGTAATAGAGCAATATTTAGGTTGGCAGTTATCGGTATTCTTTTATTTGATTTTGCTATCGTCTAAATGAAACCAAATGCGTTAGTTAAGAACTGGTTCGGTGATGAGTTTAGAGATCTTCATCCGTTATTACAGCAATTGCATATCAAAGGCGGCAAGCTTGCGGGTGATGTTGACATTTCTTATGGGAAAGGTCTTGCTGGAATAATCGGGGCTAGGCTAGCGAAGAAAATGAACTTACCTGATAAAGGTATTCATCAACTTGTGGTCAGCATTTCTCATGACGATCAGGGCTTACATTGGGGCCGTTGCTTTAATGGCCAGAGGTTAGTGGAATCTTTATTTAAACCTGCTGGCAATATTCAGCAAGGTTATTGGGTTGAAACAACAGGGCCATTAACCATGAAACTGACGGTCGATATTATTAACGGTGGTTGGTATTGGCGGTGCCTAAAGATAAATTTCTTCGGTTTCCCCATTCCGCTTTGGTTAACGCCTAAGGCGAATGCCTATAAAGTGATTGAGAATAATCAATATCGTTTCCATGTTGAATTCTCGTTGCCTGTTATAGGTTCTTTGGTTTGTTATCAGGGGCTGTTACAGTCGGAGAGTATTGAGAAAGAATTAAGAATAATGCATGCCTGTGAACTTGGTGAATTTTTAGCGCGATACCGGTAGAAGAGCAGGAATACAGAAACTCTGGAAAGCGCTAGCCGGTGCTTATACGGCGAAACATATAGCTTCGATTCTATGATAGGGGCGGTATGCAATGATTAAAAAATTAAGGATGATGAAATGGGACAGCAATATTCAGAATTGAATGAACAGCATATGGCGTTCATTCCTGAGCAGAAAATTTACTTTGTGGGTACGGCTGCTGAAACTGGCAGTGTGAATTTATCGCCAAAGGGCGGAGATTCTCTTCGTATTATTAATTCAAAAGAAATCGCTTGGTTGAATCTTACGGGTAGTGGTAATGAGTCGGCGGCGCATGTTCTACAGAATCCGCGCATGACGTTGATGTTTTGTGCCTTTGATGGCAAACCACTAATTCTGCGCGCTTATGGCAAGGCTAAGGTGCTGCATAAGCAAGATGCCGACTGGGAAAAGTACATCTCTTTATTCCCCGCCAGTGTGGCTGCTAGGCAAATTTTTGTCTTGGATATCAACAGGGTGCAATCATCCTGCGGAATGGCTGTGCCGTATTTCAGTCATGATGAAGATCGCGATAATCTGGCGAATTGGTCTGAAAAGCAGGGCAAAGAAGGTATTGAGAAGTATTGGGTTAAGAAGAACCAAAAGAGTATTGATGGCTTCGAGTCAGAGATTGTTGAGCGGGCTGGAATATAAGACATCGTATGCACAGCAGGTCTGCTGTTTTGGTTCTTGATAAAAAAATTAAATACATTCATATTAATCATGGAATTTTATGCTGACATAATTTTACAGGGAGTTTTTGATGAATACTGATGATCTAATTAATAAACCGGTAAAGCGCAGAGATTTTTTAGCGACAGCAGGCAGTCTGGCTGCGGTAGGCGCGTTCCCTTTAATGCCTAAATCTGCGGTTGCAGCCACTCATCGAGAAATGGCGCCAAGTGGTGCCAAAATTCATCGTTTAGGGATTTATCCTGCGATCGGTATTTGTCGAGTTGGGGGTAGTGATCAGTATTATCTTGCTCCAGAAGTTCCCGGACTCCCACCGCAGCCAGAAGGCGGATTTAAGGATGGAACACAAGCGCTGAAGAAACAGGCACAGCGTTTTCGGGTGTATGCCTTTGATGATAAAGACCGAGTGATCAGTGAAATAACGGATGATAATGCGAACATAGAGTGGCGCGTTCATCTTGCGAATACCAAGGCCGCTTGGTATGGATTTAATAATCCATTGAATAATGGTGAGCTTGCCCCTGGAATCCCTGGGAAAAAACGTAACCAATATTTTGTATCGGATAAAGAACGAGAGAAAATGCTCGTTATCAATGGCGGATTAAAGAAAATCTCCGGCAAGCACGAAAATAAAGATGGCAAAAATGCTCGTTATGAATTTTCTGGAAAATTCTGGGACAAAGCAGACGTCAAACTTGGCAAGTTAAAAACGGATGATAACGGCCGACTGATTGTTATTCCCCCTAATGGTATTTCTAAAAGCCCGACCAATGCGGCTATTACCAGTTTTGCTGATAACGATGGCTGGCATGATGATTGGTGCGATGGCCCAGTACAGGCAAGTGTGACTTTAGATGATGGTCGGGTTATGGAAGCTGATACGGCTTGGGTCGCGTGTATAGGTCCTAATTTTGCTCCAGAAATTCCTCCTGTCACCACCTTGTATGATGTTGTTGCCGATATGAATGTGGCTGAGGGATGGACGCCTCAAATTGAGGGTCCTATTTCATTTAGAAAATACATCTATCCTATTTTTAGACGTTTGGGATTGATGGAATGGGTAAGTTCAGCGGCTAATCTGCGACAGGGTTGGCTGGGTGTCGGCGATTTTTCTGATCCTGAATACATTAAACAGCTGTCTAACCCCGCGAGTAATAACAAGGCCTTCCGTAAAGAAATATTCTCTAAGTTTCGTAATCCTCATAATAAAAGTGCGACGGCCTATTTGGATGAGCGTTTGAAAATGCCAATGATGCTAGGTGATGGTATTAATTTTGATGGAAGTCCATTGCAGTGGTTTCAATTCCCCGATCAACAATATCTTTATTTAAAGTATTGGTCCGACGGTAATTTCATTAATGATTTTGATGATGAGAAAGCGGATGCGATTAGCAATATTGAGGATCTAGATTTAGAACTGCGGCCTGATGCTTTAACAGAAGCGGCGCTTGAACCTTGCTCTGGTGGGGCGTTTCATCCGGGGGTTGAGTTAACGTATTATCTGAAAATTCCACAAATGTATGCACGTAAATACGATAAGAAAGTAGAACCTTTTCGCTTGGCCCATAAAGAACGAACTGAATTAGTGCAGAATGTTGGACTCTTATTAACGTTAGAGAAAGCGACAAAAGGTGATCGATCTTTAAAAACGCCGCCGCCATTAGGTCATCAGTGGGCAGGTGATTTAACGCGTTGGATGGGGCTGCCTTGGCAATGTGATGCCTTCAGTTGTCAGCAAGTATTAATGCAAGAAGATTTTCCCACCGCCGTTTGGTGGCCAGCGTTATTACCCATCGATGTATTACCTGAAAAGAACTACGAACAGTTAATGAACGAAAAATTGGACGCTGCTGAACGGGTTAAGTTCTTTGAAAATCGAGCGGACTGGAAGCGAGGTGTCGCGGGTATTGGCTATCATGCTAATGCGAGTTACTGGGATGGCATCACCAATATGATTACTTTGTGGGAGCGTATGGGTGTGGTTGTTAAACGCCCTGGGCCTGATAAGGCGGGTGAAGGGGAGTTGTCGGCAATTCCCAAGGAAATGTTCGTTGAAGTTGGCAGGGGGGATGTTGAATCTCGCTTTGATTGGAAGCCTTCTATGGGGGATCAGCCAAACTGATTTATTCAACTTATGATGTTGCGGTGATCGGCGGGGGCATTGCAGGTGCCGCCGCTGTCATATCGCTTGCTCAGGCAGGTCTTGACGTACTGTGGCTTCGGCCAGAATGGCTTGCAGAAAGTCATAAGGTGGGAGAGTCTTTAGCGCCTGCGGCTAATCCTATTTTATCGAGTCTGGGTTTATCTCATCTCATTGAGAATACTAACCATCGGCGTGCAAATGCTACGTTTTCTGCTTGGGGGCAGGAAGCGCTAGTTGAGCGTAATAGTGCCGTTCATTTGGAAGGCGCAGGCAATATTATTGATCGCGTTAAATTTGAGCATGACTTATTTCTAACGGCTAGCGAAGCCTGTACTTTGATTATTGAAGATAATTTAGTTTCTTTATCTGAAGACGCTGGTATCTGGCAGCTTATCGCGAGTAAGGGGGCTCAACTAAATGCTTGCTTTGTTATTGATGCTACGGGGCGTGCTCAAGTCGTAGGCAAGGCTTTGATTCAGAATAACAAGGCGTTAATTAAGAAGGGTATTAGGATAGATGAAAAAGCTCATCCTGATCTGATAAAAAGTGAAACCAGTGATCATCTTGTCGCTGCTTATTGTTTTTTAACTCAAAAAGAAAATTCTAATGTGCTGGTAACGCCCGCCACGTTACTTGAAGCGGTTGAAGACGGGTGGTGGTATGCATCGCTATTACCTTCTGGTTCTTTAACACTTAATTATTACTCTGATCCCGATCTTATGCCTAAGGGGCTGGCCACTCGTCTAGACAGTTGGTTGGCATTAATTCAACAGACAAAACATATTGCTTATTGGTTAGAAGACGCTGAGTTTGTAATAGATGCACCGCCTCAGTTAGCGAGTGCGGCTACGCGTTGGCTTTCACCTGCGGCTGGAATAAATAAAAAAGCGGGTTGGGCTGCAATTGGTGATGCCGCTGTCGCTTTTGATCCTTTATCTGCTCACGGCATAACGACGGCGCTTTGGGCCGCGGCTCGCGCACCTGATTTTGTTAAGGCGCATTTCGCGGGTAACGAGCAAGTGTTAGCAGACTATGTGTGCTCTGTTGAGAAAGGCAGGAGAGATTATCTTCAGCAGCGTAATAATCTTTATTGCCAGGAAAAACGCTTTCAAGAATGTGAGTTTTGGAAAAGACGTTGTGCGTTTTAGATGGAAAACCCCCTTTATTAGAGATCGCTGATGTCATCGTCTTGCTGAAAGAGCTCATTTAGGTCATCCAGTATTGCCGAGCCAATGACCAAAGGACAGGTTCAAAAAAAGACTTAAGCCGGTATTCGTCTACGATAGGCCGCAAATGTCACTCTATCTGTCTTCGCATGTCATTGAGCCTTTCAATGGCATTCACTATCTTCGTTATCAAATAACCACCAACCAACGGCTCTAATCAATTATTTCTTTCTTTGTCCATTGTGGTAGCGTGCTACTTAATGAATAATTTTAAAAATACTCGTAGCAGTTACCTGTCATAAAATAAATATAAAAGTACCTTTGTGAGTAATAAATATGAGTAATAAAATAATCAGTGATCGTAAAAGTAACGGCGCGAAAGCTTTAATTAAAACACTAACGAATGCGGGTATTGATACCTGTTTTACCAATCCAGGAACGTCAGAGATGCATTTTGTGGCTGCACTTGATAACTCAGATATGCGGGCTGTATTGTGTTTGTTTGAAGGTGTAGCAACGGGGGCTGCGGATGGTTATGCGCGTATTGCGAATAAGCCTGCTGCAACGTTATTGCATTTGGGCTGCGGTTTAGGCAATGGGTTAGCGAATTTGCACAATGCTCGCAAAGCCCGCGTACCGATGGTCAATATTATTGGTGATCATGCGATTTATCATAAACAGTATGATGCGCCGCTAGAATCCGACATTGTTACGGTTGCGCGTAATGTTTCGAGCTGGATACGCACGAGTTTAACAACTGAGCAAGTCGGTGCTGATGCCGCCGAAGCCGTAGAGGTGGCACAAAAAGCGCCGCAGCAAATCTCTACGCTTATTTTACCCGCAGATATGTCATGGGGAGATGGGGGGGTTGCCGTTGAAACGGGTTTAATTTCAGTAACTGAAACCGCTGCGGAAGATGTGGTTGAGCAACTGGCGAATATTTTATTAACCCGTGGCAAAAAAACAGCTATTTTATTGGGTCGTCGTGTCTTGCTTGAAGAAGGCCTACTGGCAGCGTCTAAAATTGCAGAGAAAACGGGCGCGAAATTATTCAGTGAAGTATTTCCAACACGCTTAGAGCGCGGTGCTGGTCTGCCTAATGTCGAGCGAATCGCGTACCTATCAGAAATGGCGTCGGTGCAGTTAAGCGGCTATGAGCATTTGATTATTATTGATAGTGCAGAGCCGGTTTCATTTTTTGCCTATCCGGGTAAGCAGAGTTATCTAGTGCCGAAAAAATGCACGGTGCATCACTTGGTGAATCCTAATCAGGATGCAGTAGGCAGTATTCAGGCTTTAGTGGAAGCGGTTGCTGCAACCGATATAGAGCCTAAATTACAGCCGGCTGGTCGACCTAAACTACCAACGGGTAAGCTTAATGCGAGCAAAGTGTGTGAGGCTGTGGGTGCGCTTATGCCAGACAATGCCATTATTTCAGATGAAGCCCAGACCTCAGGTTTAAAGTTGCCTATTAGTACTGCGGGAGCGCCAAGGCATGATGTGTTGACCTTAACGGGAGGCGCTATTGGTCAAGGCTTGCCCGTCGCGGTTGGCGCTGCAATTGCCGGCAAAGATCGTTCGGTGATTGCTTTGGTGGGGGATGGCAGTGCCATGTATACAATTCAATCTCTTTGGACCATGATGAATGAGAATTTGGATGTCACGGTTATTATTTTAAATAATCGTTCTTATGCGATTCTTAATATTGAACTTGAGCGAGTGGGTGCGCAGGGGGCAGGGCCAAAAGCAAAATCTCAATTGGACTTGTCTAAAACTGAAATTGATTTTGTTGCCATGGCAAAAAGCATGGGAATGCCAGCAGAGGCCGCGACCACAGCGGAAGAGTTTAATGATGCATTAGCACGTGCTATTCGTGAACCAGGGCCTCATTTGATTGATGCTATTGTGCCAAGTGAATACGAAGGTCTTAAGTTAAAGTTTTTGCCTCATGTGTTAGGTGCAATGAGTAAAATCCCTTTGCCGATTGCCAAGGCCTTAAAGAAAAAACTAGCGCCTTAGTTGTCTCAAATTCATTTTAATATGTAAGTATATTGTAAATATTGCGTTAGTTTATATTATTGTGGTCCCATATTTTTTAAGATTAACGCCTGTTAAAAATAATAGTGAGCATTTAATGAGATTTCTCTTCAGTATCGTACTATTTTTGTGCAGTTCCTTCTCGGCAGCAGAAGACTTCACCGATTTGGAAATCTCTATCAATCAAATGTCGAGCTATTATCGTGCCTATCTTTTCTTTGAGGGAGATGAGCGATATAAGAAGCCTATTCTTGCAATTGCCGCAAAATCTGCAAATTATGATGCCTTATTAAGTGATAAACCTGAGTTGTTGCAACGCTGGCGTATATTTATTGAGCAGGTTAATCGAGGGTTTGAAGGTGTAGGTGCTTTTCGAAATATCAATTTGCAGGGCAATTGGAACCTCAAAAATATAGAGCTTCAACAAGCGCTTAATAATGAGTTAAAAGAACATCAGGAAAATAAGCAATCAGCTGATCCTAAATCAAAGTACTACGTGCGTTTACTTTTATTACGCATGGAAAAAATATTAACCGCATATATGTCTTTAACCAATGCGCTTGGTGGTCTAGGGGTCTCGGCGGAATCGATTGATATAGAGGCTGAAATTTTAGAAGTCTCTAATATGTTAACTCTGCTAAATCCGCAAGATGATGCCTTGAAGCGCGTTGCTAAAAAATGGGGTTTTGTTAAACGAGTATTATTAACATACAAAACCCGCATCGCGCCTTATGTTGTTCTGCATGGCTATGAGAAAATAAGAGAAGATATTGGTGAGCATTTAGCAACGTCTCCTTAATCTTCTCTTTGGCCTCAAAGATAATACTCTTGCTGCAAGGGTATTATCCTGAATACTCTCAGTTTTCATCCGCTGTACTTCTTTTCTTACCTATCGTTGCAAGACAAATTCCTCAAAAAACCGACCTAAATCAATTAGCTGCACGTTAATGTGCATATCCTACCGCTGCACTGCGGATTACTAGTTTTGTATTGATTTGAATCACTGTTTCAAGAACTGTAAAGCGTATTGTTCACTCTGCACACACTATAACTAGTCGAGGAGAGAGAGCCATGGCTGAGCGCTTTACTAAAAGCATGGCCAGAAATATGTATATGGGGGGAAGTCTGTTCTTCATCCTTATATTCGTAGGACTGACAATGGACACCGTACGGCAAATGCCTGATCGGGATAATCGTGAGAATCTAACAGAAGCTGTCGCCCATGGTAAAAAATTATGGGAAGACAATAACTGTGTAGGCTGTCATTCACTATTAGGCGAAGGTGCGTATTTTGCTCCTGAACTTGGTAACGTTTACCAGCGTCGTGGTGGCGAAGCAGGATTTAAAGCCTTTTTTAAAGGTTGGATGAATGCGCAACCATTAGGTATACCAGGTCGTCGTGCAATGCCGCAGTTTAATCTTTCAGATGAAGACCTAGATGCATTGGCGGATTTCTTAGAGTATGCCTCTAAGATTAATACTAATAACTGGCCACCAAACATAGAAGGGTAGGGAGCGTATTATGAAATATGAGTCACAAGCTGTTGCCAAACCTTATTTTATCTTCGCCCTCGTATTATTCGTGGGTCAGATATTGTTCGGTTTGATTTTAGGAACCCAATACGTCATTGGTGATTTCCTTTTCCCTGAGATTCCATTCAACGTCGCGCGTATGGTGCATACCAACTTGCTGATTGTCTGGTTACTGTTCGGATTCATGGGTGCTGCGTATTACATGATTCCAGAAGAAGCTGAAACAGAATTGCATAGCCCTAAACTGGCTTGGGCATTATTCTGGATATTTGCAGCGGCTGGCACGTTAACGATCATTGGTTATCTTGCTGTGCCTTATGCAACCTTGGCTGAGATTACGGGTAATGACTTATTGCCCACCATGGGACGCGAGTTCTTAGAGATGCCTACCATTACTAAAATCGGTGTGGTTGTGGTTGCGTTAGGCTTCTTATACAACATTGGTATGACCATTCTTAAAGGTCGTAAGACGGTTGTTAACCTAGTCTTGATAACCGGTCTGTTAGGTTTAGCCTTAATGTTCTTGTTCTCTTTCTATAATCCAGAGAACCTAGCACTCGATAAATACTTCTGGTGGTATGTTGTTCACTTGTGGGTAGAAGGTGTATGGGAGTTGATCATGGCGTCTATCTTGGCTTATGTCTTAATTAAAGTGACTGGCGTCGATCGTGAAGTGATTGAGAAATGGTTATATGTGATTATCGCGATGGCATTGATATCGGGCATTCTCGGCACAGGACATCATTTCTTCTGGATTGGTGCACCTGAGTATTGGTTATGGTTAGGATCTATTTTCTCTGCAATCGAGCCAATTCCATTTTTCATGATGACTTTGTTTGCTTTCAATATGGTGAACCGTCGTCGTCGTGAACACCCTAATCGTGCTGCTACTTTATGGGCATTAGGGTGTGCAGTCATGGCGTTCTTGGGCGCAGGTGTGTGGGGTTTCTTACATACTCTGGCTCCCGTGAACTATTATACTCATGGCACTCAGATCACTGCAGCTCATGGGCACATGGCCTTCTACGGCGCTTATGTGATGATTGTTCTTACTATTGTTTCTTACGCGATGCCGATTATGCGCGGACGCCCAAATGGTAATAGTAACCAAGCACAAGTGGTTGAAATGTGGGGCTTTTGGTTAATGACCGTGGCGATGGTATTCATCACCTTGTTCTTAACGGGTGCGGGTGTATTGCAAGTATGGTTGCAGCGTTTACCTGAGTCAGGTGAAGCGTTGAGCTTTATGGCGACGCAAGACAAGTTAGCCTTATTCTACTGGCTGCGTTTAGTGGCAGGAGTCGTCTTCATGACAGGCCTAGTGGCTTATATTGCTAGCTTCTTTGTCGGTGGTGAAGAACCCCAGTTAGAAAAAGCTTAGATTGTTTTAAGCATTTTGAGATAAGGAATAGCCAGCACAGTGAATACTGCTCTGGCTATTTTTTTGTTTGTAAGCAAAGCAAGAACTGAATCGGTAGTCGGTGAAAAAAATGACAGAAAATCAATTGCAGCGTTCACGCTTGCTGGTGAGAAGTTTATTTTTCTTATTATTCTTGTTAGCTCCCGTATTAAATATTTTCCGTTTTGATCTGAATACGACAAATTTTATTGTTTTTAACCAAGTATTGTCCTTTGGCATGACATCAGAATGGATTAAATCCAGCGATCAGTGGGAGTTAGGGCTTCGTGTTTTAGGCTACTTTATTTTGCCCTTGATCATGAGTGTGACTGTAGGTATTTACATTTTTTATAAATGGGGACGTTTGTATTGTGGTTGGTTATGCCCACATTTTTCAGTCGTAGAGTATGTGAATGGTTTAATGGATCGTCGTACTGGGCGGGTGACGATTTGGGAGAAAGCCCGCGAGGGTAGACGAGGAAAGGTGATTGACTGGGTTATTATTGTTGCTGTTTCTATGACCATCGCGTTTTTATGGGCGCTAGGTTTGTTATCGTATTTATTACCGCCCATTCCCTTGTATAGCGATTTGATTCATTTTGAGGTGGGTTTATATCCAACAATATTTTTAATCGTCGCCACCATCGTTTTCACGTTTGATTTTGTTTTGGCTCGACACTTATTTTGTAAATACGGTTGTGCTTTTGGGGTGATGCAAAGTTTGTTTTGGATGATGAATAGCAAAGCTATGCTGGTAAAGTTCGATCGTGATCGAGCTAAGGCTTGTCAAAACTGTGATAAAGATTGTGAGACTGCATGCCCTATGCGCTTGCCTGTGAGAAGCTTCAAACGGGCAAAGTTTACTTGTACCCAATGTGCTCAGTGCATCAGTGCTTGTCAGGAAGTGCAGAAAGATAATCCCAAAGGAAGCTTGCTGGATTGGAGTGAAGGGGAAAAATCAAGACACAGCTCCTTGATACCGGTCAAAACTATTGAAACCAAAAAAAGGCACAATGACTCTAAATAACGTAGCTTTCAATAAAAGACGCTAAGAAACCTTAGTTAGGATTAGATCGTGGAAGAGTATGTAGGCTTAAAGTGGCACGAGTACATTACGGGTAAAGCCGCAACTGATCATAAAGATGCGACGGTGCGTTTACAGGATCAGGGGTTTGAAATTGGTGTATTATTTCGTGCCCTCGGTGGCGAAGCCGGTTTACGTATCGATGCCGCTACACCGCGAGACTATTATATGCGTCGTAGTTTTCTGCAAAAAATTGCGGGTACTCATGAACAAGTCGAGTTGGCTTGGCGTGATCAAGAAGCACTGCATTTACCTGAAGAGCTGAGCCTTTTCTCTACGGCGATACTCAATAAATATCTTTATCTTTGGCTAGTCGCTTTGGCTGCTCAGCAGGCTAAAGGGTTCAATAATTGGTTCGTTGATAATCAAACCCTAACCCGTAAAGTATTAGCGGCTTACCCTGGCATGAAAGCTATTTACCAGCAATTGGTGGTGGCGCTTCTTGCTATCCGACCTGCTATTGAAAGCTTAACATCCGCGGCGGCGGAGCAAGAGTCTGCTATTCGTCAGGCATTATTGGAGCCTGGCAGTCTTGACGTTTTTCCCAGTGCCGAATTTGCCCCACATCCTGTTTATTTGTGGTTATATCCGGGCAATATGAGTTGCTGTGCCGCCAATGAGCAAGTGGTTGGGGACGCTGATGAGCATTCCAAAGGGGCGAGTAATAAGAAAAAGGGTAAGCGTAAGAAAGCTGAGCGAGTTGAGAACTATGAAAAGAATACCGGTTTAATGGTTTTTCGCTTAGAAAATTTATTCAGCTTCAGCGAGTTCGTGCCCGTCGATCGCGCTGGAGATGATACTGATGAAGAGGATGCTGAAAGTGTTGCTGATGATTTGGATGTGATCAGTGTTTCAAAAAACCGGCAAGCAGCCTCTTCAAGTATTAAGTTTGATCTGGATTTACCTTCTAGTGAACATGATGATTTACGTTTGGGCGAAGGCATATTATTACCCGAATGGGATTATCGTAAACAAGGCTATCAGCCTAATTTTTGCTGCCTACAACCCATGATTAATGAGTTGGATCGAACGGATGTTGAGCTAGTGGGGTTGGGGGACGATACTGCAATGCAACATTATGGTGTATTACCTCAGCATTTAGTCGCTGATGCTGCCAAATTACGGCGCCAATTTTCAGGTTTGAAACCGGTGCGCCAATGGCTAAATCGTCAGCAAGATGGTGATGAGTTGGATTTAGACAGCTGGATGCATTTTATGGCGGACAAAAAAGCGGGCATCGGCGGCTCAAATATGAGTGGAGCGGAACAAGGCTTTTACCGTTCTTTTAATAATCAAACGCGAGATTTATCCTGCTTGATTCTAGCCGATTTATCGCTATCGACCGATGCTTATATTAATAATAAACAGCGCGTAATTGATGTGGTGCAAGACAGTCTGCAGTTATTATGTGAGGCCTTAGCGGCGACAGGGGACCGATTTTCGGTGTATGGGTTTTCTTCGTTAAAGCGTGAACATGTGCGTTTTAATATGATTAAAAACTTTAATGAACGCTATAGCGCTAATATTCGCGGGCGCATTCAAAATTTAAAACCCGGATATTATACTCGTATGGGGGCAGCAATTCGCCAGTCGATTAAAATTCTCTCGCAGGAAAAAAGCCAGCAACGGGTGTTGATGATTATCACCGATGGTAAACCCAACGATTTAGATTTATACGAAGGTCGCTATGGAGTAGAGGATACGCGCATGGCAATTATTGAGGCAAGACAAGCTGGATTACAGCCTTTTTGTGTGACCATTGATGAAGAAGCCGACGAATACTTACCGCACCTATTTGGTAAGAATGGTTTCGTGGTCATTAAGGACCCTGCTCAGTTACCCAAGGAATTACCGCGTCTGTATGTTAATTTGACGCGATAATTTGAATGGGGCGGCTAATTTTTTGGTTTTTGGTATAGAGTTTAATTCGAACTAACAAGTCTTCAGTAAGCTCTGTTCCTTTCGCTAATAGTGTTGAATTACTATCGGTAACCAAGTTTTCTAATAACACCATGCCGGGCAATAAATTCTCAACTTTTACGGTGACGACATCATCTTCGTTATCGGTAGACATGGATGAGAGTGCTTCGACCAGCTCTTGATTGAAGCTAGTATCATGTCGTAATAGATCGATGGATGATTTATGGTTGTGACCTGACTCCAACAATTTATCAAAATTTAGCGCCACTCTTAGCATGTCAGCACCCAGTAATATTCGTCCTTCAGTTGCCCCAGCATCATTATGAATTAAATGCTTCACCTTATCTGATAGCCTGACCATTTCAGCAATGTTTTCTAAGCGCGGGATATGGTTGATCAATTTACTACTGGTTAACGGAACATCCTGGAGCATGACTTTTTCACTAGCCGTCAGCTCATTGTTGGGGTTCAGCGCTTTTTCAATCAGGTCTTCGGGTAAGGTTAGGTATCCAAGGCCGTAGAGCATGCCCGCAACCTCAAAATCCCAAGTGTTAGCTTCACCCAATTCATTGGCCATGTGGCGAATGAATTGTTTAATGCGGTTAAAGTTACTGAAGAGATTCGGTTTTACAATGGCTAACAGTTCACTTAATAATTCTATAGAGCCTTTTACTGTATTTTGTAATAAGTCTTTTTCAGTATTAATTAAGCGGTACTGGCGAATGGCGCTTTTCAGCGTATCTTGCAGCACTTCTTGCGGGCAAGGCTTGCTCAAAAAACTGAATATTTGCCCCTTGTTAACCGCAGCAATGGCCGAGTTTAGATCTGTTTGGCCTGTCAGTAGTATGCGAATACTATCAGGTGATTTCTTTCTGGCTTTCTCAAGAAATTCTGCACCGTCCATGATGGGCATACGCATATCTGAGACGATAACGGCAAACTCACCTTCGCTGTCCATTAGGTCTAGCGCTTCTTGGCCGCTGGTCGCCGTTGATACTTCAACTTTTTTTCTGAACTGGCGTTTAAATGAACTAAGAATATCTTGTTCATCATCGACAAATAATATTTTTTCTGGAATGCTCAATATATTCTCCTTATGTTGAGATTTATCAATTAGTTATAGGGTAGCTGTAAAATAAAGGTAGTGCTTTCACCGGGGACCGTTTCGAAATGTAATTCACCATTATGACGCTCTTTTATGATGCTGTAAGAGAGTGCAAGCCCTTGCCCAGTACCTTTGCCGATGGCTTTGGTTGTAAAAAACGGATCAAATATTTTTTCTTGAATCGATTGGGGAATGCCCCCGCCAGTATCCGATATTCTGATTTCAGCGAATTCTTCCTTACCTAACGTTTGTATTTTTATCGTTCCTTTATTTAACGAATCATCTTTTTCAATTCTATCTTTGATAGCATCGGCGGCATTAACAATGATGTTCAAAATAACTTCGTTAAAGGGGCCTGCGTGACACATAACATCTTTCAAATTAGGGTCTAAATCAACGTCCATATCAGAATGATATTTCCAAGTATGCTTAGATATCGTGATGGTACTTTCAATGCAGCTGTTTAGATTGGTCGCAACTTTCTCTTCTGAGTTAGGATGTGAATACTCTTTCATTGCTTTTACGATGGAACAGACTCGATTGACCCCTTCTGTTGTTTGACTAAAGGCTAAGGGGAGTTCTTCACTTAGATACTCAAAGTCTGCTTCTTTAAAAATGGTATTGAGCTTATCTTCATCTAAAGTATTGCTCAGTAAAGATTTTTTGATTCTTCTGAGTGCTTTGGCGGTATCATTGAAAGACTCTCTTAGAAAATTCAAGTTATCACTGATGTATTGCATGGGGGTATTTATTTCGTGGGCAATCCCTGCTGATAATTGACCAATTGATTCCAAATACATTGATTGTTGATGTCTTTTTTCTAAGTGTTTTTTCTCAGTGATGTCGTCTAATAGTAGTAAATAACCGGTGAATGAGCCGTTGGGCTCAATAAAGGGGGTTATGGCAATTGATAATATTCGATCATTCTCTTCATTGCTTCTTTTGTAGCTAACATCAAACTTCTCATTTTTTTCTTTCTTATTTAAACTATCGTAGAGTTTGGCAATAATGACGGGCCAATCACAGAGAATATCCAGTTCAAATAACCTTTTATTAATTGCATCAGACTTACCAATGCCAAAATATAATTCTGCTTGATGGTTCCAATGGGTGATTAAATCATGCTTATCAATGCCGATAGCCGCAGAGCTCATTTCATCAATCAGGCGAACATTTTGTCTGTAAACCTGTTCGAAGCGTTCTCGTTCTTGAGCCAAAATTAATACATCGGATAGGGTTTTTGAAATATCACGATAATAATCTTGTTCTTTATCGGGGTGGATGATGTCATGTTCAGATTCTATTTTTAAGAAAGCAAATATATCATTGTTATTTTTTAATGGGATGGTGACGTTTATTTTATTTTTTATTATCTCTTTGAGATAGTGAAACTCATCGGGACTGGTTTGAGAATACTTTAAAGAATATATCTTTTTTTGATATTCAAATATTTCATCTTCGGTTTCTTCAATGTATTTAGTCCCCGAGTGTGCAATGCGTTCTACTTTATCATCATGGATGGTATAGATGCTGGCAGAGCTATAATTAGAATTTGAACTCTGTGAATTTATTATCTGGCAAGAAGCATTAGCGACGCTGAGAAGGCCTTTTTTATCTAATAATAATTCCAGTAGACTGCTGCTGATTATTTTTCTTTGGTTGCTGGTATGAAATGACGAATAGTTTTTGGAACGTTGTATGGCAGAGGACATTACGCGTAATAGCATTTGGGGTGTGATGTAATGTATTTCTAAAATATCATCAAAGTCTATGTAATCGAAATGGTCTAGATTTAGTGTATTTGTGGAATCTGTGACTGCAAGAATCGGTGATAGTGCATAAATTTCTCTAAGTTTGATGCAGTCGTCTTTATATTTTTCAATAGTGATGGATGAAATGTTGATGATTATGATATCAATCGAATCACGATTGAGGGTATCGATAGCTTCGCGGAAATTATCACATTCGAATATGGATATATGAGGGGGCTTGCTGACGGTATTCGACTCTTCGGTATTGCAAGCCGAGTTAGCATCCAGGTGATGGCTAATATCACAAATTATCTTATTAAGATCACTTCTAGAAACGGGATTATTATCCAGAATCATTAGGCTGATGTTCATCCACGTTATCCAAGTATGAAAATTCTATTTAATAACAGTCAATCTATTTGCTCTATCTGCTAGGACTACTAATAAAAAGACTAGCCTAAAGCTAAGCAGATGCAAAAGTTGGAGGATGCTTTTAGAGGATGGCTCTTTTTTTTATGGTTCTTTAAATTATTTACTTAGTTGTATTTAGAATAAAAAATCAGAGAAATTGTTTTTCGTTATTCTTCTATAGGGCTAAGCTTTAAACACACATTCAGTAAACGTTTTAGTTCGCACACTTAATAATGAGCAGAAGGGCGCCACAAGCAACCTTTCTGAGCCAGAGGCCACAAGCCAGAGGAGCTATCTCATGTTTAAACGTATGCAGTCTATGCAGATGCAGGCGCTGCATTGTTTTCGGACAATTAGCCAAGATCAGCATGAATACCGCGCCATTATTGCCCTTCATAATACCCATTTAGGTCCTGCTTTAGGCGGCTGTCGTTGCCTGACTTATGCCAATGAACAATTAGCATTTGATGATGTAATGCGCTTAGCGCAAGGCATGAGCTATAAAGCGGCGTTAGCCAATGTTGCCCAAGGGGGCGGTAAGGCGGTCATTCTTTTACCGAATAATGTCGCTGCTGACAAAATCGATCGTCAATTTCTATTCTCCTGGTTTGGTCAATGTGTTGAGCAACTGCAAGGCCAATATATAACGGCGATGGATGTGGGCACACAAGTCGCTGATATGGACGTGGTGGCTAAGCACACATGTCATGTGGCCAGTGCCAGTAATATTGGTGATCCTGCAGATGCAACAGCAGAGGGGGTGATTGTTGGTATAAAGGCCGCATTGGACTTTTATTTTAACCCTGTTATCAGCAATGACGAGCGCCCAGATACTTCATTGAGTATTTTCGTTGGTAAAACTTTTGCTATCCAAGGCTTAGGTCATGTCGGGTGGCGAGTAGCCCAAGCGCTTATTCAGTTGGGCGCTGATGTGATTGCTGCCGATCCTGATGAAGAGAAATGCAATCTTGCAAAAACCTTGGCTATTAACATTGTGAGTACGGATGAGATATTAACTCAATCTTGCGATGTTTTGGTGCCGTGTGCGTTAGGTGGCGTTATTCATGCTAATAATGTTAGTGATCTACGTTGTAAAATCATCGCTGGCAGTGCAAATAATCAATTGGCCGATGATGATATTGCTGAGGTTTTGGCACAGCGACATATTTTATATGCTCCGGATTATGTCATTAATGCCGGTGGTTTAATTTTCGCTTCTGTGCATTATCAAGCGAAAAATAATCCGCGAGGTAATGTCCAAATCACTGACGAAATCAGTCAGAAAATCCATGAAATCTATCCAACGCTCAATGCTATTTTTCAACACGCTAAAGCATCCGGTAATAACATCAATCAAGTGGCAAATGAGTTGGCTCAGCAGCGCTTAACCAGCGCTGAAAGTATTAATGTCGCCAGTAAAGGAGATGTTCATGATGCCGCATGATTTTCATAGCTACTTAGCTCAGCAGCAGAGTTTATTGCAGCAACAATATGCACTTAAGCCCGTGCAATACTTATCGAAAAGTGGGCAATTACTACAGACTTCTGAATCCGCTAACGATAAAGAATTATTACTGCAAGGCTATCGTTGGATGAACCTCACCCGTGCGTTCGATCAAAAAGCGGTCGCCTTGCAACGTACCGGAATTATCGGCACTTATCCCTCAAGTTTAGGGCAGGAAGCGATTGCGGTTGCCTGCGGTATGGCACTAGAGAAAGACGATGTTTTTGTGCCTTATTACCGTGACCACGGTACGTTATTGGTGCGGGGCCATTTAATGGAGCACCTTTTATTGTATTGGGGAGGTGATGAACGTGGCAGTGGGTTTACCGCCCAAAATGGTTCTGCGATTGATATGCCCGTTTGTGTGCCGATTGCGACTCAGGCCAGTCATGCCGTGGGAATTGCCAGTGCGTTAAAAATTCAACAAAAACCTCAAGCTGTGTTATGCACTCTTGGGGATGGTGCATCGTCTAAAGGCGACTTTTTAGAGGCATTAAATCTAGCGGGCAGTTGGCACTTACCTGTGGTTTTTGTGATTAATAATAACCAGTGGGCGATCTCGGTGCCACGCCATGTGCAATCAGGAGCACCAACCTTGGCGCAAAAAGGTTTGGCAGCAGCGATTCCAAGTATGCAGGTGGATGGTAATGATTTTATCGCCAGCTACGATGTAATTACTGCTGCTTTAATTCGTGCTCGAAAGCGCAAAGGGCCGATGTTAATTGAAGCGATTAGTTATCGCTTAAGTGACCATACAACCGCGGATGATGCGAGTCGTTACCGTGCTCAAAAAGAGGTCGATACAGCGTGGCAGAATGAGCCGATAAAGCGCTTACAGCAATATATTCATAGTCAGGGGTATTGGAGTAAAGAGCTAGAAACACACTTGCAAAATGATTGCCAAGCACAGCTAGAAAACGCCGTGCAGGCTTACCAAAATATTGAGGCTGAACAGCCAGAAGCGATGTTCGATTTTTTATACGAAACATGGCCCGTTAATCTTGATGATCAAGTGAGTGCTTGCAGTGAAAAATTTTTACGCAACCGTGATTTGAGCGTAATCAATAGAGGTGATTTATGATATCGACTGCTGATATTAAGCCCTTAGAACTTTGCCTAGTCGAAGCGGTTAATTTAGCCTTGGCTTATGCTATGGCAAAGGACGAGCGGGTCGTCTTGTTAGGTGAAGACATAGGCACAAATGGGGGTGTTTTTCGTGCAACTCAGGGCTTGCAAACAAGGTTTGGGCTGTCGCGGGTTATGGATACGCCATTAGCGGAAACGACCATTGCGGGGGCTGCGGTGGGAATGGCCGTAGCAGGGTTGAGGCCGATAGCTGAAATTCAATTTATGGGTTTTATATTTGCCACGTTAGAGCATGTGATGTGCCATGCGGCCCGCATGCGTAATCGTACTCGTGGTCGGTTAAGTTGTCCGCTTGTTATTCGAGCGCCTTTTGGCGGAGGAATTCATGCCCCAGAGCATCATAGCGAAAGTATTGAGGCCTTGTTTGCTCATGTGCCAGGCTTGAGGGTCGTGATACCTTCTTCACCCGCGCGGGCTTATGGTTTGTTATTGGCCGCGATCGCAAGCCCAGATCCGGTTATTTTCTTAGAGCCTAAACGTTTATATCGAACTGATAAGGTTGCCCTAGCGGATAACGGTAAAGCTCTACCCTTGGATACGTGTTTTACCTTGCGCGAGGGGCATGATTTAACTCTTATTTCTTGGGGGGCATGCATTAAAGAATGCTTGTCTGTTGTCGATGAGCTAGCGGCTGATGTGAGTATTGAATTAATCGATCTGGCCACGGTGAAACCTATTGATTTTGCGACCATTGAAACATCGATAAAAAAAACGGGACGTTGCGTTATTGTGCATGAAGCGGCAAAAACTTGCGGTATTGGGGCAGAAATAGCGGCCCATGTAGCAGAGCATTTAATGCCATATTGCAAAGCACCCATAAAGCGCCTCACCGGGTTTGATACCGTGATGCCGTATTTCAGAAATGAACAACATTATATGATCTCGGAATTGGATATTGCCGCTGCGATAAAAATCACTATGGCAAGCAGCTTTTAACGGACAGTTGTTTTTTATTTGAGGTGCACGGTATGCGTTATTTTAAATTGCCAGATTTGGGCGAGGGCTTGATAGAAGCTGAAATTGTAGAATGGCATGTTAAAGCCGGTGATACGGTCGCGACGGATCAAATTATGTTGGCAGTGGAGACGGCCAAAGCGATTGTTGAAATACCCTCTCCCCAAATGGGTATTATTGAGCATACCTTTGGAGACATTGGCGATACAGTTCATATCGGCGAGCCTTTGGTTGAGTATCAGGGAGAAAACGACAGTATGAGTATTGTCGGAAATTTATCTGCTCAGCCACTAGCGTCGACTCCGTCCTTAAATGCCGATTCGTCATCAAAGCTTACGCAGAAAGAAGACATTGCATATAAAAGGGATGACGTTTCTGTCGCAGTCAATTTCTCAGCCAACTCCGTTAATACGGTCCAAGCTTCGCCGAGTGTGCGTGGTTTGGCCAGTCGCTTAGGAGTGAAGGTCGAGCAATTAACAGGCACTGGAGAAGGTGGTCGCCTTACCTCCGATGATGTCGAAAAAGCCGCACGATTAAATCATCAGCATGGACAAAGTGAGAAACTCACTGGGGTGAGAAAATCCATGGCGAAGGTGATGATCAATAGTCACCAGCAAGTCGTGCCAGTAACTCTATTCGGCGATGCACCGTTAAAGGCCCCCGTGAAGAATATTACCATTGCTCTGACTAAGGCAATTGCTTATGCCTGCGAAAAAGAACCGGCATTAAACGTCTGGTTTGATGGTGAAAACTTAACCCGTCGTTTATTAGATTTTGTTGATCTTGGTATCGCTGTCGATACTGAACAGGGTTTGTTTGTGCCTGTATTGCGACAAGTTCAGGCCCGTAGTGAAGAGGATTTAAACGCAGGTTTAACAGCCCTTAAAAACGCGGTAATCAATCGTAATATACCTGCGTCGGAACTGATGGGGGCGACCATTATTTTATCGAATTATGGTTCTTTCAATCCCGTATGTCGTTATGGCACACCGATAGTGGTTCCCCCTATGGTTGCAATTGTGGGGATTGGCGCCATCTATGAGCCAAGAGAGAATGAAAAAGTATTGCCCATTTCTCTGACCTTTGATCACCGTTGTGTAACGGGCGGCGAGGCCGCGAGCTTTATGGGTTACCTTGTTGAATATTTAAATAAGTAGGTTTTAATTGTGACTGATTCTGCAGATGCTATTGCACCAATAGCCAAAAAATTACGTATTGATATCATTTCTGATGTTATGTGCCCTTGGTGTGTTATTGGATATAAGGGTCTTGAGCAGGCGTTGAAGCAGTTGGATGGTGAGCTTGAGGCTGAAATTCATTGGCAGCCATTTGAGCTTAACCCGAATATGCCTGTGCAGGGGCAGGAATTGGGTGAACATATTGCTGAAAAATACGGCAGCACCCCCGAGCAGAGTAAGCAAAATAGAGATCATATTACTCAGCTAGGTGCGAAGTTAGGATTTGAGTTTAACTTCACTGAAGGTCAAAGGATTTTAAATACGTTTAAAGCGCATCAGCTTTTGCATTGGGCAGGGGAATCTTCTGCGCTGCAAACTGAGTTGAAAATGGCATTATTAAATGCCTATTTTACTCAAGGCCTTGATGTTAGTGATAATGATGTGCTGATAGGCATCGTAGCAGAAGTGGGGCTTGATGCTGATTTTGCACGTAAGCTGTTGGACGACCAGGTTTATGCGGGCGATATCAGAGCCTTGCAAGAACAGTGGCGTCAGCTTGGTGTGAGCGCAGTGCCAACGTTTATTTTTGATGAAAAATATATGATATCCGGTGGTCAGTCGCCTGAGACTTTTGTTCAGAGCTTACGCCAGATGATTGAAACATCCGATTAAGCTGCTCTGTTAAGTAAGGGTTAAGCAGCGGTGTTTAAAGCCAGTGTTTAAAGCCAGTGTTTAAGAGCAGTGTTTAAGAACAGTGTTTAAAAAATAGTATTTTCGGGTTCTAATACCGCCAACTTAATTCAGAACAGTTGGCGGTCTTCATGTTTAAGTGGTGGGTTCTGTTAACCCTATATTTAACTCAAGGTTTACCTCACGGCTTTTTTAGCCAAGCATTACCGACCTTGCTACGTCAGCAGGGTATGAGTCTAGAAGCCATTGGTTTGATGTCTTTGGTTGCACTGCCTTGGGTATTGAAGTTTCTATGGGCGCCTCTGCTCGATCATTATCAGCCATTAAAGCGCTTAACCGGTGGCCGTATCGATGGCCATATCCGTAAGACCTGGATTATTTCCGCCAATGCGGTGGCCGCGCTTGTGCTAATCGCTATTGCTTCAATTCCTTTGGACGTCTGGATTAACCAAGCGGCGGTTGGCCTTGCTTGCGCGCTGCTGGTATTAACCATTTTTGTTGTTACTCAAGACATTGCCACGGATGCACTAGCGGTTGAAAATATTGCCCTCGCTCAGCGTGGCTTGGGTAATAGCGTGCAAGTTGCGGGCTATCGTTTAGGTATGATTGTGGGTGGTGGTGCGTTATTAGCCATTTTCGCTCAGTTGGGTTGGACGGGTACGCTATGGGCGCTTGCAAGTTTAATGTTGTTAGGTTTACTGCCGCTTTGGTTCTGGCAGCCAGCCGTTGTTAAGGTTGTTAGAGCACCCGTATTGACTCATTGGTTGGGCTTTCTACGCTTGCCAGGGGCTGGCGCGTGGTTGCTATTATTGCTGACGTATAAAGTAGGTGACGCTTTTGGCACGGTGATGATTCGTCCCCATTTGGTTGATTTAGGGGTGACATTGCCAGAGTTTGCTGAGCTCCTAGGGGTATGGGGAACGATTGCAGGTTTGTTGGGTGCTGTATTGGGTGGTGTTTTATTGAAGTACTTACCGCGTATGCAAGCGCTGATATTATTTGTCTGTTTAGAAGGTATTGCCATTGGTTTGTATTCGCTGCTTACGGCTTTGGATTGGACGCTGATTTATTCGTTAATTATTGCTGAGCATTTCACCGGTGGTATGGCGACGGTGGCTTTGTTTACGGTGATGATGGATCGCTGTCGTGAATTCAGTGCGGGTTCTGATTATGCGTTGCAGTCGTGCTTGGTGGTTTTATCAACCTTGCTGGCGAGCAGTTTGGCCGGATTCTTTGCCGCTAATTTTGGTTATACAATGCATTATTATGTAGCAGCAGGTTTGTGTGGTTTGGCATTGTTGGCCATGTTGGTTAATAAGAAAAATATGGTTATTTAGCGATTATTGGTAATCGTCTCATTCTTTTTAGTAGTAGGTTTTAGTGATATGTCGGACATGAAATTTGAACATCAGATGGATGCGAAAGGGTTATTCTGCCCAGAGCCTGTGATGATGTTGCATGATGAAATTAAAAAGATGGCGATTGGTGAGGCGGTAGAAATTCAAGCAACTGATCCATCGACACGTCGAGATTTTATTAAATTCTGCAGTTTTTTAGGCCATGAACTGGTATTAGATGAGGAGCGTGAAGGGATTTTCTTTTACGTGATTCGCAAGCTAGTTTAGAGTTTTAGAAAATGCGCAGATTCCATCCATGGAATCTGCATCAAAGGCTAAGGAGTAACTCCTAAAGCTGCTTAGCGGCTGCGAGTAACGCCTGGTTATAACGCTGCTGCCAAGTTTGATCGGCGTTTAATGCCAACCACTGGCTAACCGAATCACTGATCTGCTGTTGTAAACTGCCTGCTTGTCCTAAACCTTGAGCCAAGCGTTGAACTTGATAGGCCATACGGGCACTTTGATCTTCTGTAGGCGATTCTAGGCCAGCTGCAATCTCTAATGCGATACAAGCATTGCGCAATGCGTCGCTGCTACTGAGTTCAGAAGCAGGCTCAGCATTCCACTTACTTTCAAGGAGTGACTTATCAATGCCTTGCGGCAATTTAAGGTCTGTTGCGTCGGCTTGGTAGAGTGTATCGGCTTGCTCGGCATTTTCAGCCTTCATGCTGATGGCTGATAATCTATTCGTTAGCGTAATCCAAGCTTGTTTTTTTTTGGCGACCTTGTCTTGGGAGAATAGATCGTCTTGCTGCTGCTGGGCATCGGATAAGCGTTGACGCAGCTTTGCGTAAAGCGCTTTGGGTAGCGATAATTCAGCGAACTCGGATACGCACAGCTGTAAAGATTCTTTGCTGGCATTATTACTTTCTTTGGCGGCGGCCTCAGCTTTAATGATTAACGCTTGAGCTTGTTCAATACTGGCTTCAATTTGAACTTTGTTTTGCTGGCGTTGTTCATCACGACGAGAGAATACGGCATCACACGCTAAGCGGAATTCTTGCCACATTTTTTGATCGGCTTTATTAGGCGTCATGCCAATAGTCTTCCAATCAGCTTGCAATTGCTTGCTTTGCTCAATCGCTTGGCTTAAATCTTCAACATCTTGCAGCGATTTTGCTTGGCTAATTAGCGCTTCTTTTGCTTCGATATTACGCTGATATTCTTCTTTAATATGGGCGTAGATTTTATCGGAAATTTCTTGCAGCGTTGCTTGGCTATTTTTGTGCTCATGGCGATCGACTGGTGAGAAACTGCGGAACGTTTCACGGGCCGCGTCTAATGTTTTTTGTACAATTCCCCAATCTGCGCTGTCCCAATCCATGTTTGCTTCGTAGTCAGTCAACTGAGCGATCAATGCTTGGCGATTGGCCAAGTTTTGCTGGCGTTGAATTGCCATGTCAGCGTAATACGCTTTACAAGGTTCGTACGCTTTATCGGCCGCAGCGCGAAAGCGACTCCAAAGTACTTTGTCATCTTGGCGAGCAATTGGGCCAATCGCTTTCCATTCTTCCTGAAAATTATGTATTTTGTCGGCCAAAATGGCTGGGTCGATTTCACTGCCAATCAAGCTTTCCATACTAACGCACAGCGCTTCTTTTTTAGGCGTTGCAGCATAGCCTTGCCAGTCGCGAATCTCTGTTAATTGCGCGGTTAGGTTTTGGTATTGGCGTTGATATTTTTTAGCTTCTTGCTGGCTGATTTTTTTCATCGCCTGCACAATATGCTGGTGGCTTTTATTCGCGTCTTTTAAATGGCCTTCCGTTATATGGTTTTCTAATTCGGTTAAAAGTTGAGCAAGTTGCTTCGAGCTATCGGCTTCGTGTGCGGTTAAGTTTTGGTTGTGCTTGATCACACGTTGTAGTGCGTCATCTAGCTCTGCTAGCAGTGCTGGAGTTGGCATAGTGATGTTCAGGCCAGCCGTTTTCCATGGCAATTTTTTTACGACGTTGGTTAATTCTTTTTGCAGACTCTGGCTTTTAATTAAGCTCATCTTTTCTACTTGCTGACTTTGTTCGATCAGTGCTTGAAAAGCTTCTTTTTGTTCTACCAGTTGGGTGCACGTTGTATTAAGTGCTAGCCAAGCTTGTAATATATTTTCGAATTCTTTGTTTTGAACGGCATCTGGGTGACTGATGTGTTTAGCCGCTTCCCAGCTCTGCTTAAGTTCTTGCAATTGACCAGAAAAGATCTCAGGTGTTTGCTCGTTAAGCTCAAGGTTTTGTAATTGTGTTGATAAAATAATAAAGCTTTCTTTAGCTGTGGTAATAGCTATTAATTTATCTTGAGCTGATTTTTCTTCTGCAACATGTTCGGCGAGGATGTCTTCACATTGAACCAGTGCCGTATTAAAAGCTTGCTGTTGCTCGGGGTCTTGAGTATTTAACGCTAGCCAATTTTGTTTTAATAACTGTAGGCGACCGTTGTATTCAGGAGAATAGGTGCTTTTGCCAAGATGTTTGGCGCTGGTGATTGCCGCCGTAATTTTTTCTTGGCGTAACTTGGCATTATCTTCAGCGGCTTTACTGGTCGCTATTTGATCTTTGCAAAAGCGATACAGGGCTTTGTCTTTACCTTGGGCAACGTGCATGAGCTTTTGTAGCGACTCACTTTTTTCTAAGCCTTGGGCAGCGGCCATGCGCACTTTAGACACTGGGTTATTACTTGCAATATCTAAGCGAATACTTTCACTGTCTAATTTATTAATCGCCGCTAAACGTAATTCATCATCTTGAGTATAGGTTGCGATATTAACCAAATCATTATCATTTTTGATCGTCGCTAGGTCGCTGATATTTTGCGAGGGCAATAAATGCTCAAGGTGCTGCTGCTGGGCTTGCTGACGCAATTCTGCCTGTTCGCAAACTAAAAATTCAGCGAGCTGCTGTGGCGATTTAATTCTAGCAAGGGCTGAAGAGCGAACGCTGAGATCGCTATCTTGCTCCGCAATCTGGGCTAAGATTTTTTCATCGTTTAGCTTGGCTAATGCAAGCTTTCGCACCGCCGGATCTTTGTGCTGCCACTTTGGTTTTAAGAAAGAAGGATTGAAAATGTTTTCTAATAACGCCATGTAATTCGTCCTGAAACTAATGCTCAAAAGGCTCAAATGTAAATAAGGTCTATTCTACTACTAATTTAGCCGCCATAGAATTGGGTTAGAGCGATTGCTGTGGTAAAGTCGGCTCATTCTATAGCTCACCATCCTAAAACGAAATAACTATAACAAGGATATACTCAATGAAGTGGCTTAAATTTGTTCTAATTCCTGTCTTATTGATTTTACACGGCTGTGCATCGATGGGCGTATCGGCTTATCCGCTAGCGCAATTGACTGATAAATACACTGATGAGACGTCTAAGTTCCTCGCAGTGGATGATTTAATTATTCATTATCGCGATGAAGGCACGGGTCCAACACTGGTATTATTGCATGGCGTTGCGTCTTCTTTGCACACATGGGATGACTGGACTGCTCGTTTAGCGCCACATTACCGTATAATTCGTATTGATTTACCTGGCCACGGTTTGACTGGCAGTGACCCAAGTGTTGATCGTTATGAAATTTCTTATATGGTGGATAAATTAGAGAAGTTTCTTAATAAACTAAGCATTGATGACATCTATTTAGCCGGTAATTCTTTGGGCGGCTATATCGCTTGGAACTATGCGCTGCATCGCCCTGATCGAGTGAAGAAAATGGTCTTGCTGGATGCTGCAGGTTTTCCTCAGGACATGCCATTTATTATGAATTTTGCGGCGCTGCCCGTTATTGGTGAAATGTCAGGTTTTATGATGCCTAAGTTCATTGTTAATATGAATATCAAAGCGGCGTTTGGTGATAAAGATAAAGTGACGGATAAACTGCAGCAGCGCTATTTTGATTTGACCATGCGCCAAGGTAACCGCGAAGCGTTAGTGAATGTTTTTCGGACGATGAAAGAACAGAGTAAAAATCCTCACTTGGGCGATCGAGTCAAAGAAATTAAAATTCCAACACTATTAATGTGGGGCGACCAAGATGAGTGGGTTCCACTCAGCATTATGGAGCAATTCGAACAGGCACTGCCTGATTCACAATCCATCGTGTACGAAGGTGTTGGCCATATGCCAATGGAAGAATTACCCACTCAAACTTCCCGTGATGCCCATGGATTCTTTACTTTAGGTAAAACTCTGGCGTCGCCTTTGGTTGTCGTTCCTTAAACACAAGTGGGGCTGATCAAGCATCGCCCCTTAATAAAAAGTAGGTGCAATGAGTCAGTCTATTCTTTGGTACGATTACGAAACTTTTGGTGCCGATCCTTCTTTCGATCGGCCTGCACAATTTGCCGGTATTCGCACCGACGAAAATCTCAATGAAATCGATGAGCCTGTGCAGTTTTTCTGCCGGCCTAGCCCCGATTATTTACCCCATCCGCAAGCGTTGATGATTACTGGTATTACGCCACAGCAATGCTTGCAAGATGGTCTGCCAGAAAATGAATTTATCGATCAAATCAATCAAATTTTGTCTGTGCCAGAAACCTGTACAGCAGGCTATAACAGCATTCGTTTTGATGATGAAGTCACACGCTATACCTTGTATCGAAATTTCTACGATTCCTATGCGCGCGAATGGCAAAATGGCAATTCTCGCTGGGATATTCTTGATGTAATGCGCTGCGCGTATGCCTTGCGCCCCGAGGGCATTAACTGGCCAAAGAATGCAGAGGGTAAAGTCAGTTTCCGTTTGGAAGACTTAACCGCGGCTAATGGCATTGATCTGGGCAAAGCTCATGATGCGGTAGTGGATGTGCGCGCAACCATTGCTGTCGCTAAGTTACTGTTAGAAAAGCAACCCAAGTTATACCGTTATCTGTACGAGCATCGAGTTAAGCATAAGCTGGCCTCACTGGTCGACGTTGATAATCATAAGCCGTTGGTTCATGTGTCGGGAATGTATGGCGTGGATCGCGGATGCATGGCAATTGTAGTGCCGATTTGCTGGCATCCAAGCAATAAAAATTCTTTTATCGCGTTCGATCTATCAACTGACCCTAGCAGCTTGGCGGGTTTAACCATAGAGCAAATGCAGCAGCGCTTATTTTCAAAGCAAGCTGACTTGCCTGAAGGCATTGAGCGTTTAGGCTTAAAAGAAGTTCATATTAATAAAAGCCCAGTGCTCGCGCCTGCGGCAACCCTGACCCCAGACCAAGCGGCGCGCTGGGAAATATCCGGTGATGTATTACGCGCTAATCTGGCGACACTGAAAGCCTTATTGGCTGAAGATGCCTCGATTTTGACCAACTTGCATGGGGTGTATACGCAACGTGATTTTGCGCCAAAAACCGATGTCGATACTCTGCTGTATAGTGGGGGTTTTTGGAGTGGTCAAGATAAAAAGACTATGGCGCAGATTCATGCCACAGCACCTAAGTCTTTGGCGAGCCTTAAAGTTCAGTTTCAAGATCCGCGTGGTGATGAAATGTTCTTTCGTTTTCGAGCGCGAAATTATCCAGAGTATATGGCAGAAGATGATCATGAACGCTGGGCTAAACACTGTATGGATAGCTTGCTGGGTAATGGCCCTGGTTTGAATTTCGAGCAGTTTTTACAAGCCTTACAGCAAGCCGTACAGGATTATCAGCACGATCAAGATAAAATGTTTGTGCTGCAAGAATTGCAGCTTTACGCTGAGTCGATTTATCCTAGTGACGTTTATTAATGCTGTTTGTTTGTGAGTCTGGCTTATGAATAGACGACAGGTTTGGCGTACCCCAAAAGCGGGTGCGATTCAACGCTTGGCACTGGTTGAGGAGTCATTATTAGTACTTCAAAATGATGAAGTTGAGGTTGATGTAAAAGCGGTGGGACTAAATTTCGCCGATATCTTCGCCTTAGCGGGACTGTATTCCGCGACCCCTGAAGGCAGCTTTATTCCCGGTCTAGAATATTCAGGCATCGTAACGAAAGTAGGGTGCGACTGTCAGAAATTTAAACTGGGTGATCGCATTATGGCGGTCAGTCGCTTTGGCGGTTATGCCTCTAAAATTCAGAGCAAAGAAGCGTATTTGGTCTTATTGCCTACGGACTGGAGTTTTTCTCAAGGTGCGGCGTATTTAACCCAAACATTAACGGCTTGGTATGCGCTGAATGATCTAGGTAATCTACAGGCAGGGCAAGAGGTGCTGATTCAAAGCGCCGCTGGCGGTGTTGGTTTGCAGGCTATGAAGCTGGTGCGAGCTTTGGGTGGTCAGCCCGTAGGCACCGTGAGCAGTCAGCAGAAAGTCGATTTTTTGTCGGCGATGGGTTTCGAATCTTGGATTCGACAGTCGTCGTTTAAAGCGCAGTTGGCTGAAAACAAACGCACCTTTGATCTTGTTTTGGATGCGATTGGTGGTGAGGTGCAATCTGCTTCATTCAATGCCTTAAATCCGATGGGGAGGTTGGTGGCATTTGGCGCTGCTGAATTTACCCCGGGCAAAAATCGACCTAACTATTTTAAAGCCGCGTGGCAGTATTTACGTCGACCTAAATACGATGTGATGGAGATGATTAGTGATAATCGTTCTGTCATGGCGTTCAATCTAATCTGGCTGTGGGATCAAGTCGAGCTGATGCAGGTATTGTTACAAAGGATGATGGCGGTTGACATTACACCGCCTCATATCGGTCATGAATTCACCTTTGATCAAGCCCATGCTGCGATTGATTGCCTGCGTTCGGGTAAGACTATTGGCAAGGTAGTACTGACTCGAGATTAAACTTAAAGCCCCGCTGGCCGTGCTTGGTCGGGCTTTGAATAATCACAGACACCCTTGCTGAAAATTTCTTCCAGTCGCGCTTGATACGGGTCCATGTCGTATTCCCCATAAAAGCCACGATTAATCGCTTCGCGCACAGGGATTAGGCTGCAAAAGAAAATGTCGGAAGAAATATCCTCCCCTGCGACATTTCGGCTGCCTTGATAAAAAGGCATCAGCTGAGTGCAGGCACCTTGATTTTTTCCATTCCAAGCGCCATCCCAAACGGCTTTGCCTTTATGCAAAATCCCTCCCTCTTTATTGATGCACATATCAATGGCATTCTCAGGCTGTGCGGTACGATAATTACCGCCATTGGCATCGGCGCGAGTGAGCCATTCGTCCATCATATAAACCGCTTTGCTGTAGTCTTTATTCGGCAGTTCTTGCTGCCATATGACCTGTAATTGATTATCGCCAATCCTCTGCTGAATACGCTTGCGACTCGAAAGCGCGCCCCAAGAATGATGAATATCGAGCACTTCGTCTTGGTAGGGGCGAACATCGATAATGGGATTCTTTAGTTCGCCAAGAAAGACATTACCCGACATATAAGCCCCTTTTGCCGCGTCGATACTGCCATTACTGCGCGGCGCGACCTTCATGCTCTTTCCAAAGTGGGTCATGTTATGTTCGCTATAACTGGAATAACGCTTTAATACGCTGTCACCACTGGCGTGCCAATAGCGCTCTTGGGTCATTTCTTCTTGAGGTAGCCAGCCGCCAATCTTGCTGTTGATATCGATAAATTGTTGTGGACTAATGTCTTTATCTCGCAGTGCTTTTAGGCCGTATTGAACTCCTTCGTTTGACCAAGGGATAGGGGCGCGGCCATGTGCATCGGTGCCATAGAACTCACGATTATCTTGCCATTGAGTCCAAAAAACTCGACGTCTAATGTTTTTGCTATAACGCGTATAATTAGGCATGAATACTGGGTTGTTGACGTATTGTAAGGAGCCCCGCCAGCGTGAATTACACTCATTGGCTCCTTGGTGATTCTCTGGCCATTCAAAACGTAATAATTGAGCGATGTTATCCAACCACTGCAAACGCCGACTTTCATTGGGGTTACCCGCTAAGCCTTGAATGAGAGGGCGTTTTTCGACACTGCGCCAAAAGTCTTTATCATCGCTGAGGTGTTCAAAATAATATTCGGTTAATTCACAATCGAGGGTATAGCTTATTTGGCTGACCATGTCAGGGTAAGCTACGATTGCGACCCCACCGTCGATAACAGCCCCTGGGTTATTTTGGCTCATCAAATATTGCTGAATGGCACCGCCAGAACCGCCATAACCTATAGTGAAAATAGGCTCCCGATAACGTGTACTGAAATTACGTTTGAGCCTAAGCGCCGTATCTTCCTGCAACCAAATATTGTAACCATTGCTGGTTTCGGTCGCTGTTGAAAAAACAATAGCAAAGCCTTTTTCTAAATATTGATGCATGTCTTTAGACAAGTGATTCATGCGCATAACCCCTTGTTGAAAACCAACGCCAATACCACCGCGAAAATAATATATTAGCTTTCCATTCCATTTTGATAAGTCCGGTTTAAGTAATTCATCACTGCGGCTGGAAGGCATGAGCATGGCGTACATATAACGGTTAATCGTGCCTGTTTCCATGCGGATAATGAGTTCCGCATTTTGGGGTAACGCCTCCGTACTATCGGGTACTAGGCTAAATTTACGACTATCTACTTGGGTATTGTAAGCATAGAAAATACGAGTCGGCAGTGAGCAATCTTTGCTATAACCAATAATTAGTTCAGAGCGTTTGCCTTCCTTGGTCTCAGCGTAAACGGGGACACCCCAACCACTGGTATTATCGACGAGGGGTTGGCCTAATTGCGAACGTTCAGTATCGCAGACAAAGGGGTACTGATTTTTACCGGCAAATAGTGGTTCTGTAGGTCCAGTTGCACCGTATTCAATAGGGAAAGAAAAAGTTTCTTCAGGGCGCTTTAAATCTTTAGGATGGGGGCCAGCATAGGCAGGGTGATTGATTAGCTTATTGCCGGGTGGGATGCCTGCAACCGCGACATAGCCGTTATCAAGGCCGAGCTCATCACGAACCCACTGATATAGATACCAGCTGCCAAAGCCTAGTGCAGAAAAAGAGAGTATTAGGGTCGCAAGTAAGGCTTTTTTCATAAAACACTTCCTCTGGCTAATACTATTTGAGCAATACTATTAGCTTAGCAGAGGAAGTGAAGTTGCTACGTTACTGGGGGTTAAATAGCTTCAGCCCAAAGGTCATATTCATCAGAGTGAGTGATTTTCACTTCAACGAAATCTCCTGGAGCGCAATCGAAATATTGATTTAAGTAAACCATACCATCGATGTTTGGCGCGTCGGCGATGGTACGACCTACTGCACCGTCTTCTTCATCCACTTCATCAATCAATACTGTCATTGTTTGACCGACTCGGCGAGCAAGCTTGCGTGTACTGATTTCTTGCGCCTTCTCCATGAAGCGTTCCCAGCGCTCTTGCTGAATTTCTTCTGGTACATGGTCTGGTAACGCGTTGGCTCTAGCGCCTTCTACTGGGCTGTATTTGAAACAACCGACACGATCTAATTCAGCTTCTTCTAACCAGTCTAAGAGAATCTGAAAGTCTTCTTCTGTTTCGCCTGGGAAGCCAACCACAAAGGTAGAGCGTAATACGATGTTAGGTGCAATTTCACGCCATTTTTTAATGCGTGCTAAGGTATTTTCAGCGTGAGCAGGGCGCTTCATAAGTTTCAATACTGCAGGACTTGCGTGCTGAAACGGAATGTCTAAATAGGGCAGAATGTGGTTTTCGGCCATCAGCGGAATGATGTCGTCAACGTGTGGGTAAGGATAAACGTAATGCAGACGAACCCAAACGCCCATTTTGCCTAATTCACGGCAGAGTTCTAGCAAGTTAGTTTTAACCGGCGCGCCATTCCAGAAGCCCGTACGGAATTTCATATCAACGCCATACGCGCTGGTATCTTGAGAGATAACGAGCAGCTCTTTTGTGCCCGCATCAACTAGACGCTTGGCTTCTTCCAATACATCACCAATCGGGCGACTAACGTGCTTGCCGCGCATGTCTGGAATGATGCAGAAGGTACACTTGTGGTTACAGCCTTCGGAAATCTTTAGGTACGAGTAGTGACGTGGGGTCAGCTTAACGCCTTGGGCCGGTATTAAATCGGTAAAAGGATCAAAGTCTGGATTGGGTGGCACCCACTCGTGTACTGCGGTCATCACTTCTTCATAAGCATGAGCACCAGAAATTGCTAAGATTCCTGGGTTTTCTTTCTTGATTAGATCGGCGTCAGCACCTTTACCCATGCAGCCGGTCACGATGACTTTGCCATTAGCCGTCATAGCTTCGCCAATAGCATCTAGCGACTCTTGTTTCGCTGCATCGATGAAACCGCAGGTATTAACCACCACTACGTCAGCATCTTCGTAGGTATTGGTGATGTCGTAACCATCCATTTTCAATTGCGTAAGGATACGCTCAGAGTCCACAGAGTTTTTCGGGCAGCCTAGGCTTACGAAGCCGATTTTTCCGCTACTATCGTGGTTGCTAGAAGCGATTAGTTCGCTAGGATTCTGTGCATCAATCGAATTGGTGTTATCTGGCATTTTTGACTCATCAAGGTAGATCTAATAATGGCGCGGATTTTATCTTAATC
>JBLGBO010000029.1:0-32274 GCA_047616865.1 Oleispira sp.
AAAATATCCTTTTATAAAGGTTGATTTCTCCGTTATTTGCCTAACCAACTAAAAAAGAGAAAAAACATATAACTATTTGATTTAATTGATTTTTGTACTATTTTTCTCAATAAACATGGTAACGGTGCTTCTGATTGTCGATAGGTCGTTAACTCCACGAAGTGACCATGTGTTGGCTGCGGGAGATGGTGAGCGGTGTTGCAAGCAGGTTGATATGGAGGGGAGGCAGCTGTTGTCGGCCAATGCGCATTATCCGCCGATTGCGAAAGCGCTTAGGGCGCTATCGTATTCTGAGGGTATGTTGGGGGGTGGTATTATCTGTGTGTTGAATATGTTCATCATGTCGGCGATGTTTTACAGTTTTGTTGAATATATTCAGCATCTTTAGAGGCTATTCAGTTAGCGTATTGCGTGGGTTATGAAGGTATTAACCGCATCATTAACCACCGGCTTTCTAAAGGCGGGGGTGATGAAGTGCGGTGCAATTAGTTGTTCTTTTTCAATTAAACGCGTTATTAAGGGTAAAAACTCTAGTGATGTTTTACCGGCGAGCAGGTTGTTAAAGTCTTTCTCATGCTCATAGGCGTTTAATATTAAGCTGAAACCTTTCAGGTAAAGGTAGTCTTTGGTATAGCCGCCACCTCGATATACTCGGGCGGTGATGGTATAGGCTAGTTGGTCATTTACGTTGTAGGTTTCTTTTAGAATCAAGAAGGTGGTGCGGAAGTTCTTATCTTCTATTAATGATTTAACCGCGATCACGCGCAAGGCTAAGGTTTTTAAACGCTGTAGCGTTAAATTGCCCGATAAATACTCACTTAAAATCGCCATGCCTTCTTGAGTCGTGGTGCTGACTGGGCAACCTAGCGATAAAATACGCAGTGGCTGCATGCTGCCATTTAATGATGTGGCTAGGTGTACGCCCAGTTCATGATGCGCTAAGGCATGGGCATCGGTTTCGTATAATTTGGCGTTGCTATTGATGCGCACGGTTGTGCCCGATACTAAGGCGTTGGCGACCATGGTTTCATCAAATTTCATTTCCCAGGTGTATTTTTCTTCTTCTACCATCGCCGTTAAGATTTTGGCAATGCCTTGTGCATCGACCAGATCACCGACTTTGTCGTTTGGGTTTGGGGGGAGGTGCAGAATGAATTGGGCGTTGTGAATGTCTTTTTCACTGGGTTCGCCATAGTATCGTAATGAGTCGTAAAGGAACTCATTGGTACCGATCGATTTGTACTGATCTACCTTGTCGGCATAAGAGTCAATGACGGCTTTGTAGAGGGTATAAAGGTCTTCGTCTTTAATTGTTTCTAACGGCAGGTTGTAGAGCTTACGTTTCAGTGCAAACGTGTCGACATCGTTCGTCTTGTAAATAAACGATGGCCCTGTTGAAAAATTGTTGGCAAAAAACGCTTCTTTTTCTTGTAAATAATTAAGCGGTTTTACAGCATCTAGAATATTGATTTTGCTTACTAGGCTGTGAAGTTCAGTATCAATAGAGGTGATCATTGGATCAATGTTGTGTTGCATTGCGGAGGTCTCGTATTGGCGTCGATGAAGCGCTGTTCTGTCGCTGTTTATTTACTAATCGTTGAGGCTGATGCTTGGGATGTAAGCGCTTTTACAATGGGTCTATATATGCTTTAAATCATATATGATAAATTTGTAATCTCCTACCAATATAAGCATTTATATTGAGCGGTTTTTGCCTTGTGTAATGGCGCTATAATGGAGGTTTATGAGTGAGTGATAATGAGGGTAAATGTATTGTGATGAGATTAACCTTGATTGTCTTTTGGGGCTTTTATTTAGCGGCTTGCAGCTCGGTTCCGAGTAGTCGCCCAGAGACCATGTTGCCTGCTAACGCGATGACATCTACTGGCGATGTTGTTGATATGAGTAATCATGCGCAGGTGCGTAGCCAGTTGTTAGAACAGTTGTCTGAATGGGAGGGGGTGCCGTATCGTTATGGCGGGTTAACCAAGCAGGGAGTTGATTGCTCTGGCTTTATTTATTTAACCTTTGCCGAAGAATTTGGCATTCGTCTTCCTCGTACGACGCAATCACAAGCTTTGAAAGGTGAGGTGATTGAGCAGTCTGATTTATTACCTGGGGATTTGGTCTTTTTCAATACCGGTTATAAACAGCGTCATATTGGTATTTATGTTGGTAAAAAACAGTTCATTCATACATCAAGTTCGCGCGGGGTTATGCTATCGCGATTAGATAACCCCTATTGGCAGAGTGCGTATTGGCATTCTAGGCGTATTGGTTTGTAGCGTTATAATCGTGGGCAATTGTCGCTTACAAAATGATTATTCCAGCCTTGTACTTTTTCTATTCGGCGATCGCGCTCGCATTCCCAAGGCGTGACAGGGTGACGGTTGTTCCAGCCCTGCATTAGGTTGTATTGCGCTCTTGATAGCGACATGTCGTAGCGTTCGCTCATGTATAAATACGTGCGCGCTATTGCTCCTCGGCTTTGTTCTGGCGGTTGCACGCTACGTTGTTTGAAGTCGACGATCATTGGGCAGCTGCCGTATTGGTAGGGCTTGCCATTCCAGTCGCTAAAGCGAAAGTTTGAGCGGTCGCCGTTCACTTCGCCAATCGCGGGTACTAGATTGTTTAGGTCTGATTCCATGGTTTTAAATTGTGGACTTTTTTTGCTGCAGTTTTTTCGTCCTCCTTCTTGCCAGCATTGCAGCTGGTGGCCAAACGCCCAAGCGGGTACGACGTGTTCCCACTCTGTGCGGGCGGCGCGCTTTTGCTGTTTGCGAACTTGGTAACCACAGCTGGCATGGTCGGGTTTGCCAGCGCCTTTTTTACCTTTCCAGGTAATATCGCAACCACAATAGAAACTGGTATTGTGGCCTTGGTATATTTGTACGGCTTGTTTTTTGGCGGCTCGAAATGAGCTTGGGGTATCGGCATAAGCGCTATGGATGCTAGTGATTAGCAATAAAAGAAGTATTGGGTATTTGATGATACAGCTCTCTTCATCGGGTGAAGCGGATTTTGTTATCCTTTAAGCTGCTGATTTTGCTTTGTTTTTTTAGGAAATACTACTATTTGCTTAGTTTTTTGTGGGGTGGGTCACGGCCCCCATTTGATCTCACACAGTTCTGCTTTAGAGTGTTTCGGTTCATCGACTAGTAAATCAATTGGTAGCAGTACGATATCAGTAACAAAAGAAGTGGCCATATCGACCAGCCCAATGGGGATTGTGACTATTAACGCTGGAAAAAATTCATATAAAACGACCAGGCTACAGGATAATGCATTTTCTGTGGCGTGGTTTAAACCTGCAAGGGGTTTGCCCGTTTGAGGATTTTCCCCCGTGCGTGCTAATAAACCAGAGCAGCCGGAGAGTGTGAGGACTAATAGAGTAATTATTAATAATCGCATTTTAAATCTAATTGAGTGAGTCTGATAAATTTAGCTTGTTAACATATTAATAAAGCCTGTTATTAAAAGGAGACAGGGCAATAAAAAATACCCTGATCTCACCTCAAAATTATTAATCAGGTTCTACTGGATCATTAGGATGAATGATCGGGTCTAGATAGTCCGTATCAATAACGTAACCTTTTTCATTGAGGTCTGCTTCTTTTTTATAGCGAAGAGTTTTAAGCCTCTTCATTATTGGTACCCAATGCTGTTTCCAGGTATCTCGCTGATCAAATTTCATGCCGCTTTTAGCAAACTCATCACGAGTTGTTATTTCTAAAGAAAATATATAATAAGCCGACTCATCGGGGCTTTTGTGCTGATCGCTGGGGTCTTGTTTACGTCGATATTTAATATCCATAAACAAATTATCAGCGTAAAGAGTCCATATGTGCGTATTTCCCATTGCTTTCCACGTCTTTAAGCTAGGCTCAACATTCAAATCTGGCACATAATAATCATTGCCTTCTAGTATATATTGGTAACTTTGAAGGCCTGACAAACGAGGTTCAGAAGTATTTATAAATCGCTGCCAGCCAAGATCGGCTAACATTTTTATATAGCCAATAAAAAATTCACGGGCTTGTTCGTGGGTGTTTTTTTGTCCGTCATCTTTTCTAACAAAGGTGAAATCTAATGATTTTATGCCTAACTCAGGAAGATCTGCATCTTCAGTCCCCATATATTTCATCATAGGGGGAATGTCAAAACTGTATAATTCATGTTCTATTCGTGCGCTCTTTCGTGTGCCTTGTGGAGAGCGAATAGTATAAAAATTGAGCCCAGCAGGTTGGCGGTTCACGCCGATAGGTTGGCCAATGTTGTTCATACGTTGTATAAAATCAGTTGGTTTTTCGCCTACGGTAAAAACAAGGGGTTGAGACAGTTTATTACCATTAATTCTAGAATTATCTTCTTTGTTATTACTTATATTGAACACGAAGAATATCAACAGCAATAGGCATGTTACTGTTATAGATACATAAATATAAGAAAGAGAGAAGTTGTTCATAAATTACTTTTTATTGATTCAGTACTGGGTTTAGATATTTAGGTGAAAATGAAGCCATAAATATTTTTATGGCTTCTATGACGGTATTAAATAATTACTTTCGATTAACTAAAATTTAGTTAATCAGGTTCGATAGGATCATTAGGATGAATAATCGGGTCTTGATAGCTTGTATCGATTATATAACCTTTATCTCGGAGTTCAGCTTCTATCTTGTAGCGAAGAGTTTTAAGTGGTTTGATTTCACTTGCCCAATGTTGCTGCCAGGTATCGCGGTTTGCAAAGTCCATGTAGCCTTTTGCAAATTCATCTTTAGTTGTGATTTCTAAAGAAAATATATAGTAGGCCGATTCATCAGGAGTTTTGTTCTGGTCGCTTGGGTCTTGTTTACGTCGATATTTAATTTCCATAAATAGATTATCAGCGTATAGAGTCCATATGTGGCTATTTTCCATGGCCTTCCACGTTTTTAAATTAGGCTCGACATTCAAATCTGGAACATAATAATGATCGTCTTCTAATATGTATTGGTAACTTTGAGGGCCTGAAAGACGTGGTTCAGAAGGTGATATAAATCGCTGCCAGCCAAGATCGGCTAGCATTTTTATATAGCCCATAAAAAATTCACGTGCTTGTTCGTGGGTGTTTTTTTGTCCATCGTCTTTTCTGACGAAGGTGAAATCTAAGTCGTTGATGCCCGACTCAGGGAAATCCATATTTTCCGTCCCCATAAAACCCATCACCGGGGGGGTATCAAAACTGTATGGGCCGTGCTCTATTTGCGCGATTTTTCGGGTGCCTTGTGGAAAGTCAATGGTATAAAAATTGAGCCCCGCAGGTTGACGGTCCACTCCAATAGTTTGGCCAATATTTTTCATGCGTTGTATAAAATCCGTTGGGTATTCACCCACAGTAAAAACAAGGGGTTGAGACGATTTATTACCATTCATTCTAGAGCTCTCTTCTTTGTTCGTATCAGTATCACAGCCAGTTATGCTTAGCATCAGTATGAATAGTAAGCTGTAAGAGTGTGTGAATAATTTGTTAGTCATTTTTTTAAATTACATTGAATCATGATTTTAGATGTCCGCAATGTTTATCTGGGTATCACGGAACTGGTAACCATCTTCTGTTGTTTTTGTATAAACAATAGATGCATCACTTTTGTTTTTCCAGGTGCCCATATGCTGTAGCTCTTGCTGCATATAGACTGTTTGCTTTTGCATTAATTTATGAAATTGTTTGGCTACATTTTCAATCCATTTCATCCTGCTATCATAACCTTCGACAGCCATGGTATCGGGGGCATGATTTTCAAGTTTGGCTTTCGTTGTACAGCAGGCACGAGCAAATACTATTTTGTAGGCAGGAGAAAAGAAGTTAAGAATCCATACTTCTCGTTGCCTGCGACACCATTTTGAAAATTTAGGGTCGTCATAAATTAAAGGCTGTAATATCGCCCCCTGTTCGTGCTCAGCAATGGCCAGTAGAGACTCTAGTTGAATTTTTGGCCTTCTTTTTTTATCGGTAGCTTCTTCAAACTCTGCAATTTTTTTAAACCCTTCAATAATATCGCCAGAAGGTTCTAAGTTATTCAGTTTTGGTAATGTCTCTGCGGCCCAAGGGAGGCCATCGGTTGTTGTTTGTATTGCAGCATGTAGGGCTGAAGAGTCGCGATTGATCTCGCATTGCATGCCCTCACTAAAATGTTCAGGGTGGTTATTGTACAGCCAATGGCTGGATGCAATATCAATAAATAGCCATAAGTTACCTTTGCCTAGGCCATTGCCTATTTCATGCATATCTAAGTATTCATCGGAGAATTCTTTATTGAGCACTGTCATTGCTGCGCCTCCTGCATAGCTAAGCTGTACGCGCAGGTTCTCTAACAAACAGGCAACGGTTTTGCTGGCAAAGGCACCGAGTGCCATCCAGTAATAACGGCCGATTTTATCTTTGTCGCCGCCTTCTTCAAGCTCTAAATAAAACCGCGCATAGGTGGCTGCAATACGTTTGGCTCTTGCTTCGTATAGATCGACAAAATCATAGGTACCAGCAGCGCCTTTGGTTTTATCTGATAAGCGCTTATAGCAGAACGCATGGGATTTTGACCAAAGATAGCTGCAATCAAGTTTAATTGTTTCTTCTTGACTGGGTTCTTTTGTTGTAGCGGTATAGGTTTCTTCGCTCATGTCTAAGTCTCCCTGTTATTATTTACTGAAGTTAAATTCAGGCCAATCAAGTTCTAGTGTTACGTTCTCGTCTTTTTCACGGGACAACACGGGGGTTAGGCCATCTTCACGTCGTAGCTTAGTGCGCTTGGTGGTATTGTCATCGTCAGCGAGGGTATATTTGAAATCAACATCGGTTAATGCTTGTCCTTGATCATCAACAAATTTATATCTTATATTGGCCCGAACAATTTCTATTAAATCAACTTCTCCCGCTACTGATGGAGACAGTTGTGCCTGCATGATAGGGGCTGGCGGGGTATTGTCTTCGTTGCTGGTAAACATATCGGTATTACGCACCACAGCCTTGCCTTCGATAAATACCGTAGGGGAAGATACTTTAGGTAGGGCTATGCCATTTATGGTTCCTGAAATTATGCCTTTTTGGTTGCCCGCTTCATCGCCAGTCGAGGTGCTCAGTTCAGAGCTTTCTAAGCAGACAGGGTTGCCGTCGATGGTAACCGAGGTAGAGCCGTTTGCTAAATCTGCACTCTCGGCAATGTTTGGGTAAGGGATGGGGACAGTCGCAGGTCCGACGGTGGTTTTACAGACATCTGGGCCTGTCATCAGTATTCCGCTACTGCCCGCCGTGACGGGGCTTAAGCCATTAACAAGTGTGGTATTCGACATGGAAAAGTCCTTTTATCCAGTAAGTTTTTTTAAACTCATGTGAGTGATTCAAACTGCAAGCAGACAGCTGATCGATGAGCTTGGTCTGATGCAGTATAAAGTAGGTACGTTTGATTGTAACCGTGTTGGGAAAGTTGTTCGGCAGCATTGGCGATGAGTACTATCCCCGATGCTGCACCTAAATCTCCGGTATTTTTTGCAAGGGAGTTTTCAGTGCTTTTTTCAGAGATTTTTTCTTTGTTTCGTAAGAGGGCAGAGCTGTTTTCTGAAATACTCAGGCTTTCGCCATTAAAGCAGCTAAATACTTGAGCAATGGGTGTATCTGTATATTGTAATGCTTGTTTGATTGCTGCGGTTAGACCCTGGCCGCGATTAGGTTGTTCACTGTATAGGTGCCCATTTTCCATGCTAAGCCCTGGTGGGGTAATAGCAATAATTCCGCCATTTTTTATCAATGCTTCGTTTTTGTTTAATGTGAGTCTTAAAAAACCAGCACCTTCAGATGGAACAAAACCATTAATTCCTTCAGCCATTAATCTATGTCGGCCACTTAGATGCTTTATTACATCAGTATTTTGATAGCTGTCTATTCCGCCGACTAATATCTGTTGTGCTATGTTGGTATTTAAAGATTTTAAGGCTAAATCTAACAGAGCAAAACCCCCTGCGCGGCCTAAGCTATAGTGTTTAAATCTTCCCCAATCAATTTTTCTTTCATCTTCTTTAAGTTGCTTTTTTAATAATTTAGCAAAGTCTGGATGAAACTTCGGCAGTGAAGGGTACTGCTCTGTCATTGCCAGTAAGCACGGTAAGGGTGACGATGATGAAAGCTGGTTAAGTGCCTGACTAGCCAGTTTTAATAAGCGTGCATAATAGACACTTTTAGGCCTGCTTGGGTCTTTTACGAGGCTTGGCAGTTGTTCGTCATCAACTTCTCCCATGGTAATCTGTAAACCCTGTTCGGTATAAAAATCACTCAGTACAAAGTTCACTGCATTTTTCTGGTAATTACTATGCAGATCCGATGCAGTATTTCCGATGGGGGTGACGACACTCATATCAGCAATGTACATTTTTGGCGTGATTGTGGTCATATTAACGGCGTTGCCTATAGTCGATTGTTAGCGAACGTAGAGTATGAGGCTCGACACGGATACTGCTGCGCCAGACGATACTCAGCCGATTGAAGAGTGGCTCTATTAAAACGGTATCGCAAACACACTTTGGGCTGAGCAATTTATTATGGGTTTTGATTTCTAGCCATACAGGGCAATACGGTACTTTTAGATTAATCGGTGCTTCGCTCATGCCTGATATTGCTATGGTTTCTCCACCTTGAAAGTAGCCAGACTGTTGTAGTCGAGGGTGAGCCATAGAGTTAAATAAACGATTAAAATCTTCTGGGTAATCTGGTGCGATCAAGTCTCGCCAATTTTGATCGTAAGTGCCTGCATAATTGGCTCTTGGTAGCCAAGAGGGAGCAATGAATCCTAGCGATGAGGGTTCTGGGCGGTCTGTGGGAGACTTAATGAGTTGGTCTAAAAACTCGACGTTGGGCAACTCTAAATCATTACAGTTTTTTTTGTTTGAGCAGTAGCCTTTCCCCACGGGATTGGATAAATAACTATGGTTTTTATCCTGCTTATCTGTTTTTAAGCATTTCCCACCATAGGAATTTTCAAATACGAGAGGCATTTTATTAAAAACTTTTGGCGCTGTTATTGTGTTATTTTGCCAAAATCTTTGACCAAAAACGGCCAGCTTAAGTTCTGTTTCATGCACTTTAATATCGACCAGCATTTTAGAGACGGCTTGCTGATTAGGTGGGATTGCATAGCCTTGTATAATAACATCGGTTGAAATCTTGCCTAGGTGGAAATCACTTGCATACTTTAAGCTGGACTGTCCTGCTTCAAAAAAATATTCATCAGCCATACACAGGGGTAATTGTTCTTCCGCAAGCGATAACTCAGGACTGATGTTAAATGTCGCTTTAAAAAATAAATTAAGCGTATCAAAGCCTTGCTCGTCTCTGCATTGTAGACTTTGGTGTTGCAGTACTGTGTTGTTATTTATTGATTGCATAATTTAACGTCACATCTAGTTGATATGCACTGACCCACCGATTATTTTTTGAGATTTTCTGGCTTTGCTTGTAATTTTTTCACCATTGATTGAAATCTCGCCGTCTCGTGTCATGGTTACTGATGATTTACCGCAGGTCAGTGTAATGCTTTTTTCAGCGGTGATATTGCAATGCTGGCCATCGTTCATAATTTGGATACCTGAACTTAATGTCGGAGTCGCGTCCTGTTTTAATAAATCATGGATAGGGCTGTGAATAATGCCCATTATAATAGGCTGTCCTGTTATCTGATTAAATAACAGTGCAACCTCCCGTCCAGAATGCTCCAACTCGATGGCTTGTGTTGAAAGTGCTAGCACTGGCTGTGTAGCATAGGCATGAGTAACCCAAATTCCTTGGGGGGATATTTCCTGTATACGCCCAATCAATACTCCTTCAGCTGAAACTGAAGAAGTATTGATTTGGCTGTTAGTATTATCGGTTTGCATAGAACCCCTTAGATCAATCAACAAACTGATAGATAAAATTATTGTCTTCAACTTTAATATCAATCGCCGTCATGGGTTGTTCGGCAATCATGCGATTAATTAATTCGGCACTTAATGTTGGCAATACGGTATTGGTTAGAATCATATCAATCATACGGCCACCGCTATCTTGCTCAGTACAACGGCTAATGATGAGATCAAGAACTTCTTGATCATAATTAAGCGCCATTTGATGATTGTCTTGTACACGTTTTTGAATACGGCCCAATTGCAACTTCGCAATTTCTTTTAGCATGTCGTCATTAAGCGGGTAGTAAGGAATTGTTACTAGGCGGCCTAATAATGCAGGTGGGAAGGTGCGCAATAATGGTTGACGCAGCGACTTAGTAATTTCTTCTGTCGTCGGCATATTGTCTGGGTCTTTGCAGACGTCCATGATCATATCGGTGCCGGCATTGGTGGTTAATAGAATCAGGGTATTTTTAAAGTCGATAGTACGACCTTCACCATCTTCCATTACGCCTTTATCAAATACTTGGAAGAAAACTTCATGCACATCTGGGTGCGCTTTTTCGACTTCGTCTAATAAAATGACGCTATAAGGTTTACGACGTACGGCTTCGGTTAATACACCGCCTTCGCCATAACCGACATAACCTGGAGGTGCACCTTTAAGGCTAGAAACGGTATGCGCTTCTTGGTATTCGCTCATGTTGATGGTGATGATGTTTTGTTCGCCACCATAAAGCGCTTCGGCTAAGGCTAATGCGGTTTCTGTTTTACCCACACCACTGGTACCGGCCAGCATGAAAACACCAATCGGTTTATTGGGGTTGTCTAGGTTCGCGCGGGACGTTTGAATACGTTTAGCAATAATGTCTAAGGCGTGATCTTGGCCGATGATACGTTCGCCCATGATGGATGCAAGATTCATCACGGTATCAAGTTCGTTCTTAACCATTCGGCCAACGGGAATACCGGTCCAATCTTGCACGACGCTGCCTACGGCTAGGGCATCAACAGACGGTAGGATTAACGGATTTTCTTGCTGTAATTCGTCTAGCTTCTCTTGCTGTTCTTTTAGCTCGGCTAAAACGGACTCGCGCTCTTCTGAAGATAATCCTGTTGTATTTTCTGTAGCTTCACTTTCAGACTCTGCGTCGGCTTGCTGTTCTAGTTCAGAGCCTGTGCCTTCAACGCTGTGGTTGTCGTCACGCAGTTGTGCGCGTAACGCTAAGATAGTTGTGACTAAATCTTTTTCTGTGGTCCAGCGTTCTTCTAGTGCCGTTAAACGCTCTGTAGCATCTGTTAAAGAAGATTGCGCTTTATCACGACGTTGTGAGCTATCAATACCGACACTGCTTTCGCGAGCAATGATTTTTAATTCAGTTTCTAAGGCTTGGATGTGTTTACGGCAATCATCAACTTCTGCGGGAATGGCGTATTGGCTAACCGCTACACGAGCTGCTGCTGTATCTAATAAGCTAACCGATTTATCCGGTAGTTGACGTGCGGGAATGTAGCGGTGAGAGAGTCTTACTGCAGCTTCAATGGCTTCATCCAGGACTTGAACTTTGTGATGATTTTCCATCATGGTGGTCATGGAGCGCATCATTAAAATAGCTTTTTCTTCACTAGGCTCTTCGATCTGAACAACTTGGAAGCGACGGGTTAATGCAGGATCTTTCTCTATGTGCTTTTTATATTCCGCCCATGTTGTCGCTGCGATTGTTCTTAAATCACCACGAGCTAAAGCCGGTTTTAATAAGTTGGCTGCATCACCTGTTCCCGCTGCGCCGCCAGCACCAATTAAGGTGTGGGCTTCATCGATGAACATTATAATGGGGGTTTCTGACGATTGTACTTCTTCGATCACTGAGCGCAGGCGATTTTCGAACTCACCCTTCATACTGGCACCGGCTTGTAATAAACCAATGTCTAATGATAATAATTTGATGTTTTGCAATGGCGGTGGTACATCACCTGAGGCAATACGATGAGCAAAGCCTTCAACCACAGCGGTTTTACCCACACCGGCTTCACCGGTTAATAGTGGGTTGTTTTGGCGACGACGCATTAGAATATCAACCATTTGACGAATTTCTTCATCGCGGCCAACAATCGGGTCGATCTTGCCATCTCTCGCTTGCTGAGTAAGGTCTACAGTATATTGAGACAGGGCTTCAGTACCACCCATTTGCGGTGCGGTCGCATGGCTGGATTCACCAGGAATAGAGAAACCATCGTTCGCAGAAAGGCTATCTTCGCATGAACCTTCAACAATTTTATTAAACTGATCGGATAGCTGCTCATCGCTGATTTTGCTGAATTCATTACTGATAGAGCATAAAACATTTTTCAGATTTCTATCAGACAACATGCCAATAATTAAATAACCCGAACGGATTTGCGTTTGGTTGAAGGCTAATGAAGATTGTACCCAGGCACGTTCGATGGTTTCTTCAAAATCGGCTGAGAAGTTCATTAAGCTGCGAGTACCGACAGGCAGGTTGTCCATGAAGGCGATCACTTCTTCCGCCAGCTTGGCATTGTTAATATCGAAGTACGCTAATATTTTACGCAAATCGGTATTTTCAAGTTGCAATATTTGATGAATCCAATGGGCCATTTCGATGGTTGGATTGTTTCTAAGCTTGCAAAATACACTGGCACTTTCAGCGGCTTTAAAGATAACCGGGTTAAGTTTTCCGAAGAGTGCGGTGCGTTGAATCGTCGCCATTTATTTAGTTCCTTTAAATGTATGTCTATTTATTTATGTTTAATTTTTTAATCCAATAGCTTGTCTAAACTTCGACAATAATACCGGTGAAGTTATCGCGTGCCGCCCGGCTTATGATCTCTTCATTCATGGTTAAGCAGCGTTCTTTTGCACTGTTAGGCATGTTAATAATGTTTTCTATTTCTTGATCTGATATTTCGTTATAAACGCCATCTGAGCATAAGAAAAATTGATCACCGGGAAGTGGTTGGTGATAACAGATTTCGAGGGCTAGGTGATGATCGCCGCCAACAGCGCGGGTAATTAAATTTTTACCGTTAAAGTTAGGGTCATCTTTTTCAATAAGTCCCTGATCAATTTGTTCTTGTTCTACACTGTGGTCTTTGCTTAATTGAATAATCTTTTGATTACGAACTAAATATAAACGACTATCACCGGCCCAAAAGAAGACGCAGGTTTGATTATTCATCATCATGCCAATGACAGTACTGCCGCAGACACTTTGATCTTGCTGTTGGGCATACTCTATTAAATGCGTATTGACATCTTGCAGTGCGATATGAATTTTATTGAGAGCTTGTTCTAAATTACCCGATATGTCGGTCGCCGCGATGCGATTAACAACTAACTGACTGGCGTAAGAGCCATAACTATGGCCTCCCATACCATCAGCCACTAACCACAAACCCGCAGAGGGTTTTAGTAATAGTGCGTCTTCATTTTGTTTGCGACTATTGCCTGGATCAGTGAAACCAAACGATTCAGGTATTGTCTTGAAGGTATGCGGGCGATGATAGGGGGTGGGGACTAACGGCGATATTGTAATGTCATCTAGGTCAATTTCTAGGTCGTCATTCAAGTCCGGTTCTAGCGTATTATGTAAATCTAAATCTGCCAGAGACGTTAATGGCTCGAGTACTGCCTGTTGATTATTGACTTCGCTGGCCAGCTTTGCATGCTGAGCGGCTTTGGCTAGATTTGGCTGAACAATATCGGTTAACGATTTATCATCAGACTTTTCAGCACGTTCAGTTTTCTTTAATTCTGGGCTCGATAACGGTAACGATATCCATTGGTGTTCATGCCAGCTGCCATCTAGCAGGCCACAAAACTGATCCGTTGCAGGTAATTTATCCGCGAGCAGTATGCTTGGCTGATAAGCTTCTGAGCCTTCGTTCCACCAAAAGGTGAATCCTTTTTTAGTTGCAATCATGTTGTGCAGCATAAAAGACGATACGCTATGATTAATGGTATTGGCTGAGTTAACTTCTAAGCGCAAATTAAAAGCTTTATCCATTGATGCTTGGCCTGTTGGTATCTCAGCGATGTCAGAAATCCATTTAGGTTGTAATGCTGCAATTTTGGCATCAAAAACTTGTAAGTTGGGTTCATAGCCTTCCAACAAATCGAGTAGTAAGTCTTCAATATTCTGAAACCATTGATTGGCCATATCTGAAAGCATAAATGGAATGGCTTTGGCATCGACTGCTTGGGCAACGGTTAAAGGAAAATAGCGTCCAACGGAATCAACACTCGGAATCATGATGCCTAGATAAGCTTTATCATCAATAACGCCAGGAGCAATACAGAACCGCCACATTGGGCTTTGGCTATAAATAGGCAGCCAGCGTTCACCGAGTTGTTTTTGGCTATGAAGAATATTGATCTTTAGCCACTCATCCCAGCGGTTCATAAATACGCTGCCCATGCGACGGTGAATGAAGTCACCCGTCAAAGGAATCTTGCCAAAAAAACCTAAATTACTCATATCTATTCCGTTATCTTTTTGTTTCACATTATTTATACAGTTGAACATTAATAGGATCGCTAGATTCTAGTAGGACAGCTAAATTTAAGGTTCTTTGATAATGCAAATGGATTGTTACTTGTGCTTGCAATTAGGTCATAGCGTACTTCATAACCATTACTATTTAATCTCAAATTATACTTTTCAGGTTTTGATGTGGCTGATAGTGAAACCTTATTTAACACTTTCATCCAAGCCCAAACTCCGGTTTCAACCATGCTGCTGCTGGAACCATCGGTATGTTGAGTATTAATTCTTACGCCAAACTCAGCTTGGGGGCCAGGCCAGGTCATTTTATTGGTTAATAAAGGCCCGTGAGAATACTGTTCTTTTTGGCCATTAATATTAAAGTTGGTTCGACTGATTGATGCACTCATGCTGTTGGGGCGTAGAGAGAAATCAATACCGGCTTCAGCGCTGCCATAAGCGAAATAAGCACGCTTGATCTTTTCAGCTGTTTCGAACGTTTTAAGAGCTGCTGATGAAATAACAATCGGTGTCATTTGTGATGAGCGCACTTTCCAAGGCGTGGTAGAAATGTCGATGTATTTTCTTAAGTGTGAATTAAAGAAGGTATCCATCATTCCGGTATAACCAAAGAAACGTGAAAAATCTTCAAGGTGAGTATCGTTTCTAGAAGACTGATTAAGAGGGTAGCGATTCTCAATAGCAGCTTTACAGAAGCTTAATATTTCATCTTTCCACAGCTGGTTAAGGTGAGTGATAACACCACTTTGCGATAATGAAAGGCTACGTGAGACAATACTTTGCAAGACAGGTTTTACGTAAATGTCTGATTGATTTTCGCTGATATAGTTTATTTTGGTCGCAACCGTACCGACTTTATCTGCTAAGGCAGGGGGAACCGCACCGGCGAAATTTTCGAAGGCAATCGCGGTAATGATTTTCTTCAGTTCTTCTAGGTTGGCGAGAAGAATGGTATTACCAGGTTGCTCACCTTGACCTGCATCAACAAGAGCATGAATTTCAGAGAAAGCTTCTGTCACAATGTCTTTGCGCTGTGACGCTAGGCTACCAATGGCGTCGACTGAGGAATTACCCAATAATTTAGTCAAAGATTCTTGGGCTTGTTGTAAAGCACCATTATCACCTGCTTTGCTAAGTAAGGCATTCGGCTTGGTTAGCTGAGTTTGGTCGGTAATCGATTGCATTAGCAGCACAAAAGGTGATGCAGGGGAGGTCATTACATCTAATACGCGACGCGCTTCTTCGAAAGATGTGAACGGCATGATGTCTAAATCGGCTAATAAATCACGATACTGTTTACGGTAATCATACAGATAGCGAGATTTAACTTGTTCAACAATGCTGGCGCGATCCATGTGTTGAATGGCTGGGTGGTCTTCACCATAAACCCAAGCTTCACCTAATACACTATCGGCAACTTCGTTAATGCCACCTGCTATTAATAATTTATACACAGGTTTGGTATATAGCGGGGATAGACCTTCAGATAAAGATTGACCGCTTTTACGAATGAAAACTAGCTCAGACAATGATTGCCCTGCACCATGAAATATTGAAAAGCCTTTGACGCTCAGCGCGCTGTTATTTTGACCAAAGTTTTTCTGTTTAATGCGGGCGTAAATTTGCTCATCGAAACTAATGGATTGTAAGCTCGCGCGTGTTTCATTAATTAATCGTGCGTCTAAAGCCAGTGGCATAGGCAGAGGGCGCTTAGCAAATAGGGTATTTATATGTTGAGATAAGTCTATTTGCTGCTGTTGGGTTAAGCTTGCGCTTTGTGACTTGAGCCAAACTTCGTTAAAAAATGCGATGACTTCACTGGATTGATAGTGCTCTTCTGATCCAAGCATCAAGTAAGTTCTTAGCGTTATGTACTTAAGTGATAGTGGTAGTTGGCCTTTGGTTAATATGGTTTCTAGTTCGAGTATCAGGCGTGAATAGAAGGCTGTTTTTAATGTTTTAACGTAAGCATTGTTGGTTTGTTGTGCCAATTTATCTTGTTGGGACAATCCAAAGCTATTATACCAAGGAGCGGTAAATATTTGAGCTTGCTCTTGACGTACATCTTCTTGTTGTAATTCATCCAGTGGAAACGCTGCTAGTTTTAATGAGTTTAATAACGGTAGCGTACTAATGGGCGAGCTCTCATAGCGGGAAATATTCTGAGCTTGAAGAATTGATTGGTCGATATTACTTTCAACATCAGAGATATACTCTTGGCTATAAAGAAAGCCGCCAGTCCAGGTTAAAGATATTGCAAGTGCAGCAGACGCTATGCCAGCGCCAGAGAAACGGCGTAACCAACTTAGTCTTTTTTCTAATTTAAGATCGAGGCCTGCCAAACTGAATTCAGCAAAGGCAACTTTAATTAATAAGTCAGAGATGAAATAGCTTTTTCCTGTCGCTTGATTGCTACTTTGTTGTTGGTTATAAGCAAGTTGATTCACTAGGCGATCTATCGGCATGCCTTCTTGAGTACCACTGGTGAAATAAACACCACGTAACATAGTCTCTTTTTCATAGTGAGTATTTTCAAAAATATCAGATAAAAATTCACTCAGTTCAGACTTTAATAGTTGTAACTGTTTAGGAAACCCAATAATCGCGGCTCGACGCTCTATTGATTTTTCAGTATTTACACGACCTAAAGATTGCTCTTGCAGGCGGCGAACTAACGCATCAAATTCTTCTTCGAATGCGTGGCAAGGATGGTTTTGGTCGTTAAGTAAAAACGTGGTTCCCCAGACTTGTTTGCGATCATCCTGGTCTAGATTAGAGAAAAACTCACTAAAACCGCTGATTAAGTCGGATTTAGTGATCATGACATAAATAGGAAAGTTGATACCTAGCTGTGTATGCAGCTCTTGAATACGCATTTTTATGGCGGCAGTATGCTGCTTGCGTTGATGAGGTGTTTGTAATAATAAATCACTGGCACTGATCGTGACAAAAGCACCGTTAACCGGTTGGCGTTTACGGTATTTCTTTAATAGGGATAAGAAATTTAACCAGCCGCTGCTATCGGTATCTTGATTGCTATCTTGAGTCACATAGCGACCGGCCGTATCGATCATCACGGCTTGATCGGTGAACCACCAGTCGCAGTTACGAGTACCACCAACGCCTTCAATTGACTGTTTGCCAGTGCTTTCTGTGAGAGGAAATTTTAGGCCTGAGTTGATGAGTGCCGTTGTTTTACCACTGCCTGGTGGACCAATAATGATGTACCAAGGTAAGGTATAAAGATTGAACTTTTTCTTAAAAAATCCGCTGCCTTTATTCAATAGCGCCATGGCTTCGGCAAAGCGACTTTGTAATACTCTCAACTCTTCTTGATTAATGTCATCACCGGAGTTGTCTTCGACAATCGCGTCAACCATGCCTTGTTCTTTTTTGCTTTCGACAATAATAGAGACCAGTCTTTTTATTAACCAGAATAGAGCCACAACAAAGATGGTTAGCCACTGATTCATTGAGTCCGCTAAAGGCGTCCAATCACCAATGCTAATCAGTGGGCCTATTAGAAAGACGAATACGGAAAAAATAATTAATAAAAATATACCGATCGTCCAGGGACTGCTAAAAAAACTCTTTAATTTATTCATTATATTCATATCGTGTATAAGTTGATTTCGATTCTACGATTGATTGCTCTATTTTCTCTGGAGTTATTGGGCACTAATGGGGCCGAATCAGCGACACCCTCACCTACAATTTCTCTATCAGGCATATGTTTTTGCAGTAGTTTTACTATTTCATCGGCGCGTTTACTGGATAGCTCCCAGTTAGAGGGGAATTGTATTGTTCTGATCGGAATATCATCGGTATGCCCCGTTATTTGAATAAATCCCGGAGTATTTTTTAGGGTTGAGATGATATTGGCAATTGTTATTTCTTTTTGTCGGGTAACTTTAGCCGTTGACGATTTAAATAAATTGGAACCAAAAACAATAATGCGCACGCCACCTGAAATATCTTCGACAGATAAATTATTCTGCGTGATGTCATGTTTCAACTGATCCCGTATATAGCTTAAGTGGGTTGTTCGCTTGATGGGACGGTTGTTTCTAACAATAGGCTGTAGGTTGGTCGCTACCGATGCTGCTTTAATGGCGACTGGATCTGATTTTTGACTCAGCAGCATTAAAAATACGGTAAAAACGACAGCTGAAATCAACAGTGCAATGCCGGCGGTTATGAGTAGGCGATTATTACCAGACAAGCTTTTTTGCTGATCGTTGACCGCACCACGCCAATGGTTGGAAAGCTGTTTAGCGGGAGCAGGGCGATAAGTAGAGATTATTTGATATAAGTTATCTTGAATGCTGGCGATCTCAATGGAACCCGTATCGCTAATGCGATAGCGTCCTTGAAAACCCAAATCTAAAATCAAATAACACAGCTCGATTAAATCAAGGTTCATGGCAGGGCTTTGGGTAAGCAGTTTAATGATTTCAAAAAACTGAGCGCCGCCTTGGTTGTTCTTATGAAAGGTCATAAGCAGATTACGAGTTGCCCATAGGCTTTGTCCGCCCCAAGGCGTTGACATAACCATTTCATCTAAATAAGCACAGACGATGTAGCGTGCGGTGATGATGGATTCTTTCGGTAGCCCTTGGTTTTTGAGCTGTAGGTCGATGGTTTTTAAGCTTTCCGCAATCTGCTGATACAGGGCTTTAGGGTCTGGATGATGACTCATCGAGCGCACGTTAATGCCTAGAGTGAGTAGCGGTGTCGCTGCTGAAACAATAACGTTGACATCAGAGTGTAATGATACCTCAGCAACTGATCGTGATTGTTGCATTGGTGGCACTGCCGCTTGCTGCTGATTAAACGCAGGTTGTGCTGGCGGTGGTGTGCTGGCACGATTACGTTGGCGATTACTTGCCGGACGTGAAATAAATACCGTACGATCACCATCATCGTCAGCCACATTATTATCCTGAAAGAAACGATCATCCTGGCTCATAATACTTTACCTTTGAATTGCCCAGAGCTGTAATTTAAGACCTGGCACTTGATCGCCAATATGAATGGCCATGCCACTACTATTTTTTAAGTCTTGCCATGCTTCACAATTTCTATCCAATTCGAAGGGAATAAAGCCATCATGATAAGGCAGCTCTCGAGGCATGTAAGGCAGTAGCTTTATGCTAACGCCCGGTAAGCTCACCATGATTAATTCGCGTATCTTCTCGATAGAACTTATTTTTACCAAGTTAGGGAAATTACGTTGTAGCTCTTCACTAGGAATGTCAGCTTTGACGGTTAATACAAACGTAGAACTTTGGATTAACTGAGGATCGGCTAAAATAGCGCGATAAATTCCATATTTAGGTTCTTTCAATGGAATATTAAACGCCCGCGCTTTGGTTGATAGCGACGATAAGCTGTCTTTAATTAAATTAGCGAGAGGCGAAAAGGTATCTGCAATATTGTCATGACGATAACCATTAAGCTCAGGCATGATTCTTTTTTCTGAGAAGGATGCTAGCTCACCAACCAGCATAATCATGTGCTGATAAGCTTGCTCTGGGTGCAATCTTGGTAAGCCGATTAAGTGTTGCATCAGTTGAGTAAAGCGATTGACCAGTTGCAAGCTTAAAAAATCTTCAACTTCAGCTACGCCACCTGTGCCTGATGCACTTGCAGATATTCTGCCGCTTAAGTCGAGGGCGCGCTGATTTAATAGATCTTTTGTTAATGTTAATAGATCTGATAAATTATCGCTGGCACGGCAATTAATAAGGGGAGGAATAAAGCTATTATCAAAGCTTACTTGTTTATCTTTTGAGCACTCAATAACTTTAGCAATTGATAAGCAGCTGTACTGAGAGCGAGTATCGTCTTCTTGCATGATACTGAAGCGCAGGCCACCGACCATCAATGTTGTACTGCTAGGACGGTTGGTAGAGCTGTCATTAGCTTCTAGCGTTTTAGAGGTATAACGTTGTAAGCCTTTCTCTGAATCAGGATAGAATACTTCTACTTCGGTAGAACGTATTGGCAAGCACAGGTATACCTGCTGATTAATAACACCTTCTTTTAAGTCGATGGGCGCTGGCGCTGGGTCTTCTTCAGGAATATTAAAGGGTGTGCCATCGGGCATGATGCCAGAAGCGCTTCTAATGGCAATTTTACCTTGGTCTAATAGTTGGCTATCAATGGTAAGCTCATCAAATCCCCAGCCGTAAGAACCACTGAGTTGTCTTACTTTATTGATGTAAGATTCAAAATAGCGGTCGTTTTGTTGAAAGTGTGCAGGCTTAATGAATAGCCCTTCGGTCCACAGTACTTTATTTTCTCTAGACATAATTTAATCAACTAATTTTGTTTTAGTATTCAGCTCATCGATTGAGATGAATATTTTTGAATTGTGTAAAATAGACCAACAGTAAAAGCCTAAGAAGCAGGTTTCAGGCGTCTCTACAACGGCACGCCATTGTGATTTTTCTAAATTTCTAAACTGATAAATAACGCCAATTGCACGGACGTTTTCAGGAACTTCCTCACTGTATGATTTATGGCTATTAGGCAAGACTAAGACATTTGACTGTTGCATCAGGCTACCAGCCAGTGGCTCTATGTCTGCTTGGAATAAGTCAAAGTAATCTGCTTGTAAAAAGGTTTCAGTATCCGTTAGATAAAACAGTGAGATGTTTAACGGTCTACTTTCTTTTTTGTGATCTGGATTGATGTAATCAGAAGTGATTATTTCAAAGCGAGCATCAACGCCTTCTTTTTTAATGGTGGTGCAGCCGACGCATGTTGAAATAATGATCAGAAATATGCTGGCTAAGGTTGAAGAATTATTCATTATTATTAATCCGACTTCTCTGTTGTGCTGAATTCGTCATACGCTTGAGCAAACGTTTCACCGAAAATACGTTGAAAGCTATCGTCAGAATCTACCTTGTATTCGCTTTTATAGAGTTCTTTATATTGCTGCCATAGCTTAGCTTGAGACGATTTTGTTGAGCTGAATTTATCTAATAATCCACTTTTTTGACTGGAATTAGTGAAGCTTTCTTCTAAAGAATCGGCATCAAATTGCTTTAGAAGGTCCATCATTGCAACACGTACGCCGTGCAGTAGCGCTGACTGATGTCGATTGATATCTTTAAACGCTTGCTCAAACGCGAGATCGCTGGTTAGAAATCCTGGACGATTCTGGTGAAATAACGAATTAATAGCATCTTCTGCATTGGTCGAAAATTTTAACGGATTATTTTCAGATGTTGTCAGTAGTGTTTTACTAACTCTAAATTCATTTTTAATGGCGGCTCTTGCTTGCAATAGTTCAATGGTGCTTTGCATAACCGTTGGCATAAGAGCAAGCCATTGAGCGGCAACTTTTTCTGTTAGTAGATCTTTATTTAGCCCTTGTTGTTCAAACTCTAATTGCGCTACTTCTAATAAATTATCATTAGATTTTGGCGCAGTACTGATATTGGCAACATTTTCTTTTTGCTGTCTTTTGCGTGGGCGTGCACTGGCTGGACGTTCAAGTTTGATTGGGTTAGCAACTTGAGCTAGCTCTTCAGTGATTTGAGGTAATTCTTCAGTAAATAGACTCTCTTCTGCTAAACCTGAAAAGAAATCTTCATCGGCAGTAATGTCTTCTAAAGCGGTAAGTAATTGTGATTCAACTTTTGGCTCTAGGGTAGAAGGTGGGATGGAGTGTTCTGCGGGCTGTGGTTTTTCTAGTTTGGGTTCAGGGAATGAAAAACTTGTATCATCCCAATTTTCTGGAATACCAGAGCTAGCTTCAACTTCTACCTTACCAGCGACTAGGTCAGCATTATTTGAAAAACTCATCGCTTGTTTAAATGCGGGTGTGCGTTCTAGGCTATTTGCTAATGATGGCGCCGCGTCACTGGTTGTGCTTGCTGCAACCGGAGCTCTGTTTGGGGCCAGTAAATCCAGTGGATCTGAGCTATTACCCCAAAAATCATCCATTTGATTATCCCAGTCAGCATTCTCACTGGCTACTGATTGTGCTGCTTGGTGCTGATTGCTAATACCTTCAATCTCAGCCTGAATTAAGTACTCGCCAATTAAAAAGGTTTGCCCATCATTAATAAGCAATTCTTGGCCATTACCAATGACTTCGTTAGTTAGGCTGTTGATCGTGCCATTGGAACTAACATCTTTTATATAGAACTGGTTGTCACGAAGAGTAATTTCAGCGTGTTTTGATGAAATGAAACGATCAGGATCAGGTAGGGCCCAGTCAGAGCTAGGGCTACGGCCAATAACAGCAAAGCTCGAATCGAAAGCTTTAGACTTTTCGGAAGGAGTGCCACAGGAAGGATTGTTTATAATTGTAAAAATTAACTTCATGAAATCCATTTCACAATAAATTAGAGTTTATTCGTAATTACGCATGAGAAGTCGGATAGTAACATTAAAAAAAATGTTTGCATTTTTTTTTGTGTTTTTTTGATTGGTGTACTAGAGAAAATAAATAATTGAATCATTATTTGTACATTATTTTATATATTTCTGTTATCTTCTCCGGCATAAATTTTACCTATGAAGAAATATTAATCATAAGTAATGCTAAAGTATTGGACCGCTCAAATAAGGAATTTTTGACGTGTCAGAAAATATAGAAAATGATGTGAAGAATGACGAAAACCAAGAAGATGGCACGGTCGTTCTTAAAAAATCAAATAGTAAACCTCTCAAAAATTTTGATGTAGATGATGCTACGCAACTTGCGCAAGGCAAAAGACGCACCGCTATAACAAATAAAAAAGATACTAATGAAATAGTGCTAGGCAGCGATCGTACTCGTGTTCGTTCCAGATTAGTAAACCTTCCTGTTGTAGAAAATGATGCTACTCAAATCGCTGCTGGTATGTCTATATCAAAAGCGGATATGACAAGTGAGACTTCTGGCGCCTCTCTTACCGATGCAATTCATAGAACAAATCAAGAAGTACAAGGCCTTAAAAGTAAAAATCGACGATTAAAAATAATTAACCAGCGATTTTTATTAGCATCGAAGCTGGGTGTTGGGGGTATGGGAACTGTTTATCGGGCGAAAGACTTACGCAAAGTTGAAGCTCAAGATAAAAACCCTTGGGTTGCCGTTAAGTTATTGAACGACGCTTTTAAAGAACACCCTTCTGCTTTTATTGCCTTGCAGCGCGAGGCTCAAAAAAGTCAAAAGCTGGCTCATCCAAATATTGTGCGTGTCTATGATTTTGACCGTGATGGTGAAACGGTCTTTATGACCATGGAGCTTTTACGAGGTGAAGATTTAAATCATATTATTAAGCGTAATAAAAAAGGCTTTAAGCAAGAAGACGCATTAAATATTATCCGTCAGGTCGGTGGTGCTCTAGCAGAAGCACACAAGCACAATATTGTTCACTCAGATTTTAAACCGGGAAATATTTTTTACACCACAAGCAAGGTGGCTAAAGTATTCGATTTTGGTATTGCCCGTGCAGTTTCCGAAATCGGTACTGGGCCGATGGCATTGGGTGATGTCAATGAAGATAATCGTGATCATACGATGTTTGATGCATCAACATTAAATGCACTAACACCCGCTTATGCCAGTAAAGAGATGCATAACGGTCATGATGCTTGTAAGAGTGATGACGTTTATGCGTTAGGCTGCGTTGCTTATGAAGTGTTAACGGGTAGGCATCCTTATGGAAAAATACCCGCTAATAAGGTCACACCGAAGCAGGTTAAGTTACCTGCCGTTGAAGGACTGAAGCGTAGGCAGGTGAAGGCACTGCAGAAATCGGTTGCGATAGAACGTAAAGATCGCTACGAGACGGTCGATGAATTTCTTAATGATTTTTTACCAGAGAGAAACAAGTTAGGACGCGGTGCGAAATTAGTGCTAGCGGCTTTGGTTCTTGCACTTTGTGGCAGTGGCGTATTGTACTACCAGCAGCAACAAGAAATCTTAATGAAAGAGCAGGCTTTACTTAAAGAACAGCAGCGAATTCAAGAAGAGCAGCTAGCCTCGCAAAAAGAAATTGAGCTTGAAAATCAACGAATCGCCAAAGAAAGATCCCAAAATAGAATTATTAATAAGGCTAAGTATGAACTTGACCTGCAGATTGAAGCCTATGAGAAAAATGCGACTCGTTTGAAGAAGAGGCTTGAAGATCATGCCTTTGTATCATCTTCTTCTGATAGCTTAGAGTGGCAGTTGTCAGTAGGTCGTAATATTTCATCTCTGGAAAATGTTTATCAAGAGACTGATTGGTTCAGTGAATTTTCTAAGGAAAACGCACAAGACTATTTACAGCCAATTATTCAACAAGCTGAGAGCATGTTTGGTGCAGATAAGCTTGCTGTGGAAAAGTGGTTGCAGAACTATTATCAGAAGGTTTCCAATGTTTACCTTTCACAAGCGAGAGATAAAGTTTATATAGAAGACTTTTCTTCTGCGCAAAAAATGATCGGGCTGGCGCGTCAATATGATAAAGACAATCAGCAAATTAAGGCGACTCAGGCGTTGTTAACCCAAAAATGGGAAGCTCAAAAGTCAGAAGATAAAGAGGTGCTTAGACAAGCTAGTTTAAGTTCTTATAAAACTAAAGATGAACTGGTTACTCGCCAAGTTAATTCGTGTTCAGAGCAATTGTCAGTTGTCAGTAGCAGTTTTACCTTTGATATGAATGCTCTGCAAAAGACATTGTCGAAAATGACTAAAAGTTATCGTCTGATTCCTAATGAGGTCACTCAGGGTAACGTTACGCATATTAATAATTTGGGGCAGTGTATTCGCTTATTTGGTGAAACTGACCCTAATGCCGGTAAGGCTGTATTGCTTAAGGCTAAGGCACTATTCCCCAGTTATATTTCTGAACTTGATAAAGTTAGTATTCGCCCCTTTGATTCTTGCTCCCCTGCCTTTGCCGGTAAGGGACGACGTTATACCTGCACCGATCGCCTTATTAATGATTTGGCCATTCGTGGCCCGGAGTTAGTTGTTGTTCAAAGTGATCAGTTGGGTACTTATTCGATGGGTAAGTATGAAGTTACTCAGGGTCAGATGGCTATTTTTTGTAAGAGCACTGGTGAATGCGAAGTACCTGAAGAGAAAGACTATCAGTTACCCGCTACTGATTATTCTTTAGCGCTAGTAGATAACTATTTGCAATGGTTAAGCAAAGAAACTGGATTTTCTTATCGCTTACCCACATACCAAGAATGGTTACATGCAGCCAAAGCAAGGAATAGAGAGTTAGATATTAATAGGAATTGTCAGCTGGACTCTCGTGGTTTGGTAAAAGGTACGCGTTTATTACCCGTTGATATTGGTCAGGCAAATGGCTGGGGGTTGATTAGTCATGTCGGTAATGCACAAGAAATTGTGCGTGACGGTGATAAATATCGTTCGGCAGGAGGATCGAAACTTACCCCAATGGAAAGCTGTAATACATTAGCACTTCAGGATTATAGCCCTGAGGATAATGATGTAACGGGCTTTCGAGTTGTTAGACAAATGGAATTGATCAAGTAGGGTATGACGTGAAAAAACTATATGCATGCTGTGTGTTGTGGATGATGTGTTCACAACCTGTATGGTCTTTAGAAAGCAACATCAATAATATCGTTGAAATTGACAGTATAGACCAGCAAATTCAAGTCGGAAGTTATCAAGGATGGAACATATTTCTTGATAACCAAATAGAAACAGATTCTCCGGGGTTTGGTTTCTATCAAATTGCGCCATTAATTATTAATGAGCTAGAAGGGGATGATGGTACGGTTACTAGCTCAGTAGAAGGGTTAAATGAGTTCGCTGAATATTTGACCAAGCTTTTTCCAGAGATGGATGTGGAGCGAAGAGGCACACTGACAAAATCTCAACTAACAAAAATATTTAACCTAGCTTACGATATCAGCTCTGCCAATAAGAACATTATCGCGAAAACTGGCATCGCTAGCCTAGAATCTATTGGCAACCAGATCAAAGACACCTCGGATGAAATTGAAGAATTTTATTTGTCTGAGCTGAACTGCGCCGTTAAGGCTCAATGGTATCGGGTTAAAGGAAAATCTCAGCTATCTGTCAATTTGTCCGTGATAGAGAATACTGAATCTTCAACTGATGAAGAGAACTGCTACAACAAAATTAATAGCAAGATAACGCGTGCAGAAATGCTGTGGGTTAACGAAATTGTTATAAATACCTCTGCTAATGAAAATATCGAAAAATACAATGAAGAAGCCAAAGAATTACTTAATCGCCAGCTGAAAGAAAAAACAAATTATAACCCTAGGGGGGTAAAAGGCTTTTCCAGTGAGCAGCTCATTATATTAGCGGGTTCTATTACAGAGCTGTATTACAGCACCAATGGTGGCGTTTTAAGTGATTATCAAAACCGTTTATTAATTCAGCAACTAACGGATGTGTATCGTTCTAGAGGACTCACGTTCTTTAGATTGGGTGAGATTGCAGATACATTAAAAGCATTTTATCGCAGTCGAGGTTTTATTATGTCGACGGTCTATGTACCTCAGCAAGACTTTTCGAACGCCAATGGTATTGTGCAATTAACACTACAGAGTGGTGTTCTAGGCAAGGTTAAAATTAACAGTGATCATGGCTTTACCTACAGTGATGAAATTATCGCTGATATTTTTGAAGCTTATATTGGCCAGGGTGTTACCACTGATATTTCAGACACTTATTATACTCTGGGTTTGTTACCTGGGCTTACGGTGAAATCTGGGTTGTTTGAAGTAGGAGATAAGCCAGGAGAAACAAATCTAATTGTTGATGTAGAAAGGAAGTGGGGTTCTGTTTCTCTATCCGGAGATAATTACGGCACAGAGCTCACTGGGAAGAACAGGGCGATGGCTTCTGTTGTTTGGTGGAATCCACTGGGGCATGGGGATAATTTAGCGTTAGGGTATCTTCACGCTTTTAACCCTGAAAAAACGCAACTTGGATTTATTAATTATGAATACCCAATCGTTCTGCCAAATACCCGTTTACGTTTTTCTTATGATCAAAATTTATATTCAGCGCTGCGTGATATTGGTGGCGGTATCCCTGTTTCTGTAGAAGGTAAGACAGAAAACTTAGGTTTTTCGGTATTGCAAAATTTATTAGCGAGTAAAGATATCAACCTACAATTACAGTTGATGGCCAATAAAAAATCTGCGCTAGTTGATTCAAGTTATATTTTAGATACAAATAAAACTAAAGAAAAAAGAACTGAAAAAGCAGATGTTATTGGATTGAATATGAATCTTGATTTTCTTGTTAATCCAATTAAAACTGCTGTTTTGTTTGATATTTCAGGGTATACCGGGTCTGTTGAAGATTCTGATGAGATAAATCTTGATGACAGTTTTGAAAAATACACAATTTCTTTTAATACCAGTACCTTGCTTAATGTTAGCCATTATTTTAAATCGAGGCTTTCTTTCTATGCAATGGGGAGCTACAGCGATGAAACCTTGCCCAGTTATGAGCAATTCAGTATTGGCGGGCCTGATAAGGTAAAAGCATTTTCATCATCGGTATTCGTCGGTGACTCCGGTTTGTTTGGCCACTTAGAATGGACAACAGATATCTTCGATCTAATTAATCAAGGACGCTTCGCGGCTAATCATCAGCTTGATACGGGTTTATTCATTGAAAAAGCGGGTGCGCGATTAAATGGTTATCAAAGCACTGTGCCTGTGAATGCAGAGGTTAGCGGCTATGGGGCAATACTGCGATACAGCTGGCGTCGAAACTTAACGATCGATTCGAGTATTTCTTTTGTTGATAAGCAATTTTCTGAAGATGACTATCAGTTCTCTGATGAAGGCGATAATGGGAAATGGCTAGTGAATGTTCGCTATACATTTTAGCTAGTTAAAAATTGTTAATTTAAAAACGCATCAATATAAAAAATTAGTTATTGATGACTAATGGATTAAAATATATACGAATAAACCGAACATACGGTTTATTCGAGGTAAGGGATTATGAGTATTAAAGCATTACCACGTAAAACATTATTTACCAGTATCTTATTGGCGAATGCCTTGTTGGGTGCGAGCAGTTATGCTGGCCCTGAGGGTGGTAATATTACTCATGGTTCTGGCTCAATCGGTACGCAAGGCAATACCACCAGTATTCTGCAAAACAGCAACCAATTGATTATTGATTGGAACAGCTTTAACGTAAATTCAAACGAAACGGTTAACTTCCATCAGCCTGGTGCCGATTCGGTTGCACTGAATAATATTTTGCAATATGACGCCAGTAGAATTAACGGTCAGATAAATGCAAATGGGCAAGTGATACTGATTAATCCTCGCGGCCTTATTTTTGGTTCTGGTGCAGAAATCAATACAGCAGGGCTAATTGTTAGTAGTTTATCAATGGCTAAAAAGTCCTTTTTAAATGGTGAATTTGCTTTTAAAGATTTAGATGATAGCCAAGGCGTTATTATCAATAATGGTGCAATCCATGCGTCTAGTGGTGGTGTTACGCTGCTGGGTGAATCGGTAATTAACAACGGTATTATTCAGGCCGAGCTTGGTTATATTAATTTAGCGGCAGGCAAGCAAGCTTTTCTAAGTTTTGATGAGCAAGGTTTTCTAGGGGTTAAAATTGACCAGGAAGTTATTAATAATGAACTGGGATTAGAGCAAGCGATTGAAAACAACGGTGAATTAAGTGCGGGTGGTCGAGTAGCTATTTCGGCTAAAGTAACCAGTGAACTGTTTGACCGTGCCATCAATAATACCGGTTTAATTAAAGCCACAGGTTTTAACTTACCCACTATAGCTGAATCTCCAAGCATTAGCCTAAATTCAAATGGCGATATCAATAATAGCGGCACATTGGATGCTTCAAACCACCAGACCGTTTCAAATAACAATACTCCAGTTCAAACCAATGGCGGCCAAGTAGTCATTGAAGGCAAGCAAGTAATTCATACGGGCACTATCGATGTAAGTAGTGATTTTGGCAAAGGCGGTAAGGTTGATATTTTTGGTGACCAAGTCGGCCTAGCCGGTGGTGCTATCGTAAACGCCGATGGTGAACAAGGTGGCGGTGATATTCAAATTGGTGGTAGTTACCAAGGCAAAGATACCGAAGTTAAAAATGCTGAAGCAACCTATGTTGGTGAAGGCTCTAAGATTAGTGCTAATGCAGGCACTGCTGGCGATGGTGGTGAGGTTGTAGTTTGGGCTGATAATAGCACTCGTTATTATGGCAACATTGAAGCGAAGGGCGGCAGCCAAAGTGGTAATGGCGGCGATGTGGAGGTCTCGGGTAGACAGACGCTTAGCTTTGATGGTTCGGTTGATACTAGTGCTGAGAATGGTTTTTCCGGTGAGTTATTGCTTGATCCCAATACACTGAATGTTGTTGCTGATGGAGATGACTCTGAACATAGCACTGATAGTGCTGGCGAAGTTATTTTTACAGAGCCAGAGACTGCAACAATTAAAGCCAGCACTATTGTTGATCTATTGGCTAATAGTAGTGTTAAATTGACCGCAACAAATTTAATTTCCGTTAATTCAGCTATTAGTACCACAAGTATTAATACTCTGGAATTATTATCAGGAGGGAGTATTAATGTTAATGCGCTTATAAAAGTTGGTGGTGGGTTAGAACTAGCAGTAGATGGAATTACAGGTGGCATTAATCTAGTTGCTGGGCTTGATGCTTCGACTATTCAATTAACAGGGAAGACATTAATTGGTAGCGGTAATATTTCAGTTGTCGACAAGCTAAATATTGCAGGTATTACTGAAGCTATTGACTACAATGGAATAGCAACAGCTACTGGTCCAGCTGCAAGTTTGGTTACGAGCAGTAACAATAACAACTTTTTGCTTACGGGAAATAATACTGAGTTTGGTATGGGCGCGGCAACATTTCGTGGCTTTTTTGATGTAGATGCTGGAAGTGCGGGTACGTTAACTGGTACTGCTGATATTGATAATTTTGTCTTGGCTGGCGCAGACTCAGTCAAAATAAATGGAACGACTTTTAATAAAATTGCGACAGTCGATGGTAGTGATGGCGATGATGATGTTCAGCGTGAGCTTACTAACTGGAATATTCAGGCTGAAAATACTATAACGCTTGATGGCATTGATTTTTCCGGTATCGAAAGTGTAAATAAGTATATTAGCGATGGTATTAGCAGTCGTTCTATCACTGGAACCAATTCACAAGATGCTTTTAGCATAATTGATGAAAATACAATTAAAGCAAATGGGATTACTTATTATGGTATTGGTAATGTTGATGCTAGGGGTGATACGGATACCGTAACGGGATTAACTGGACAGTCTTGGACAATACACCGTGATGGAAATACCTTTGATGGATTTTCTGGTTCTGGAGTCATATTCAAAAAGATTGAAGTCGCCGATAGTTTGTCATCTGGATCATTGACTGGGACTGATCTTTCTGAAAGATTTGCAACGACAGGTTCTTTAAATCAAGTCATATTTGGATTTGATGAAATTACATTTAATGGCATAACCCGTGTCGATGCTAAGCAGCAAATCAATTGGGGTGGCAGAACAGGAGACAGGTTATATACCAATAATGATATATCAGAATCATTTGAACTTGTAGGTGATGATGTTGTTGGTAATGGCATTACCTTTATTGATTTTGAAAGAATGGATGGAGAAATCGGTGATACATTTTCAGCTCCAGGTTCTCAATTAACATATGTTTTAAAATTTGATGAAAATTTAGATACATATGCTTTTATTTCGGACAATAGAACCGGAACAAGTAGCATTGAAGCTAACAATTACACGCAAGTATCGGATAACAGTGTAGTATCATTTCAAGGGCTAGCTAATGCTAGCACTGAAATATTTACTTTGAAGAAAAACGAGAATGGCAAATATCAAATTGTCGTCTCGATTGGTGATGTAGAAGTAACGTCAGCTGAATTTTTAACCTTATTATCGGTCGATGGTCTCAATAATAACGATACATTTATATTTGACTCCACAGTAACTCTTGAATCCGCTATAAGTTTTGATGCCAGCTCTAATTCATTCAACGCTTCATTAACTGGAGCTGAGAGTACATTATTTTCCAATTTTAAAATCTACAATTTATCAGCATTAGTCAATGATCTGAGTATTGATGTTAAAGATACCGTAGCGGCTTCTACTTTTACTTTGGTTAACGGTGAAAATTATAAATTTTCTTTTGGTGGAACAGAGTTTCACGGCTTCAATAATGTTACTTCCAGTTATACCCCAATTGAAGGTGATTTATTAAATACCTTAGCAGGTTCAGACCAAACAGATAGTTTTTCAGCAATTTCGGGTAATGGATTAACCGCAAACGGTATTGTATTTAGTGATATCGGTACTGTAAATGCTGGTTTAGGTGATGACGATATTGAACATACTCAGACTGCTTGGGTTATTCAAGCAGGAAATAATACGACAACAGTTGAAAGTATTGATTTCACCGGCATAGATACAATCAACAAGGATAATAGTACTGCTATTACCGATCGATCTTTAGCAGGAACAGCAGGTGATGATGCTTTTGCCTATGAAGGGACGAATGCTGTTAGTGCTAACGGCATTACTTATTACGGAATAGGGTCTGTTAATGGAGCTGGTGAGGGTGTGAGCGGAGATGATGTTCAGCATAATTCTGCCAGCTGGACTATTCAGGGATCGGAAGCGACCAGTATTGAAGGTATCGCATTTACCGATATTGAAAGTATTAACCAGTTCAACAGTACTAATATTACCAATCGCAACCTTAACGGTACCGCTGGACAAGATTTATTAACTATACACAGTGCTAATGTAATCAGTGCTAATGGCATTACGTATTACGGTATCGGTT
>JBLGBO010000030.1:0-27598 GCA_047616865.1 Oleispira sp.
AGAAATGGATGTCCAGAATGAAAAAAGCAGTTAACAAGCGCATCATGATCGCAGCCTGCGGCTGCTGGGACGGCTTACACTTCGTTCGTTCCTCACTACGTATAATCCGCCCCATATGCGAACGTTAGGTGCATAGGGAAGTCATGATAAATAAACTATTAAAAATGTTTAGAAAGGTTGAGGTATCAGCCCCGGCCCCAACCTCAGCTCCAGCTCCCGACCCTCTGAATGGTTACAGTGTCGGTGCGGGTTACGACTTTGTCATTGAAAATCATGATGTGATCTGTGATTGGTCAATCTGCAGGATTTGTTTAGATCTTGTAGAGAATAAAACTCAAAATGCTCCAGATTCATATTGGTGCTGTCCAGAATGTGCCAGTGAAGCAATGGAAATTCCTTATTATTCACTTACAGTGTTTTTAGAGAAAAATTCTGTAAATGAACTTCAGCAGTAACTTAGGGAGTGGCAGCTAAAAGATGACTTAGTGCTGTCTTATAAAAAGCTGAAGGAGTTACGATATGTTAAATTAATCAAGCTCAGAGAAAGCACCTAACAAGAAGGTGCACATGAGCGCCAAAGCTTCGTTTGTTTTATTATTCGTTGCGCTGCCGCTTCACTACATAAAAAACAACTACGCTGTGTCGCCATGTGACCTAGGCGTTATAAGTCATGAAGCTTCAATGCCCTAAATGTAACTTGTTTGAAATACAGAACAGCATGTTTAATTCAGGTGATAATCTGAATTGTAATAACTGCCATTCTAGATACAGCTATAAAGAAAAACACCCGTGGATTTCTGGTGTTATGCATATGATTGCATCATTGATTTCTATTAGCATTGGCCTGTATTTTTCAAGTTGGATAGCACTTTTAATCGTATATTTCGGAATAATAGTAATATCATCCTATTTTTATTCGAGTAAAAAGCAATTGGTAGCGACTGGATTTAGAGCCAGTAAAGACTTATAACAATACGCTGAAATGCGTTTCGGCCAAAAAGACGGCCTTCACTGGACGTGCTAGACGCACGCCCTTTAGCTAAAAGCGTTAGCATCACCATCGAATACGGATTAAGCATGGCATTTGATATAAAAGAAATTCCATTAGTAAAAAAATGGCTAATGCAGTTCGATATGATTGATAGGTATACAGCAGAATTATTTTTGCAATCACTCAACTATATTAGTTTTTCAGATTTTGAAAAAAGCATACAAAATCAAGTTGAAGAGATAATTGAACATGTCCAAAAAAACAATAATTCATGTGTAGCTATTTTTACTGTTTCAAAAAATTTACAAAATAAATTCAATAAAGATAAAGAGCGAAAATTAGAAAACGATAGTTCTGGCCGAATCGGTCATGCATTAAAAAACCTAGAAAGAAAATTAAATACGCCTAGTAAACGAGTTGAGATTTCACCTAGGGTGGCGTCAATGTCCCAAATGAAAGTACGTCATATAATATATGTAGACGACTTTATCGGTTCAGGGAAAAGGTTTACTGATTTTTGGAGAAAAGATGTCTCAAAATCAGTTAAAAGCTGGGTATCAGGTGGTTATTGTAAAATATGGATAGTATCTCATACTGTTCATAAAATAGGACTGGGCAAAATCAGTAAAAATATTACTGCCATCGATTCTTCGAGGGTGAAGAGTCAGAACTTGATTGAATCTTCACAGCTGTTACGAAATGACAGAATAAAACAATTACTAATCAAATACGGTGCAAGAACCAACAAAAATGATGCTGCATTAGGATTCGGAGATAACTGTTCACCTGTTGTTTTTCAATATGGGTGTCCAAATAATTCACCAGCCATTCTATGGGCAAATGGAAAGCCAAATAAAAAAATAAATGCTATTTCAGGTCAACGTTGGGATTCGCTATTTAGCGAACGTTCAGTTGATACGTCCCTTTATCGCCTGTTTGAAAATAATGTTTCATACTTAACATACCCTGAGCTGTTATGGACAGTTGGACAATACCAGTTAGCTTTGAAATTTTGTGAAGAAACTGATGAATGTGCAAGGCTTTATAACTTAATTCTCGCGTTATCATCAAGTAAATATACCCGAAAGAAAATCGAAGAAGTGTTGCTTCCTATTAAAGATAAGTCAGGAGAAGCTATCAATAAATTAATAAAATTTGGCCTCATTGATAAGAACATGAAGCTGTCGAAATTTGGTGAGGATGTGTTAGAAAATAACCGTAAAAACAAAAAGATATTTGTTGATAAAGAATATGAAAACTTCTATCCTTCTACCTACTTAGGGTTTCATCGTGAAATTTAGTGTTAGCTGGTCTAACTTCAGCAGAGAGTGGATTCCACTTCTCAATGGAAATGTCTACTATTGCGCAAGGGTAATGCAAAAGCTTTGTTCATGCGTAGGCTTCATTCCAAATCTTTTGCATCACCCTCACTTCGTGAGGTTAAGTAGATGAATCGATGGAACCCTAATACCTACCACAGAAATGGCTTAGAAAAAGGATTTGACCCCAATTATCTATTAACTTTGGTTAAAAGTGGTAAAGCCATAAAATCAAAACATAAGCCTGTTATATTCACACTATCCCACTTGGCAAACTGTACAGATACTCAGTATTCTGATCTTCATGCATTTGTATCGAGAAAAGGTTACTTTTCTGTCACTAACCCTCATTATCGAACATTTAGCATAAAAAAACGGTCTGGAGGGCAAAGAACTATTCACGCACCTCATCCTGTTTTGAAAATTGTTCAATCATGGATTGCTAGAAACATATTGGCAGATGCCAATATTCATGAAGCAGCTAAAGCATATAAAAAAGGAGAGTCAATTGTTGATAATGCTTCACCTCATTGTGAAGCCGAGTGGTTATTAAAGTTAGATATTTGTAACTTCTTTCATAATTGTTCTGAACGTCAAGTTTATTATGTTTTTAAAAGTATGAACTACTCATCGTTATTATCACTTGAGCTAGCAAGGTTGTGCACAAAAGTAGATGATAAAGGGCCTCTGCGCAGGTGGAATAATACTAATAATAAGCAATACAAAATTGAAGAGTATAGTTCATTTCGAGTGGGTAGCTTGCCCCAAGGTGCTCCTACCAGTCCAGCTTTATCTAATCTAATTTGCGAAGCATTAGATGAAATATTGTTTATGTTATCTTTGAAGTACTCTGGTTGTTATACAAGGTACGCAGATGATTTGACATTTTCTTTCAATAACTCAACTCGAGCAAAAGTTTTGGATTTTAAACGCCAAGTTTCAAATGAGTTAAAAAAATTCGGCTTTGAAATAAACAAAAAGAAAACAAGGGTCATCCCTCCAGGCGCAAGAAAAATAGTAACTGGTCTAAATGTTAATGGAAGCCAGCCCTCATTAACAAGGGAGCTGAGAGACAAAATTAAAGCAGATTTATACTATTGTAAAAAATATGGTGTTGTTAATCATTGTGAAAAAAATAAATATCAGTCAATAATTGGGTTTTCAAATCACATGAAAGGAATGATTTCTTTTGTATATTCGGTAAACCCTAAATTAGCGGAAAAGTACAAAAATCAATATGATGAATTGGACTTGCCTACATTGCAACTGTGATGCTAACAAGCACATTAAGTCGGAACAAAAACAGTGTGCCATGTTTCGTTCCTCAACAAGTTTGGCAGACAGTTTTTGTCCGCTTATGCGGGCGTTAGCCAATTTAATATGGAAGTTTGAATGAGTAACAATAAGCTAGATATTCTATTGAGGCCTTTGATAAAAGAAGGCCTAAAGTTAACTCCGATCGCAGATGGTTCAGCTGTCTCTGCAAGTTGTAAAAGTAAGTTCGGTGGATTGCCTTATGCCGAAGCTGGTGATTGCTGGCCTTCGTGCCCAACATGTAAAAAAGAACTTACTTTTATCAACCAAATATTTGATGAGAAAGAAGATACTCTTTTTGTGTTTTTTTATTGCAATGAATGCGGCCCTTGGGGACTTGGTGATGAAGAAAAAGGCCAATGGATAGCTAGGCAGTATAAAAAACCTGCAATAGAAAAAATATCTGAAATACAGCGTAAGAATAAAGATGAATTTCCTATAACTGCGTGCAGCGTATCGACTGCCTCAGCAATGATATTGCCAGACTGGGAAGGTATTGATTCAGTATCGGAAGAGGTTAGTGATCTCTGCTGTGAAATTGATGATGATTCACCTTGGGAAGTCTATGAGGAAAGTGTTGTTAGAGCCAAATGCATAAATGACTATTCAACCATTCTTGGTGGTTATCCTCGCTATGTTCAGGGAGAAGCTAGTGCTACTTGTATAAAGTGTAATTCTGAAATGGAGTTCTATGCACAAATTGATTCAGAGGATGAAGCAGAATTAATGTGGGGAGATGTTGGTCTAGTTTATTTTTATAGATGCTCAGAGCACAAGGATGAAATACACCTTGAGTTACAGTGCCACTAATGGCTAACAATATGTTGGTGGTTCAGCCCCTTCGGGGCTTGGACGCTTTCAGCGCCCCACAACAAAAGCGTTAGCAGGCAAATTATGAATAAAATTCCTTTAATTCTGATGGCCATTTTCTGTAGCTTTGTATTTGCAGAGTCGAAGCCTTTTCATGTTCCAGTAGAAAGTGCTTTATCTGTTGTAGGGAATGGAAAATTACCAAGTATTTCATTTAGAGGTGAGCAAGAAATAAGTGGCACTTATCAATTTAATTTTTCTAAAGAATATGTAGATTCTTCAACAGAGCTATATTTCTATCCAAGCTCGACCTCAAAAGATGAATTACCATATCTCACCTATCGTGGTGATGAAAAGGCAGAAGAAATTTATATAAAAAATACAGGTGAGGCTGCAAACATTCTGCTAGGTAGCGAGATGGCAGATAAATTTATGGCTGGTAAGATTAAGCATATTAGTGGTGAAGCAATTATCTTGATTTCAGACTACTTTGCAGGTTATGAGTGTGATGCGCCTCTATTTATGGCAGAAATACAAAAACAAATTATAGAAGTTTCAGTAGCAAAAAATGTACTATCAATTAAACATACAGGCTGCTAACAATACGCTGAAAGGCATTACGGCCAAAAAGACGGCCTCCACTGGACGTGCTAGACGCACGCCCGTTAGCTAAAGCGTTACCTGGCGTAAAAGCCAAAACTTTGCAGAGTTACTTAAGTAAAAGTAAGCTGATTAAATTATAGGCTAATAGTTTAGTTTGAAAAGAGAATGCAAAGAGAATAATGAGGTTGACGAGACGATTTTTTCGTACTGTTCTTACTAATAGCGCGAAGGCGCCGCATAACAAAATCCTTTTGTTGATGCGGACGCCTTCGCGCTATTACTAGATGTTCGTTCTCGCCGCCGATCTATTTTCTTTTGCCTTTAACGCTATTCATTAAAAAGCTGATTTCAAATTAACAGAATTGGTTAATGAAAACTAAACCGTATGTTATAGAACATACAGGTAACAAGGCGTTGATCGGGACAACAAAAAGACGTTGCCCAATAACGCGATCGTTGTGTGTCTTACCGGTACTAATCTTATGAATCTAGGAAAATTATTTTCTTACAAATTGATTCTAAGAGTCTTCATTAAATAAAGGGGTCTCCAAATTGTGAACGATAAAGCCATATCGCACTGGAAAAAAATAAAACAAATACCCCTTGTTATTGCATCAAGGGTAAAAGACTCATTGTCTCTCTGGCACGCTAAAGGTTGGCAATATTTATATCTTGGTAAAAACTGGCTTTTCAATTTCAAGTCTAAATATTCTGGTAAATTAGGCTTGATGCTTCTAGCAGCTCTAATGATGGTAAGCGCAATATTTGTTCCGGTATTTCAAACTTATCTCGAACCATACTTTTCCCAGCCAGAACGAATAGACTCATTTAAGGCACTATTCCTTTCTCTTGGTGGTGCCATGATAGGCGCTACCGCGATTGCATTCTCACTCATCATGTTTGCAATGCAGGTAAATGTAGAGCGTATGCCGCATGGCTTATTCAGGAAGTTCAGCTCAGACTTTAGACTGCTTGGGGCATTTGTTTCGACGTTTTCATTAGCTGTTATTATCGCAGGGTTTTCGCTGATACCAGATAAATCTTGGGTGGCGTGCGCTGCTGTAGCAACAGCTTGGTGTATGTCGTTAATTATATTGCTATTTGTGCTTGCGTATCGTAGAGCGCTTGCTTTGATCAGTCCTACTATGCAATTGAGATTGGTGGTCGCTGATACGAAAAGGAATTTTAACATATGGGACAGAGCCATAAAGCGGACTTCGTCGATATTTCGAGCTAATGCAAGTGCTGAAAAGGAATGTGAGGGAATCAAGGGTATATATGACATGGATCGTGCTACCTATTTTCAGTTGTATCCAAACTGGACAGCATCAGCTGAGCAAGCAATTTCCTACTGTATTACTTTTTCAAGGCGCTACGCAGAACAAGGCGACCACGAGGTTTCACTAGTTGCCCTTCATGGGGTAGTCGAAATCAATGCATTGTATATAGAAACAAAGGGCAAAACATTTTTTCCAAACAGTTATATTTCAGATAATCCGCTCGCATCTGATAGCTTTCTAACAAATACACTTGAGCATATTCGGCAGAATGTGCAAGTAGGAATTTCACGAAAAGATGAGCAATTCATTGAGCAAAATCTACGCAGTCTACTTAATCTCACACAACTATACCTATCCATTGAATATGGCGAAGAGCATGCTGCACGGTCGCATGCGCATCTTGTATCAGGCTATCTGGTAAGTGCAGTGGGGAGGGTTATTCCGCATGATATGGCTGATGTATTGATTGAAGGTGTATCACTGCTAGGGAATGCAGCTCGACTTATCGTTATACGCGACAAGCCTGAGTACATAACTTCAATCTCGGAGAAAATCGCATTTATTGCTTGCACTGGCGCTGTTAATAAAAACTACCAGTCGATATCTCAAATAGCAGTTAAACAGCTAGCAATTCTCACTTTTGAGTTACTGCGAAGTAAGTCATGGGAAGTCGGCTATGCAATCAAAAAAGTGCGAGCTGATGTGAAATTAATTGCGGAAATGTACCTTAAGATACCAGACTCCCCATTGACGAGTTTACATAGCGCAAGCTTAGCGCCTTACTACTCAGTAACCAGTAACGATTCATTAGTGGAATGGTTGACCAGATTAGCAAATAACTTATTAAATGCGGGCCCTGATGATGAGGATGCACGGCGAGTTATTAGCCATATTGATGAGTGGGCAGATGGGTTATATCAAACAGAAAAGGAATTATTGTTGCTGGCTATTGAGAAAAGGTCTCAACTTACATTCGATTTAGTCCAGTGGATAGTAGATATTACAAAATCATTAATAACCATTTCTTGTGCGGATGTTTGTGATGATCATCATAGAGAGAATATAAGAAAATCGGCGCATTTTTTAATTTCTGTGCTTTCATGGATTCCAGATGATGAAGAAACAATAAAATATATAGAAACGTTCAGAATCGCAGATTGTATATTCGAGTCCGCTGTATATGCACACCAACGCGGTTGTGATACGCAAGCGATTGAAATTCGAAAATTACTTCTCAGCTGGACACGTAAGGTAGGTAAATATCAGACTGGTTGGGCATCCTTACAAACAGCTTGTTGTGGATTGGCATGCTTAAATCTCATCCTTGAGTTGCAAGATGAGAAACTATTCACTGATATTGATGCATATATTTCTGAGGAAGATGCCCCTACTTTTGATATTCGTTCAAGAACCGCCTCTGATCTACGTGAGGAAGCAGATAAATATCGCACCGGCTATGGTCATGGAAATATAGACGTGGCCATGGAACGTGTCGACCAAGAGGGGCTTAGAGTACTACTACATGGAATAGCAGATCATTTATGTCCAGAAACTTATGACACCGGAATAGTTGAATCTTCGGATTAAAGCTAGGATATACCACACAACAAGTAGCTGCACCGGAAAAAATACTCGCTACGCTCGCATTTTTCCAGTGAGCTAGGCGTTCAGGCTGTAGAAAAATAGAAAAGCTGCTCAATCTAGCTCAACAAATCAGGTAAAATAGCACTTTGCCGTTTACCTGATAGTTTTATGTCCAATTTCCTCGATGACAATCTCAATCAAAGCGTTTTCTTTGATATCAATTACTTAGAAGTTCTAGGCAGTAATACCTTCGAGTATTGCCTTTATCACTTACTCGAAAATGATGAGATCGTTTCTGACTTCTATGCTCGCTACAAAAATAAAAACGTAGGACGTAAAGCCTATCCGCCAGCATTGTTATTACGTGTTATTTTTTATGCTTACTATCGCGGGCATACTTTCAGTCGCGTTATTGAACGTTTATGTAAAACAGGCTTAAAGTTCATTGCATTAGCGGCTGGCCGACAGCCACACTTCACAACGATTGCTAACTTCGTGAGTTCAAATTGTGAAGCAATAAGTTGTTTATTTCATAAGGTACTTCTTATTTGTGACCAGAGTGGATTAATCGGTAAAGAGCATTTTGCGATTGATGGTTGTAAGTTACCGACGAATGCTTCGAAGCAATGGAGCGGTACGCATAAAGAACTTCGTAAAAAATCAGATAAACTGAAAGAGGCTGCCCAAAAGATTATCGATGAACACTTGTCGAATGATTCAGATAAAAGAGATGGCAATAATATCGCAGCTGATCAACAACAGACTATCGACACTTTGATGAGAAACGCTAAGAAAATAGATGATTTCTTATCAACGAACGAACCTCGCATGGGCCAAGGTAGACGTAAGCAAGAAGTACAAAGCAATATTACTGATAATCAATCTGCCAAAATGACGACCAGTAAAGGAACGATTCAGGGCATGGCTTGCGTAACAGCTGCTGATGAAAAACATCAGATTATTGTTCATGCACAAGCCTTTGGTATGGGGCAAGAGCAGGCTACATTAAAACCCATGGTTGAAGGTATTAAGAAGAACTTTGGTAATGGTATTTTCAATCCGTCTTTAGTTCTCACTGCTGATACTGGTTTTTCAAGTGAAGCTACCATGCAGTATTTATTTGATGAAAATATTAATGCTGTGGTCCCTGATAATCAGTTTAGAAAACGTAACCCTGTGTTTTCAGATTCTGACTTTTATAAGAAGCACAAAGAGTTAAGGAAAAAGACGCGGAAAGATAAAGCAAAAACTAATATGGCTATGCATAGCTCAGAATTTAAAGTTAGCTTTTCTAGTAATACCTGTATATGTCCAGCGGGAAAAGAGTTGAAGTTTTTAGGTGATGATTATGAAGGAGTAAAAGGATTTTATACTCGCTTTCTTGGAGAGCTAGAAGATTGTCGAAATTGCAGCATGCAATCGAAGTGCATGAGAAATCCAGTCAAAGAAAAAGGAAGGCAAGTATCATTTTTAAATGATGGGCAGGAGAAAATAACGTGCCTGGATCTAATGAAACAGAAAATTGATAGCCCTGAAGGTCGTCGTATGTACAGCCGAAGAATGTGGACGATTGAGCCTGTCTTCGGAAACATTACAAGTAACAAAGGTTTGAACCGAATAGGCTTACGTGGTGAAGCTAAAGCGACCGCGCAGTGGCTAATGTACTGCATGGTGCACAATATAGAGAAGCTTTGGAAGAATAGTGAAGTAGAGAGTTGGGCCTAGTAAGTGTTATCAGGGGTCCTGAGCAGTCGATTCTAGAGTTGTCTAAACTCATGTTTGACAATATGAGCGATATGCTCGAATATCACTTTATATATTATAAAGCTCAATAAAACAGAGCAAATTAAACGGAATTTTTGAGGCGTAGGGAAACATGTCTAAATATCGTATTTTTCTACACCCTCGTTATGAGTAAAGGGGCAATCTTTGTGTAGCTACATTGAACAAATTAACTTTCTTGCAAATATTGCTTTTCCAATATTTTTTATCGTTTTGTTCATTCTACTATGCAACCAGAATGATTCTTATAAGGGGTCATTAAAGGGGGAAGTAGTAGGGCCTTTGGCTCCATTGTTTGATGGAAAATATGTAAAGAAAAACGTTCGTTGGTTACGTCCAATTTTGGGTGTGTCTTTCTTCGGTGTTATTGTGTTGATATTAGTTAAACTTATAGTCTCATGTTAGCTATGTCTTTCAAACCTCATAACCAGTGCGGGCAAAATCGCTCCACTGCGTCGCGCTGGATGCCACTAGCGCGGCACCTTTGCCGCAGGCGTTATAAAAAAATTGTATTTAATTTATAAAGGAATATTTGTATTGAATAATTTAGTTTTCAGAGCATTGGGAGTCATTTGTATATGCTTTTCGATTTCGGCCTGTAGTACATCAGGGAGTTTGGCTCTCAGGACTGTAAGTCCTACAACGATAGGAAATATTTTAAAACCTGGGGTTTCGACTAAAGAACATATTATTAGTGTGCTCGGGTCCCCTAACAATGTTGGCCTTACCCAAAGTGGTTTAGAAATACTTACGTACGAGTATAAGCGTAACATTCCTAGTTTTTGGAACTTTACTCCATTGGTTTTATTTTCTTTTCAATCAAAAGTCCATGTTAAGCAATTAGTTATTTTGTTAAATGAGGATAAAACAGTAAAACAAACAGCAACGAATGACACGATGCTGCATTCATCGTTTGGTATTGATGAGTAATAATTTCATAACAATTAGTTGGTGAGGTCCCTTCGGGACTAGCGCGGGTAATTCCGCTCGTTTCTCGCTAAAAAACCGCCGAAAATACTCGGCGTTATGCGTACTAAAATCTCTATTTCGACTTTTCAAGTGAAATTATGAACATTATTAAATCGTTTTTTGTAGTTTGTGTATTTACATCAGCCGTATTGGGTTTGAGTGGATGTGGAGGGCTTATAAAAAATGACGCCCAAAAAAATGAGATTTGTCAGTGTTATTGGATGGAAAATTATTCTGGTGAATATAAATGGATTCCATTTGAATCAATTATCGGGATGAAACGCAAAATAACTAAAACCGAATGTTATGAACTGGATAGCTGCGATGGTGGGTTAGGTCGTTCGCATGGTGGTTGTTATAAGTGGGCTTTTGGGGCAGAGAATAATAGGATGCCATGGTAAAAGTAGCCCGGTAATAGGTGGGCACACAATCAGTTCTTTGCTCAAAAATACGTTATGACTCTGAGAAATACATGAATCAGTCAATATTGAACAATTTCATTCAGAAGGTTGGTAGCGCGGCAGTGCTATTTTTATGCGTATAACACTCAACGAATAGGGTTCGTTGTTTTTCTATAAATCAAGTATCTCCCATGTTTAGAAAAAACTTATCGCAACGTCAGTGAATTCTTTATTTTCGTTTCAATATTATACCCTTATAGCTAATGCTTGCATTACGCTCTTGATAAAATACTTATATATCAATAAGATGCGCGTCCTTGATGTCGAACTAATACTTTTTTCTTATTTTCGTTAAGCTATTTTTTAACGAACTGTTGTGAATTTCCGCATCCTGTCACGTTTTAATCTGATTTTTATCTAAGGTAGTGTATGAATAAATTAATATTAACGGGCTTACTTTTGTCTGCCAGCTTATTTGCCAGTATGGGTGCTTTTGCATCGGATGCCGCTTGGGTATTTGCCCATCGCGTTAATAGCTTAGAAGCTGTTAGTGTTGCGAGTAATGACTCTGGTATTAACGCCATTGAAATTGACGTTAGTCACCGCGATGATGTTCCCGCTAAAAAAGCCTGTGCTGAAACTTGGTGTGCTTACCATAGTGGTGATCCTGTTGCTGAAAACTTATCGGCTATTTTGAAGGCGGCTGAATACAACCAGCAATTTGGTGCGGTATGGTTGGATGTTAAATCGACCACTAAATCACAAGCTGATTACGCCAATATCATGAAAACGGTAAAGATGACCTTAGGTAAAGGCGAAGGCAGTGTGCGTAAATTTTGGGGCGTTTATCCTGCAACAGAATTAAACACGCCTTATGTTACGGCTATTCAGCAGAACCTGACGCAGTTGGGTGGTAATGATGAGAATCTGATTATTATTGAAGCTGATTCTAATTCAGATACCAATGCGGCCAATGCTCAGTGTCGTGAGTGGGGAATTCAGTGTGGTTTGTCTGTGGGTAATGCGTTCTTAGGTTCTTTGGGTACATCGTCTGGCCCTTCTTGGGATATGCAAAACTTCAACTACATCAGTGGTGATATCGAGCATATGGCTAACATCAACTCGACCTTTATGTGGACGTTCAATTGGGGTGGCCCTTATGAAGACGACATGGTGCGTTTGTTGTTTGGACATCGTAGCTACTGGGAATATTTAGCGGGTTTTGAATGGCAGTGTGGCCAGGAAGGTAACGGTGTGATTGTTGGCGGTATGAACAGTATTTATTACGAAGGTTTCTGTGAAAATACTGACCAGGGTGATGCTTGTAGTATCGCCAATCAAGCGATTGATAATGGCCCGAATAGATTGGGTGATCGTTATAGTAATGTGGGCACTGCTCGCAATAGTTATGGTTCAGTATCGGCTTATGATTGTGATAAGTACTATTGATTTTTAAACGGGTTGGTGGGCGAACTTGATTCGCCCGCTTACTCATTAAAAATTAAATTAAATACTGCATCAGCCATGGCAATATAAACGCCGTAGTAAAGGTTGCCATGGCCATAGCTAAGCCCGAAAAAGCCCCCATCTCTTTACTTACTTGAAACGCTCTTGCGGTGCCAATGCCGTGGGCGGTAATCCCCATCGCGATGCCTTTAATGCAGTCATCTTGTATGCGCATTAAACTCAAAATTTGTGTTCCTACAATAGCGCCTAATATCCCTGTGATAACAACTAATACGGCGGTTAACGATGGCAACCCCCCAATCTGTTCAGAGATTGCCATAGCGACGGGTGCCGTGACTGATTTTGGCGCGAGTGATAATTGTGTCTCTAGGCTAGCACCTAGCATGCGCGCGATCATGACCGAACTAAAAGCCGCCATAAACACGCCGCTGGTTAAAGAAATAACAATGGGTAGCCAAAGTTTTTTGATTTTTTCCAGTTGCTGATACAAGGGAACCGCGAGGGCAACGGTGGCAGGACCCAATAAAAAATGCACATATTGTCCGCCTTTAAAATAATCTTCATACGAGGTATTACTTAATAATAAAAAACTGATAAGCATGGCGGCGGCGATGACCACTGGGTGCAGCAGTGGATTGTGATTAAAGGTTTGGTACAGACGCTGGGCAATGCCATAGGCTATTAACGTAAGGGTTAAGCCCGCTAAGGGTGAAGCCGATAAATATATCCAGATAGAAGACAGATCAGTTTGTGGCATTTTTGATCTCCTTTAGTTTCATCATCATAAGCATGACGGTTGCGCTGAACATTAAGGTAAATAAGGTACTTAGAATTAAGGCGATGCTGATAGAGAGCCATTCATTGGCGATGCGATCAAAGTGCACCATCATGCCAACCCCCGCAGGAATAAATAACAATGAAAGGTGGCTGAGTAATCCTGTAGAAGCTTCGCTAAGGGAGTCTGATACATGATTGCGTATTACTAGGGTGATGAATAGCATCAGCATCCCAAGTACGGGTCCAGGTACGGGCAAGCCTAACCAGCGCACACTGATCTCGCCGATTAATTGATAAAATAAAAGAATGGTTAAGCCATTAATAAACGACATCAATAATCCTCTTTAATGTTGGCTAAGTGGTCAACTTATGTAAATCTAGCCTCTGCGCTGCAAAACTGCAATAACTCTAAACCCTGGTCTATACTTGTAACTACCCTATCTATTAATAACTGTTTTGTTTTTATACGAGTGCTCAATGCAATATCCAGATTTTGTTGATGATAAAGAATTCATAAGCATGGACAGTAAAGCTTCTGAAATCGAACAATTACGAGTCATGCTTGATAATTTAACTCGAGTGCATTTATTAACAGCGAAAAAATACAATGATTTTGATCAGCTTATTCACGAATACCTTCAATGTGGTATTGATGTTTTTGGCCTTGAAACTGGTATCGTCAGCCATATCAGCGAAGACGAAATATACCAAGTGATGGATGTGATCAGTCCTGTTGAAGCTCTTGTGGTGGGTCTAGAGTTTCCGTTGGCCGATACGTATTGCACCGAAGTATTTAAGACCGAAAAGGTACTGGGTTTTCCTCGTGTGGGCGAATTAGATTTCATGAAGTGCCATCCAGTATACGTACAGCTCAAACTCGAAGCTTATTTGTCGGCGCCTATCTATGTTGAAGATAAGCTCTATGGCACATTCAACTTTACGTCTACGAAACCTCGGCTGCATGGGTTTTCTCAGAATGAGCATAACTTAATTACGTTAATGGCCAATTCCATCGGAAATTTCATTTTATTGCGTTCAAAAGAAGATGCGTTACTGGATTTAAATAACCGATTAAAAAGTTTTGTGGGGTTTGTTGCGCATGATTTACGGAGCCCGATCGCGGGTATTATTGGTCTGTCTCGCTTATTGGAAGAGCAGCTAGACAATGACATTATGCTGAGAAAAATACTGCCAAAAATTACTGAAACCGCAGAAAGTACCCTCGAATTGGTGGGGAAAATATTGAATACCGCGGCATTATCAACGGGTAGAATGGTACCTAATAAACAAGATACTAGCCTGCAACAATTAATGAACGATGCTAATGAGTCGGTAATTGATGTGGCGAATCATCGCAGCATCACTCTGCAATGGAATATCGATGCTGGCTTACATGCTTTTTGTGATGAAAAAATGATAAAGCAAGCGCTGATCAATCTTCTGGTGAATGCCATTAAGTATTCACCAGAGGGCAGTACGGTCGAAGTGGGTGCTACAAAATCTGATAACGGCGGTACGATATCCATAGAAAATAGTGTCGAAGTGTTTGGCCAAGGAAGTACTGCACTGCCAAGCGTTTATGATTCTGTTGGTTTTGGTTTAGATATTGTCGATATGATACTCGAAGCTCATGAAACTAAGCTTCGAGTGATTCAAACAGAGAGCCAATATTTGGCCAGCTTTAGCTTAGCGGTTGGCTAACGGTCTTGATGGGCTTATGGGTTCATGCGCTCACGAGCTAGCTTAGACAGCGCCTTGTCAGACGTTTTATCGTGTATCTCTAGCTTATGGTGCATCGCTGTTTTCGCCAGCATATGCGCGGTTACAGGCGCGGTAATAAGCAGGAATAAAGTAATAAGCAGTTCATGCAGGCTTAGATAACCTTGCTGGTAGGTCACAAGTATCATCGACGCGACCAGTAGGCAGCCCATGCCTAATGTTGTCGCTTTTGTTGGACCATGCAGGCGGGTATAAAAATCGGGCAGCTTCGCTAGGCCCAGAGAGCCAATGAAAACAAAGATGCCTCCTACCACGAGTAATACCGCGACGACTAATTCAATCCAAAAATCCATGCTATTTCCTAACCTTTATGTATCTATTTACGCGTTTATTTAAGGGGCTATTTATTCGATTAGATCGCCACGCAAAATGTATTTGCACATTGCGGCGGTGCTAACAAACCCAAGCATGGCAATTAACAGTGCGGCTTCAAAATACAAGGTTGTCGCGGAGGCGATACCAAATAATATGATCAGGGCGATGCTGTTAATGTACATAGTATCTAACGCTAAAATACGATCTGGTCTGCTAGGGCCTTTAAAGACACGCCATAAATTAAGGATCATCGATATACATACTAATGTGGTTGCAATCGCTATTGCGTAATTTAGCATTGGAAAATCTCCCTCAGCGGTCGCTCATAGCGGTGTTTGATCAAGGCGATAAGCGCTTCTTTATCCGTTAGATTAAGCACGTGAACATGAAGCCATTTTTTATCTTCGGAAATTTCGGTGCTCACTGTCCCTGGTGTTAACGAGACTGTGCTGGCCAATATCGTAATCGGCAGCTCATACTCAATATCCAAAGGGATGGCGATAAAAGCCGGATTCAACTTTTTAGTCGGTCCAATCACTAATAAGGCAACTTCAAAATTCGCGACCACAATGTCTCCGAGTACCATGAACAGGTAGCGCAAGATGGTAAGCGGTTTGCGAAAGCTGGGTTGTGGATATTGCATGCCAGATGTCATTAAAGGAATGACGAATGCCAAAAATGCCCCCAATACAAGATGACCCGGTGCAAGGGTATTATTCAGTAATAACCAAACCAGCAGCAACAACAAAGAGTGCAATGGCATGGGTAATAAGCGGAAACGTGGGTTAGCTTTCATTATTGCTGCCCTCCTGGAAGTGCCGTTTCAATCAGTGCCACTGGACTGTGTAATTGAGCGGCGGCCAGATCAGTAAAGTCGGTCACTGCGCCTCCAAAAATAACCAATAATGGTGATGCCAAGAGTAATAAGGCAATGGCAACAAACTGCAATGAAGAGATGCTTTCATCATCGTTAACCTCTCCTGTCGAGCGCCAGAAAATAGTCGTACCTGCACGGGAAAGAGCCACTAGGGACGCGAGCCCTGCGATAAGAACAACGGGCCATACCCAAGCCATTTCAACCATCCCTTCCGCCGCTTGTAAAATGAGGACTTTGCCAACAAAACCAGAGAGTGGAGGCATGCCGACAACGGTCAGTGCGGCAATGAAGAAGGCAATGCCAATGGTCTTTTCATGGTGCATATTACGCGCAATCACATAGCGATCTTCGGCTTTACCACGTTGCTTGGCGATTAGGTCGGCGATTAAAAACAGCGCACCGGTAATCAGGGTGGTATGTATCATGTAGTACAACGCCGCGGAGGTTGCGGCTTCGCGCTGCATTGCAATTGCCAGCATGAGTGTTCCTACCGAGACGATGACTAAGTTGGCCGCGGTTAATCTTAAACTTGGGCTGGCCAGTACACCGATGGCTCCCATGACTAAGGTTAAAAATGCTAAAGGCCATAACCAGGGGACAGCGATGCTTGCAAGATCGCCAGCATCTGCACCGAAGATCGTCGTGTGTATGCGTAAAATACTGTACACACCGACTTTCGTCATAATGGCGAACAGCGCGGCAACCGGAGCACTGGCTGCTGCGTAGGTTTTAGGTAGCCAAAAATGCAAAGGTAGCAAAGCGGCTTTTAGTCCGAATACCACTAATAATAATAGCCCGCCTGTTTTCACTAAGGCTTGCTGATTACCATCTAATAAGGGGACTTTACTGGCCATATCGGCAATGTTAAGTGAGCCGATGGTGCCGTATAAAATGCCTAGGGCAAACAAGAAAATACTCGAACCGACTAAGTTTAAAATCACATAATGAACGTTCACTTTGGTTTTCTGTTTGCCGCCGCCGTGAATCAGCAGCGCATAAGAAGCAATTAACAACACCTCAAAGAAAACAAAAAGATTGAAAATGTCACCCGTTAAAAACGCGCCATTAATCCCCATGATTTGAAACATAAATAATGGGTGAAAATACATGCCTTTGTTATCGTCACCGGCGCAGGCATACAGCTGAGCGCCCAAGGCAAGCACAGAAGTAAGCAATACCATCATGGTCGATAGTCTGTCGGCAACGAGCGTTATACCGAAAGGTGGCTGCCAGCCTCCCAAAACGTACATTTGGGTGCCTTCTTGGTGACTGGTGAGCAATAACAGCGCAGACGTGATAACGAGAAGGATCATCACTGCAACAGCAAAAAAACGCTGGCGATTGATGGTGCTGCTAAGGGGTGGCAACAGCATGAATACTGCCGCCAGCATGGGCAATAATATAGGAAGAATAGCCAGGTGCTGCATTAACCGTTCCTCTTATTAGATGCATTGAGTTTACTGGAGCGTTCGGGAATTTGGCCATCAACATGATCGTTGCCCTGATCTGCGCGTGAGCGCATGGCTAATATCACGACAAAGGCCGTCATGGCAAAACCGATGACAATCGCGGTGAGTACCAAGGCTTGTGGCAGTGGGTCGCTGTATTCCACCGACTGCCCCAAGACTGCCGCGCCATCGAGCTGTAAGCGGCCGCTAGCAAAAAGAAACAGGTTTACCGCGTAAGAGAGTAGGGTTAGCCCGATAACAACGGTGAAGGTTCGTCCTCGCAGCACGAGAAAAAAACCGCAGGTGGTTAGTACTCCGACACAGAACGCATAAATCGCTTCCATTAATCATTCTCCTTAATATCTACGCGTTCGCTGGTGGTTAACTTGCCCAAATTGGCCAGAATTAGCATGACAGATCCTACTACTGTGAGGTAAACGCCTAAATCAAATATCATGGCACTGGCGAGTTCGAATTCTCCAATCCAAGGTAGGTGGAAGTGGTCAAACCAAGTGCTGAGGAAAGGTTTGTCAAATACCCAGCTGCCTAAGCCCGTTGCGGTGGCCATTAATATTCCACCGGCGATAAGCCATTGGTAATCGATTTTCACACGTGGTTTTATCCAGTGAACACCGTGTGCAATGTATTGCTGAATAATCGCTACGGAAGTAATCAAGCCTGCAATAAAACCACCGCCAGGTACGTTATGGCCACGTAAGAAAATATACACAGAAACTAATAATGCCAATGGTAGAAGGCTCTGAGACACCATAGCTAGCATGAAGGGGTGTGGGTCATTGCTCCAAGCACGGCCTTTATCATCACGAGCTGGCATATGGATACGCATGTTTGCGATCAACTTAAAAATACCCAATGCGGCGATGCCGAGCACGGTGATTTCTCCCAGCGTATCGAAACCTCGAAAATCAACCAAAATAACATTCACCACGTTGGTGCCGCCGCCGCCGGTTTTACTGTTGGCTAAGAAGAAGTCTGAAATCGTATCTAAAGGTGTTGTTAGCATGGCGAAACAGATCGTGCCGATAACGCAGCCGATCAGCGCCGATACTAATAAATCCAAGCTTAAGCGTCTGTTGCTGGATTCTTTACGTGTGCTTTGCGGTAAAAAGAACAGCGCTAGCAGCAGCAAAATAATAGTAACAATTTCTACTGAAAGTTGAGTTAGGGCTAAATCAGGTGCAGAGAATTGAGCAAAGACCAGCGATACAATTAATCCCACCACCGACAAAAATATCAGCGCAAGAAAGCGTCTGCGATGCCAGATGACTGTAGCAATGGCACTGAATATCATCAGCAAGGCACCCGTAATAGCGACGCCATCAATCGGAATTTGAGGACGCGAGCCTGCATTTTGAGCAAGATCAATAAGGGGAAATGCTGCCATAACCAATGTGAATAGCAGCAATATGAAGATGTAACGCTGCAAAGAACCGTTTTCCAGCGTCGTTATAATACGCTCAGAAGCATTGACTAGAGATTGAATCGCCTTCTCGAAGACATGCTTTGCATCCGGCTCATCAAACTGTGATTGGAACTGAAACAAGTGGCGACGGTTGTAATAAATCGTTATGCCACCGACCATGGCCAAAAAGCTCATCAGTAACGGAATATTAAGCCCGTGCCAAATCGCCAAGCTATAAGCGGGGGCATCGTGGGCGAGCACGGCAACAGAAGCAACATGCAACAAGTCGCCGACGATATAAGCAGGGAATATGCCCACCAATAAGCAAAGCGCTACCAGAATTTCGACGGGCACCTTCATATAACGAGGAGGCTCATGAGGGGTTTTAGGCAGATCTATCGGCTCACCGTTAAAGAACACATCATGAATAAAACGCAAAGAGTACGCCACAGAAAAAGCCGCGCCGACGGTTGCTAGCAGGGGAATCAACCAAGACAAAGAACCCAGCATGCTTTGGTTCAATGTTTCTGTAAAAAACATCTCTTTCGATAAAAAGCCATTCAATAAGGGCACACCCGCCATCGATAGCGCTGCGACGATGGCCAGCGTTGCGGTATAGGGCATGTATTTCATCAGGCCATTAAGTTTACGCATATCCCGCGAACCCGACTCATGATCAATAATACCCGCCGCCATAAATAGCGAGGCTTTAAAGATGGCGTGGTTAATCACATGGAATATCGCCGCGACGGCGGCAAGGTCGGAGTTCAAACCCAGTAAGAGTGTGATGAGACCTAGATGACTGATGGTTGAATAGGCCAGTAGGCCTTTCAAATCATGTTTGAACAGGGCGATGTAAGCGCCTAATAATAGGGTTATGAGGCCGGTTAAGCTGACAATCATAAACCATAAGTCAGTACCCGCTAATGCAGGATAAAAGCGGGCCATTAAGAAAATACCGGCCTTTACCATCGTCGCAGAGTGTAAGTAAGCACTTACTGGAGTCGGTGCCGACATGGCATGAGGTAGCCAAAAATGAAACGGAAATTGCGCCGATTTTGTGAAGGCACCTAACAGCACCAGTACTAATGCAACGGGGTAAGCAGCGTGAGCTCTAATCAAATCACCACTGGCCAATACAGTATCGAGATCGTAACTACCCACAATATTGCCAAGGAGTAATAGTCCACCGAGCAGTGCAAGACCTCCGGCGCCTGTTACCGTGAGGGCCATCCTAGCGCCCTTGCGAGCATCTGACTTATGCGACCAAAAACTGATGAGCAGGAATGAGCTAATGCTGGTCAGTTCCCAAAACATCCATAACTGAATTAAATTATTTGAGGTGACAATGCCGACCATTGCGCTCATAAATAGCATTAAATAGGCATAGAATGTGCCCATTGAGTCTTTAGATGATAGGTAATATTTAGCGTATAAAATGACCAGCAGGCCAATGCCGAGGATCAATAATAGAAATAGCAGTGACAGCCCATCAAGACGAAAGGACAGGTCTAGGCCCATCGCGGGGATCCATTCTATGGTTTGCCGAATGGCTTCACCATCAAATATGTCTCCAGCATACATAAGCACTAAAATCAGTGACCAGGCGGGTAATATAGCAACGGAAAGCGCACAGATATTGCGACCGAAACGTTCTGTTAACAAAGGGACTAATGTGCCGAGCAGCGGCAATAGTACAACCCATAGCAGATTCATATGAGGGGATGTCTCCGAATAAAATGACGATATAACAAATGATAGACTGATTTATAGGTCATGCCTGACGATGCTTACTATACACATAGTAATGCCCCGATCAAAAAACAAGAAAGCTTTTTACAATTCATTTCGTTGTCTTCTGACTCTAGTCTCATGCAACTCTGATTAAAAAATAATCATATTGGTCGCTATCATTAGATCGGACAAATTTAATTCATCACTGCATTTTTTCAATGATTTTTTGTACGTCTTCATTGGGCCTATTCCCTAGAGCATTAATCGATCTATTAAGGCTCAAACGTTATGCCTTGATAATCAAATAATTTTCCTGTGTCTTGTATTTCCATCGCGGCCATTACTTTAATTAGTTGAGTGGCGGTAAAGTTAGGTGTGTGTAATTGCGCTTCTGTTAAACCTCTTTGAAAAGGGGCGGACAGAGCAGTATCGGTGGTTCCTGGTTGTAACCCGACAATCGTGATTGGCTTGCGAGAATGTTTACCTTCAATGGCGATGTTCTTAATTAGCATGTGCAGGGCTGCTTTACTCGCACGGTAAGAATGCCATCCGCCTAAGCGGTTATCGCTGATACTGCCGACTCTAGCCGATAGAATCCCTATTTTAATCGGATGTTTTTGTTCAACAGCGGTGAGTAAGTGGCTAACAAATAGGGTCGGGCCAACGGCATTTATAGTGTAGGACCGTAATAAGTGCTCGCGTTGCAAACTGCGGTACGTTTTTTCAGGTTTTGTTGAGTCATCATGCAACCAGCCGGATGCAATAAATACCCAATCAATCTTTTTGCGATGAATTAATACTGACAGCGCATGGTCGATACTTTTTTCAATGCTGCCATCGTCACTTAAGTCGACTTTTATATCGACAATATTGCCATCAAGTATGGGGAGTTTATCTATATTGCGGGCCATTCGGATTAATTGCACACCGGGATATTCGATAAGAATATTCTCACAATAGGCTTGGCCGATTCCCCCACTGGCGGCCAAAACCAAGACACTTTCAGGCGCTTCACTCGCGGTTTGGCGATTATCCAATATCGACTGTGAGGTTTCTGGTGCGGTGATGTTATGGTGTTTTGGCTTCATGATTTAGCTGCTTTTTTTAAATAAGGAACAGACTCGTTATACGCATAAAGTGCGCACATGGTTTTATGACGCTTGAGTTTATGTCATTCTCTGCTCTAAATGAGACCCGCTATTCTTTTTACGAAGGAGTTTAACCCTCGCGAATAACGTAATTATTAACATTAGCCCTATAACACTTGGTTTTCTATGCTTTCGATACTGACCTTTTGCACGCTGTTTATTCTAGTGACAACGCTACTGCCTTTATCGCGACATTCCCATTGGGTCGTGCGTGGGATGGATTTTCCTCGATTGCAATTTACGATATTGGCTGCGTGTGTATTGATCGCGAATATTGTTTTTCTAGACCTTCAAAGCGTCAGTACTCAAGGGCTGATTGTTGCCACGTTGATGTGTTTAATCTGGCAGCTGTGCTGGATATTGCCTTATACTTTTTTGTATCCCAAGGAAGTTAAAACCTCCACTGAGTTTAATGCCGATAAACAACTAAGCATTATTACCTCTAATGTACTTACCCCAAATCGCAATGCTGATGCCTTGATCGATTTGGTTAAAAAACATAAACCTGACGTATTGGTAACTCTAGAATCAGACCAGTGGTGGCAAGACCAGCTTAAGGTTCTGGAAGCAGATATGCCTTACAGTATTAAATGTCCTCTTGATAACCTCTATGGTATGCACGTTTATTCACGCTTGCGCTTAGCTGAGGAAGAAATTTGTTATCTGGTTGAGAAAGATGTGCCGTCGATTCATGCCACATTAGAGTTAAATAGTGGGGATAAGATTCGCATGCATTTTATTCATCCGGCACCTCCTAGCCCAACAGAAAATACAGAATCGGCTGAGCGAGATGCCGAATTAGTGGTGGTAGCGTGCAGTGTGGCCGAGAGTGATCAGCCGGTGATTGTCACTGGTGATCTTAATGATGTTGCATGGTCGCCGACTACTCGACTGTTTCGTAAAATCAGTGGCTTACTTGACCCTCGTGTAGGGCGTGGGGTTTTTAATACATTCCATGTGGATTATTCGATCTTTCGCTGGCCTCTAGATCATTTGTTTCATAGCGAGCATTTTACCTTGAGGAATATTGAGCGCTTGCCTTCGATTGGCTCTGATCATTTCCCTCTACTGACTAGACTCTCGTTTACACCGATGAAAAGTACTGGTCAGGAAGGTATAGAAGTCGATGAAGCTGAAAATGAGTGGGCGCAAGAGATATCTGAACAGCAGGAGGTGAGTAAAGAGGATGTGCCAGAGCCAGGTGAGAGCTCTATACTTAAACAGTAAAGGCCACCGAATTGCATCGATGACCCCTTCGTACCTAGATGCCTAAGGCTTTACTGGTCGGTTTTTTGGCGGCTTTTGCTGCTTTCTTTTCCTTTGGCGTTAGAAGCGGCTGCTTCTTAACCGCTTTTTTGCTGTCTTGTCCTTTACTCATGATACTTTCCTATTCCGGTAACGCTTATACTTAATGTCAGCTTGAGCCAACCTAATATTTAGTATGGCCCTAAGGATGATCAATAGATAGGAATAAGCTTCGATGCTTAGATTTGAACGCTGCAATGTTAAAGATTGTGTGCATGAGCTGTTGGCTCTGGGTAATAGAAACCCGAGAATGTGGAACTTGTTTAATTGGCTGGCCGAGCATGATGAGTTGCAATACGGGACTCAGGCAGAAATTATTAAACTGTATGTGAGTGATGAATTAGCGGGGTACAGCCTGCTGGAAAGCTATCAAGCCCGTACTGATAAAACGGTGGAGCATCAAGGTGTGATTTATCAAGACTTGGGTGTGGTTCATTTTAGAACCTTGGATGATTATCGTAATAAAGGCTATGCCACCTTGCTAGCTCAGGCGATGTACCAAGATATTATTGCGCCTATGCTGGCCGATCATACTGACGTGCATGCATTTGTTACGGCAACGGGACGTGCAGCCCCATTAATGGCGCGCACGGATATTCCTGCGATTAACTTGGTTAAAGAATTTTATTCTGATACGTCGTTTGAGGTGAAGGTAGTGAATTACTTTAAAGAACAAACAATACAAAATTTAGGTGTTTCAAATGATTGATTTACTCGCAACGTTTATTGTCTTTTTCGCGGTAATTGACCCAATCGGCACCGTGCCGATTTTTATTGCGGTGACAAAAAATTATGACGATGCTTCTAAGCGAAAGATTGCGTTGATTTCGATTTGTGTTTCAGCAGCAATCTTGTTGTTTTTTATTTTTGCCGGTGAGTTCATTTTGACCGCCTTAGGTATTCCACTGTCTGCCTTTCAGATAGCGGGTGGCATTGTATTATTTTTGTTCGCGCTGTCGATGATTTTTGGTGAGAGTAAGCCGGAAGAAGAATTGAAGTTGGTACGTAATCATAATGATACGGCGATATTTCCTTTGGCTGTGCCATCAATTGCGGGTCCCGGTGCGATGCTGACGGTGGTGCTTTTAACCGATGGCAACCGATTTAATTTGTGGCAGCAGTTTCAAACTGTCGCCGTTATGTTATCGGTATTGTTGCTTGTTTATATTCTAATGTTGGGGTCTAACTACATTAACAAAGTGATTGGCAGTAGTGGCGCTAGTGTTGTCAGTCGGGTTATGGGATTGATTTTGGCTGCCGTTGCGACGACGAATACGTTAGAGGGTTTGAAGTTGTATTTTGGCATTTCGTGATCTAGCTACAGCCATTGCTATCAAAGGCTTTGGCTGTTTTTTATGTTTTATTGAATGTTAGCCTTTTTTATCGTTCGTTGCTCTGATTTTTCTTGTTTTATCGGTCTTGCTGCTATATATGTATTCTTCGGAATTAGACGCTGAGATGACAGTCTATCCGTAGTATTTTAAACGATGTTGCCGTTAGAGTGTGGATTCCAAAAGCAGTCTGTAGGGGGGTGTTCCTATTACTGAAAGCGTGAGTCTTTTCTTTTTACAGTGAGAATAGAATGACCGAAGAAACAGAGCATAAACTTAATCTTAGACACTTAACCCTTGATGATTTTGCAGACATTAAAAAATTAATGGATGCTGTTTACCCAGGCTTGGGTGGCTCTTGGCCAGAAAAGAAATTTCGCGCACAGTTGCAAGTCTTCCAAGATGGGCAAATCTGTATTGAAGATCATGGTGTGGTTATTGCCGCCGCCTTCAGCGTCGTGGTTGATTATGACAAATTTGGTGATCAGCATACTTATGACCAGATAACCGGTGATGCTTATTTAACAACGCATGATCCTTTAGGTGATGTGTTATACGGCGTGGACGTTTTTGTTTCTCCCGATTATCACGGTATGCGTTTAGGGCGCCGTCTGTATGAGGCACGCAAAGAGCTTTGCCAAAACCTGAACTTAAAAGCGATTGTTGCGGGTGGGCGCATTCCTAACTATCAGAATCATGCTAATACTCTGACTCCGCAAGCGTATATCGAGCAAGTAAAGCGCAAAGAAATTTACGATCCTATTTTGACGTTTCAGCTTTCTAATGAGTTTGAGGTTAAGCGTGTTATTAAGGATTATTTGCCAGAAGATAAAGAGTCTCACGGTTATGCGACTCTTTTAGAATGGACCAATCTTTATTACGACCCTGAAAAAGCCGTGCTAATTGGTGCAGATCGAACGACGGCCCGTATTGGTTGTGTACAGTGGCAAATGCGTCCTTTTAATTCGGTTGAGGAGCTTATTCAGCAGGTTGAATTTTTTATCGACGCACTGTCTGATTACCAGTGCGACTTGGCACTTTTCCCTGAGTTTTTTAACGCACCGTTAATGGGTATTGGAAATCATCAGAATTCTATCGATTCTATTAAAGCGCTCACGGAATACACCGATCAAATTGTTGAAGCCATTTCTAAGCTGGCGGTTTCATACAACATCAACGTGATCGCAGGTTCTATGCCAGTATTGGAAGATGATGAGTTGTTGAACGTTTCTTACTTATGTCGTCGCGACGGTACGGTAGAAGCGCAATATAAAATTCATCCGACGCCGTATGAAAAACGCGCCTGGATTATGCAGGGTGGTAATGAGCTAAAAGTCTTTGATACTGACTTCGGCCGAATTGGCGTGCTTATCTGTTATGACGTTGAGTTCCCTGAATTGGCGCGTTTGCAGTCGGAGCAGGGCATGCAAATGTTGTTCGTGCCTTTCTGGACCGATACCAAGAACGGTTATCTTCGCGTTCGTTGCTGCGCACAGGCGCGTGCGATTGAAAATGAATGCTATGTGGCGATTGCCGGTAGTGTGGGTAACTTGCCAAAAGTAGATGGCGCGGATATTCAATATGCACAAACGGCTGTTTTTTCACCGTCTGATTTCTCGTTCCCTCATGACGCTATTATGGCTGAAACAACCCCTAATACCGAAATGACGCTGATCGTTGATCTTGATCTTGAGAAGTTGAACAAGCTGCAAAATGAAGGCTCGGTGAGAAATTATTTAGATCGTCGCCGTGATCTTTATAAGGTTGAGTGGTTGGGTAAAAAAGATTAATTAAGAAAGCTAAACAAAAAAAGACCCGTAAGGGTCTTTTTTTTAAACTTTTTCTATAGAGCGAAACCTTAGCGCCTATGGCGCAGGCTGGGTAACAGTATTCATGTCTAGTGTAACGGCAGTTTGTGATAGCAAGCGACCGTTAACGGTGGTGCCTGTATTAACAGTAATGCCTTTTTCTGCCAGCACTACTCCAGCGAAGGTCGCATTGGTATCAAGCGCTACGCCTGTTCCGCCTGCAACCTGCCAGAAGACATTCTTTGCCAGTGCGCCACCGGTTAATAATACCGAGGTATTGGCTGCTTGAATAATGTCGCCAGATATTTGAAAAATCCATACATCGTTTGCGCTACCGTTAAGGGTCGTATCGGTATTGATTAAAACATTGCTGCCCCACTTATAAAGTCCAGGAACCAATGTTTGACCACTAATGTCACCCGCATGCAGCTCAGTGAAGTCAGGCGTGGTTCTGCCTGCAGCATCGTTGTAAGCCGTTCCCATGTCTAAAACGCCATTGGCTACTAGTGTGTTATCTGGGGCTGAACCTGCAAAACAGGTCACATCGCCACTGCCTGTATAGCCAGCATTAGCTCCGTAAATAGTCCCCGTTATTTCTGAGCAAAAAACATTGTCCATTGACGCTGCGGTAATTGGGCTAGCACCAATGTCGCCAGTAATTGCTGAGGTATGAACGTTAGTAATGCCGGTTTTAGTCAGTATGACAAAGTTACCTGCGGTTAAAAGGTTTACCGGCATTGGGCCAGAAGCAAGCTCCGTCCCTGTGGTAAATTCCCAAGTTTCATCGGCTGCGAGAATATTACCTGCGAGATCTTTAATGTCAGTGGTTAATGTTGCTGTATAAACCGTGCTGGCGATAAGGTTATCCGTAGGGTTAAAGGTAGCAAGCTTATCGGTATAGCTTACTTCTCCTGTAATCGCAGTAGCACCTGAATCTGCCGTTAAGGTAAAGCTGGTTAGATTAATGCTGGTTGGGTCTAAAGATTCATCAAACAAAGCGCTGATATTTCTATTTAGTGCGATGTTTGTTTCAGTATCGCTAGGATTCGTTGAACTGACAGTCGGGGCGGTTACATCTTCAGCTGTGCCGCTGGTGAACGTCCAAACGTAGTTGCTGGCTAATGACTCGCCAG
>JBLGBO010000031.1:0-25454 GCA_047616865.1 Oleispira sp.
TTGAGTTTGAATCAATTCAAGCCATTGTTGTTTTGTGCGTTTCATAGTTTTCACCTCAAATTATGTGAGATGTATGATATGGCCACACGAAAATTATTGAAGGAGGTGCTTGGTTAGGCGCTTACGTATTGTTAGGTCTCGCAAACCTTTTTGATTATCTTTAAATCCTGTTAATCATTAAGCTAAATCACCTCTATTTTTTGTGGATAGCTCACCGTACAAGTGAGTTCGTCAGCTGGCGCTTAATTCGGCCGTTCCTTTTCACTGAAGGCAAATAAGGAAGTGTCATGCTTCACACGTCATCATAAAGATAAATATGAATCGCTTTATTATGCGATTAATAATGGTATCTTTTTTTGCTGAGTGACATCGGTTAGCTGAGTATAAATCGCGGTTATTTTTGGGCATTTATGATCCATCTCGTGCTGCATAAAATTAATTAGTAGGTGTCTACTATTTGGGATGAGCTCTCCACCGGGCCTTACATACGAACTATGAATAAATTAAAACTAATCATACTCTTATTTTCTATTTCTTTAGCCATTGAGGCTCTTGCAGTTGAGTTCCCCACAAGCGCCCGAGCAGAAAAATCCATTGAAAGCGTAGAGTCGTCTTTAAAAAAGGAGCTATCGAATCTAGGCCTTAAATATGGGGCTCCTATATTTATTCGAATCTTCAAAGACCCTGGCGTTCTTGAAGTTTGGGTCGAGTCCGATGACGGCACTTTCGTAAACTTTAAAAATTATGACATTTGCACCTTTTCGGGCAATCTTGGCCCAAAGCTGAAGCAAGGCGACAACCAAAGCCCTGAAGGCTTCTACTTTGTTAATGCCGGCCGCCTAAACCCTTGGAGTAGTTACCATCTATCCTTTAATTTAGGCTATCCCAATAAATACGACCGCCAGCAAGGCCGTACTGGTAGCGCACTAATGGTGCATGGCAGCTGCGTATCCATTGGCTGCTACGCAATGACCGACGCATATATTAATGAAATTTATGCCCTTGCGGTTGCTGCGCTAAAGTCGGGGCAGCCATACTTTAGAGTTCATTCATTCCCTTTCAAGCTTGAAAGCACTGCCCTTTCAAAATACAGCTCAAATCAGTGGCATTCGTTTTGGCTCAACCTCAAAGCAGGTTATGATTATTTTAATAAACATAAACAGCCGCCAAATGTTGAGGTTTCTAATGGAAAATATCACATAACGAATTGATGACATCTCGATAAAAATATTCATTTACTTGACTTTTAATGTAGCTATGAAATAAATTTAATAATGGCTGTATATGGATTTACTGACTTAAGGAAGAGCAATGTACCCACCTGCATATCCACACGATGAATTAAAGGCAATATATCCCAATGTTTATCTTCTCCATGGAAGCATAAAAATGGGGCCGGGAATGCGTATGAGTCGAAACATGATCGTTCTCAAAAATAAAAACGACTTGGTTTTGATAAATCCAGTTCGAATGAATAACAATAATCTTTCTAAATTAGATGAACTTGGTAATGTAAAACATATACTGAGGTTGGGAGACTTTCATGGACTTGATGATGCATTTTATCTTGACCGCTATCAGTGTGAATTCTGGGCTCAGAATGGGCAAGATACCTACAAATTACCAAAGGCTTCTACAATCATCACCTCTAGTACCGAAGCTCCGTTCCCGAATTCTCAATTTTTTATCTTCGAGAACGCAAAGTTTCCTGAAGCAGCCTTACTTCTGAAAGAGCATAAGCTTCTTATTACGACTGACAGTGTGCAATACCATGCTGACTGGAGTTATTTCACACGGTTCACGAAGTTTGCGTTTAAGTTGCTGGGTTTTAAAATAGGTATCAATATCGGCCCACCCTGGCTTAAACGTGTGACTCCCAAAGGTATGTCGTTGAAATTTGATTTTGAAAAGCTTCTACTGCTCGACTTTGACGCAATTGTTGCTGCACATGGCCTACTTCTGGAATCAGGGGCAAAGGATATTCTCAGTCAAGAAGTTCACCGTGCATTCAAATAAGTTCATCGGGAAGCCGGTGGTATCGAACCTCCGGCTGCGCAATCACATCTGAATATCAGCGGGCGTGAATTCAAAGCAACTGTCTAATCGACTGATGCCTAATCCGTTCATTTTTTGCACTTTAATTTGTACCGGAATACGCTCTTTCATGGCTTCGATGTGACTGATCACCCCAATCATTTTTCCCGAGGCGTTTAAGCTGTCTAAGGCATTCAATGCGGTATCAAGGGTTTCACTATCGAGTGTTCCAAAGCCTTCATCTAAGAATAAAGATTCGATGCTGGTTTTATGACTCACTAAATCTGATAACGCTAATGCCAGTGCCAAACTCACTAAAAATCCTTCCCCACCTGATAACGTTTTTGTATCGCGTACATTATCGCCCTGCCAAGTATCCAATACTTGTAGTTCAAGAGCTTCTGACTCTTTGCGCTGCAATAAGTAACGCCCATGCAAACGGTCGAGCTGGCGGTTCGCCAAATACACCAGATGTTCAAGGGTTAAGCCTTGAGCAAACTTACGAAATTTATCCCCTGATTTCGCACCGATTAAACTGTGTAAATGGGTGATGTCGTCATAGTCTCGTCGTGCTAAATCAATTTTAGTGAATAATTCAGCCTGCTGTTCACGCCTTTGCTGATCACTCACCAATAGATGTCTGATTTCACCCTGAGTTTGAACATGGGTTTTTAAGCGTTGCTGGAGATTTTGAGTCATCACTTCAATATTTTCCAGTGCTGGCTGTTCAATAACTTGCTCATCACCCTGTTCAGGTTGACTGTCTTCTAGAGCCTTATACTCGATCTTAGATTGCTCTAATAGCGTTGTGAATCGAGCTGTACGCTCTTTTAAGTCTTGCTCTAGTGATAACAAAGCCTCTCTCTGCTCTGGCTCTAATAGAGCGGCAAGAAAATCTTCTTCGCGGTTAAAACAGCTCGCATCTAGCAAGTCTTGCCATAACGTCGACTTTTCTGCATACGCTTGTTCAAAAGCGCTTAATTGCTTTTGCGTTAATTCTATTTGTGCAATGACACTCTGTACTTTTTGCTCAGCCTGTTGACGCTGGCTTAGGCTGTCTTTCATGAGCATTTCTTTTTGCTCAAGCAATTCTTTAGCACGACTGCGCGCTTGATTTGCGTCGGGGTCTGAAAGCAAGGCCAGCCTTTTTTCACGCAAGCGGGTTAAATGACTTTCACGCTCATTATAAGTTTGTATTAAACGTATGAGCTGATTATTGTCTTGCTCACAATAGTGCTGAGCCTGGGCTATTTTTTGACTCAACAGCTCTAGTGTTTGAATTAGTCTCTGCTCACTATCTTTTTGCTTCTTCCATTCTTCAAAAGCCTGAGTTTGATAATCTAACCAATCTGCTAGCTGATGTGTTTCAGGTAAAGATAATCCACATTCAGAAAGCTGATTATTTAAGGTGTGTAATAACTCAGATAACTCTGTATTTAAGGCGACTTGCTGCTGGCTTTCACGCTCAATTTGCTGCAAGATTTTGTTTTGTTGTTGCTGTAATAGAACTAAATTTTTCTCTTCTGCTTCCAGTAACTGCTGCTGATTTTTAACATTAGAGTCAGCTTGCTGATGATCATGAGAGAGCTGCTTTAATTTTTCAGCTTGTTCTTTCAGTTGCTGTAATAGGTTCGCGAGGTCTATTTGCCTTTGCTCTGTTTCAGAAACATTGATGGCTTGATAAAGCTCAACCTTAGGGTGATCTAGTGAACCGCACAAAGGACACTCTTGATTTTGTTGTAGCTGGTTACGCTGCTGAGTTAAATCAATAATTTTACGTTCTTGATTTAATATCACATCAACGTCTTTTAGCTGCTGTGCATGCTCGGCATACTGCTTACGGAATTCTGCTAAGGTTTGCTCAATATCCAACTGGGGTAATAACTGCTCTGCAATCATTGTCTGTAGGGTTGCAGCATGAGCTTGTGCTTGTATTGCCTGATTCGCTTGCTGCTGAATGCTGGCTTTTAAACCAGATACTTGCTGTTCACCGGCACTCATATCCTTTTGCAGCTGCAGGATCGACTGATTAATCTGCTCTGAGTTCTTTTGCAGTGGTTCGATTCTAGCAATTTGATTTTGCCAAACGGGCAACTGACGAGCAATGTGCTCTGCCTGAGGATGATTGGTTAAATACGCTTGGCATGCCGACAGATTATGCTGTTCTTTAGTGAGTTCGTTTTGCTGTTGAGAGATCCCTTGCTGATCACCCAACTGTTTTTGCTTAAGCAACTCAATCTCTTGCTGTTCTTTATTCAAACTACTCGTTAATTGCTGTATTTCTACATCTAACGGCAAGATAGTGGTATTTAATAAGTCTTCAAAATCTTGAAAGCTTTTTTTAGCCGAGCTGTATTCTGCTTCTTGTGCAGATGCGACTTGCGATAAGCTGAGTACATTCGCCTCGCTTGCCTGTTTCGAGTTATTCAGCTGTTGCTGCTGCTCTTTACCTTGCTCTAGCGATGCATTTGCTTGCTGCATCCATTGATAACTAGGTTGTAATTTTTCTGCTGGCTCTGCTTTCTTGAGTCGTAATAAATTCTCAGCCTGAGCTTCTCGCTCTTGCCTTATTTTCTGTATTTCCTGCTCTAACTGTTTTTGATTCTGCTGATTTTTATCACACGCCAGTAACCACTGTTGCAATGTTTGCAGCTGCTTTAATTCCGCCTCGGTTTCTTGCACTGTCACTACTAAATCTTTTTGCTGCTGATTTAGCTCAGAAATTTTTTCTTCTGATAAGAGCTCTACGCCTTCAGATCGTGCAACCAGTTGCGCCAAGGCATTTTTACTGTCGCTGAATTTTTGATGCACTCGTTCAGAAATCAAACCATAAATTTCTGTTCCCGTAAGCTCTTCTAATAACTCGGCCCGCTCATTCGCTGCAGCATTTAAAAAGGCGGCAAACTGACCTTGCGATAACATCATGGATTTTGTAAAACGAGCAAAATCCAAACCAGTGATGGTTTCGATTAAGGTACTCATTTTTTTCACTTGCGAGGCAAGTATTTTTCCATCACTCACCTGAACCAGTTCAACGACAGAATCTTGTAAATTGCCATCGACTTTATTACGTGAGCGGCGCTGACTCCAAAAGGCCCGATAAGCAGTCCCTTTAACTTCAAATTCAACTTCCGCTAGACAATCCGCCGTACCTCGAGTCATCAATTCATTGCTGCTTTTATTGATATTGCCTAAACGTGGGGTTTGCTGATACAACGCAACACACATGGCATCGAGCAGTGTTGTCTTGCCTGCACCGGTAGCGCCGGTAATGGCAAAGACACCGTTATCGACAAAAGGCGGTTGCGTGAAATCAATTTTCCACTCGCCTTGTAGCGAATTAATATTTTTAAAACGAACGCTATTAATCTTCATCATTAAGCTCCGTTTCTAGTTCATTCACGATGCTAGTAAACGTTGTTTTTAAGCGTATTAATCGCTCTTTTTCTTCATCTGTCTCAAACTGTTCAGTTGCGAGTCTTCGCTCGAATACATCTTCGGGGGTTAGCTCCGCTAGAAGTTCTTTATCTTCTCGTTCGATACGTTGTTGCTGTTGTTTACGAGCACGCCTTAATTGCAATATCTCGACATGCATATCGGCGGTTAATGCTTGTATGCGCTGCTGTAAATCGTTGAGATAGTCTTGTGTATCAACTTCAATCGATAACCAAATGGGTAATCCATCGGGATCGATATCGCTCAACGCCACTAGCTGCTGCTCTATGCTTGCCAGGTCTCCTTTAATGACCTGCATTGGCTGAAATAAAGGAACGAACAACGGCTCAACTGTATTTAATTTTCCATCCTTAAAATCCACCAGTAATACTTGCTTACCCGCTTTTGAGCTATCAATTTTTGAGCTGGCTGAAGTTAGCTCATCAAAACTTAGAGGAATGGGCGATCCGCAATAACGAATATGCTCTGTTTTGGCAACTCTCTGCGGACGGTGAATATGACCCAATGCAATGTAATCAGCGGCGGGGAAATCTTTTGCAGGAAAAGCCTCTAAGCTTCCAATATAAATATCACGTACCGAGTCGGAGGTGGTAACGCCCATCGCGGTTAAATGCCCCGTAGCAATAATCGGCACAGATTTAGTAGGAAAAGAGTTACTCAGTTCATCGCGCTGCTTTTCGGCCAACTCAAAGACTTCTTGATAATGCTGGCCAATGGCTTGCCCCAGGGCTTGCTGCTTCTGCTGCCCAGACTCACCTGAGCGGCTAAGCAGTATGTCTCTAGGGCGTAGGTAAGGAATAGCACAAACAATCGCCCCAACCTCCCCTTGCTTATCTTTTAGCGTTAATACTTGAGAAGCTAAGTCTTCAGATGCTGCAGCAATCACTTGAGTATTTAGATGGGCTAAAATATTTTTTGATTCGTTGAGCGTCGAAACCGAGTCATGGTTACCCGCTAAAATAATGAGTTGTCGCCCGAGCTTATTCATACCGATAACAAACTGATTATAAAGCTCACGCGCATAACTTGGCGGCGAACCCGTATCAAAAATATCACCGGCAATGATGACCGCATCAACATCGTGTTCGAGCACTTGGTCTAATAACCATGAAATAAATTTCTGGTGCTCTTGTGAACGGCTTTTATTAATAAAAAATTGCCCAAGATGCCAATCCGATGTGTGAATAATGCGCATAAAGTAAACTCAAAAATTGATCGTATTAGTGTAACTCAATGCGCTAGCAAATAAGATATTCGTTAGCATAAGAAATTCAGTAAACATAAGACAAAAAAAAGCAGCCCGAAGGCTGCTTTAGTATTCGCTAGCAAAGCATTAATGCTTAACCTGCTGGATTAGCATCACCATGTATCTTCTTATGACGAGCAATAATTTGCTCAGGCTTAAGAATAAAGGTGGCCAATGCAGGCAGTAAGATCAAGGCGCCTAGCATGTTCCAGATAAACATAAAGACTAACAAAATCCCCATATCCGCTTGGAATTTGATCGGAGAAAAAATCCAAGTCCCCACACCAATTGCCAAAGTAATACCCGTAAAGCTTACGGCCTTACCGGTTGATTTAAGCGTTTCAAAGAAGGCTTCTTGCAAAGTCTTACCAGCAATAAGCATCACTTCTAAGCGGTTATAAATGTAGATACCGTAGTCGACACCAATACCCACACCTAATGCAATTACTGGCAATGTCGCAACCTTAACACCAATGCCTAAGTAAGCCATCAGCGCTTGACATAGAATCGAAGTAAGAGCCAAAGGAATCAAAATACACGCAATCGCACGGAGCGAGCGGAAAGTCGCGAAGCATAGTGCAAATACTACTGCGTATACAAAGATAAGCATTGTATTTTGCGCATCTCCAATCACCTGGTTAGTCGCGGCTTCAATACCGGCATTACCTGACGCAAGCTGGAAACGAATCGGAACATCTTTGATCTCACCAGCAGCAATAGCAGCTTCAGTCTCAGCAATACCCATTGCGAAGTACTTTGGATCAACTTCATCGTCGTATTCTTTCTTAAATTCTTCAACAGCAGCAACCGCATGCTCTAATGTCTCAGCTTTATGATCGTTTAAATAAACAACCACTGGTGCCATTGAACAGTCTTGATTCAATAAACTGGCTGGCGCACGCTGAATTGAGGTATTTAAGATCGTCTGATTACGAGATAGTGCCGACCATTTTAAATTACCTTCATTCATCCCTTTAGTAACGAGTTTAGAAACGGTTACCATTGAGACTGTTGACTGCACACCCGGAACATTTTCCATGTACCACATGAAGCGATCAATCGCGTCCATCACTTTATAGCTATTACACTGTTCTTTTGCAGTTTCTACCATCACTAGGAAAACATCAGAGCTGGTTGAATAATTAGAAACCATATAAGCATTATCTAAATTATAACGAGAGTCTTGTCGTAGTTCTGGCGCACCCGCATCGAGATCGCCAATTTTTAACGATTGGCTTTGATATAGACCAAAAACAGCCATAACAATCGCAATAATAATAGGGAATGGCGCAACTTTCTTACTGGCTATTTTAGATAAAGTCTTCCATAACTTAGGCTCTGATTTTTCATTATTCTCAGCATGGCGAATCCCCGACTGGCTGATTCCCACGTAAGACATCACCAATGGCACCAATACCAGATTAGTCACAATAATCATGGCAACACCAACACTCGCGGCAATCGCAAGCTCTTGGATAACACCAATCTCAATGAACAATAAAGTTAAGAAACCAAGACCGTCACTTAATAGAGCTAACATCCCAGGTACATACAGACCACGAAATGCTAAGCGAGAAGCCATTAATTTGCTTGCTCCTTTACCCGATTCGATGGCGATACCACTAATAATCTGCACACCATGACTGATGCCGATGGCAAAGATTAAGAAAGGAACTAATACAGAATAAAGATCAATCGTAAAGCCCATGAGTGCCAAAGCACCTAGCTGCCAAACAACGGCAATAAGAGACGCAACAATTGGAATTAAAGTCCCTCGAATACAGCGAGAATAAAGGAACAATAAAATCGCCGTGAAAACGATAGCGGCCAAGAAGAACCAAACAATAGAAGTAACACCATCTAACAAGTCAGCTAATTTCTTAGGTGTCCCTGTTGCGTAAATGGTGATCTTATCACTGGTAAAGCCATCACGAATTTTTTCTTCTATTTCACGAGAGAATGTCTGGTAATCCAGTTTTCCACCAGTATCAGGATCTATTTCAATCAGCGGAATATCGATAATTGTTGAAGAAAAATTATTGGCAACTAGACGTCCAACCTGACCTGATTTCAGAACATTCTGTCGTAATTTTTCAAGACTTTCTTCAGAACCATCATAAGTCGCGGGTATAACCGGTCCGCCTTGAAAGCCTTCTTCAGTTACTTCCGTCCAGCGTACATTAGCTGTCCACAAAGACTGCATCGCTGAACGATCAACACCCTTAATGAAGAAAACTTCATCATTAATAAGGCGCAATGTTTCCATATACTCTTTACTGAAAATATCACCGTCATTACTTTCAATAGAAAGCTTAATATTTGACAACCCACTGCCGAGTTCATCCTTGTGTACAAGGTAGTTTTTAATGAATTCATGCTGTAGCGGAATGTATTTCTCAATACTTGAATCCAATTTTATTTGCGTTAATCCATAAGCAAAAACAAGGGTTAATACCGCTAAAATCATTAGTACAACAGGGCGTGCAGCAAACAGAATACGCTCTAAAAAAGGTTCTGATTCTGGAGAGATTAAATAATGCTCTGGTTTAGAATTATCGTTTTTCAAATTTTTTGTCTTCGACATAATTAAAAGTCTCCCTTAGCCATGGTAATAGACTCTTTGATCACAGCGCCATTGATGTCAATACGCTCGACACCCGCTTCACCCACAATCACAAGTGTGCCATCAGGAGCTTGAGTTACTGAAGCAGAGGTCGTACGACCCGGTAAAATAATAGACTTAGGTTCATCTGAGCGACGATTTAATAAAATAACGGAACCGCCATTGCCGACCATTACCGACGTTTTGTCACTCTTTGCAACACCCGCCATCAAGGTTAGCTCTGAACCTGTATGCACTTTTTGCCACTGTATTCCGCCATCAACTGAATGGAATAAGTTACCACGCAAGCCAAAAATCAACACATTATCGGCTTTAGCCATGATGCCGAAAAGTGATCCTTCATAAGGTGAAGGTAGCGCGCGCCAGTTTTCACCCATATCATCAGAGCGAAGTACTAAACCTTGTTCGCCAACCAGCATTAAAGAGCGAGGCCCTACCATGGTTAGACCGTTGATGTGTAAGCGGTCACCATTTTCTAGATGAGCCGACCAGTCAACCCAGCTTTTACCACCGTCTTTAGTATGAAAAGCCATACCATAAGCACCTACGGCAAAACCAATATTGGCATCATAAAACCACACATCTAAGAAAGGTTTGGTCGAGCCACTTTTTTTATCGTATTGAGCATCTTCAAGCGCATACGTCGTATTCTCAAGATGCATTTCTGCATTATCAATGGCGCTTAAATCACCACTGTTTTTAGAACGATCCAATTCTGTAATCGCTAATTCTTTGTTTTCACGTGCACCTTGAACAATGGCACGGTTTGCTAGGTAACCATCAAATTGCTTTACCCAAGTTTCTCCGGCATCACTACTGTGTAAAATCAAGCCGTCATGCCCTACTGCCCAGCCCTGAGTAGCACTCGGGAAATAAACTGCAGTTAAAGTGACAGAGGAAGGTGTGCGAGCTTGAGTCCAGCTTTCGCCACTGTCATCAGAATACACAACATGCCCATGGGCACCAACGGCGACTAAACGACTGCCTACGCGAGTGATATCTAATAACAAACTTTTGTGCGCGCGGTCGGTAGCCAGTGCCGGTGATTCAAGAGGATCTTGCCATTGTGCTTGAGAAAAAACAGACGCCATTAAACTCGCGGCGAGCACAGTCACTTTAATCATTGTAAATCGTGGAACAGCGGTAACGATCCGATTTCGAATCGATTGAAATCTCATAAAACGCTCCATTTTTATATTTTTTTGAAGGGCCGCTAGTCTAGCCGACCCTTGGTGATTTATCTAACGAGCAAGTGTTACATTATGTAATTAAATCAACACCTTAGCGTTTACCACGACGACGTAATGCAGAAGGAGTAAAGTACTGATCATTCGGTACTTCCAAACTAAAATCGACGGTTCCACGTTCTTCGTTATCCAAACCCTGCACATGATAACGACGAGCTTTAATATCGTGGAAAACATCAAGTGTTGTCCACGTCACTGGCATTTCATAATAATTTTTCAAGTAGGCCATGCTTACACGCCATAACTCACCCGCGCTATCGTACTGATCAGCGACTGCAATGCCCCATGTATCTTCATCTATAAAGAAGCGACGCTTTTGATAAACGTGGCGTGCGCCATCTTTCAAATTCGCCTCTACCACCCAAACACGGTGTTTTTCATAACGTGTAAAATCTGGATTTATGTGCCCAGGCTTTAGAATCTCTTTATAGGTTAGGTTATTACTGGACAGGTCATAGTTATTATAAGGAATAAAAATTTCTTTCTTACCCAGCAGCTTCCAATTATAGCGATCAGGTGCGCCATTATACATATCAGTATCATCGGCGTAGCGTAAGCCATCCGCAGCGGCAATCGGTGTATCGTAGGCTAAGTTAGGTGCACGACGTACTCGGCGCTGACCAGCATTATAGCCCCACGCTTGACGAGCTTCTTCTACCTGATCAATCGTTTCATGAACCAATACCGCACCACCAGCAAGTCTTGCAGGGGCTTTAGTAAATGATAAGTAGTAGAAAAGAATATTATTTAGATCATCAATGGTTGCTTTCGGATTATAAAAGTTAAATAAAACATCCTGCTGCACCGTTACTAATGAAAAACCACCATCTTGATGAACGGCTACTTCTGACGATTGACGGCTAAAGAAAGTACCGCGCCAGCGAGTAATGTGATTCCAAATAGCTTCTAGGCCATTTTTAGCAATTGGAAATGGAATACCGCCGTAGGCATAGCGAAGACCTGCGCCGTTTTTATTTAATTCAGAACGTATCGCATTTTTATAGGTGTTTTCATAAACCCACTCTGGCGCAGCAGCAGTACGACGGGTTTTATAGATCGGCATTTGAAACGTATCGGGATAAGTTTCAAATAAGGCAATTTGGCCATCGGTCAAATGTTCTTTATAGCGATCTTTATTCGCAGAACTAATCACAAACAGTGGCTTATCTTGCGGATAAGGGTTTGGATGATGCTGCCCTGCTTCTTGATAACTTAACGCCGGCACTGTTAAACCACCACGCCATGGTGGAATATCTTTACCATTACCAGCGCGTTCTGCACCAAAGGGCGTTAATTCATTCTTTAAACGCTCTGCTTCTTGAACTGATACTGCTGCGCTGGCAAGCTGGCAAAAGGAAGCCAAAACCAATACGCAAGCCGCTACCCTATTATTCTTTTTCATTCTGCGACCTCTAATTAAACCCACCGATGTGGGTTATCTATGCCGTTAGCATAAAGAAACTTAGGCTTAGGCTCAATGCGCCTAGCCTAGTAATTTATTTTAAGATGGAAAATTTATTCGTTTTTGTGCAAAAAACAGTCTATTTTTCTAGCAAACTCTTGCTGACGACTTCATAAACATCTTTTGACAAGTCTTTTTCACTCATAATTCGCTGCAACTGTTTCTTCATCTGCTGACCTTGAGCATCAACATAGCGACGCCATTTACTTAAAGGGGCAACTAAACGCGAAGCAATTTGTGGGTTCAATCGATTTAATAAAACAATCTTATCCGCCAACAATTGATAACCTGAACCATCCTCGGCATGAAAATTAACCAGCGACTGTCCGGCAAAAGCACCGATCACTGAGCGTACCTTATTAGGATTTTTAATATCGAACGCTTCATGGGCCAACAATTTATTAATGTTCTCAACCGTGCCGTACTCAGCTGATCCAGCCTGTACCGCTAACCATTGATTAACCACTAAAGGCTCTGTTTGCCATTTATTATAGAAAGACGCTAACGCAACTTCTGCTTGTGACTTATGCTTGGAATTAACAATGCTGGCTAAAGCCGCCATACTATCGGTCATATTGTCACTGCTTTCAAACTGCGCCAAAGCCAAATCACAATATTTCTTATGATCCGTTTTTAGCAAATAACTAAGCGCTGCATTCTTTAAGCCGCGCTGCGCCATTTGCACAGGTTCAGGTAAATAGCTCTGCTGAACATTTAATGTTTGATATAACGCCGCTAAATCTGCTGCTAACGCCTCTGCTAATTCAGACAACACATAACTGCGGGCTTGGTTAATAGCCAGAATATCAATCACATCTTGAGTTTCAGCAATATAAGAAACACTCGGCAGTAATAACATTTTCGCCAGCATGGCTTGATCAATATCATCACGCTTTAATACATTACGATAAGCGCTAATTAACCGCACATCCACTGACGGCTCACTGCCTTCTGCGAATTGCTGCATCACCTGATAAATCACATCAAGCGCTAGATTTTGTCCAGCATCCCAGCGATTAAAGCCATCACTATCATGCTGCATTAAAAACATTAACTGGTCACGACTGTAATCATAATTCAGCTTTATTGGTGCAGAAAAGTCTCGCAATAACGAAGGTATTGGCTCTTCCTTAACATCGCAGAAAACTAAAACTTGCTCCTGCTCGGTTAATTTAAAGATGCCTTGTTCATAAGCGCCTCTTTTATTAATTAACCCAGGCGCTAATTCTACCTTTAATTCTTGGCCATTCTGTCCTATCAAACCTAATTGAATTGGAATTAAAAAGGGTTCTTCGCAAGACTGCTTAAAAGTCAGCGTATAGGTTTTAGCCACGCTATCATAATAGCTTTCAACGTCAACGACTGGTGTACCAGCTGATTTGTACCAACGCTTAAACTGAGTAAGAGATACGTTATTCGCATCTTCCATGGCACTGACGAATTCATTAATCGTGACTGCTTGCCCATCATGACGTTCAAAGTACAGATCTGAACCTTTACGAAATCCTTCATCCCCAACCAGTTTATGGATCATGCCAACAACTTCAGATCCTTTTTCATAAATGGTGACGGTATAAAAGTTAGCGATTTCCATGTAGGAGTCAGGCTGAACAGGGTGCGCCATTGGCCCAGCGTCTTCAGCAAATTGTACTGTACGCATGATGGCCGTATCTTCAATACGCTTAACCGCTGCTGAATTCATGTCAGCCGTAAACTGAGAATCACGATAAACCGTGAAGCCTTCCTTTAAACTTAATTGGAACCAATCACGACAAGTGACACGGTTACCCGACCAGTTATGAAAATATTCATGAGCAACAATCGCTTCAATACGCAAATAAGACGCATCGGTTGCGGTTTGTGGATTGGCCAATACACACGAGGAATTAAAAATATTTAAGCCTTTATTTTCCATTGCTCCCATATTGAAATCATCAACCGCAACGATCATAAAGATATCAAGGTCATATTCACGACCATATTTCTCTTCATCCCATGCCATGGAGCGCTTAAGAGCATCCATCGCATAATCGGTTTTATCGATATTTTGCGGTTCAACAAATATTTTCAGCTCAACTTCACGACCACTCATCGTGGTAAAAGAGTCCTCTTTTACCATTAGATCGCCAGCAACAAGGGCAAATAAATAGCAAGGTTTTCTGTGCGGATCGTGCCAGCTAACACTGTGACGACCTGCTTCTAATTCTCGCTGAGCGACAGCATTACCATTGGACAACAAGGTAGGATATTTTGCTTTATCAGCAATCACTTCTGTGGTGAAAATACTCATCACATCAGGACGATCTAAGTAGTAGGTTATACGGCGAAAGCCTTCCGCCTCGCACTGAGTACAAAACATGCCCCCTGATTTGTACAAGCCTTCTAACGCAGTATTATTTTGCGGTTCAATACGGTTAGATATCTCCAAGACGAAGGCATCACTAACGTTGTTAATTGTTAGAGATTCATCGTCTAATAAATATTGATCAGCGTTCAAACGCACACCATCAAGAGTAATCGCCAACAGTTCAAGATGCTTGCCCACCAAGACCAATGGCCCAGCATAGTCCTCATGTTGCTCTCGATTGCGACGCATCACTAACCGACTATCAACCTGCGCATAGTCCTCAAATAAATCAAAGCGTAAATGCGTTTCTTCGATTTCAAAGTGCGGTGCTTGATAATCTTTTAAATAAATACTTTCTGGTTGTGCGTCGCGCATGATCAAACCTTTAACTTAATAAGTAAAATCGATATGGTAAGAAGAAAATTTTCTTAAATTGATAACGCCACAATCAAGTAATAAATACTGGCCTTTAATGCCCATTAATTTACCTTCGATTTCAGGGGTTTTATCAAAGTTTAAACTCGATATTTTGGTAGGGTATTGTAAAACAGGGTATTCCAATTCAATAGCATCCATGTCCGGCAAGGGAGTGATTGCTCCAGGTCCATGCTCAAGCTCGATGGCTTGTAGACCTTGCTCATACTCCTGATACAGTTCATCGCGAATACTCGCGAGATCGACCCCGTCAGCCTCACCCTTTAACATTGCACGCCAATTGGTTTTATCCGCTAACGTTTGCTTAAACAAGGTTTCTACCAGCCCCGACAATAGACGGTTGCGCACTCTAAAGATAGGCAGCCCTTGGGTAGCCCCCTGGTCACACCAGCGAGTAGGCAGCTGAGTGCCACGTGTAATACCCACTTTTAACGCCGAGGAGTTAGCAAGATAAACAAAGTGATCTTGCATGCAAAAGTCTTCGCCCCACTGCTCATCGCGGCAAGTACCCAGATGGTAATGACACTTTTCAGGACTCATGATGCACAAGTCGCATTGAGGTAATTTTTTAAAACAAGGGTAGCAATAACCCTGACTAAAACTTTTATTCGTTTTACGCCCGCAATGACTGCAATGAATCTCGCCGACATAATGCATTTTAATCGTCTCACCCACTAATGGGTTTAGATCAACCAGCGTATCATCAAGACTCATTTGATATTGAATCTTTGCCCCAGTGTCAGTATTAAGCTGAGTTACCATTTTATTAAGATGGCCAGATATTGTCGGCATAACTCTTCTTTTATATTTAATTTATTCGGCGGTTAACATCTTTAATTTCACGAATCTTGCATCGATTATTTGATCGTCAGCGTCTGCACTTCATCTTCTTTACTCGATTTACAAGCCGCTTCCATATAACCGATACGCTGATCAGCGGGCATTCCTGTCATTTCTTCGTAACGTATTAAGGCTTCCATGCACAATACTTTTTGTTCACTGTCCATTTTCCGACCATCTGGCCAGCGGCTTAGTTCTAAAGCACGTTTCATATTTTGAAATACTTCTGGCGTCATTGCCTTGATGAGATCATCAACTGTCATTTTCTTCACCTTCAATTTTTTCATTTACACTTAATCGTTTATTTTGTGGCCAAATCAAGGCCAAAAGCACACCGATTACTGCGCCCGCCAAATGCGATTCATGACCAATATTCAGTGACATACCAGCGCCATCAACCATCATCATGATGACCATCGTTACAATCATGAAAGGAAATAACCAGCTTGGTAGCTGATAATAAGCCTGTTTAAAACTTTGTCGTCCCCAAGCCCAGCCCATCAGACCATAAACAACCCCAGAGAGACCGGCAAAATAAGGCCCTACAGCTAGGTACTGAGCAAAAGCAGAACCCACAGCCAAAACTAAAACCAAGACGATTAAACCGATATGACCGTCATGCACTTCTATTTCTTTGGCCAATACCCACCACCAAAAAGAATTCATCAATAAATGCATAAACGATAAATGAATTAAGGCTGGGCTAAACCAACGGTAAATATCATTATTCCAAAAACTAGTAAAATCGAGTTTTTCCCCAGACCAAACGACTGCTTCCAGCAACCAACTCTCCAATCCGAACAGTCCAAACTGCTGGCTAAAAAATATTCCCGCCACCAGCAATAGCATAATCACGGTAATGGGAAAACGGCTGCATTGAATCAGATATTGCTGGACATTAACTTGCCAAGGTGTTTTTTCGAGACTGTCAGGCTTCGCGCTTAACTGCCCTGCCTGCCAAGCTTCAACCCAGATTTTAACTTGCTCTGCATCTTCCGCCCGAGCAACCCAAAGATCCTGGCTATTACCATTCATCACGACTCGATGAGGAATATTAGCCTGCCAAAGTCGCTCAGTAATTGGGCTTAAATTAATATCAGGGCTGGCCTGAAAGACTAAAATTGAATCCATAATTTATCGCTCAGCCTTATCAACCCGAACCCAAGCAAACTTGCCATTATTTAGATGGCGCTCATTATCCATTCGATAAGCAACTAAACGTCCATATTTGACAGCACTGTAATCAAGGCAGGCAATATTTGAGCGAATGACCGCTGGTACTCCTGACATCCAATAATGTCCGAAGAAAAGTGGTTTTTCATTTTCAGAATAATACAACAGCTTTTGCTTTTCTTCTGCGGTAAGTCGAGCGTGCGCTAAATCAACCGGTAATGGATCGGGTTGAAAAACAACATCGCTATACTTTGTCGGACTGCGGGACCAAAATTTAGTACGGAAAAACTGACGTACCATGCCATCTTTTGCTGTCATCGATCTATTATTTGGCAATTTTAATGACGTGCCACGTAAGATGCGATCTAAGAACTGGAACAGAAACGTATCGGGATTAACCGATTCAGATAACAAACCTTTGTGCAGTTGATTACCACCATAACGGCCAATAAATTCATTAATCAGCGCATGATCCCAGCACGCATGAACCACTCTAAAGTGATCAAAATCCATAAACAAAGGCAGCTTAGCAAACCAGTCTAGGTATTCTTTAAATTCTTCTGGGTGGTCCGCAAATTGAGCGACGGTTTGCTCAACAATAAAACTATTACGCTCAGTATGAGGGCGTAAATACGGGCGCTTCACCCCTGCCGGAGCGGGAGTCATATACGTCACTAAATTGTATTCATGATTACCCATAATCATATGAGCATGACCGGCATCGACCATAGAGCGGACAACTTGGCAGGCCAAACGAATATGTGGGCCACGATCAATAATGTCGCCTAAAAATACAACTTTACGGCTTTTATGCTGGTAGATGCCATTAATTTTGCGATAGCCCATTTGCTCTAAAAGAACAATCAGGGTTTCTCCACAGCCATGGATATCACCAATTAAATCGTAACCTTGCTGCATTAATTCGTACCTGATTTTTCCCAACCTAACTTATTACGGCACACTTCGTAAAAGTTATGGTCTTTTGGATGAATCAATTTTAATTTATGAGGTTTCTTGCGAATCGTGACCGCATCACCTGGAGCACAAGGGATATGCTTTTGACCATCGCAGCTAACCGTAGGATAGGTTTCATTACTCTCCCCGATCACTAGCTTAATTTCACTATTACCGTCCACCACAATCGGTCGGCTAGACAGGGTATGAGGAAACATAGGAACAAGCACAATAGCATCCAGTTTAGGATGCATAATAGGCCCGCCACCCGATAAAGCATAAGCGGTAGAACCGGTAGGAGAAGAAACAATCATACCGTCTGCGCGCTGATGATGTACAAATTGACCTTCAATATACAGGTCAAACGCAATCATTCGAGCAGATTTACCCGGGTGTAAAACAACATCATTTAATGCTTCACCGGTTGCAATCGAGACACCATTACGCTTAATTTCAGCATCCAATAAAAAGCGCTGTTCTTCGATGTATTCACCGTCTAAAACCGCTTGAATTGCCTCTTCCATATCGTCGTCAGGGCTGATATCGGTCAAGAAACCTAAGCGGCCACGGTTGATACCTAAAACGGGAGTATTATGTTTAGCCAGTGCACGAGCAGCACCGAGCAAACTACCATCACCGCCGACGACGATCACTAGATCACAGATTTCCCCCAGTAATTTCTGAGTACTGACCTGCATACCATGGCCCGGCATAATTTCAGCAATACGGTCTTGCAAAATTACGTGATACCCTTCTTCAACCAAGTAGCGCTTTAAGCGGCGTACCGTTTCAACTACTTTTTTACTGCCTAATCGGCCAATAATACCGATGTTACGAAACTCTTCCATCTGAATGGATCCAAATCACTGTTTGTTAAAACTTATATCATATTTGTCTACTAAAGGCTTGCCGAGATGCACAATCAAATTACCCAACATCAAGTCTTTCGCTTTAAGCATCAGGTTATCAGAGATCTAGCTTGGAGCCTTTGGGGGCCTGCGTTACTCATTCACGATACGCCTTATGCAGAGACTGTGAATAACGAGATAGAAAACAGCGACCGATTTTTTCCTCTTGACGAGCAGTGGTTACAGCAACTGGATCAACAGCCTCAAGTATTAATAACGTATCTAGAAGAAAAAAACACCCGCTTATTAGGCACATACTTCGAAGCTTTATGGCAGTTCTATTTCAGCCATCACCAGCGTTTCAAGCAGTGTATTTGCAACTTACAGATCAATGATGACAGCCGAACGGTGGGCGAGTTTGATGTTTTGGTCACGACACAAGAAGAGCAAAACTTCCATATCGAGCTGACCTGTAAATTCTATTTAGAGTGGCAGGATAGCTCACAAAAAACGCTCTGGATTGGACCTAATTGTGGAGACAGGTTAGATTTCAAATACCATAAAACCGACACCCATCAGCTACCGTTATTGAATACCGAATTAGGACAAAAGCATTATCAACAGCAGGCTTTAAATGCTCACGAAGTTCAACAACTCGCTATTTGGCGGGGAACCCCATTCCCTAGTAATCACTGGTTTAAAGCACAAGAACTGGCAAGTGATGGAGTACTAACGACATGGCGCAGTCAGAATGACATATTATGGTTTATTGCTGAGAAAAGCCTGTGGTTATCACCGGTCATTCAGCCAAGAGAGTCATTGAAAACTTATCATCAAGTTTGCCAACAAGTCGATCATCACTTTCAGTATGAAAACGATAATAAAAGACACTATACGCTTATGTTAATTGCCCTAGCCTTCAATGAAGAAAATCAGCAATGGCAACAGCAACAACAGTTTTTCATCACGCCCAATAACTGGCCTTATGGAAAATTAGCCGACAGTACTTTAACCCCTCTACGTCCCTGCAAACCGCCAGTATGTATTAATAGGTAGCGCTTATCGGATTCCAGCTTCCCAGCCTGCCGGTACTGTTCAAAGGCCATCACTAATTTAGCGGTATAAACCGGATCTAACGGCAAGTTTTGCATATCGTAACGCTTAATTAAACCAACCAACTCTTCAGGGCAACGGCCAAAACCCCCTAAATGACGATCGCAGTCGATAGCGCACTCCTCCCCAAAATCCGCCAACAAAGAAACGGCCAGGGCCTCGCCACCTTTAATCGCCATAACCCCCTTCAAATGAACGGGTCTAAAATGCTTATCATCCCATTGAGCGGCCTTCATTCTAGCCAAAGCCTGAGCAATACCCGTAAATGAACACCCTGAACCGATGCTTAGCCAAACCTCATCATAACCCGCACACTGCTCAGCAATTTCGGCGCAGCCTTTCATACCTAAATCATTATTGCCCCCTTCAGGAATCCAGTAGCTATCATGGAGTTCAGCTTGCTGCTGACACCAATCCGAGTCGTATCGATTAAGGTAAGTTTTTTTATCAACAAACACGAGCTTCATGCCCATGCGCTGACACTCAAGTAAGGTCTCTGTTAACGGCAGATGAGAGTAACCACGGACAAAAGCCGTGGTAGTGAAGCCTAAGGTTTTACCAGCGCACGCAAGTGCATGAAGATGGTTTGAATGCGGACCACCGCAAGATAATAGTCGGCGCTGACCAAGCGTATCGGCAGCCTCAAGATTATATTTTAACTTGTACCATTTATTACCAGAAACCAATGGGTGGATTTTATCAAGCCGCAAAATATCAACCGACAAGGGCTCAGCAAAACCAAGCGCAGCTTCAGAAGCATCTATAAATAACGGTAAAGGTTCTATGATAGGCTGTTCAAATTCAATCAATTCGTGGCCATACTTTTTTGTTGGCGATGTAATTTACAAAACCCCTGTAACGACTCGTGGTAATCTTGCGGCTGTTCAATTCGTGGAATTTCACGACGACATTGCTGACATTTAGGATCATCGTAATGATCCAGCCAAGAACTGTATAATGATTCATCAACCCGACACTTCTGTGCAGCATACGCCGTTGGGTTCTCAGAGTAAGACTGCATATTTTCAGCCGCAATGGTTAAATGCCCTGCTCCAGGGTGAAAACACACCAATACCGCTTCTAGTGCATCAAGACGATGAATAAAATATTCAACAGAATTCTCTTCAGCTTTGATCATTTCCGCTTGCAGATTAACCACTTGCTGCTGCAACGCATCGAGGTTTCCTGAATGCTTAGCCTCTATCGGCTGAGATTGTGTTAATGCCTCATTGGCATCCTGCTGCTGGGCAAGCGCCTGAGTCAGTTCATCGACTTCTTGCTGATGACTTTGCATTTCATGCAAATGCACCTGCTTTAGTTCAGACAGTTCTTTGGCCAAGCTCTCATCGCCAATCAAACGCTGAAATTTTTCCGTCACCATTTTTTGGCGTTCAATTTCACGCTGTAATTGCTGTAACTGATTACGATAAGCAAGCGTTTCTGTTTTTAACGCGGCTTTTAATTGTTCAACTTCAGGGTCTGAATGGCGTTTTGAGATAGCACTTGCGACCCTAACTCCGCCAAGTAAGCTACTGCTTACTTCAGCTGCTTGGTCCGTAGCATCATCTAAAGACAAGGGTTGTTTACCCATCAAATTATCGCGAATCGCTTTGCGAATGGCCATGAAGTCACTGGTTACAGGTTCCCACATAGCCTCCTTATGCCAAGAGATTGAACATTGACTCTGGCAAGTTAAACGAATTCTGCCATCACCCATATTAGGACCATGGCCCGCACCTTCAGCCAAGCGGCGCAAGGGCAAATACCAACCCGATTCAACGATGCCTTTTTTTGCCACAGGCAGCTGAAACAAGACCATTGCTTGGGCAAAATCTTGCGGACCAATCACCACGTAGGCCGCTTTAATTTTTTCAGTTGAGAAAGTACCTAAAAAGCCTTGTTGACGCACAAGACTCTCAAATTCAGATAACCAATACCCCTGACAAACATCATTGCCACTGAATAGATAAATCGCTTCTTTTTGACTAATACTGCTCACAAAGTCACACCTTAAAGCTTGTTTTATATCGTTTTTTCACAACATGCTGTTATTTCGCAACAAGTTCAAGGGCTTTATCCGCCAAGTTATTTGGCGATAGTGAAGAATTAATACCAAAGTACCTCAAAAATTTTTCTTGGTATCTTGATTCGGATCTATCGGAAAACCATGTTCGTCTTGCTCAGGCTCCTCTTGTGACATTTTTTTTGCCAAACTTGCCTCTTCCTTTTCGCCCCCATTAAATAGTGAGGCTGTTTTATTCGCCAACTCCTTAACTCGTTGATTCTTTTCTGGGTATTGCATATTAAAATCAATTAAAATTTTTCTTGCCGCTTTATAATACCCACTGGCAGTTGTCACATCACCACGTTCAGCAGCAACATCTCCTTGAGCTGAGAACGAGTCAACTTCCATTTCTAATATCGAAATACGCAAATAGCGTCGAAATTCTAGAATAGTTGCCTCAGAGGCTGTTTTATTTTTAACCATAGGGCCAAAAGATTTTAATATTTTAGAAAACTGCTTTTTGGCATAACGTATCTCACGATCGCTTTTTAATATTCGCTTCTTTTTACCGCCTTTTGCGACTTGCTGCTGCAGTGTTTCTAAATCAACCGCTGTTGCACCTTCGCGCTCCTTTTTAGGTAAAGAATTAACATAACGTTCATTAAGTTGCTTAATTCGTGAAAAAACCAATTCCTGAATTTCTTTCTGATTATCAACCTTTACCAAAAACTCTAAGGACTCAACCAACTCTCCAATAAAGTCCTTCACTACTCGTGCCTGGCCACGTTGAGCCAGTTTTTTTTGCTGCTGCTTGCTGACATATACAGCAATAGCCAGCAAGATCAAAATAGGCACAGCTATATAGAAAATCAACCCTATCGACGACATTTTAATTCCTACTTTATTGCTTATTCCAAATTATTAGCTTAGCTAATAATGATGCTAAAACCTGCTTCTATATAAGTAGCTTAGCAACGATTTTCAGAGTCGCCTCTTACCCGTTGAATGAAAATTCATTTGCACTAAAGCTTGACCCGAGGGCTCTGAGTGCATATAAATTGTCATTTTATACTGATTTGAATCGGTAATTTACTTCTTTGCATAGGTTTTTTGAATCAATATGGGCAAATCGCTGGTTATCGTGGAGTCGCCTGCCAAGGCCAAAACCATTAACAAATATCTGGGCAAAGATTTCATTGTGAAGTCCAGTGTTGGGCATATTCGTGATCTGCCCACTTCGGGCTCAGGCACCAAAAGCGACCCTAAAGAAAGGGCTCGCCAAGCTGCGATTACGCGAAAATTGTCTCCTGAAGACAAAATTGTTCATAAAAAACGCAAATCGAAAGAGCAGTTAATCAATCGCATGGGGATTAACCCAGACAACGATTGGGCCGCCAACTATCAAATTCTTCCGGGCAAAGAAAAAGTCGTAGAAGAACTGCAGCGTTTGGCGAAAGACGCCGATACCGTCTATCTCGCGACGGATTTGGACCGCGAAGGGGAAGCCATTGCTTGGCACCTGCGGGAAGTTATAGGTGGTGACGATAGCCGCTACCGTCGTGTGGTATTTAACGAAATTACTAAAAAAGCCATCAAAGCCGCTTTTGAACAGCCTTCTGATCTTGATATTAATCGTGTTAATGCTCAGCAAACCCGTCGCTTTTTAGACCGTGTTGTGGGCTTTATGGTATCACCACTGCTATGGGCTAAAGTTGCTCGTGGTCTCTCGGCAGGTCGAGTTCAATCTGTTGCAGTACGTATTGTGGTTGAACGTGAACGTGAGATTCGTGCGTTTATTCCGGTTGAATATTGGGAAGCGTTTGCCAAGCTTGATAGTAAGCAAGGTGATCAGCTGCGCTGCCAGATCGTTAAAGAAAACGGTGCTGAGTACAAACCCAGCAATCAAAAACACAGCGATAAAGCAATGGCAACACTGCAATCGTCTGCTTTCAAAGTGTCTAACCGCGAAGATCGCCCGACAAAATCAAAGCCTGCTGCACCTTTTATTACATCGACCTTGCAGCAAGCTGCGAGTACGCGCTTAAGTTTTAGCGTGAAGAAAACCATGATTCTGGCTCAACGTTTATACGAAGCCGGTTATATCACTTACATGCGAACCGATTCCACAAACTTAAGTGGAGAAGCCGTCGAGAATGCTCGCGCTTACATTGGCAAGAAATACGGTGAACAATACTTACCTGCTGAACCTCGTTCGTACAGCAGCAAGGAAGGCGCTCAGGAGGCTCACGAAGCGATTCGTCCTTCTAACGTTGACCTTACAGCCAATGACCTAGAAAAGATGGAACCAGACGCTGAGCGTCTTTACGATTTGATCTGGCGTCGTTTTGTTGCCTGTCAAATCAACGATGCGCAATTCACCAGCTCAACCATCACAGTGAAAGCCGCTGAATTTGACTTAAAAACCAAAGGTCGCGTTATTCGTTTTGATGGTCATTTACGTGCCTTGCCAACCGGTGGCAAAGGCGATGAAGATATTATTTTGCCAGACGTGGCCGTTGGCGATGAGCTTAAGCTTGATGAACTTCAGCCGAAGCAACACTTTACCAAGCCTTCTCCACGCTTCTCGGAAGCGGCATTGGTTAAAGAATTAGAAAAACAAGGCATTGGTCGCCCATCTACCTACGCCTCAATTATTTCTACCATCCAAGATCGTGGTTACGTTCGCTTAGAAAATCGTCGTTTTTATGCTGAAAAAATGGGCGATATTGTTACCAGTCGCCTGGTGGAAAACTTTGATGATCTAATGGATTACAACTTCACCGCGACCATGGAAGAAAAACTCGACCATGTTGCTAACGGTGAGCTGAAGTGGAAAAACGTTTTAAACGAATTCTACAGTGACTTCCAGAACAAACTGGAAATCGCTGATAGCGAAGATGGCATGCGCCCTAATGATCCGGTAAATACCGACATTGAGTGCCCGACCTGCTCGCGTAATATGCAAATTCGTACGGGTTCAACCGGTGTTTTCTTAGGGTGTTCAGGTTATAGCCTGCCACCAAAAGAACGCTGTACTACCACAATGAATCTAACTTCCGGTGATGAAGCCATTAGCCTTGATGGTGATGAAGAAGCTGAAAGCCGTCGTTTAAACGATATGCGTCGTTGTACAATTTGTAATACCGCAATGGATAGTTATTTACTCGATGAGCAGCGCAAATTACACATTTGTGGTAATAACCCAGATTGTAATGGCTACGAAGTTGAGCTCGGTCAATTTAAGATCAAAGGCTATGACGGCCCCACCCTTGAGTGTGATAAATGCGGTAGCGAAATGCAGCTCAAATCTGGCCGTTTTGGTAAGTATTTTGGCTGTATGGCAGAAGCCTGTAAAAATACCCGTAAACTACTTAAGAGCGGCGAAGCAGCGCCACCTAAGATGGATCCTATTCCGATGCCTGAGCTGCAGTGTGTGAAGGTAGACGATACTTACATATTGCGTGATGGCGCGAGTGGTTTATTCTTAGCGGCCAGTCAGTTCCCGAAAAACCGCGAGACCCGCGCACCTTTGGTATCTGAAATAATTCCTCATCAGGCAGAACTTGACCCTAAATATCACTTTTTATTGGACGCTCCACGCTCTGATAAATTGGGTAACTCAGCGATCATTCGCTATAGCCGTAAGACAAAGTCACAATATGTGATGTCTG
>JBLGBO010000032.1:0-25120 GCA_047616865.1 Oleispira sp.
CAATAGCACTGTGGAACCACCTGATCCCATCCCGAACTCAGAAGTGAAACGCAGTCGCGCCGATGGTAGTGTGGGGTTTCCCCATGTGAGAGTAGGTCATCGTCAAGCTCTTATTCTAAAAACCCTAACAGGTATCCTGTTAGGGTTTTTTTCGTCTGGAGAAAAGATTCCATCTCTTATCTTTTTAATAACTAATAAGTGTCTTTCATAGGGACGGTAAAGGTTGTGCGTGGAGAGCTCTGTGAGCGAATTACAAGGGGTCGTGAAAACTCAGCCAAGGCTAACCTCCAGCTGTGTGCTGTTGATCTTTAAAGCTCCTATTAACTTGAGCGTATCCATTACTATAAAAGCTAACATTAAATCAGTGAATATCAAAAAGGGAGTATGCTCAAAGTGCTCGAAGGTTTTCCAATCTTCTGATATCTAAATAATTGCCAGGCCTCCAATCACAATTTCTTTAAAATAAACCAGTAATTTTCAAGAAACAGTAAGCAATTGTTCGCTTTAATTTAAGGAAATAGTAATAAAAATCTAAAGTCTATGAACAAAATGTAAATTAATATTGAACCATTGTTCCATTATTAAAAGCATTGGTTATACCTCTTCGCTTCTATACTTGAAATAGAATATTCCATTTGTGCTATTTGCAGTACTCCTGTTTTAAAATGCTATAAATAGCTTTTTTCTTTTTTTTTTTAACTATTAAATAGTATTTGGCCAATACCCCAGATTAAAATTTTTGGGACTTATAATAAAAATATAACGCCTCTATCAAGGTGATTAATGCTAAATACATTCTCGAAAATATTACTGCTTTTATTCCTGTCTGTTCAGATTTGCTTTGCGCAGCTAGTTCCTATTGATGAAACTGAATTGTCAGGAATGACAGGGCAGGCGTTTATCAACATAGACCAGGCATCCTCAGGTAGCATTGATTTTACAAAATTTACCTTTGGCTTAGATGTTAAAACCTCCCTTAATTCTGATTTGTTAGAGCTTGGGCGCTATGAGCGAAGTGGAGAAGCCGCTGGTTCATCCGATATTCGAATTTCTGATTTTGCTTTAGGTAAAATTGATTCTAATGGCAATCTAGTACCATTTGAAATTAAAGATCCTTTTATTGAGCTGGCTTTTGAAGATGATGCTGGTAAGCAGAATTTAGTTGGCGTCCGATTAGGCTTTGGCGGGGCTAAAGGAGCTCTTTCAGGAAATATTGAATCATTAACTGGAAGCGTCAAAGTTTCGATTAGAGATACCGCGTCAGGCTTAGCAGCAGCCGGTACATTATTGGGTGACCTGTCTGCCGCATTATTAGCAAATAGTCCTATTGAGGCAGAAGCGGTGTTAGTTAATGGAAGTGGTAATCTTGATCCTATAAGGGCAACGAAAATAGGCATTTCAAATGGGAAAAAATTCAATATTTATGCCGATAGCTATGGTGATAGAATTGCATTAAATTTAGCAAGTGTAGTACCTGGATTAGATTGTATTGATGGCAGTTTTTTTGGTGGTTGTCGACATGGACAAATTACTTCCAATAATTGTGGTGCTTTGGGTATACCAACGTGCTTTGACCTAGCCAATTACAATACTTTAGACGTCGGAGAAAAACAGTCTGATGGTAGTTTTGACTTTGCGAGTGGCCTGTTTTTAAGCTTTCAAACTAAGCCGGTTACTTGGAATGATGGATCAGTATCAACGAATACAGTGAGTGGCGCATTTTTAAATGTTCCAAATGGTGGTTTAGAGGTGACTCTTGATCAGGCATTTACTGGCACCGAAAGGGTAAGGACAAGATATGTAGACCCTTACTTTGGAGGTTTTTAATGATGACTTTTAGAATAATATTCATTACTCACTTTTTATTATTATTTACCATTAATTCATTTGCTGATTTGGTCACGCTAAAAGACGCTGAGTTAGGAAGTGTAGACGGCGAGGGTGTTGGTATAGTTTTAGAGGGCTTTGTCTATAATGCTGGAGAAAGTATTAATGGTGGTGGAACTTTTGAAATTAGTGGGTTGCAAAATTCAAATAATGACGCTGTTGTTTTAGGTATCTCACAGTTTTATATTGCAGGTTCTGGAAGTAATAAAGGAATAAATGTTATAAATAATCCGGTAAATATCGGACGGTTAAATAACCCGTTTAATCTAGAGCTTAGAAATGGTAATGATATTGGGGTTACTGATAAAGCTGTTTTTGAATTCTCTGCGCCGACAAAGTTGAACGGAAGCCGTATAACTGAGCGGCCTGATCTTGGCATTCGTTTTGATTTAGAAATAGCTGGAACACATCATCAGTCTTTAGAAAATCATATAGAAACTCTATCAATCGATGGCTCTTATATTCGACTTTGGGGGGGGAGTGGCCATATGGAAGGTGAGTTTGCACTTAATATTTATACTCCAAGTATGGAGTTTTTTGCTTGCGATGCTGCTGGAAATAATTGTGGTGCTTCTATAGACTTTCAAAATGTGAGCATTGAAGCAGAGTTGGGCCAGGGTGAATTTCAACCGGTGACATTTGAAGTAGATGCGACAGGTAATTTCATTTTTGAAGTGGGGAATTTGGAGGGTAAGTGCTCTTCAATCAATGGAAGTGGAGGATGTAATGCAGGACCGGAGCGTGATGTTCTTGCGAATTATTATAATACAGGCCCTGCTAACAATATTTATATAGGCAACGTACAGGTTGGAGGTCAGAGCTTTGGCAGTACCACCGTCAATAATTTGCAAATTCAGTATTTAGAAGTTAAAAGCCGCGACTTATAAGTTGGGAAAAACCATGATTAAAATAATAATTATATTCGTGACATTTATTTATTACCCTTTTTCTGTGGCGCTTGAGCCTCTAGCGGAAGAAGATATGCAGTTGGTGCAAGGTCAGGGAGGCGTTTATCTGTCGGGTGATATCACTATTAACGATACGGGTGGCCCTTTAAATAATATTGCAGATGCGTCTAATCCTGCGATTTGGCAACAGACTTGTACAGCGGCGTCAACAAACGCTCGCTGTGGAGCACGTATTGCTGTTAATGCCGGTGATGGTAGTAATAGTGGTTGGTTAGTTCTAGATAATATTCGTGGGCGTTTCTCATTTGAAGGTTTGACATTAGCAACCCGAACGGTTGATTCAGGGTTTGAAGGCGATGGTGTAGCGTTTAATAATGATGTCTTAGAGATAGGCTTACCGAATACCGTGAGCTATGGCAATGTGAGCTTTACTTTGGCTAACAGTAATCAGGCAAGACCTACAGATACAGGCTTTCAGCAAACAAATATTTTCAACGTGAAAATTGATGGTGATGTTAGCTTACGTGGAAATTTGTTGTTATTCCCAACTGGTAATCCATAGGTTTAATTAATATGAATAATATAAAATTAATCCTATGTGTAATAGGCATATCGGTTTCTCTTTCAGCCTACTCATTGGAGCGATTAAGTGATGCAAGCCTTTCTGGTGTACAGGGGCAAGCAGGGTTAACTGTAGAACAAAGCCAATTAATAAATATTGGAAATCTGAGTTATACCGATGATGGTAATAGTTTAAATTTTGAAGGCTTACGGATATCTTCCCAAGACGATGTTAATGCCAGTTCTAGCCAAAAATATGTTATGGACATCGCTGCAGATGGTTCATTATCGGTTCAAACTACGATTAACCCAACTCAAATGCATATCAATGGCATTCGCATAAACAACTCTAGTGGTAGCTTCGGTGATCTAACTTTAAATTTTGAGGCTGTTACCGACTTCACAATTAAGGGGATGAGTACAGGTGGATTAGAAGGGCGTTTTACTACAGGTATTTCAAATGCTGAAATGATTTGGAAGACCAATGGTCACGCTATGTCATTTAATAATATCGGTTTCAATGCCAGTGTTGATAATTTTACTTTCGAATATGATGCGATTGATAATACTAAGGGATTTATCCGAACGGGTTTAGCTCTGGGAATGGAAAACTTTGATTTCTCTTTTTCTACGGGTGCGCTCAGTTTAGCTGGTGTTAGTTTAGGCGAATTATCGGGTGAGCTAGCGCTTTCTGCTAATGCACAAATATTTGCTGGGGGCCGAGTCGGAGCTCAAGGCTTAACACTGCATAGTCAAGTTACAATTCTTTCTGATCCTGCAAATTATGTAAGCTTTACCGATGAAGGTAATTCTTTACTTATGGGCAACTTCAGCGGTGCATTGAACTTAACAAACCTAACATTAGATGTTGAATCTGATCATCTTGCCATTGGCTTTGATCAAATGGATGGATCCTTCAATGCTGGGACAATTCTAATCGGTGATAGCAGTAGACCCATTGGTTCGGTAGAACTGGATTTCTTATTCAAAGACGATAATGTTAATACTCGCTATAACCGACTTCGATTATACCCTGGAATTGTACAGCCTGATTTTAGTGTGATGCCGACTCAGATAAAAACGTATGCAGAAAACTTTTATTCTGGAATGTCACCTACTAGTGAAGGTTTGACTATGGCTACTGAATGGAATCTAGCCAACGCAGCTGTGTCGTATATTGATGATGGTCGCCGTGTTGTTATCAGTGGGATAGAAAGTCATGGCTCTGCTAATACGACCATTGATGTGCGTGATAAAAGAATTGCTATTGGTGTTTCAGACTTAAAAGGCTCTTATAGTATTGATGGTCTTCAAGTGGGGGATGATATAAATGCACCTCTACAAGGTGGGGCTGAATTACTCTTGTCTTTAGAGGTCTATCAGGCGATGGATTTTGATATAGATGGCTTTACTGAAATTACTGCTGGAGGTGTATCGGGTGGTGGAATTCGAATTGATGGTGATTATTTCTTTAATAATTCTAATATTGGTTTATCTGTTGATGAAAATGGACAAGGTATTTGGGCTACTGGGGTAAATTACGATGTCCATTTACGTGATATTACTTTTGACGTAGAGGGTGATGGTTTGAAAATTAACCGCGGTGAGCAATGGAGCACGATGGATATTGCTAACTTGCGTTGGGGAAATAAAGAAGCGGGTCGTAGTCTAGGGCGAATTAAGCTTGAGCGATTCGAGCAAAACTCTTTATTAGCTATTAAACCTGGTGGTGCAGGTCAGGTTTGTGTGGGTGCCACAGCAACCTCAGAAGCCGCTTGTGGCAGTGGTGGTGGCCGTTGGGAAGATCGAGGGGAGCAAGGTATGACGGTTTCTCTTAAGGCGGCTTTCGCTGATGCCGGGATGACTAATGATGGTAGTGCATTTGCGAGAAACAGGCTGACTTGGGAGAATAATCGCACTGAAAGTAGCCCTGGCGAATATATTAATGGCACGGGTACTCAAATAATCTTTGATAACTACAGCACTAACGATGGTACAGGTACAGCGGATACCAACGAGTATGGCTTGCAAGCGAATTTGAATATTGATGTGTATGAAACTAAGGTTTTGAAGAAGAAAACGGGAACCGATGTTAACGGTGTTGCAGGCACGTTAGGTGACGAACTTATTTATACTAATAGCGCTCGTGATTCTTATACTTATGTTGCTTCTCCAACCTCAGTTCAGAAAGAGCTTCGTCCGCTGGGTTTTGCCGTGCAGGGGAATGTGTCTTTTAAAGAACTGAATATTGATGCGGTGCAATTAAAGCACCCTAACATTGCAACGCCTCAAACTGTCTTTTACGGCGTAGTCATGCAAAACCTCAACTTAACGACCAATTTAACCGCAACACCGATTCAATAAGCCACCTCATAATCAATTCGTTTGCGCGCTTACGTGATCGAGTTGGTTATATTGTCTGAGTATTAATTAAACAATTGTTCCTTGTTTATTGTCTTTTTATTGATTATATCCGCAGGTAAAGAGTGCTAGAGACGACATAAGTCGTTATGCTGGCATTTGGATAGTATCGATCAGGGATAATAATAATGAAAAACTTCTCATCGCTACTGCTCTCTTTATCTTTCTGCTTATCGTGCGGATTGATCTCAAATGATGCAGTTGCCAGAACACTTACCGACGATGAATTACGTGCACGAGCAATGGATCAAGGTCGTACCTTGCAATCACGTATTCGAGCGTTAAAAAAACTTTATTCTTATATGCTTGTTGATGGAGAAATCCCTTCGCGGACTACCTGCGTCTGGGATGTTTTGGGCAAGCAAGGCCCTATTTATACTTCAACAGTCGATCAACAGTTACGGCTTAAGCACTATGGTATTACCATGGAAGTGGAAGCCTATACCGATGAGCAAGAAGTTGTTGATAAGCTTATAGCAGGCGATTGTGATACAGGCATCATTAGCGGTGCTCAGGCCAAGCAATTTAATGATTTTACCGGTTCTATAGAAGCCTTAGGCGGAGTGCCAAGTCGCACGCATATGAAGTACTTGTTGCAAGTACTAGCCAGTACCTATGCCCATAAAAAAATGCAGCAAGGTAATTATCAAATAGTCGGTATTATCCCGATTGGTTTCAATTATCTCTTTACCCATAATGGTAAAAAGCCGACGTTAAAGCGCACTTTCAGTGGCAAGGCTGCGGTTGTTGGTGCTGATGTATCACAGCATGCACTTTATAGTGCGTTTAATATGAAATTGGTGAATGGCAATAATACTGCGGCCGCCGCAGGTGCCTACAATCTAGCCGATGCTGATGTGATAATGGCACCACTGGTTGGCTATAACATGTTTAATCTTGGGGTTGGGTTAAAGCATGGATCAATTCTAGATTATCCTTTATCCCAAATGACGCTACAGGTGGTCTCGCGTCTTGATCGAATTCCGCCAGAGGTTGGACAATTCTTGCGAGAAGACTTATTTGTTAAGTTGAATATGCTGTATCGCGAAGTTGAAAAGAATACTCGAGAAGTACCGCGGGATAAGATGCTTCAGTTATCTGCCCGAGAAGAAAAGGTGTTAGAAGCGAAAATCGCCTCTATTCGAGATGGAGTGATAAAGGACGGTGGCTATAACAAAGGCATGATGAAGCTGCAAAAGAACATTCGCTGTAAAATTGATAAGACATTACTGGAGTGTAAAACCTAGTCATTCTTCACTGTATGAGTTGATATGGCGGGGATGGATGCCGCACCTAGGCGGCATTCATAAAATAAATAACAGGTATAGATGTTATTAATTTCAATTATGGTGGGAATCTATCTACTATACGCATCGTAGCAAAAAGGTTTGGTGCATGAGACACGCTACGAGATTGGCACTGGCCCCCTCTCACATTATTGAAGGATTGACACATGTCAGCTTATCAAGACGATATTAAAAACGCATCTGCAGTAATCGACGCTGCTGGTAGCCCTTGGGAAACCATCAGCCCAGAATCTGTAGCTCGCATGCGCGCTCAGAACAAATTCAAAACTGGCCTAGAAGTAGCTCAGTACACAGCAGACATCATGAATGCTGACATGGCTGCTTTCGACAAAGATAAGACTAAGTACACTCAGTCTTTAGGTTGCTGGCACGGTTTCGTTGGTCAACAGAAGTTGATCGCGATTAAGAAGCACTTCGGTACTACTGAACGTAAATACCTATACCTTTCTGGTTGGATGGTTGCTGCTCTACGTTCTGAGTTCGGTCCTCTTCCTGACCAATCTATGCACGAGAAGACTTCTGTTGCTTCTTTGGTTAAAGAATTGTACACATTCCTTCGTCAAGCTGACGCTCGTGAACTAGGCGGTCTTTTCCGTGAACTAGACGCAGCTCCAGAAAGCGAAAAAGCTGCTGTTCAAGCTAAGATCGACGCTCATCAGACTCACATCGTACCTATCATTGCTGATATCGATGCTGGTTTTGGTAACGCTGAAGCGACTTACATCATGGCTAAGCAGATGATCGAAGCAGGTGCTTGTGCACTTCAGATCGAAAACCAAGTTGCTGATGAAAAGCAATGTGGTCACCAGGACGGTAAAGTAACTGTTCCTCACGCTGACTTCCATTCTAAAATCCGCGCTTTGCGTTATGCATTCCTAGAGCTAGGCATCGACAACGGTATCATCGTTGCTCGTACTGACTCTGAAGGTGCTGGTCTTACTAAAGAAATCGCTGTTGTTAAAGAAAAAGGCGATTCTGGTGATATCTACAACTCTTACCTAGATGTTGAAGAAATCAACGTTGCTGACATGGCTGAAGGCGATGTTGTCTTTAACCGTGACGGCAAGCTAGTTCGTCCTAAGCGTCTACCTTCTGGTCTATACCAGTTCCGTCAAGGTACTGGCCATGAGCGTTGCGTATTCGATTGTATCGGTGCTATCAATGCTGGTGCTGACATGCTTTGGATCGAAACTGCAGTTCCAACTGTTAGCGAAATCGCTGGTATGATGGACGACGTTCGTAAGGTTCACCCTGATGCGAAACTTGTTTATAACAACTCTCCATCTTTCAACTGGACTTTAAACTTCCGTCAGCAAACTTTCGACGCTATGGTTGAAGCTGGTGAAGACGTTTCTGCATACGATCGTGATAAGCTAATGTCTGCTGACTACGACGATTCTGAATTGTCTGCAGTTGCTGATGCTCGCATCAAGACTTTCCAAGCTGATACAGCTCGTGAAGCGAACGTATTCCATCACTTGATCACTCTACCGACTTATCACACAACTGCATTGTCTGTTGATAACTTGGCTAAAGAGTACTTCGGTGAAGCGGGTATGTTGGGCTATGTTGAAGGCGTTCAGCGTAAAGAGATCCGTCAAGGTATCGCTTGCGTTAAGCACCAGAACATGTCTGGTTCAGACATGGGCGACGACCACAAAGAATACTTTGCTGGTGAAAACGCGCTTAAAGCTGGCGGCGCTAAGAACACTTCTAACCAATTCTCTTAATGTGAATTTGTTAGCTTTTTAGAAGCTCTTTATTGATAGAGAGTGACTGAAAAAGTGTTAAGAAAAAGGCGACCTTAGGGTCGCCTTTTTTGTGGGCGAGATTTGTGTCGCCCAATTATTATGTTTTATATTTTCAACAAATTAAGGTGCAACTTTACCAAATTGTAAGGTTGGTGAAAACTCAAACGTGGAGCCAATCTCTTTAGGGATTTTAGGGTAGGGGTTTGCCGCTAATGCTGCTGTTTTTGCCCAGCGGTCAATTTCTAAATTACCGCTCGACTCTATAATATTTACACTCGTCGCAATTGAGCCGTATTCCAGCTTAATTTTTAAGCGAACAGTGCCTTGATACTTGGCTTTCGTTTCTAGTCTTTGACTTAAATATTGCTTTAGTACACGTCGATAAGACGTATAGGTTGGGTCTTCATTGCCTTCGAGTGCTTCTACTTGTGCTCTGCTATCACTGCTCAGCTGACTACTTTTTTGTATTTCTGGTTGGGTCGCTGCGACATCTACTTTCTCGATGAGCTCTTCGAGTATGTTGTTTTGAGTCGTCTTGGCTGGCGCATCTTCTGAAGGTTTATCCAGTGCTTTTTTCTCACGGTTACTTTGGCTGCTAATAACCGCTTGGGGTTGGTTTTTTTCTTCAGCTTTGCTGGCTTCTTGTGTAAGTGCTTGATCCAGCACTATTTCAGAAGGCTTGCTCGACTCTGATATTTTCTTATTATGTTGTTGAGCAATCTGGCCGACTTGTTCTTGTTGAATTAACTCTCGATTCTGTTTGTCTAAGCGGGCATGAATAATAGTATGATGAGAGAGAGGTGGCTCTATAGGATTGTCAGATATGAATAATAAACAATGCGCAGCTATTGAAAGTAAAAGCGCTAAGGCTATCGTTGAAGTAGGTGAGCGCACGTTTTTTAATCAATCCTTCTTATTATTGTAAGCGTTTTAGACATGATAATAGAGCAGAGTACTAGGCTCCATCTTTTTCAGCAAATAACCTCTGGTAGCGATAGGATTTATAGATGGAGCAGGGTATTATTATCGCCCTAAATAATTCAGCTTAATGTGATGAGCATTAGGCTATCCACTCAATTAATGGAGATGTTCAAATGAGCGTATTAGTCGGTAAAAAAGCCCCAGATTTCACTGTACCAGCAGTTCTTGGAAACGGCACAATCGTTGATGAGTTTTCTTTGTCTGAAACGATCAATGGCAAATACGGCATCGTATTTTTCTACCCATTAGATTTCACTTTCGTATGTCCTTCTGAGTTGATCGCTTTGGATCACCGCATGGATACTTTCACTAAGCTAGGTGTTGAAGTAATTGGTGTTTCTATCGATTCACACTTCACTCACAATGCTTGGAGAAATACGCCAATCAATAAAGGCGGTATTGGCCAAGTTAAGTACACTTTAGCCGCTGATATTGATCACGGCATTGTTAAAGCATATGACGTTGAAACGGAAGGTGGTGTTGCACTACGTGGCGCATTCATCATCGATAAAGAAGGCGTTGTTCGTTCACAGATCATAAACGACCTTCCATTAGGCCGTAATATGGACGAGCTAGTTCGTTTAGTTGAAGCTCTACAGTTCCACGAAGAGCACGGTGAAGTTTGCCCTGCTGGCTGGAACAAAGGCGACAAGGGTATGGACGCTTCTCCAGAAGGCGTTGCTAAATACCTAGCTGACGAATCTGACAAGCTATAGTAGTTGTTAGATAAAAACAGCCCTGCCTAGCAGGGCTTTTTTTTGCCTGTTAGTTACTGCTATCTTTGCGCATTAAAAGATCTTATCTAAACTCAATAAGGAATAGTTTAAAAGGATGCCGAAATGCCCATTATTCGTATTAGCTCACTCCCATTACCTGATACCCTAGATATGCAGCGGGTGATGCAAGCTCTCAGTAGTGGAGTTTCGCGAGATGTTAGGATTGAACAAGCTCAGCTCTCTGTTTCTTGGCAATACATACAAGAAAACCATTACATAGCCAAAGGCGAACTGGCTGATAAGCAACCCAGCCATACTCATCCCATCTTAGTTGAGCTGCTTGTGCCTGAGGTGTTAAGCAAAGATTTGACAGAAAAAATCATGCACTCTCTAGCTCACCGACTGGGTAAAGAACTCAATTTTCCGGTGAGCAATATTTTTATCTATGAGCGTAAGTTAATCTCTAGTCAGGTTTTTGAAAACGGCATGCTGGCAAACTGGGCATAAGTATTATTCATTTGTGGGGATGGGAGTGTATTAAAAGGTCTGGTTACTATGATTGCTTTGCCTGATGCAAATCAATATGTGTTACCGCAGATTCTGGGATGATTGATAAAATTTTTTGAGAATCAAACATGATCGACTTTCATCAACTGCCTACCGTAGCATTAGACTTTATGAATACAGAGCACCAAGAGGCTGTTGATATTTATAATAAAATCGAACACGATTTGAAGCTGCATGATGTTGATTCAGTTATTGCGGGTATTCTTGAAATGCAACAACATTGCATTCACCACTTTGCTCATGAAGAGCAAGCCATGAAAACCTATCAATTTCCTCCTTATCAAGTCCATAAACAGGCACATGACGGAGTTTTAATGGAAATTGATATGGTAGTCAAACAGCTACAAGATCATAGAACACTGAGCAAAATATCAGGCTATATTGAACACGCTTTTCCATCTTGGTTTTCCCATCATTTGGTTACTATGGATAAGATGACAGCGGAGTTTATTGCCGAACAAAAGCGCTTGAGTGACATTAATGAAAAAGTGTGTCGCTAGCGCGTTAAGCAAACAGCATTAAACCCTGACTCCGTCATAATATAAGCCGCCACTTCACTGCGCCGACCGCCATCACAATAAACGACGTAATGAAAATCATGATTCATTGTTTTTAGTTTTTCGCGAATATGATTTAACGGGACATTTTCACTGTTTTTTAACGGGTCATGGCGAAACTCTTGTGGGCGGCGAACATCAATTAATACCGTACCCGAGTCACCTTCATCCATTTGAATATGCAGTTCTTCCATTGAAATAGACTTAATAATAGGTCTTTTCAATAGTTCATCAAAATCCACCTTATCCAATACCATAAGCGAGCCATTACTGGCCATGGTGACTGTCGCATTGCGCACACTCTCAGCGATGAGCGCATCTTCACCAAAACAATTCCCTGTTTGAATGGCCGCTAACACTTTCTCTTTATGCCCATCACCTTGAGTAACAATGGCCCGACCGTCTTTAATAACGTAGAACTCTTCACCTTGGGCTTCTTCTTGAACAATGATTTCGCCAATACTCACTTCGCGTTCTTTAAAGCGTGCTAACAGTTTTTGAATGTTCGCCGGTGGCACACGGGTAAATAGCGGAGAGTTTAACAGCGCATCCATCCAATCAAGTGCATCTGAATCCACGTTATTATCAATATCGGTATCTTGCTCTTCCATATCCTCAGAAAGCTGTGACCAGGTTGTGACAAGATCAAGGTAATCACGGTTAATGCTGTAAAACTCACATGCTGAGGTGGTAATGGCAGATGTGCGATGAATATGAGAGCTATTATCTAGGGCGAGGTAATTGTCTTCGCTATCCGCAGAAATTTTTGTGATATTGAAGTTTTCATCCGCTAGGTCAATATCGCCACTGATTAAAAAATGGCATTCGTTATCCTTGTTGCCACGCTTAAATAGAATTTTCCCTTTTTCTAGGGTGTGCGCCCGAAACTGGCTGGCTAAATCTTCAATGCAAGCTGAAGTTAAATAATCAAAGGGGATAAAACCCTGTAATTGCTTGGAATCGATACTGCTCGAAGTCATACATGTCTTCTTTAAAATGATGCTACAAATGTAATAGTTAGTTTAACTATAGCTAAACTTGCAGTTCTGGTAAATTCTTAAACAAATTCAATGCTTCAGGGTTCTTTAACGCGTCAGTATTTTTAACGACTTCGTTGTGTACGACCTTGCGTACCGCGAGCTCAACAATTTTTCCAGAGATCGTTCTAGGGATATCGGTGACTTGTATTATTTTTGCTGGCACGTGTCTTGGGGTAGTATTGGCTCGAATCGTCGAGCAAATAAGTTGAGAGAGCTCCTCGTCTAGCTGTTCATTAGGTGCTAGTACGACAAATAATATGACTCTGACATCATCTTGCCATTGTTGCCCAATGGCAATAGATTCGATGACTTGCTCGAGTTTCTCAACTTGGCGGTAGATTTCAGCAGTGCCAATTCGAACTCCTCCAGGATTGAGTACCGCATCGGATCGTCCGTGAATAATCAGCCCTTTATGAGCACTTATTTCGCCATAATCACCTTGCGCCCAAACATTCTCAAAGCGTTCAAAATAGGCTTGTAGGAATTTTATATTGCCAGGGTCTTGCCAAAAACCAATGGGGCAAGAAGGAAAAGGCTGAGTGCAGACCAACTCCCCTTTTTGTTGCAGTAATGGCTTAGCTTGGTCATCGAAGATATTCACCGCCATCCCTAGGCCTGCACATTGCAGCTCACCGCGATAGACTGGCAATATTGGGTTGCCTAAGGCAAAGCAGGAAATGATATCAGTACCACCAGAGATTGAAGAGAGGCAAACGTCTGCCTTAATATCACGATACACATAATCAAAGCTTTCATGAGCCAAAGGTGAGCCTGTTGAAAGCAGTGTTTTTAATTCCGTTAATGGGTAGTCTTGCATCGGTTTAACGTGTGCTTTCTCCAATGCTGCTAGGTATTTTGCACTGGTACCAAAAATGCTGATTTTATGTCGGTCACTCATTTGCCATAAGCACTGGCCAGAAGGGTAAAAGGGTGAGCCATCGTATAATACGACAGTTGCGCCGGTGCTTAGGCTTGAAACCAGCCAGTTCCACATCATCCAGCCACAGGTTGAATAATAGAAAATAGTATCTTCGGCTTTTAAATCCGTATGTAAGCGCAGTTCTTTAGCGTGTTGTAACAAGGTTCCACCTACGCTGTGCACTATGCACTTAGGAGCACCTGTGGTGCCTGAGCTGTACATAATATAGAGCGGATGCGAACAAGGAACGGCAACAAACTCAACCTGTTCTGCTGGGTTATCTAATACGCTATGCCAGCGGCTTACGTTGGACTTCAGTGCTTGTAGCGCATGTAAATCTGGCTCACTGACATCCAATGTCTGTGGCTTGCCCAATTGCACGTGAGGAATAACGATAACCTGCTCTACACTTGGCAGCTTTTCGCAGATCGCCGCGACCTTGCTTAATGAGTCTAGGGTTTTTCCTCCATAAAAATAGCCGTCGGTAGTGAACAATACTTTCGCTTCTATCTGTCCAAAACGATCAATCACACCTTGTAGGCCAAAATCGGGTGAGCAGGAAGACCAAATAGCCCCAAGGCTAGTGCTGGCTAACATGGCAATAACAGTTTCTTGAGTATTAGGCATAAAGGCGGCGATACGATCACCTTTTTCAACTCCCATTTTTTTCAGTGAAGCCGCAAGCTTTGCGACTTGAGAATAAAGCTCACGATAGCTAATGCTTCTATCTTGGCCATTATTCAGTTCGGGTTCACCGCACGCGATAAGTGCTACTTTGTTATCGCGGCGCTGCAGCAAGTTTTCGGCAAAATTTAATGTCTGCTTTGGGAACCATTGAGCGGTACTGAAATGACCTTGGGAATTTAAAATTTCTGATGGGGGTAAGTCTTGCGGCAAAGCTGGGGTGATGTCAGAGCATTGCCACACTAATGACCAAAATGCTTCTGGTTGCTCGATCGACCACTGATGCAATTCACTGTAGGTCTTTATGCTATTGCCAGTATTATTCTGCGCATATTTGGATGCCTGCTGCATAAAGCCAAGCATGTTGCTGTTTTCAATCCGCTCACGAGAAGGTGTCCATAATGGTGCTGTCGTGAGGGGAGCAGAAGGCGTGGTTAAGCGAGTCGAAGTCATGTTGATTGCCAATGTTCTTATATTTATCGTTGTAATTATCTTAATAATTACCTTTACGTTAACGTAAACATAGCATTGTCAGTACTCAACGATCAAGCAGTCATGCCTCAGCATCAAGTGGGCAAATTGATGTGGTCTAGCAAGTCTCTAGGGTGAACTCCGGGGCTAAAAGGAATGCGGCCAAGGCAAGGGGCTTTCATGTGTTGTTCCAAGTATGAGAAATTAGCATCTTGCTCATTCATCTCTGGATCAATGTGATTCGCCACCCAGCCGACAAAATTTAGGTTGGATGTGAGAATTAATTGCTGAGTTAATAACGCGTGATTAATGCAGCCTAGCGTCATGCCAACCACCAGTATCACATCGTGATTAAGCTGCTGAGCAAAATCAGCTAAGGTATTTTCTTCGTTAATGGGCACTAACCAACCGCCAGCGCCTTCGATTAAATGCACATCGGCTTGTTGTGCTAAACCTGGTTTACAGTGTTCAAGCAAGCTCGATAACGTCAGCGGCGCTTGGTTAATTTTAGCCGCAATGTGAGGGGCTATCGCTTGAGGAAAAGCAACCGGATTATGAGTGGTATAAGCTTGTTTCAGGCTGCTGGCTTGTTGCAATAATAACGCATCCTCGTTATGCCATTCCCCGGCTGGATTTTGTTCACTCGACCAGTGGCAGCCGGCGGCAATGGGTTTAAGGCCAAAAGAAGAAAGACCAATAGATTGGGCTTTGTATAATAACGTTGTAGCAACCAAGGTTTTACCGGCATCAGTATCAGTGCCGGTAATGAATAGTTTGTGCATGGAAGGCAAGCTCAATAATTAAACATGATGATCAGCGTTTACGCGCAATGATCCAGATAAGGTCATAAGTAAGAGGTAAGGAAGAGGGAGGCTCGCCCAGTTCGGAGCGGCATACATCACGATACGCCTTTTCCAGTTGCCTCAAACGTTCACGCCCACCCAAGCCCGGTCTGCGTCCAGAGTTAACATTGGTCGCGCCAATGGCTTTTAATTCTTTTAACAGTGCCGATAAGCTTTCGTGTTGTTGCACAACTTCTTGCTGCTGAATACTTTCGATATCAAAAAACGATTCGCATTGCAGCACAACCTGTTGCTGTGTACTGAACTGATTCACATGCACAAAAGGATCAACCTGCTGCCAAGCCGTTTTCAATTCATGCATGGTGCGTGGACCTAACGTAGCGAAAGCAAATAAACCGCCTGGTTTAAGTACGCGCTGAGCTTCGTAAAACAAATCGTGTATTTGCTCGCTCCATTGCACCATGAGGTTTGAATAGATGCCGTCGAAGCTGCCTTTTGCAAAAGGTAAATTTTCAGCATCGGCGGTGACAGCCTGAAAAGGTAATTGAGCTAATTTCTCATTGCTTGCGCAGCACATACCATGAGCGAGATCGGCCCCAGTAACTTGCGCTGCACCTTGTTGCAATAAGGTCGGCACGGCAAAACCTGTTCCGCAGCCAAGGTCTAGCCAATGGCCTGCTAGGCTTTTTTGGCGAGTAATGTGTAAGTGCTCGATTTGGCTAGCGAGTTCTAAGGCAGAGAAATGCTGAATACGCGCCGCTTGATCATAAGAGTGAGCAGCGCGGCTAAATTGACTCGCGACTTGTTGCTTGGCTCTTTGCTTTGACTGTTGCTCATATTGTGGTTCGGAAACGTGCTCGGATACACAGGTTGTCATAGAAGAATTCATAAGTTCCAAATCGGTATAAAAAATATCAAGCACTTTCAGACTTAAGGTTGAGTTGTGAGTGGACGGCTAATAAATATTGCTGAACAATTTCTGGTGATTGAATGAACAGAGCATGGCAAGCCTCTTCGATTAATTCGGAGTGACCTTGGCCATGGCTATGAGGCGGTGCAACGAGCGCATCGTGTTCGGCAAATAGATGCAGACATAAGCAAGCGGCCTTTGGCATAGCCGTAAAGTCGTATTGATCTAGCCAGCGCAGTTGTTTTCCCAATGCCGCAGAGGGGGCTAATTGCTGGTGGAGCAAAAAACGAATAATGCCCTTAGGGGTTTCTGTACCCTGAGCGCACAATCCTAAGAAACGCATTTGGGTCTTTTGGGGACTGTCCTCAAAGCTTGAGACAAAGCCATTGAATCGAGTTTGTGACATACCATAAGGCCATTGTGGTGCACGGCAAAACTTAGGGGCGGTGGCCAATGTCACTAACGCCGCCGGTGCTGGTTGGCAATGCGCCACAGCTTCAGCCAATGCGCCCCCTAATGACCAGCCGACTAAAATGGCATCTTGCGGAAGCGCTTGGCAGACTTCTTCTACAGCGCGATCAAAACTTTCGTGATCAAGCCAGCGATACCAATAATGTTGCCCTGGCAAACTGTGGGCGAGTTCGGTGAAAATTTCAGCTTTAAATCCCCAGCCAGGAAACCAGACCCAAACTTGTGGATTATTACATTCAGAAGCAAATGCGAACTCAAGTGCCATAGCTAAACTCCACCTTCATTATCTGTCAATAAAGTAATCAATATGCTCAATAACTGATCGATGTGATTTTCAGTATGGCTGGCGGTTAAGGTTATGCGTAATCGAGCACTGCCTTTTGCGACGGTTGGGGGACGAATGGCAGTTATTAAAATACCACGTTGTTTAAGTTGTCGACTGATTGCGACAGCCTTAGCGTCATCGCCGATTAATAGCGGTTGAATGGCGGTGCTAGATGGCATGATGTCCAGAGCTAAGTGCTTAGCCTGTTGGCGGAAGTAGGCAATATTAGCCGCTAATAGCTTTTGTCGCTCGCCAGTCATGACAAGAGCTAAGTTATCTTGCATGGCACAGGCCAGTGCTGGCGGTAAGGCCGTGGTATAAATATACGGGCGGGCGAATTGAATTAAATATTCAATTAAGTCTTCCGACCCAGCAACAAAAGCCCCATAACCACCTAAGCCTTTACCTAAGGTGCCCATATAAATAGGCACTTGGTCGGCGCATAAGCCTTGATGAGCAAGGCTGCCAGTATATTTTCCATTGCCTAATACACCGAAACCATGAGCGTCATCCACCATGAGCAACGCGCCATGGTGTTTGCATATATTGGCAAGCCCAGTGAGATCCGCTTGATCGCCGTCCATACTGAAGACAGCGTCAGTAGCCACTAGGGAAAGACTGGCTGATGTAAGGCTAGTGTTCACTTCAGCTTGTGTTAGGAAGTGCGTAAGATGAGCCATGTCATTATGGCGATAGCGCCGCATTTTACTGTTGCTGATAAGACCACCGTCGATTAACGAGGCGTGGTTTAACTTATCTTGATATAGATGGTCTTGGCGAGAGAGTAGGGTTTGTAAAACCGCTAGATTAGCCATATAGCCATTAGCAAATAATAAGGCGCGGGGATAGCCGACTGATTGCGCTAGAGCCTGCTCTAACTGCTGGTGGGCTGAGCTATGGCCGCATACTAGGTGAGAAGCACCACTGCCCATCCCCCATGCTTGGGCAGCGGAGATCAAAGATTCTGATTGTTGAGCCAAGCCTAAATAGTCATTACTAGAGAAGTTTAATAGCGTTTGGCCTTCTAAAACAATGCGAGCGCCTTGTGGGCTAGCCACATTAATACGCTGACGCCAAAGGTTGTCTTCTTTGCGCTGTTGGATTGCTTGTTGAATACGTTGTTGCCAAGACATGCTATTGAATTAACCCCAAACTCGACTTAATGAATAGAGCGCATCATAATGCAGGAAAGAAATCAGTCAACCTAGTTTGGCTTGCATGGTTTACTAGTGGTGAATTACAGATGAAAAATACAGCCAGTTCAGCTCAGATACAGACTAAAACACAGGTATTAGAGACTGATTTTAGTTTTAAAGCTTCAACCCCAGACGCACTCGCGTACGACCAGCAGCATCTTTGGCACCCTTACTCTTCATTTGCCAATAAAGAACAAGCCGTTTGGCCTGTTGCATCCGCTAAGGGGGTTTATTTAACCCTTGCCGATGGTACCCAGTTAATTGATGGTATGTCGTCTTGGTGGTGCACAGTGCATGGCTATAGCCATCCAAGAATGGTAAAAGCGATCACCGAACAAGCCGCAAAAATGTCTCATGTGATGTTTGGCGGTTTAACTCATGAGCCGGCCATTAATCTTGCTCATAAGCTTGTGCAGTTAACCCCAGAAGGGCTGAATAAGGTGTTCTTATCCGACTCTGGTTCGGTCGCGGTGGAAGTGGCGATTAAAATGGCCATTCAATACCAGCAGGCTCGAGGTAAGGCAAAAAAGACCAAGTTGGTTGCACTACAAAAGGGCTATCACGGTGATACCTTAGGCGCGATGTCTTTATGCGATCCAACGACTGGCATGCATCATTTATTCAGTGACTTATTAGCGCAGCAGTTTTTTATTCGCGAGCCACAAATAGCCTTTGGTCAGCCTTGGCATGATGACGATATAGAACCTTTACGTCAGTGCTTAGAAACGCATCATCAACACATAGCCGCCTTCATTCTTGAGCCTATTGTACAAGGTGCAGGGGGTATGCGTTTTTACCATCCTGACTATTTAAAACGTGCACGCAAGCTTTGTGATGAGTATGACGTACTATTAATTGCTGATGAAATTGCCACGGGTTTTGGCCGCAGTGGCAAATTATTTGCCTGCGAGCACAGTGATATTTGCCCCGATATATTATGCGTCGGCAAGGCATTAACGGCAGGCTACATGACCTTAGCGGCTACTTTAACGACGGACCATATTGCAGAAACTATCAGTGCCGGTGAGGCGGGGTGTTTTATGCATGGGCCCACTTTTATGGCGAATCCGTTGGCGTGCGCGGCAGCAAACGAAAGTTTAGCTTTATTGATCGATAATGATTGGCAAGCGCAAGTTGAGCGAATAGAAAAAGGCTTATTAGCAGGCTTGGCTCCAGCCAAAGCATTAGTCACTGTCGCCGATGTCAGGGTATTGGGCGCGATTGGTGTCATTGAGATGAAAGAAGCGGTCGACATGAAAAAAATTCAGCCTGCTTGTATTGAACACGGCATCTGGCTACGTCCGTTTGGGAAGTTGGTTTATATTATGCCTGCCTATGTGATGACAGAGAATGAGTTGCAATCCCTGACAGCAGGTATGGTAAAGGTCTTAAAGTCAGGATAATTTTAACTTAAGTACTGGTTTTGATTAAAAAATAGTCAAAGTAGGGCTACACTAAATAATGTTACAGCCGATCTGCCTGTGCTGTATCCATTCTTTATTAGGTGACTGATGGTAAAGGGTGCGAGTCATGCAGTTGTCCCGCTGTATGCTCGGGTTTAGCTCTCGAATTTACGATGCTTGTTCCCGGATCGTAAATCCGGGAGTTTTTTCTTCTGGTGCGCTTTCTCCTTGTACTTCTTCCCTGTTCATTATTACACTGAGTCTCATTTTAAGCAGACTCTCCTATTTCTTTATGGCACTAATTTGGCAAGAAACTCGCGCAGGCACTGACTACCAAGTTCGGAGTGCAGGAAAAACACTGCGTTTATATACCGATAATGTCTTGCATAGCCAGTATAATCCAACAAAAAAGCTCACCGGCAGTGTGTGGGATTTATTATTTTTACCCGCCTTATGTTTACCGCAAAATAAACCACTTCGAGTTTTAGTATTAGGTGTAGGGGGTGGTGCAGTAATGCATATGATGAATGATTTTTTTAATTGCGAAAAAATCATCGGTTTAGAATTAAACCCAACGCACATCGAAATTGCCCATAATTTTTTTGATTTAAATAGCTGTATTTTTGAATTAATAGAAACCGATGCAATTCATTGGGTTGAAAATTATCAAGGCGAAAAATTTGATATCATCATTGACGATCTGTTTTACGAAGAAAAAGGTGAGCCTATCAAGGTCGCTGCACCGAATGCCACTTGGTTTTATCATTTGTACAGTCAATTAAAACCAAAAGGTATGCTGATTATGAACTTTGTTGGTCGTCATAGTGCGATGAGCGCTTCACCTTTACACGATGATGGTGTGCAGAAATTATTACCGTATGGTTTGCACTTAACCACGCCATTTTATGATAACCATGTGCTGGCTTTTTCTAGCCAACCCTTGCACAGCCGTTTAATAAGAAAAACAATTAATCAGCACGCAAAATTGAGTATGCTAAAACAAAATTTACGTTTCTCATGCCGAAATTTTAGTCGTTAATTTTTGTCAAAAAAACTGTGCAATAATGCAGTTTACTTATTATCGCTAGGTAGCCGCTGTTAAATAAATTATTACGATAATGACCGGAATAATTACAATATAAGCCAGCATTAAATAGCGCCAGTGGTATGCAACTGTTTTTAATCCCATGAAAATATCAACCACAAGCTGGCTCTTAAAAATCGTTATCGTTAAGGCTAATAAAAGCAAGGAAAGTGAACTCATATTAAGCTGTGACAGCAATCCAGCAGTCAGAGTTAATAGCAGCAATATTACCCAGCTAGCAGTCAACATTTTAATGTTTGTTTTATCTTCAAATATCTTCATGAGGAACCTAGATAACATAAACCAAGGGAAACAAAATCAGCCAAAGTAAATCCACCATATGCCAGTAACTGGCGCCTGATTCTAAAGTTGATAGCTCAGAGGTTACATAATCAGGATTGTTTAAACAGATTGCTAAAATAGCGAGTATCACCATGCCAAGTAATACATGCATGAAGTGAAAACCTGTAGTAAAAAAATAGAACATATAGAAATTATTAGTCGAAAGGTCATAGCCTTGTGCGATTAGCTGATCATACTCCCACATTTTACTAACAACATAGATAGACGCGACCATGATGGATAACCAAAATCTTCTACGGCAAGCAATACCATCTCCTTTTTTTGCCGCATGAATCGCCAGCGCTACAATATAGCTGCTGCTGATCAGTGCGAGGGTATTAATCAGTCCTGCAATCGGATGGAGTGTGGCTTTGCCAGCATCAAACATGTCAGGATTACGGCTATCCATCCAAGCAAAGCCAATAAAAAATATGGCAAAGACCGTCAGCTCAGCGAAAATGAAAAACCATATCGCAAGATCCCCAGGCAGCTCGGTAGTGGTTGAGTGAGCTGGTGGTAATGTAATATCAATAGGTCGGTTAGGCACCATCTTCCCCCGTTAATCGTAATAGATCGATTATAGAGGCCAAGAGGTCAGTACATCTTGCGATTAATCAAGGTTGGTACGAATGGTGTTAAGTTAGTCCTGCTTGTAAATAACTTTTCTTAATAAAGTAGACGGTATAACACGCAATGACAATAGCACTGATTGCATCAATAATAGGGAACGACCACCAAATACCATTCACACCATATATCGCAGATAAGCTCCAGAGTATCGGCAATAACAATATATAGTTATGCAGCGTATTGAGAACAATGGCTGGCCCGGAAAAGCCTAAGGCTTGAAATAAAGCAGGGCAAATCATACTAATACCTATTGTGATAAAGCCAATGAAAACGATGCTGGCAATATCCGCAGCGGCTGTGATTAATGCTTGATCTTGGCTAAATAGTTGAAACAGGTGATGGGACCCAAAAATCATCACTAATGACCAAATCAGCGCATAGACAGTACTTAATACTAGCGCGACTTTTAATACTTGAATCACGCGATCATAACGTTGTGCGCCGTAGTTAAAACCGGCAAAGGTCTGAAAGGCGATCATCATGCCTAGTACGGGTAAGAAAATGAGCATAAAAGTACGGTTCAAAATGCCATGGGCACTGATTAATAGTTCAGCTTGATCACCCGCAACCTTCACCAACATAATATTAACGATTAATAACATCATGGCGAAGCCCATATAAGACAGAAAAATAGGCATCCCTAACATAACCGTCTCTTGATGGATTTTTGGCATAAAGCGAAAATGATCTAGGCTGAATGAAATCCTGTGATCCCCCATTTTTAATAAATAGATAGCATAAAAAAATGCAGCCGTAATCGATAGGGCAGTCGCCCATGCTGCCCCTGGAACTCCCCAATCAAATACAAATAAGAACAATGCATCTAAGGCAATATTTAATAACGCCATAGACGCCATTAATTTAAAAACCTGAAAGTTAAGCCCTTGGGCACGTAAAACTTCACTCATAGTGCCGTGACAGAAACTAATGATACCAATAGCCGCAATCGGGGTTAAATAATCAACGGCATAAGGAATTAAAACCACAGGGAGCTGCAAAGCATTGAATATATCAAAGCGAAAAGTGACGATAATGATCGACAGCATTAAACCGATTATTGCTGCAAAAGCCAAAGAAGCACTAAAAACTTGATTCGCTTCAATATCTCGGTTAGCGCCTAAATAGCGAGAGATAATAGAAGCCATACCGCTGCCAAGCATGGCACTGATGCTGATCATAATCATTTGAATAGGAAAGGCCGCTGATACACCACCAATGGCATGGGTTCCTACTGCGCGGCTAATAAAAATGGCGTCGACAAAATTAAATAAGCCGTTAATCATTAGGCCAAAAATAATGGGTAATGCCATCTTGATAAAGAAGGGCGTTATCGGCGCCGTTAATATAGGCGGAGTTGATATGGCTGGAATTAATTCTTTTTGTGAAACGGACATAAGAGCCTTAAATAGCAATACTGTAACAGATTAATCCCCAGTGCCGAAGCGCTGGGGAAGGCACCTGTGTTACCAGGATTCTGTTCTCATACTATGGATCATTTTGAAAAATGCACGCTCATGCTGTTTTTCAATATGCGCCCCTAATTCTTTACGTTTGATAAACTCATCCTCTTTTAATAATTTTAGATAATTACCTAAGTGTGAGTGAGTTAATGTCCCGGATGCTAAGGCCAATTGAATCGCACAACTGGGTTCGTTGCTATGACTGCAGTTGTTAAACTTACATTGCTGTGATAGTTCAACAATATCAGTAAATGCTAGCTCAATACCTTGTTCGGCATTCGCCAGTTGCAGCTCTCTCATTCCCGGCGTATCAATAATGGCAACTTGACCTTGCGAAGTATTTAAGAAAAATAATTGGCGATGAGTCGTTGTATGCTTGCCTTTATTATCATCTTCTCGGGTAGCTTGAGTTGATTGATTCTGACCTGCAATAACATTAATGAGGGTCGATTTCCCTACGCCTGATGAACCTACCAAGGCGATAGAGTTGCCTTGGTGAAAGTAAGTACTCAAGGCATTTAAGCTAGTTTCATCATTTACGCTGATAGCATGTACTAGGTACACATTTAGCTGGCGTAGTTCATCAAGAAAGCCATCTACCTTATCAAGGCTGCATAAATCAGTTTTTGTTAAAATGACAACAGGTTCCACATTAAACTCGTACGCTAGCGCTAAATAACGCTGCAATCGTTTGAGATTAAAATCATCATTAGCACTGGTCACTATCCATAGATAATCTAGGTTAGCGGCAATGACTTGCTTATGGTTGCCATTTAAGCGCTGAATTCGATTTTTGGCTTCAATGACATGGCGTATTCGAATATGTTCATTAACCGACTCTGCAATGACCCAATCACCGACGGCGATGTATTGACTAACAGGATGGAATTGGCTGGGGCACATCAACTCACACGGGCCATTTTCTCCAATTGCCTCAATTCGACTACGATGAATTGCAATTATTCGAAAGACGGTGAGCTCTTCAAATGCTCCAAGATCCGTATTTTGTGCTAGTTGCTGTAAAAAATAATTAGACCAGCCAAGTGGCTGTAGTTTAGAAAAGTTCAATGGTTATCTCCGACACAAATATAGTAAGCCGGCGATTTAATTAGCAAAGACTTTTAACAAGGCGTGCAGATGCAGAAGCATGGAATCGCAGCATCAATCTCAACATAAAACTTGTTAGCCTAAGCGCAAATCGCCAAGGTAAAAACTAGTTTTTGGGAAAGCACAAACATCAAAAATCTCCAAAATATTAGGTAGGAAGACGATTCTCTACGAGATTCTGTCATTAAGCAATAACGTTTTTAGATAAACCCAGTATACCGTTCGCATTTCAATAACTGATTGGTCTAATGCTGAGTGGATCATATTGAATGGGCATTATTTATAATCAAAAAACTTTCTTTGGTCTTTGCCCGCGCTGAGGGCATTGACTTTATTTGGGTGCTTATACTCGCGCCAACCTGAAACATGTTTGCCAATATTAACATGAGGGAATTGGGTATCTTTATCGTGGGGGATGTCTAAAAAGTTTAATAGCTGGTCTAGGCTGTCTTTATTGCTCATGTTGATTATTAAAAAATCATCACGATGAGAAAAATACTTTAATACCTGATTTTTGTGTGTACGGTAACAGGTCGCCAAATGTTCTTTATCAAAAGCGTGTTCATTTAAAACCAGCTGTTTAGAAGAGTCTTCTTTAACATACAAGTCAAAGGCTTCA
>JBLGBO010000033.1:0-22258 GCA_047616865.1 Oleispira sp.
TCTGTAGTAACTTGCCCTCAAATCATTTTGAAGTTGAATTTTTGGGGTAAGTTATGAAATCCAAATTCGCACCATCTTTATTCGGTGCTATCTCGTTCGTTTCCGCACTCACGGCAGGATTATCTGTGATGCAAGTGCATGCCGCTGAAACTGTATTCTATGTGACTGAAGATGGAAAACCCGTCAGTGATTTAGCGATTACAGTTGATGGTAAACAAAAATTAGTACGCAGCAATGGCTTTATTAGTTTTGATGTAGAAGCGGGTGATCATCAAGTTGAATTCAGTCAAATGGGTGAGTGGGCAGGAGAAACTGAGTTTACACTTACCGCCGATCAAAATGCTGAAGTACAAGTAGAGTTAGTCGCTGGAGAAGCTCTGGCAGATGTGAATGTTTTTGCTGATGGTGAAGTTGCGACAGGAACGCTATCGGGTTATTTAATTTCCAAAGAAACTGATGCCGGAATCGTGGGCGCCACAGTCAGTTTGTCTCAAGGGCTAGAGACGGTTACCAATCAACAGGGCTATTTTGAATTTGAAGTACCTCGCGGTGCTTATGAAGTGATGATTGAGCATAGCGAATATGGTCAAAAGAAAATCCGTCACTTAAGAGTTTTAGCGAATGTTGCGACGGAAGTGAATGTCGACTTGAGTATGTCGGGTGACGGTGTCATTGAAGAAGTTGTCGCAGTCGGTACTTATGTCGCTGATTCAATCACTGCGCAAGAGCGTGATGCCAGTGCGGTTCTAGACGCTATCGGCAGCGAGCAATTTTCTCGCTTTGGTGATTCAAATGCTGCTTCTGCATTAAAACGTGTCGCTGGTGTATCAATTGCGGATGGTAAGTATGCCGTTGTTCGGGGGCTTAATGAGCGTTATACAACCGTTACTTTCAATGGCGCCAACCTTCCTTCCCCTGATCCTAGTCGTCGGGTAGTTCCACTCGATATATTTCCATCGGGTATGATCTCAGGAATTAATGTTCAGAAAAGTGCAACAGCGGATAGATTTTCTGATTCTGCAGGGGCTAGCATTGATATCTTATCGAAAGAATCACCAGCAGCTTTTAGTGGAAAATTAAAGGCATCTTTAGGGTTTGTTGATGGGTTAACAGGATCGTCTCAAGAAGTTCAAACAACATCAGGCATGGAAGTTCTAGGTTATGGATCTGATGACCGAGAATTAACTGCAAGTGCGAAGTCATTAGCAAATTCAGATAATAAGATAGTTACTGGACAAGAAGCCAGTGACTTACTTGATTTATCACAGCTGAAAACAGAGAAGCAAAAAATTCGCCCTGATATGAGTTTAGAATTGTCGATTGGTGATGTTATTTCTGAAACAGAATCGGGAAGTTTTACTTATAAATGGACGGGAAAATATTCAAATGAGTGGAATCTTGAAGAGTCAGATAGAGCGACCTACAACCCCGTTGGAGACGGCAGTATTAGCGAATCTGATGAGTATGTTTACGAAAGATTAAGCAATGACATTATGTTGGCAACCGGTTTGGCTTTGTCATACCAGGGAGAAGATAATAATTTATATTCTAATACCATGATGCTGCGTCAAACCCAGAATGACAATGTCTTGACCAAGGGTATTCGAGGAGAAAATAGAGACTTTATTGTTGAGAGGGAATTTTCTTGGAGAGAACGCGAATTTTTAATGCAGCAATTTTTAGGTAAACACTATTTTTCAATGGCATCATTGTTTGGACTTGAAACAGATTTAGACTGGGCATTAACTGTTTCTCAAGCATCACTAAATTCCCCTGATACTCGATCTTATGAGTTTTTTGGACCTAGCAATATAGCAACAGATGAAAGTTTTAATCCTTTAGCGGTTGATTACACAAGTGTTAGTGACTTGTCAGAGGAGAATGATCCAACACGTGAATTTTCTGAATTAACTGATGATTCAACGGATTTCTATGTAAAAGCCAATACCTTATTTTTATCCACAGATCATTATGAACTAAAAACGAAATATGGGTTTTCTACCTTTAATCGTAAGCGTATTGCAGAAAACTATATCTATCAGTATGAGCTTGCAACGAATAATCAAGAGCTTCCTGCAGAACTTGAAAATAATCAAGTCATTGCTGATATTGTAACTAATAATGCGTTCTTGGATGGTATCTATAACACTAAATCAAATACTAACTATGAGAATTCATATGAAGGTACTTGGGATTACAGTGCTGTATTCATACAACCTAGATTTGAAATTTATGACCTTATGAATGCAGAAGTTGGAGTACGTTTAGAGGACTCTAAAATGTCTTTAGAAACGAAAGAAGATCCTAATACAGGAAGTAATGAAACAGCAGATGTTAGCGATAATGATGCTTACACTTCTTTGAATATTACTTATCACGTGCTTGAAGATATGCAAGCACGCTTTGCCTATTACAACTCTATCAACCGTCCTGATTTTAGAGAGGTTGCTCCCGCTCAATTTACTGATCCTGTCTCTGGGGATCTGTATCAAGGCAACCCTCGTTTAAAATCGTCAACGATTGATAATTTAGATTTACGATTTGAATACTATTTTTCTGATAACGAAAGCATGACTGCGGCTGTTTTCAGAAAAGACTTTGCCGATATTATTGAAAGAACAGTCACTATATTATCCGGTAGTACTAATAGTACGATTTATCGCTATGACAATGGTGGTGATGCCTTTGCACAGGGTATAGAGCTTGGTTTTTCAAAAGACATCTCGCTTGATAATGTACCTTTTGGTCTGCGTATTTCAGGCAATAGCACATTCATAGAATCGCAGGTTGAGGCGTTAAATGCTTCAGGGAATGTTTCTGCAACGCGCCAGATGCAGGGGCAGCCAGATATGCTAGCAAATTTTCAGTTAGAAATTGATGAGCTTCAGTCTGGTCGAGAATATACCCTGGTTGCGAATTATACTGGAGAAAGTTTAGATAGTATTTCTACTAACGATTTACCTGATTTTATTAAGGCAGGTCGTGCAGTCTTAGATGTTAGTTTTAAACAGCCTATTATATTTGATGAATTAGAAATAAAAGCAACGATTAAAAATATTACTAATAGTGAAGTCTTGATTGAGCAGGGCGGACGTATGATTAAAAAATATAAGCCGGGTTCAGAATTTAAATTAGGAATGACATACAATTTCTAATAATAAAATCTGTATGTCACATAATTGTAATTATTAAACAATAAACTAAGACCAGTCATAAATAAATAGTGGCCTTTTTTAAATAAATAGAGAGAGAATTATGAATAACAATTTTTTACTTAAAAATATTTCGGTTGCGATCATTGCAGCAGGTTTATCAGCATGCGGTGGAAGTAGTGATAATGGCGGCAATAATACAGGAGATGCACCTTCAGCAAATTTAAGCTCTAACCCAGCCTTTGCTTTTGATAATACTGATTACGCAGGTGCGGTACAATCGGGTTCTAATAATTGGTGGGATTTCGCCATCGCAGGAACAGTTCCTACTGCTCCTGAAACAACTCCTTACGCAGCAGCGGCAGGTGTGGGTTCAGCAGGTTTTGAGTCTGATGTAGATTTTAGCGATGTTGCTTATTCAGCTTCCGCAATTACTCCAGCTGCAGAATGTCCAACAGCTGAAGACCCTAACTACAGTATTGCTGATTCTGGTGCTACTTATGCTATGGATGGCAAAACATTTAAAGTTTGTGATGTTACCGGTTCTATCTTAAAGGACGAAACGTTCTCAAATGATGTAGTTTGGGCATTAAGTGGTCGTGTAAATGTTGGTAATGGTAACCGTGAATTGGTTGCTGGTGATAGTGTTGTTAAAAATGTTACTTTAACAGTTGAACCCGGTACTGTTTTCCGTAGCAAAACCGGTTCTTCATTGGTTGTAACTCGTGGTTCTGAAATTCAAGCCGTGGGTACTGCTGCTCAGCCAATTATTATGTGGGCTGAAGGTGATGATGATTTCAATGATCGTGGCGCATGGGGTGGTTTGGTTCTACAGGGTTACGCATATAATAATAATTGTGGTAATCCAGTAAATCAAACTTACTGTAACTTAAACGGTGAAGGTGCTAGCGGTTATTTTGGTGGTTTTGACAACTCTGATAGCTCAGGTACTTTGAAGTATGTTGTTGTTGCAGAAGCAGGTTCTGAGCTTTCAAATGGCGATGAGCTTAACGGTGTCGGTTTTATGAGCGTTGGTTATGGGACTACGATTGATTACGTGCAAGTGCATCAAAATGATGACGATGGCGTAGAATTCTTTGGTGGAGCCGTTGATGCTAAGCATTTGGTGCTGACCTCAAACAAAGATGACGATATTGATTGGGATGAAGGTTATGTTGGTAATATCCAGTACGGTGTTATTGTTAAAACTTCCTCTAAGTCAGGTAGTCGTCACGCATTTGAACTTGATACAAAGGGCGATGCTTTTGAAAGTGCTTATCAAGAGTCTAATCCAACAGTGGCAAACGTAACGGCTCTATCTCTTCTGGCGGATGCTGAAGTTACAGACGGTACTGATACACTTACCGGTGATGCAATTCACTTAAAAGAAGGTTCTGAAGGACGTTTCTTCAATATCTTGCTATTGGGTGATTTCGATAACTGTGTGAAAATCAAAGATATTACTAACTACACCACTGCTGAAAATGCCAATGCATCATTTGTTAATGTTTATGGCGATTGCATGAATGATTCATCAATCCCAGCTACATTCACTCTAGATGATTTAAATGTTGCCTCTGCTTATAATGGTGTTGATGCACAAACAGCTGAAACTAATGTTCCAGCACTGACTGCTACTACGATTACTTCAGAAGAAGTAGACGGTTCAGCAAACTAGTCTTCCTGTTAATAGGCTGATTATAAAGGCCCGCTACCTAGATAGGTAACGGGCCTTTTTTATTGGCTAATTGAACACTCTTATCCTAGTCATATTTATGAAATTATACTGACATGATTTAGCCACTAAATTGTAACCTAGATAACCTCTGTAATCGTTTTGTCACATTCCTGCTTTATGGTGTTCTCATCAAATTAACAGTGGGTCACTTATAATAAGTGGCGCGTATTTTTCGATTTAAAACGGTGATTATGCAATGCGTATTCAACAGCATTATTTAAAAAAACATATTGCAGGGATTCTTCTTACCTCAGGTGCATTACTCGCGGCTCCTATGGCTTTTTCTGTAGATTCAGTGAAGAATCTAGAAACAGGTAAAGCACTAAATGCAGTATTAGCAAAGGGTGAACAACGTGCTGATAAGGCGATAAAATCTCAGTTAACCATTGATGCGATTGATGCCGATATTCGCAGCAGTGAGCGTGAATATCGAGCTGTAAGTAAAGAAATTGAAGGTCTAGAAGTTTATATTACCCAGCTTAATAAACAGTTGGCAGATCAAAACTCTGAAAAAAATGATATCGAAAATAGCATTCGTAAAGTAACGCTAATAGAACGTCAAATTACTCCGTTAATGTTACGTATGATTGATGCTTTGGATCGCTTTGTTGAAGCCGATGTTCCTTTTCAAAAAGCAGAGCGTCAAGATCGTGTTGCCAATCTAAAAGACTTAATGGGGCGTTCTGATGTGACTGTTGCTGAGAAATATCGCAATGTTATGGATGCTTATCAGAAAGAAATGGATTACGGACGCACGATAAAAACCTATCGCAGCACGATTAATTTGAGCGGTTCATCAGCAGACAAATCAGCCGAACGTGAAGTCGATTTCTTACGTGTTGGTCGCATTAGTTTAATGTTTTTATCTTTAGATGGAGAGAGTCTAGGTATTTGGGATCAACAAGCTAAAGAGTGGAAACCTTTAGAAGCTGAGTATAAAGGTAAGTTAAATACAGCACTGCGTATAGCGCGTGAACAAGCCGCCCCAAGTCTGATTAAAATTCCTGTTGCAGCTCCTTCAATGACCACTTCACTTCTTAACTCCAATATCGCAAATGGAGATATTAAATAATGACTGCTTTCATTTCAAAAAAACGATTCCAGGCAAAGACACTAAATAAAGTAAAAAAACTGGCTTTCAGTATTGCTATTGGCATCGGAGCATCGTTAACACTTATTACACCATCTCATGCGGAAAATATTGATGTTGATTCACTGCTGAATCTTGTTAAGCAAGGACAGGCACGTGATGACAGTGAATTTAGATCGCGTATGCAGCGTTTTAACTCTGACAAACAACAGCAACAAAATATATTACAAAAGGCTAAAGATCAGCGTACAGCATTAGAAAATGACAGTGCAACGAAAGAGGCTGCATTTGCAACTAATGAGACTGATATTACCGCCGCACAAGAACGATTAACCAACCGCTTAGGCAGCTTAAAAGAACTGTTTGGCGTACTTCAGCAAGTAGCGGGCGATAGCAAAGGGATTTTTGAAGGTTCTTTAATTACTTCTGAATTGAATGAAAACCCTGCAACAGCTGGTCGCGAACAATTTTTAGATGAATTGATCTCGACGGCAGGTTCCAGTTCTAAATTGCCTTCAATAGAAGAACTAGAGCAATTATGGTTTGAAATGCAGCGTGAAATGACCTTGTCTGGAAAAGTTTCTAGCTATCAAGCTGACGTTGTATTGCCAACCGGCGATACGGTAAAAAAACAGGTCGTTCGTTTAGGCAGCTTTAATGCGATTTCAGAAGGCCAGTATTTGACCTTTGATTATGAATCACAAAAGTTGGTTGAACTGGCGTCACAGCCAGGCAGTCGTTATAACGGCCCTGCTGCGGATTTAGAATCTGCACAACCTTCAACAACAGAAACTAATTTCTCAGGGTTTTGGATTGATCCTTCTCGTGGCCAACTGTTACAGATAATGGGGCAATCAGCGGGTCTCGGCGAACGAATCGATCAAGGCGGAGTGGTCGGTTATATCATTTTGTCATTGGCCATCATTGGTGTGTTATTAGCGATCTGGAGAATGATAAAGCTAACCGCTGAAACAGCGCGAATGAAAAAGCAAATGAACAGCGACAGTGCAAATAATGATAATGCTTTAGGCCGAATCATGACCGTATATCAAAACAACGGTAATACTGATGTTGAAACCTTAGAGCTGCATTTGAGTGAAGCAATATCATCAGAAATACCGAGTCTAACTCGAGGCATTAACTGGATAAAAATCATTTCAGTCGTTGCACCTTTGTTAGGCTTATTAGGAACGGTAACGGGCATGATTGATGTATTCGAGACGATGTCTTTATTTGGAACAGGTGATCCTAAGTTAATGGCAGGCGGTATTTCTCAAGCGTTGATTACAACGGTATTAGGCCTTGTTGCTGCGATTCCTTGTGTGTTCTTACACACTATGACCAACAACCGCAGTCGTGCATTGATTACTATTTTAGAAGAGAGAGCGACAGGTATTTTGGCGCGAAAATCTGAACAGTTATCTCTAGCGAAGGCTTAATTGATATGTTTACAGCTATTGATCAGGTTAATGTATTTATGGAGCGTGGCGGCGATGTGCTGTTCGCCCTCCTGTTGGTGATCTTCTTATTATGGCTTTTTATTTTAGAGCGAATTGTATTCTTCTCTTTTACTTATCACCCGCAGCTTGCACAAGCTGTGGGGGAGTGGGAAAGCCGAAAAGAACGAACCTCTTGGCACGCTCATCAAGTTAGAGATGACCTAACGAGCCAAGTAAGAATGGCACTAGAAACGAATATGACGACGATAAAAATGCTAGTAGGGCTGTGCCCATTGTTTGGTTTATTAGGCACGGTTACCGGCATGATTGAAGTCTTCGACATTATGGCCTTCTTGGGTAGTGGCAGTCCAAAAGCGATGGCGTCAGGTATTTCAAAAGCAACGATACCGACGATGGCCGGGATGGTTGGTGCGATTACCGGTGTTTTCGCTTTGTCGTTATTACAGCGTTATATCCAGCGTCAAAAAGCTCAGCTTGAAGATAAAATGACGTTTGATCATTAGAAACTATTAATTATTGAATCGTGATGATGCATTTGCCATCACGGTTATTTTAAAAAAGCATTAACTAAATTGAGGGTAAAGGTATGAGACGTGGATTCTCAAACTTAGCAGTAGAAAATGATGAAGATGGCATTGATATTACACCGATGTTAGATGTCGTTTTTATCATGCTAATTTTCTTTATTGTGACGGCATCATTTGTAAAAGAATCGGGTATTGAAGTGAATCGTCCCGATGCTAGTACTTCTACGGCCAAACCACGAGCGAGTATCTTAATTGCAATTAATGATCTCGGCGAAATTTGGATTAATAAACGTAAAATTGATGAAGGGCAGGTTCGAGCAAACATTGAGCGCCTACATGCGGAAAATCCTCAAGGTACTGTGGTTGTTCAAGCAGACGAAGAGGCGAGAACAAAAATCTTAGTCGCGGTTATGGATGCAGCGCGTGAGGCGGGTGTTACTGATGTTTCACTGGCCACAGAGAAGAAATAGCATGGTATCTCAAGGTGTGAATCCTCTCGTTAGATGGTCATCTGCAATCGTAGTTGCATCGCTTGCGACTTTCGTTGTTTTTTGGATGATGCAGACTCTAATTTCTTCTGGCAACTCAGTGGTGAATGAAGAAAGTTTTGGCCGACTGATTGAGTTTGTCGACGTTTCGCAAGACGACGATGTTCAGACTAAGCAGCGAAAAGTTAATAAGCCACCGGCTCCGCCTGTTGAGCCGCCAAAACCAGACTTACCTAAACCAAACGTTGAAGCTCAATCGGCGAATGCGTTTGACATCGGTTCTATTGATTTATCGGCGGATCTAAATATTGATGCTGGCTTAGCAGGTTCGGGTGGTGATGGTGATTTTTTGCCGATTGTAAAAGTGGCACCTCAATATCCTAGGCGCGCATTACAAAAAGGTATTGAAGGACATGTGACCGTTGAATTCACCGTTACAGCATTAGGAACGGTGATTGATCCTAAGGTAATAGATGCTAATCCGCCTAATATTTTTAATCGAGCCGCCATGAATGCGGTTAAAAAGTTTAAATATAAACCTAAAATAATGGATGGTAAGGCGCAAGTTGTTACAGGCGTTCGAAATATTATTCGTTTTGAATTAGATAAAAGCAGCAAATAATCTTAAAAGCACTTGGTTTGTAAGATCAAACCGAACGTTAGATCGAGTTGATTAGGTAGGAGCTTATAATGAATAGAAAAGTTTTTAACAATATTTCGAGTCATAAAATTAAACCTAGAAAAACACTTTCTGGATTTATTTTAACGGCGGTTGTCACGATGTGTTCAGCGTATAGCCCGACAGTGTTATCTGACGTTAATAATTCTAAGAGTGATGCTCAAAAAAACACGTCCTCTGTAGAGACCAAAAAAACAGTCAAAAACAAGCGAGTTCGTCGAGCTCAAACTATGCGGCCTAAAATATTTAAGAAATTAGATAAAGTACGTGAGCTGACGGATGCAAAAAAGTATTCGGAAGCCGAGTCGACATTAACGTCAATTGCCAACATAAAGCGTAATTCTTATGAAATCGCAATGACTTGGAATATGCATGCTTATATGCATTTTAATCAAGAAAATTACAGCGCTGCTGCTGAAGCGTATGAAAAAATAATTGCAGGTAAACGTGTTCCAGAAAGTTTGTTGCAAACAACGCTGTACAGTTTGTCAAAGTTATATTTGATTCAGCAAGATTATAAAACAGCACTTGTGACGCTGAATAAATGGTTTGATGTTGTGGAAAATCCAGGTGCCGAAGCTTATGTGATTAGAGCGCAAGTGCATTATCAACTGGAACAGTTTAAACACGCTTTACCTGATGTAAAGCATGCGATCAGCATGACGTTAGATAAAGGTAAAAAACCTCGTGAAAACTGGTTGTTGATTGAACGCGCCGTGTATTTTCAAAATAAAGACTATGCATCAATGGAGCGTTGCTTAAAGGATCTAATAGCCTTCTATCCTGATTCGGCCTCAGTATCACAATATTGGATTCAGTTATCTGCTATCTATAATGAGTTGGGTGAAACGGAAGCAGAGTTAGCGACATTGGAAGCGGCTTATGACCAGGGGTTATTATTAAAAGAAGCACAACAAGTCAGCTTAGCGCAGGCTATGTTGGGTAAAGAAATTCCTTATAAATCTGCGCAGATTCTTTTACAAGGTATTAAAGATAAAAGCATTCGCGAAAATGCAAAAAATTTATCTTTGTTAGGTGATGCTTTAATGCTAGCAAAAGAGTATGAACAAGCGATTGTCGTAATGGCAAAAGCGGCGGAGTTATCTGATTCGGCCAAAGATTATTATAAATTGGCTCAAATACATACAGAAAGACAAGAATGGAACCAAGCATTAACGAATATAAATAATGCGATAGATAAAAATATTCCAGATTCTAAATCAGCAGTGCCTGAGCATGACGCAAGAATTTTAAAAGGATTAGTTTTATTCAATATGAAAGACTTATTGTTGGCGAAGGCTGAGTTCGAGCTGGCTTCTCGGTTTGCTGAGGCAGAAAAAATGGCGACACAATGGTTAAACTATATTGCAAGCGAAGAGAAAAGAATGGCCTTTATTGCTGATACGGAATAAAAATTGGACCGAAGCCTATGTGACGTTTTATTGTTCAATAAAAAACCTATTTGTGAAAATAAATAGGTTTTTTTACGTAATGACAGGTTAAATTCGGCGTTAATTGAATTTTCTGTGAACTAATAACAAATCATTACATAATGGGCTTGTCAGGGGCTGACTTAATCGGTAAAAACTAGTGTAGTGAGAGAATTATGATCAAGCTAAATGATTAGCCGTGTCTCCACATTATAATAATTACCGTTGGATTTAAAAACATGACAATTAAAACTGATTTAACTCGCCGCTCCTTTATGAAAAGTGCTGCGGTAGGTGCTAGCGCAGTAGCTGTACCTATGGCCCTCTCAGGCTGTGGTGCTGATGACGACGATGACTCATTATCACTATCTGACTCTAAGCTAGTCGTTCAATTTGGACACGGTGTTGCATCAGGTGACCCTTTATCTGATCGAGTGATTATTTGGACTCGTGTCACCCTAACTAACGATGACGCAAGTGCTAAGAAAAAAGTGCCTGTTGAGTGGAAAGTAGCTACAGACGCCGCCATGGCTAATGTCGTATCTTCGGGTATCGTTGAAACCAATAGCGATGTTGATTACACCGTTAAGATTGATGCTGATCGATTATTGGCCAATACAACCTATTATTATGAGTTCACTGGCCCGCTAGGTATTAAGTCAACAGTTGGTGAAACTAAAACTTTGCCTGTTGGTTACGTTGAAAGTGTTAAGTTAGCTGTGTGTTCATGTGCTAACTACCCTGCAGGTTTCTTCAATGTTTATCAGGCGATCGCTCAGTCTGATGCTGATGTCGTTATCCATCTTGGTGATTACATCTATGAATATCAAACGGGTGAATACCCAGTAATCTCTGTTGCTGGTCGAGCACCTGATCAATTATCAGAAGTGTTAACTCTTGATGATTATCGTGGACGCTATGCACAATACCGTATCGATGAGAAAGCACAGCTAGTTCATAAAATGAAGCCATTCATCTGTGTATGGGATGATCATGAATTAGCAAACGACTCCTATAAAGAGGGTGCTCAAAATCATAACGAAGATGAAGGTGACTTTGCTGAACGAAGAGCAGCAGCTTTCCAGGCGTACCATGAGTGGTTACCTATTCGTACTGGTTCAAGTCGTGAAAAGATCTATCGTAACTTCAAATTTGGTGAGTTACTGTCATTAAATATGATGGATACGCGTCACATTGCCCGTGATAAGCCACTTACCACGAATGAGTTGTTAGCGGCAGGCGCAGGTGCATCAGCCTTAATCACAGATCCTACTCGTCGATTGATCGGAGAGGAACAGTTATCTTGGTTGATTCGCGAGTGGTCTAATTCAACCACCACTTGGGAAGTATTAGGCCAGCAAGTTCTAATGGGGCGCATATTTGTTCCTGTTGAACTACTACTTTATCTAGGTGGCTTAATTGCTAAACTAGAAGCAGGATTAGATGCTTCTGCTGAGCAGGCTGCTGTTAATACAGCCATTGGCGAACTTTATGCGTTGAAGCTGCGTTTGAATGCAGGTGATCCAACCGTAACAGCTGAAGAAAAGCTAAGGTTATCTACCACAGCGCCATATAACTTAGACTCATGGGATGGTTATTTTGTTGAACGTGAACAAATCTTAAATCGTGCGCATTTGTTAGGTAAAAACGTTGTTACTTTAGCCGGTGATACACACAATGCTTGGGCAAGTAACCTACGCTTTGTGGATGATCAGACAACGGGTAAGTTAAGTAAACGTTCCGTTGGTGTTGAATTAGCGACATCTTCAGTAACATCTCCAGGCTTCGATCAATACCTATCGTTAGGTGCTGCTGAGAAGGTTGGCTTTGAAAGTTCAATTATTGCATTAATTGATGATTTACAGTACATGGATGCTAATCGTCGTGGTTTCTTAGCCGTAACGTTTACACCTGAAGTCGCAACCGCTGAGTGGAATTTTGTTGGAGATATTACAGTCAATGAAAATATTGCGGATGTAGTGGCTACGAATGGTAACTATGTTGAACTTGCAGCCGATGGTACTACGCCAGTGGCCAAGGTAGCTAAGTTCAAAATCTATCCAAACAGCTCTGGTCGTTTAGATGCTAATACATTAGTTCCTAGCAGCTAATATCGCTTAGCAGTAAAAACTAGCCTCATGCATTTTTTGCGTGGGGCTTTTTTGTGCCAGTTAAAAATGCGGTATGAGACAATAAATGATAAATTAGATCTTTTGTTATTCGTACTTATTAAAGCGTGGCGCTCGGATGTTCAGACTTTATCACTCCAATGATCTTGATGTATTAAAAGAGCTTCTTGTTCACCAAATGAGGCAGGGGGATAGTGATCCTTTTATTGCAGAACAAATCTTGGTGCAAAGCCAAGGCATGGCCCATTGGTTAAAGCTGCAAGTCGCTGAGTCATTGGGTATTGCTGCGAATATAGAATTTCCTTTACCCTCGAGTTTTGTATGGAAAGTATACAACTCGGTTAAGCCTGATTTACCTGAGCGTTCTCATTTCGAAAAAGAGTCGATGACGTGGAAGTTGATGCGTTTATTGCCGACCTTAATTAATGAGAAAGAGAATGAAGAGCTGTTTGCCCCCATTGCTCACTATCTAGATGATAATAAGAGTGGCGGCAAAGAAAGTGAAGAAGCGCAAAGCGACGAAGAATCTAATAAAATCCGTTCGAAAATTAACCAGCAAAAAGTTTTTGCCCTTGCTGAAAAAATTGCCGATACCTTTGATCAATATTTAGTCTATCGCCCTGATTGGTTATTAGCGTGGGAAGCCGGTAAAGATGAAATTGAAGGCGGGGATATTAGCAACCAACCTTGGCAGCCTGAATTATGGCGGCGCTTGGTTGCTGATAGCGACCAACTGGGTCATAGCTTGTTTCACCGTGCTCGTTTAACCGATCAGTTAGTCGACATTATGCGCGCAGGCAAAGATGGCCTTAAGAATTTATTACCGACCAGTTCAGCAGAACAGCCTGCACGAATATTTGTCTTCGGTATCGCGGCACTTCCAGGAACCTATTGGCAAGTTTTGAATGCCCTCAGCGAACATGTTGATGTGCACTTCTTTTTATTAAATCCTTGCCGTAATTATTGGGGCGATATTGTTAATGAAAAAACGCGGGCTAAGTTACTGCAAAAAGACGCCAGTTTAGCGAATTATTTTACCGTGGGTAATCCATTATTAGCCTCTTGGGGGCGCTTGGGTCGAGACTTTGTAACGCTCACGCATGAAGCCGCAAACGAAGGCGGTCGTGAGAAATACTTTCAAGACATCGAAGCCTTTGTTGATATTGCGCAAGATCAGCAAGGGTCTGCGAATAATTTATTAAAAAATATCCAACTTGATTTTTTAGAATTGAAAAACCGCAGTGAAGCTGCGTTTGGCATAACAGCATTAGAAAATAGCCATGCTAAGTTAGCCATCGCCAAAAATGATCAGAGTATTCAGTTTGTCAGTGCCCACTCACCCTTGCGGGAAGTACAAACGCTGTTCGATCAGATGTTGAGCTGGTTTGATCAAGATGCCGCCGCCAATAACACGGGCGATGCCCTAAAGCCCCGTGATATTTTGGTGATGGTGCCAGACATTGATATTTATGCGCCGTATATTGAAGCGGTATTTGGCAGCGCCTCTGATGAGTTACGCATTCCTTGGGCTATTGCCGACCAAGCATTGAATAAAGAAAACTTAATCATCGATTCGTTTTTGCGTTTATTACAGCTGCCGAGCAGTCGTTTAACGATTACCGATGTGATTGAATTTTTAGAAGTACCTGCCATTGCGCAAAAATTCGAAATAGAATTAAAAGATTTAGAACAAATAAAACATTGGCTCAGTTCAGCGAATATTCGTTGGGGCCTTGATGAATCTCATCGCAGTGATTTAGGTTTGCCGAGTTGGGATGACAATAGTTGGTTCAAAGGTTTGCAGCAGTTATTGTTAGGGTTGGTGATGCCAGACAATGCCCATGCACTAGACCAATACTGGCCAGTATCTGGCGTTATGGGCAGCCAAGGAGAGTTGTTGGGCAAACTGATGGCATTCGTTGATCAGCTGAGTCACTGGTATCAAATATTACATCAACAAAAATCGGCAGAGAATTTCTTAAGCCATGAGCAATGGCAAGATGTGTTATTACGCTTAATCGGCGATTTTTATCCGCAGCAAGCTCAAGATGATAAGGGTTTAAACGATCAGCTCGTATTACAAAAAATACGCGACCAAGTCCAACGTTGGCAGCAAGAATTAGAACTGGCGGCGTTTGATGAAGGTTTAAGCCATGGCGTGATTTTGCAATATCTAACAGGGTGTTTAACCAAGCAAGTGGGTTGGCAGCGATTCTTAGCAGGTCCGGTGAATTTCTGTACGTTAATGCCGATGCGTAGTATTCCTTTTAAGATTGTTTGTATGCTCGGTATGAACGACGAAGATTATCCTAGACGGGTACCACCGCAAGGTTTTGATTTAATGGCGCAAGGGGCTTATCGCCGTGGCGATCGTTCTCGTCGAGAAGATGACCGCTATTTATTTTTAGAAGCGGTGATTGCTGCGCAGGATAAACTGTATATCAGTTACCGTGGCCGCGATAGCCGTGAGAATAATGAGCTACAACCTTGTGTATTGGTCAGTGAATTGATCGATTATATTGCCAATGGTTATGTGATGGAGGGAGACGAAGATTTATCCCATAAAAAGAGTGAAAAACACTTCAGGCAACATTTAATTAGAGAGCAGCTATTGCAGCCTTTTAATACGCAATATTTTTCTTTTAATAAAGGTGATTGTATTCTTTGTAATCCAAAGAGTCATAAGAAGAAAAATGATCAATTATTGAGTTATCAAAAACTCTGGCAGCAGGTCGCTATTACGAGTAATGAACTAGCGAATAATGCTTCTTTAGCCAATCCTCAATCTTCTAAGCATGCCGCTTTTGTGACAGAGCCTTTGTTTGATGACAGAGATGATAGCATTCGACTTTATCCTGAATTAGACGATATTAAGCAATGCCTGATTAATCCCAGTAAGTTCTTTATGCAGCGTCGATTAAAAGTAAATCTTACCCAGTATTGGGACGAAACCGAAGTCGATGAGCCTTTTTCCCTTGATAGTTTACAAACGTATTTATTGAATGAGGCGTTATTAACAACGCATTTAGAAGGGCGAGAAGACGTCTTTAAACAACGGCAGAAATCTTTGGGTAACTTACCTGCGGCAGGCTTTGCCGAGTATGTGTTAACTAAAAGTGAACATAAAATAGCGCCCTTGATTGAGCAGGTGGGAAATACTCTGCCAGACATTGGCAAGATGCCACCTCAAAGCGATAGTTTAACTATTGAAGAATATCAGTTGGGTGGTCAGTTAGAGCATTTAATTAATCATGAGGGCGGTAATGAAAATGGCATGCAGCAGGTTTTCCATTTTCGCAGTGGCGGCTTTAAGGCAAAGCAAATTATTAATCTTTGGTTAGAGCATTTGTTTGCTTGTGCTACTGGCATCTCAATGGGTAACAGTATTGGTTTAGGCATTAATAAAGAAGGTGAGATTGATCGATGTGAATTCACTGCCGTTAATACTGAAATGGCTCAGAACTACTTACTCGCCCTAATTGAGTTTATGAATCAATGCTATCGCATGCCACAACCTTTTTTCTTGCAGTTGGCTTTTAGTTATCTAACCACTGACGCTGAAAAACAAGCAGGCATATTAGATAAAGCCTTAGACAGTGAATTCAGTGAACTGAATGATGAGTTTGTGCAGCGCTGCTTCGCTCAAATCATAGAAGAAGATTATGTCGGATTCTTATCTGCCCAAGAAAGTTTGTGGCACAGTTTGCTAGCACCCTTACTGGAATATAGAGTCAGTGAAGAAGACGATGCTGCTGATAACAGTGAAAAGAGCAAGGAGAGCGAATAATGAAAATATTACAAACTGATAGCTTTCCTCTGTTAGGTAAAAGTCTGATTGAAGCCAGTGCCGGTACTGGAAAAACCTATACCATTGCCAACTTGTATCTTCGTGTTTTATTAGGTGATCACTCTTTAGGTTTGAAGCCTGTCGATCGTATTCTTGTGGTTACCTTCACTCGAGCTGCAACGGAAGAATTACGTGGCCGTATTCGTGATCGTATACGAGAGCTGTATGAAGATGTATTGCGTCTTGCTCAAGATCCAGAAAGCGCTGTTGATTATGAGGTGAAAGACTTAATTCTTCGCACCCAAGCTAATTTTTACAGTGAAGAGCAGCAAGACAAACTGTCTCTCACCGACTGGCTGCAAGCTAACTTATCGCAAATGGATGAATCGTCTGTTTTTACCATTCATGGATTCTGCCAACGCATATTAAAACAGTTCGCCTTTGATAGTGGTGTGGGTTTTGAATCTGAAATGATTTTAGATGCACAAGAATATTTACGCCGTGCTGCGCAAGATTATTGGCGTGAGCTTGCCTATCCCATGGATCAAGAGCAGCTAACGGCCTTGCTTGGGCAAGTCTCCAGCCCAGAAGATGTATTCTGGAAAGTACGAGGTTGGTTGCAGCAAGAAGATATAGAATTATTACCCAAAGCCAAATCGAATTTAGACTTCTCGGGTGCATGGTTAAAGGCTAAATCAAGTTATGACGCGGCCGTGCACGTTTGGCAAGGATTAACCGCGCAAGATCTGAATGATTTGATTGAGAATTCAGGTGTTGATAAACGTAGCTTCTCTAAGTCTACGCGACCCAAACGTATTGCGGCGGCTAAAGCCTTCTTTTCTTCTGCAGCGATTTCTACCGGTGCTCGCTTTGTCGGCAAAGTTCCGAAAGATGTATTAGAGCTTGGCCAAGAAAACCTATTTATTAAAACTAAAAAAGGCGAAGCGCCAGAGCATCAAGCATTTCGCTTGATTGATCAGCTCGCCAGTGACTGTGAACAAATGACGGCGGTATTGCCTCATCACATGTTGGCGCAGGTAAAAGCCAAGTTTTGGGCCTCGATGGAACAAGCGAATTTAATGAATCCTGATGATTTATTACGCTTGTTAGCGAATGCTTTACGCGGTTCTCATGGTGAAGCGCTGGCTGAACACATTCGCCAGCAATATCCTTTTGCCATGATCGATGAGTTTCAAGATACCGACAGCTTGCAGTATGAGATTTTTAATCAAGTCTACAGCCAAGAAGACAGTTCGGGTCTGTATATGATTGGCGATCCTAAGCAGGCAATTTACAGTTTTCGCGGTGCTGATATTTTTACGTATCTGCAAGCGGGTCAGTCATTAGGTGAAGACCGTCGTTTTACGTTAAACAAAAACTGGCGCAGCCATACTGATCTGGTATCCGCTACCAATGAGCTGTTTGCGCGCCATAATGAACCTTTTGTATTACCGGGGAAAATTGAGTTTCAGTCAGTATTAGCGTCGGGTAAATCAGACAAAGGCTTCTTTCATTATCGTGGCCTGAAGAAATGCGCGCCATTGCACTTATTATTAAATTCAGAAGGCACTAATCGTGATCATGGTCGCTATAATGCCGCTGAAATGTGCGCTAAGAGTATTCAGCAGTTATTACTAAAAGGCTGTCTTAACTCAGAAGAAAGCTCTAAAGCTATTAACTCCGGTGATATTGCCGTTCTGGTACATAACCGTAAGCAAGCCAAGCTAGTAAAAGATAATTTAAAGCAGTTAGGGATTAATAGCGTATTTTTATCCCGCGACAGCGTTTTAAATTCAACCGAAGCGCGAGATTTATTACGCTGGTTAAATGCCATTGGCGAACCTCAAAACGAACGCCTTTTACGTAATGCTCTCGCTTGTGAGAGCTTAGATTATGACGCACATTATTTAGCCTCGTTATTGGATGACGAAGCGCGCTGGGAAACTGAGCTGGCCCAGTTATATCAATTGCGTGAACGATTTAATCAGCGTGGCGTTATGGCCTTTATCATGTCTTGGTTAGAAATGAAGCCAGGTGGTGACAATATCAATGAAGTTGATGCAGATCCTTTGGCTGTTCGTTTGCGCAAGCAAGCCGATGGAGAGCGTAAGCTCACCAATTTTCTACATTTAGGTGAAGTGCTGCAACAGGCCAGTCGTGAATTGGGTATTCAATCGGGTTTTTATAATACCGACGGTAAGGGGCTATTAACCTTATTACGTTGGTATTCTGAACGCTGTCAAAATGCCTTATTGAATCAATCAGAAGAGCAACAAATTCGTTTAGAAAGTGACGCGAACTTGGTGCAGATTGTTACCATTCACAAGAGCAAAGGTTTGCAATATCCGGTGGTATTTTTACCCTTCTGTTGGGATGAAGATAACAATGCGGTGAGATTCGATGCGGTTTATCATACGGAAAAACAAGAGGGCGAATCAGGGACTAAATCAGTCTTAACCATCAATACCAAAGCCGATTCAGAGGCGAAGAAAAAGCATGTGGCAGAAGTGCGTGCTGAAGCCATGCGTTTATTGTATGTGGCGTTAACTCGTGCTGAGCAAGCGTGCTTTGTTCAGCTGGAGAATGTTGTGAAGCATTTGAAGGCTGGGCCTAAAGGTTTGCTGATGAATTCGGCTATTGGTTATTTGCTAGAGCAAGAGTCGGTCAGCATCGATGGTTTAAGAGAGCGCTTTAGTGAGGTGATTGATGAAGGCAAGTTATCGCTGAATTATTACTCTGATTGGCTAGCTGAGATGGAGAGCATTACGGCTATCGAAAAAGACGTTTCCGGCGATACAGCACCCTTAACCTTAGCTAAATTTAACGGCAAAGTTTGGGATAACTGGCGCTTAACCAGTTATAGCCAGCTGGCCCAGTTAGATAACAAAGCCGATGCTGAACATGCTCAAACTCATATCGATAGCAGTCATAGCAGCGATATTGTGCTCGATTCGGGCAGTCAATTTGATAGCGAAGCTGAAATTTTAACATCGCCTCTGAATACAGAAGATAACTCTGACGATCAAAATTATAATACTGACGAGGCTGAAGCTCTAGAAAGCTTAGAGTTAGAAACAAAACTAACGCCGTTTGATTTCCCCAAAGGCGCAACCCCAGGAACCTGCTTGCACGGTATTCTGGAAAATTGGGATTTTGTTGATGGTGAGCAGTTAGAAGAACAAATTGGCAACCAATTAAAGTTCTATGGCATTGATGAAGATTTTTCGGACATGTTGAAGGATTGGATGCGACAGGTTGTAGATCAGCCCTTAGTAGATGCTGAATGTTGTTTAGCAGATATTAGTGAGAGTAATCGTCTGGTTGAAATGGAATTCTATCTGCCAATGACGGAAATTCGTGCTTCAGGTGTTATGCCGTTATTAGACGGACGTCGCCTAGCTTTTGAACCTATGCGAGGTCAGCTTAAAGGGTTTATCGATTTAATATTCCGTCATGACGGACGGTATTATGTGGCGGATTATAAGTCGAATTATCTCGGTGATCAGATCAGTGATTATCAACCAGCGGCGTTAATCGATGCGATGGAGCATCATCAATACGATTTACAGTATTGGATTTACAGTATTGCGGTTGATCAATACCTGAGTCGTCGTATCCCTGATTATGATTATGAAATCCATTTTGGTGGAGTGTATTATTTCTTCTTGCGTGGCATGAACGGAAAATCTGATGGCGAGGGCGTGTTTTTTACTCGCCCAGAAAAAGCCCAATTAGATAAGTGGCGGAATTGGTTGCTGGGGGATGAATCTTTAAGCCAACCCCGTGCGGCTGATAGCCATAAGAAATTAGATAGAAAATCAGATGAACAATTAGTCAAGAAAACAGATATGAAAACCGATGATAATCATCAAATGGGGTTGTTCTAATGACTGATCATAATAATGTAGCTGCCATTGATCTAAGCGCCACTGATCCAAAAGCCATTGATTTTAATACCATCGATTTTAAAGCAGGTAAAAGTTTAAAACCTTGGATTAAATCGATTTTTGAAAAAGGCATTGGGTATGAAAATAAAAATCGAGAATTTAATTTAAAGGCGATTGATTTAGAACTGGCCAATAGCTTATGCCTGAATGAAATATCACTGCCCAAAAAGCAGTCTGCAAAAAAACAGCCGATAAGTAATCATGATGAAACCCGTCTTAAGCTTTACGCTTATTTGATCATTAAGCTAAGTCAGGCGCTAAGTCGTGGCGAAGTCTGTATTGAACTTTCGCATTTATATGACATGCCGCAAAAAACAGGTATTAGTAATACTGATGTACTGGGTTATTTACAGAGTTTTACGACAGTGCATGCAATTGATGTCGTAAAAAACAGCGCCAGTTTAGAGCAACTGTCACAGCAGAATCCTTATGACTTAGTCGTTAACTATCCTTTAGTTGTCATGCAAGGACGATTATATTTTTCTCGTTATTGGTTTTACCAACAGCAGGTTTTTTATTCCATTAGTGCGCGTTTAACCGAGCAGAAAACGACAGTTAATAATGAACTGAGTGCAACGTTACAGGCTTTATTTCCTGAAACGGATAATGCGCAGCCAAACTGGCAAATGTTAGCGGCGGCTAATGCCTGTTTAAACCGTTTTAGTGTTATTACCGGTGGCCCGGGAACGGGAAAAACCACGACGGTTACGCGCTTATTAGCGGCGTTAATTAGTCAGCAGCCTAACTTGCGTATCGCATTAGCGGCACCAACAGGAAAAGCGGCGGCGCGGTTAGTTGAATCTATTTTAGCTGCCAAAGCCAAGCTTGCGCAGACGTTTCCTTTGGCCGAAAAAATTCCTGTTACCAGTTTTACTCTGCATCGATTGCTGGGCTGGCGTCCTAACGGATTTTCATACAATCATAAGAAAACGTTACCTTATGATTTAGTGATTATTGACGAAGCTTCTATGGTTGATTTACCCATGATGGCTCAGCTAATGGAAGCCTTGGGAGACAATACCCGTTTAATATTATTGGGTGATAAAGATCAGTTAGCCTCGGTAGAAGCTGGCAGTGTATTGGGCGACTTGTGTGATAGCGGTGTGATGGTTAATGGCTATCATGCTCATGGTTTGCAAGCGAAAAGGGCAAAGCAGCTAGAGACCCTTTGTGGACTTCAGCACGATCATTTAAATCAGTATGTCGAAGCCAGCGCGCCGTTAATGGCCAACAGTTTAACTCAGCTACGAGTGAGTCATCGCTTTACCAGTGAGTCAGGTATTGGCAAGCTTGCCGCGGCGGTGAATGCGGGTCAGTTTAAACAGGTTCAGCAAAGTTTTCAGCAATATGAAGATATTCATTGCTATAGCTGTTTAGCGGCGCCTTTTAGTAAAGATAATTCAGTTAACGTGGTTGAGTCAGAGCAGGCGTGGCAGCAGCAAGTTATTAAGGGTTACAGTCAATATCTGAACGCCATTGAGCAGGGCGCTTGTCCGTATGATGTGTTGCAGTTATTTAATGAGTTTCAACTTTTATGTGCTTTGCGCCAAGGCAGTTCAGGTTTGCATGCGCTGAATGAGCGCGTGCAGAAATTGTTACAAGGCCGAGGATTATTAAACATCGATACCAGTGCCAATAGTCGCTCAGCTTCTTTAGAGCAAAACCGCTGGTATGTTGGTCGCCCTGTTATGATCAGTCGCAATGATTACGAATTGAATTTATTTAACGGTGATATTGGTATTGCGATGATGGTGGCTGGGAATGATGGCCGCCAAGAATTAAGAGTGTGTTTTGTTGCCGCCGATTCAAGCGCTAAGTCTGCCGTTGACAA
>JBLGBO010000034.1:0-20165 GCA_047616865.1 Oleispira sp.
TGACGACAATAGCACTGTGGAACCACCTGATCCCATCCCGAACTCAGAAGTGAAACGCAGTCGCGCCGATGGTAGTGTGGGGTTTCCCCATGTGAGAGTAGGTCATCGTCAAGCTCTTATTCTAAAATCCTCAATCGCTTCGCGGTTGGGGATTTTTTTTGCATCAAAGAAAGTGCTAGCCCGCGAAGTGGTTGGGGGTTTTAGAAGAATGACTATGAGTCTCTTTCACTGATATAGGGCAGCGAAGCGGGCTTTTCCCATGTGATAGTAGGGTCAAAGACCACGGCTTTTGAAGCGCAGCTTCAAGTGGTATTTGACGACCTGAGCCTGCGAAGGGCCGGGCCATCGTCTTGAATCTGCTCTAATCCCATCTTTTATCTTTTATCTTTTATCTTTTATCTTTTATCTTTTGTTTTTTAGCCCTTTGTTTGTAGATTCACAAATCAAAGCACCTATAAGCCCAGCATCAGTAGATTCATCCAAAGACACTATTGGTTAATTCTAAAACAGCAAGGCAGTAACAAGTCATTTCCATGCATCCCCCCGATCATCATTGCCACCACTAAAACAATTTTAAGCGTTTATGTGCCCTTCTATTCAAAATGAAGTGAATGTGGTGAGCGGATATGTGCATTATCGATTAGAAATAATGTCAATTAAATATGCCTTTTATTTAGCTATCCCTAATTAATATGGTGGTTTCAGGCTATTAGTTGGTTGGAATAACAAATTATTAAGTTATTCCATAAATAGACATTCTTCACTATTATCTATCCTCAAGTTAATATGAAAATACATCATGTGCGATTTTCAGCAGAGAGCTGATTATGTACGACAGGCTAATAATAAAAGGGATCTTTAAGATCTCGGTGGAATACTAGAGCATGACAAAAGCAAACACCGCATTCAGTCCAGTAGCGTCACTAACCAATCCTTTTGATAAAGAAAAGGAAGTTGAATTCAGTATCCCTGGTCAAGCGTCTTATGAACCAGGACTTTATGAAGAAAGCCTAAAGCAAGGCTACAAACTGATTCAGCGTCCCAAAAAAGCCGCAGGCATTAATGCGATTACCCGTCAGCATGCTAAAAAGCGTATGACGATTTGGGAACGGATCTCAGTATTAACTGATGAAAGCCCAACTGTTTTATTTCAAAACTGGGGTAAGAATTTAGACGGCGCTTCGCTAGTGACAGCGATAGTGAAAATCAATGGTCGTGATGTTGCGCTCTATGGTCATGACTTTACAGTGCGTGCAGGTTCTATGGATGCAACTAATGGCAGAAAACTAGCGCGTTTATTTGAACTGGCCGGCAAACGCAAAATTCCATTAGTCGGTCTTAATGATAGTGCCGGTGCTTATGTCCCTGCGGGTGTGGGCGGCCTTGATGGTTATGCTGAAGCCTTTACTGCTTTACGTAAAATAAGCGGTGTCGTGCCTTCTATTATGTGCATGTTTGGTTTTAACGCTGGCGGTGGTTCGTATTTGCCACGTCAGGGTAGCTTCATGATTCAACCGAATAATACCTTCTTTGGTTTAACGGGACCTGGTGTTGTTAAATCGGTATTGGGCGAAGACGTTACTCCTGATGAATTAGGCGGCCCAAGCGTTCATAGTCAAAGTGGTGTTACTGATTTTGTAGTCAAAGATGAAGTGAGTGCACTGAAAAAAGTGAAACGTTTACTTAACTATATTCCAAATAATAATAGTGAATTTGCCCCTTACCAAGAAACCTCCGATCCGGTTGATCGTAGAACTTGGGATATTGATATCTTATTAAAAAAAGCCTTCAACAGCCCAAGCGGATTTAATACCCCACTGGATGTCACCATTATGATTCAGCAGCTATGTGATCATGGTGACTTCATGGAAATTCAACCTGATCGTGCGCGCAATACCATTACTGCTCTGGGTCGTATGGGTGGAAATGTTATCGGTTTTGTGGCGAATAATTCAGCGGTTTCTTCGGGTCAGATTGATATTGCTGCTGCTTATAAAAATGCTCGCTTCATCCGCTTCTGTAATCTTTACAACATTCCTGTGATATTTATGGAAGATACGACAGGCTTCTTACCCGGTAAAGATCAAGAAGCCCAGGGTATCGTGCAAGCAGGTCGTGCAATGCTCGATGCGATTATCGATTTACGCACTCCCCGTTTCTTATTGATTATTCGTAATGCGTTTGGCGGTGCTTACGCGTCTTATAATAACTATCCGACAGGTGCAGATTTCGTTATCGCATTACCTTCTACTCGCGCCGCAGTAATGGGGCCAGCAGGGGTTGAGTTTGTTTATAAAAATGAATTACGTGCCATTCGCAGTGCTGTTAAAAACAAACAACAAACGGCGCAGTGGGCAAAAGAGCAAGAAGCATTATTAGCTAAGCGCTATGAAGAAGAACTCATGAATCCTAATGAAGCCCTAAGTCTAGGCTCTATTTCTCAAATTGTGATGCCAAGTGATTTACGTAAAGTTTTAAGTGAAAACATGAGTTTTCACTTGCGTCATTACACACCAGAGCCATTGAATGCCGTACAGCGCGAGTTCCACTAGGTTTATTTGATTTTGAAAGCGATGACGCATTCATATAAAAAGAATTTATAGCAACGTTTTGCTTAATAGGATTAGAAAATGAGTAACGATTATTATTTAAATAACCCATTGGTACATAAAGACCGCCGTTTAGCGAAATCAAACAACGAGTGGGCGCAAAGTTTTGAGTGCAGCGACATGCGCCCATTAATTATTTGCCGTGGTCCTATTCGAAAAGAAGCAATGGATGTGTTCGAAGAAATGGGTATCGAGCATTACGGTATTCTGCTGTCTGAGAAAGATTCAATCGTTTATCAAAATGCGCTCGCGCCAGAACTGCGCCAGTTAACCGATCCTCAGCGTGTGCACCGTGTCCCAGATTATACCGGTGCTGATAAAGAAGAGCGCAATGTCCGTATTCAGCAAATCATAAGCATCGCTAAAGAAAATGGTTATAACTCTATTTTTACGGGTTATGGTTTTATGGCGGAAGACGAAACCATGGTTGCAGCGATGGAAGACGCAGGTCTGAATTTTATTGGCCCCTGTTCTAAAACGGTTCATGACGCTGGCTTAAAAGATGAAGCTAAGCGCACGGCATTAAAAGTGGGTGTGAGTGTTACCCCCGGTATTGATAATGCAACAGCGATTACCTTAGTTAAAAAACACAGTGATGAAAAAGCGTTGCTGGCCTTGGCTAAAAAAGAACACCTAGTACTTGATCAAGCACTTTTTGATGATGCCGAAAGCTTGGTTGAAAAAGCCGATGTGGTACTAACCGCAGGTCATAAAAAAGGCATTGATCTTTATACTATTGAAGAACTGCAAGAAACGATTCGTGAACAAGTGATTGTGATGAGTCGTAATTACCCTGAAAACCGTATTCGTCTTAAGTGCATTGGTGGCGGTGGTGGTAAAGGTCAGCGTATCTTGCCTAATCCAAATACATTGGAAGGTGAGGTAGAATCTCAAATAGCACAAGTGGCCGCGCAAGCGCCTTCTTTGGTATTAGAAATTCTAAACGAGGTTAAAGCAACGGGGCTAGGTGATAATAAAAACATTCTTATCGAGCTCAATATCGAAACCACTCGTCACCAAGAAATACAGGTGATTGGTAATGGTCAGTGGAGTTTAGCACTGGGTGGTCGTGATTGTTCATTGCAAATGCATGAACAAAAGCTATTAGAAGTGTCTGTCACCACAGAAGAACTTGAAACAGCATTAACAGAAGCCGTAAAAGCAGGCCGGGATGTAGAAGCGAAGGTATTGAAGCAAGATTTAAAAACCTTGCATGCAATGGAAAAAGAATCGGAAACCTTTGGTGAAGCGGTAGGGCTTGATAGTGTATCAACATTTGAATGTATTGTTGATCGTGATAAACACTTCTTCATGGAAATGAATACCCGCATTCAGGTAGAGCATCGCGTAACGGAATTATGTTATGCGTTGAAATTTGTTAATCCTGAAGATGAGACCGATTTCTTTATCGTAGAGTCTTTAGTTGAAGCAATGGTATTACTAGCCGCTCATGGCCCTCGCTTACCTAAACCAGAACGTATTAAACGTAATAATGCATCAGTAGAGGCACGTTTAAACGCCACTAACCAAGCATTAGCCCCTCATGCCGGTGGTATCATTGAGCACTGGTCAGATGCGCGTGAAGGTGAAATTCGTGACGATCAAGGTATCAGCTTACATAATCCTGATACTGATGTGTTCATGAAATATCACTTGGCAGGCGCATACGATAGTAATATCGCTTTGTTATTAACCGTGGGTAAAGATCGTTTAGGCAGCTATCAAGGTCTAGCAGACGTATTACGTAAAACGGAATTAACCGGTAAAGACCTGTCGACTAATTTAGAATTTCATTATGGATTGGTTAATTGGTTCTTGGGTAATAATATTAATGCGCGCCCAACAACCCGCTTTATCGTCCCTTATTTGACGGCGGTTGGTTTATTAAAACAAAAAGCCAATAACCTTGATCTCAATTTTGCTTACGAACAAGTCTGCAATAAAGCAATGGCAGCAGTTAAAGATGAAGACGCAAAGTCAGCGTTACTCGACGTTTTAACTCGTAAGCAGCTATTATTAATTCGTCCACTGGAAAACTTATTAGCAGAGCCCCACGTATTAGCAGGCTGGTTAAGTTTGAATCAAAAATACTTTGAGCTAAATGCCAAAGGTGAAATTATTTGGGTGGAAAATCCGGTTAAAGTATTATCTGAAGCGTATCACTTCTTGAATATGAACTTCAACGCCGACAATCCTGCTGCGAGTATGATTTGGGATCATGACCATGAAGTTTTAAGTCAAGCTTTGAATTTTTATGCAGAATTAGAGAATATTTTAGAAACTTCAAACTATGCCGAGCTGTGTAAAGCATTGGTGAAAAAGAAATCACCTGTTGATACTATCGAAAGCGCACAGTGGTTAGCCATTCAATCGGCGCACTTGGGCTATCAAGCGGGTAATGAAATATTATCGCTATTACCTTTCATCGGTATTCAGACTCAATTCTTCGACTTAAAAGTTAACGAAGACTTAAGTGTACACATTCCTGAATCGTTATTTGATAAAGAACTGCAAGTACAAATGGCTAAAGTACTGGTACCACCACCAACAGCCAAGAGTGATGAAATATTAGCACCGACAGGTGGTATGTTTTATTCCTGCGAAGCGCCAGGTATGCCACCGCTAATAGAAGAAGGTGTGCACTTTGAAGCGGGTCAGCCGTTGTATATTATTGAAGTCATGAAGATGTTTAATAAAGTGAAAGCCCCTTTTTCTGGAACGGTGGATAAAGTCTTGGTCGAGGACGATGGCGCTATCATCAGTAAAGGTCAGGTTTTGTTTAAAATCACTCCAGATGAAAAAGCGGTGGTTGAGTCACCTGATGTGATAACCGCACGCGTAGAAGCGCAGACCGCTGAATTTTTAGACTCTATTATTCTTTCAGCATCTCTTACGGCTAAATAGCAAGGTGACATTATGATAGTTGCATTAGATCACATCGCGATTGCGGTTCCCGATTTAGAGAAATCGATTAAACGTTTTATGGAAGATTTTGGTCTTTCTTTTCAGGGCCAAGAAGATGTAGCAGCGGCTAAAACCAGCACCGCTTTTTTTCCATTAGCCGAAACCAGCATTGAATTAGTACACCCATTAAACGGTGAAGGTCCAATACAAGGGTATCTGGATAAAAAAGGCGGTGGCTTACATCATTTATGTTTTCGTAGCGATGACATTGACGCAGATGTTGAGCGCTTAAAAGAAAAAGGCTATCAGTTTTTATCAGAAGCACCGACGTTAGGTGCGCATAACTGTAGAGTTATCTTTATTCATCCAAAATCCTGTGATGGTGTTCTGATCGAGCTTAATCAGCCTCAAGATGCAAATAACATTGCAGAAGGACAACACTAATGTCAGAAGAACAGAAGTACACTCTGGCAGAGTGGGAAGCCTTGGCAATCAAGCAAATGAAAGGCTTAACGCCTGAAGAAATGGAATGGCATACCCCTGAAGGTGTGCCAATTAAAGTGCTGTACACTCAAGACGATGTGAAAGATCTTGAGTTCACTAATACAATGCCGGGTCTTGCACCTTATGTGCGAGGGCCGCAAGCGACCATGTATGCAGGCCGCCCTTGGACCATTCGTCAGTATGCCGGTTTTTCTACCGCTGAAGAATCGAATGCTTTTTATCGTAAGAACTTAGCGGCAGGGGCACAGGGTGTTTCAGTTGCATTTGATTTAGCGACGCACCGCGGTTATGACTCTGACCATCCTCGCGTCAGTGGTGATGTGGGTAAGGCCGGTGTTGCCATCGATTCTGTCGAAGATATGAAAATTTTATTCAATGAAATTCCGTTGGATAAAGTCTCTGTATCTATGACAATGAACGGCGCCGTATTGCCTATCTTAGCCAACTACATTGTTGCGGCAGAAGAGCAGGGGGTTAGCCAAGATAAATTATCGGGTACGATTCAAAATGATATTCTAAAAGAATTCATGGTGCGTAATACCTACATTTATCCACCGACACCCTCGATGCGAATCATCGGTGATATCATCGCCTACACTTCTGGCAATATGCCAAAGTACAACAGTATTTCCATCTCGGGTTATCACATCCAAGAAGCGGGTGCGGATGCGGCTCTTGAACTGGCTTATACCTTAAGTGATGGTCGAGAATACGTGCGCACGGCATTAGCTGCAGGATTAGATGTGGATGCCTTTGCGCCGCGCTTATCTTTCTTCTGGGGCATTAGCATGAACTTCTATATGGAGATCGCTAAGCTACGCGCCGGACGTTTATTGTGGAACCGCATCATGGCGGAATTTAAACCCAAAAACCCAAAGTCTTCTATGTTGCGAACGCACTCGCAAACATCTGGCTGGTCGTTGACCGAGCAAGATCCATACAATAACGTTGTGCGCACGACCATTGAAGCCATGGCCGCTGTATTTGGCGGAACGCAATCTCTGCATACCAATGCCCTAGATGAAGCCGTTGCATTGCCAACAGAATTCTCAGCGCGTATCGCGCGTAATACGCAGATTATTATTCAAGAAGAAACGGGCATTACTCAAGTCGTCGATCCTTGGGGGGGCTCTTATATGATGGAAAGCTTAACCCAGCAAATGGCGGATAAAGCTTGGGCATTGATTGAAGAAATTGAAGAAAAAGGCGGTATGGCAAAAGCCATTGAAGAAGGCTTGCCAAAACTTCGTATCGAAGAATCTGCTGCTCGCAAGCAAGCCCGTATCGATCGCGGCGAAGATGTTATTGTAGGGGTGAATAAACATCAGCTAAATGAAGAAGCTGATCTCGACATTCTTGAAGTCGATAATGTCGCGGTGCGTGAATCACAAATTAAACGTTTAACCGAAATTAAATCCACTCGTGATAACGAAGCGGTTAACGCAGCATTAGTCGCCATTACGGCTGCCGCAAAAACAGGCGAGGGCAACCTGCTAGACTTAAGTGTGAAAGCTGCACGTTTACGCGCAACTGTAGGTGAAATTTCAGACGCAATGGAAGAAGAATTCGGACGTTATAAAGCCGAGGCTCGTACTATCTCAGGTGTGTACGGCGCATCATATGAAGATGATGCGGATTGGCAAACGATTAAAAGCGACATCGAAAGCTTTGAGACAGAGCAAGGCCGCCGCCCGCGAATGCTCGTCTGTAAAATGGGACAGGATGGCCATGACCGCGGTGCCAAAGTTATTGCTACAGCGTTTGCCGATGTCGGCTTTGATATCGATTTATCCCCTATGTTTTCCACGCCAGAAGAAGTGGCCAAGCAAGCGGTCGAAAATGACGTTCACGTTGTTGGTGTATCGTCTCAAGCAGCGGGTCATAAAACCCTCATACCCTCGTTAATTGCCGCATTAAAAGCACAAGGTGCTGACGATATCATTGTTGTTGCTGGCGGTGTTATTCCGAAGCAAGATTATGATTATTTATGGGACGCTGGGGTGAAGGGAATATTTGGTCCAGGCACTAAAATCCCATTGAGCGCACGCGCAGTGCTAGAAGCGATTAAAGATGCTCAAGCTAATTAGGCCAAACCATGATTGATTTGGACAAACTAAAAAGTGGTAATCGTCGGGCGTTAGCTAAGGCGATTACCCTGGTTGAAAGCAAGCTTGATAAGCACCGAATTGAAGCTCAAGAGGTGCTTAATCAGCTATTGCCGCACACAGGCAATAGCATCCGTATTGGTATTTCCGGTATTCCCGGTGTAGGAAAATCGACCTTTATTGAAGCGTTTGGCCAATACCTTATTCAGCAAGGTAAAAAAGTGGCCGTGCTGGCGGTTGACCCAAGCTCTCCTTTACGCGGCGGCAGTATCCTAGGGGATAAAACCCGCATGGAGATGTTATCGCGTGAAGAAAATGCTTTCATTCGTCCCTCTCCTAGTGAAGGTGCTTTAGGTGGCGTTGCGCAAAAAACTCGCGAAACCATGCTGTTATGTGAAGCTGCGGGCTACGATGTTATCTTGGTAGAAACTGTGGGTGTTGGTCAGTCAGAATACGAAGTTGCAGGCATGGTTGATTTTTTCTTAGTGCTTATGCTGCCCAATGCGGGTGATGAACTACAGGGTATTAAGCGTGGCATTATGGAATTGGCCGATGCCTTAGTGATTAATAAAGCCGATGGCGAAAGTTTAAGTCTTGCCAACCAAACCCAAGGCCATTACAAAAACGCGTTCAAATTAATGAAGCAAAATAGTTTCTGGACGCCAACGGTAAAAACCTGCTCTGCACTCAATAACGAACGAATCGAAGACATATGGAAAATGGTCAATGATTACCACAAAGCCGCCAATGAAAACATTAACGCGGGTATTAGTTCGTTCGCAGAAAAACGAGCCCGACAGAATGGCGAATGGCTGGATACACTTATCCATGAAATGTTAGAACTAAAGTTGAATCAGAATTCCGCGGTAAGACAAAAGCTACCTCAGTTACAGGATGAAGTTTTAAATAATAAAACCACTCCTTATAATGCCGCTCAGCAGATAATTGATCTGCTATAACAGATTCAGTGATAGACAGTAATACCACTTATTAAATTGGGCGAGAACATACTCTATGAATATTCAAGATAGCTCAGAACAGACTAGTAAAAAACTTAAACAATTTTTCATCGATCATCTTCCTATTACGCAATTTATGGGCTTAGAAGTCGAGTCTTATGATGGTAAAACGTTAATTCTTACCGCACCGTTAGAGCCTAATATTAACGATAAGCAAACCGCTTTTGGTGGCAGTTTATACAATACGGCCGTGATGGCATGTTGGGGGATGATCTATCTAAAAACCCAAGAAAAAAACGTTATTTGCAATCAAGTGGTAACGGAAGGGAGTATGAAATACATAGCCCCTGTTGATAGCCGTATTCGTGCAATTTGTCATGCTCCAAGCGAAGAGGAACTCGCCAGTTTCTTTGATCATTTTGAGCGTAAAGGTAAAGCCAGAATTAGCTTAGAAGCTGCAATTTATAATGATACTTGTGTGATGAAAATTGACCCTGAAACAAAACCTTCGGTTAGCTTCAGTGGCCAATATGCCATCTTAAAAAGTTAGGTCGAAGGCAAAGATTCATTTTTTTCCACTAAAGCCTCAATATTATCCGCTGGTTGAGGTTGTACTGGTCGTAAAAAATCCAGAATTAAACGCCCAATATAATTGGCATCGGTATTTTGACGTAAAGAATCAATACCTTGGCTGAAAGTCGGCTCGCCAATACTATCAGCACGTCGAACGAGTAATCGCTTACTGTATTCGGCACTAAATTCCGGGTGCCCTTGAAAAGTGACAATGTGCTGACCAATAGTAAAGCCCGCATAAGGGCAGAAGTCATCACTTAGAAAGTTACGCGCAGTAGGGGGTAACTCAATCACCTGATCTTTGTGGCTATAAATCAGATCTAAAGATTTAGGTAATGATTGCGCAAAGGGAGAGTCTGCAATCGTTGATAATGAACGCACTCCCATCCCCCAACCTTTATCGCTCATTTCGACTGATCCGCCTAAAGCCTGAGCGATTAGTTGGTGACCAAAACAAATACCTAATACTTTTACTTTTGCCTCATCAGCGGCAACGATCCAGTTTGTTAATGGCTCTATCCAAGCATGGTCTTCATACGCGCCAGCTTTGGAGCCAGTAACAATGTAAGCATCACATTCAGCTAAATGTAATGGTAATTCACCTTGCTGAACGTGATAATAAGCAAATTCGAGCTCGGAATTGTCCAGCTGGCGAAAATACTTTTCAAACATTAGGCCGTACGACCCATAATCTTTGATCAGGTCATCGTATAAAATGTCAGTTTCTAATAACCCAATACGCATCTGTTAAATTCCTTCTTATTATTTAAAGCCATGCCGCTTTCAATACACTGCATTAGAACAAAGAGTGCAGTTAATGGCGTGTTTGCGAGTCATTAACAATAAATTGGCTCGCATCTTTCTTTTTTAAAGGCTCAATTATACTTTCTAAACCATTAATTTTAATTTCCAGCGCTAAGCCTAATAGCATGCCTAAGCGTCCCTCTGGCAGTCCTTTTTTCACAAACCACAATAAATATTCTTCTGGAATATCGATTAATATACGCCCCTGGTACTTACCAAAAGGCATGTGCTCATTTGCTAGCGCGAGTAAGTCTTTCTTTTCGAACATGGTAAATCATCTTTTGTTAGCTGACTTTCACATAGTATCACTTGCGTAATACTTGTGCTTTACCGATACTAGCGCCTTTTTATCGAGGAGCCCAGAATGGCCATTGCAAAAGATACTGTTGTTCAATTTCATTACACCCTTAAAGATGCCGATGGCACCGTTATCGAAAGCTCTTACGATAGCGAAGCAATGGCTTACCTGCATGGACATGGCAATATCATTCCTGGTCTTGAAGAAGCCATGCTCGGTAAAGAAGCTGGCGCTGAGTTCACCGCCACCGTTGCGCCAGAAAAGGCCTATGGTCAGCGTGATGAAACGGCTATGCAGCGTGTTCCTATTAAGCACCTACAAGGCGCTAAAAAATGGAAGAAAGGCATGGTAGCTCATGTAGAGACTGAGCAAGGCCAGCGCCAAGTAACCGTTCTTAAAGTCGGAAAATTCATGGCGGATGTCGATGCAAACCACCCGTTTGCAGGTAAAGAACTAACATTTGAAGTAAAAGTTGAAGATATGCGTGAAGCAACCGCTGACGAAATTCAGCATGGCCATGCCCACGGTATCGGTGGTCATCAGCACTAATTCATTTATCGAGAAAGATGGTAATTGGCAGGGCTGGTCTATACTAATACTAATGAAATAGTATTTAGGAATAGTATGGATCAAGCTCTGCAGCCACCAATCCAGTTATCGATCCCTTCTTTAGAAGATTCCCTACGTTTAGGACAAGGTCTTCACCTAGAGTTTGAAGGTTTAGCAACATTAAACGGCGGGTACAACCTATGGGGAATCTGCCCTAATCAGTCAATTATGGTTTCCGCTCCACAGCTCGAACTCAGTGACCGCTTATTAGAAATTCCAGTTAAAGCTCGGCTATTTATTGAACAGTTAGACAGTGCCTGTGCATTTCGCACCACTGTGTCTTATTTATGCGCCAAACCGTCACCTTACCTCCATCTAGTCATGCCCAACAGCATGGTCAGCGGTGAAGTTAGAAGAAATAACCGTGCCCGCATTCGTTTACCTTGTGAGCTGCGTCATACCGATACTCAAATTGTTGATTCTTCTGAACTATCTACTAATATAACTACAAGAGTTATCCATGCTGAAATGGTTGATGCCAGTATCTGCGGCTGTCGTATTGATACTCTGGCTAATGACTTGAAAGTAGGGGATACCGTCGCGATGACATTTGAAATACGGATTTTTGGCATTATTCAGATAATAGATTTAACAGCCATGATTCGTTCGCGTTCAGAAACCAAGGTGGGGTACTCACTGGGTGCGCAATTTTTAGAAATGAAAGACTGTCATCGAATCGCATTACATAGCTATTTACTTAAGCATTGTTGATACTTCATTTAAGCCCTTATAAGTTGTAGGGAAAGCATGCAAAAACAATCAAAATTTATCTTTTTAAGCAAATATCATTCAGTTGCTTATAAAGTCTCAATGAATATATCTAATGTCTTCAAAAAAACATTTTCCTCATTATTTAATCGTCGTTTAATCAATGATAATGATCAACGCTTTCATCTTGCCGCAGAAGATGATCAGTTGGCGGATTGGGAATGGGATCTGGACACTAATTTAATACAGTTTAATAAGCGATTTTTTCAGCGAGCAGGTGGTGTTGTAAATAAAAATACCGTCAGTCTAACGTCACTGCTTGAGATTATTCACACACAAGACAAAGAAAAAGTAGAGCAAGCTGTAAGTGATTATGTAAAAAAGCCCTCACGCCCATTAGAACTCAAGTTTCGTATTTATGATGCGGACCATCAGTGCTTAACCATCCAATGTCGTGGCATACTTTCAAATAATAATAGTTTGAGAGTATTGGGTATTTTCAATGTTTTATCGGCTAACGAACGAGTTGAGCGTAAATTAAATCGCTATTTTCAGCTTGAACAATTAATGGCTGATTTATCGCAGAAATTTCTCACAGTTCATAGAGACAATGTTGAAAAGGCCTTGGTAGAAGGACTTAAATTACTTACCGATAATATAGAAGGTGTTCGTAGCTGCTTGATTCATTGTGGACCAGAACAAGCTGATCATATTCCTAACGTCTATGAATGGGGTGAGCCTGTCTATGATTCAATGAATCGTTTTATGGCAAGCCTAAGTGGTGAAGAGCTTGAGAATGTTTGTAGTCTTTTTGCCAGTGATAATACAATCTTCTTACCGGATTCAATTTTAGATGCCACTTTGCAGAAACAGATATTAATAGGTATGGATTCTTCCATGGCAATTGCTTTGCCTCTAACAGGAGAAGGGTTAGGTGCAGGGTGTTTGTTATTGGGATTTGATGAGTATTCTGAACCGTGGCGAAAGGAAGATGTTAGTTTATTGCGCAGCATTGCGGATCTCTTTTTTATTATCTTAGATCGTGAGGCTGTACAGACTAAGTTACAAGAGAGGCAAGAGCTGCTAATAGAGAATCAAACACTGGCCAAAATTGGTAGTTGGTCTTTGAGTAATGACAGTGACATTCTTAAATGTAGCCCTGAGATATATAAAATTTTCGAAGTCGGAATGGGACAAGATATTAATTTCGAATTATTTTTACAATTCGTACATCCTGATGATCGCCAAAATGCCGGAGAAGTTATAGGACAGTCAATCGAAGAACGAGTGCCCTATAATTTTGTCTATCGCATTATTTCAACCACTGGTAAATTGAAATATGTACAAGGTAGAGGACAAGCAATAGTTGATGAAGACGGCAACTTATTGCGCCGAGTGGGTACCGTTATTGATGTGACCGAACATAAATTGGCAGAAGAAAAGAATCGATTATCGGCGATTATGTTTGAATCTACTCAAGAAGGGGCACTCATAACCGATAAAAATACTTATATCATCGCGGTGAATAAAGCCTTTACAGATATTACGGGTTATAGCGAAGAAGAAGCGCTGGGTAATAGGCCCAACATACTCAAGTCAGGAAAGCAGAATGATAAATTTTATGCCTGGATGAAAGATTCACTAGATAGAAATGGTAGCTGGGAAGGAGAAATTTGTAACAAACGAAAAAATGGTGAGCTTTATCCAGAATGGTTATCGATTAAAAATGTATACGATGACAATGATAAAATAATTAATCGGATTGCTGTATTTTCCGACATTAGCCACCGCAAAAAAACAGAAGAGCAAATCGAACAACTTTCTCATCACGATCAATTAACGGGCTTGCCTAATAGACTATTGTTCCAGTCGCGATTAACACATGCACTGGATATCGCGAAACGAAACAAGTATCCACTAGCGGTTATGTATATTGATCTCGACCATTTTAAAAATATTAATGATAGTTTTGGTCATGATATTGGTGATGACGTATTATTAATGGTCAGTGAGCGTTTAAAAAATAGAATTCGTGAATCCGACACCTTGGCCCGTATTGGAGGTGATGAATATATTTTATTATTAGAGCAAATAGAAGGTGTTGAACAAGTAGCTTACGTTGCCCAATCTATCTTAGAGTTAATGGCTGAGCCATTTGAGTTTGGCGATGGTAAAAATATTTTCTTAGGCGTAAGCATTGGTGTAAGTTTCTATCCCGACGATGGTTTGTCAGCATCCGAGTTAATTAGTCACGCAGATGCGGCTGTATCTCAAGCTAAAGATAACGGTCGTAATGGTGTTCATTTTTATACCCTTGAGCTTACGAAAGCAGCGCAAGAAAGAATGCTATTAGAAAGTGAGCTACGACGTGCATTAGCAAAAAATAACGAGCTACAGCTTTATTATCAGCCTCAAGTCAATATGGAAAGTGGTGACATTGTGGGTGCCGAGGCGCTATTACGTTGGCTGCATCCTAACGATGGAATTGTCTCACCGATGACATTTCTACCGGTGGCAGAAAAAAGTGGTTTAATGGCGGCGATAGATTATTGGGTATTAGAAACAGCCTGTCTGCAGCACGCGAATTGGCAAAGAGCCGGTTTTCCCTTTTTTATACTGGCGATTAACATTACAAAATACAGCTTCATGGATGTCAGCTTTTTATCTAAGATAAATGCCATTATTAGTAAAACAGGAGTAGATCCAAAAACCATTGAATTAGAAATTACAGAAGGAGCCTTGATTGAACCTAGCCCACAGGTCATTCAGACGATTGCTGAATTAAAGTATATGGGGTTTACCCTTGCCATTGATGATTTTGGTACGGGTTATTCTTCGTTGGCGTATTTACAGCGTTTTAATGTGGATAAGTTGAAGATAGATCGCAGTTTCGTCAAAGACGTATTAACGGATTCTCAGGGTGAGGCAATCACCAGTGCTATCATTTCGATGGCAAAAAGTTTGAACTTACAGATTCTTGCCGAAGGTGTTGAAGATAAAGAACAATTAGAGCTATTGAAAGCAAAGGGCTGTGAAATATATCAAGGATTCTATTTTTCGAAGCCAATACCGGTGAAAGAGTTTGAGGTGTTGATACTGGGCCACAAAACTTAATATTAAATACAAAAAAGCCCAACCTTGAGGATATATCTTCAAGACTGGGCTTTATTGAAAGCTAATAAATTCTAAAAGAACTTATTATTCATAAGTGCAAAGGTAAGCTGTATCAGTTTTCACCTGAACGCCAAAGCTTACATTAGCTTCTACGTTAAAGCTTTCACCAGCAGAAAAAGTCTTCCACTCATCACTGCCAGGTAGCTTGATGATTAAAGCACCTGCAATAACTGTCATGACTTCTTTTTGGTTAGTTCCGAATTCGTATTCGCCAGCAGCCATTACGCCTACCGTTGAAGGAAGTTGTTCGCCTTTAAACGCGATAGATTTTACGTTGCCATCGAAATATTCATTAACATCAAACATAAACGTTCCTTAATACTTACTGAAGTGATTTCTTCTTTAAAAGCGTCTCTTAAATCAATCTGCTTGCAAGAAGAGAGTTAAATTTTGGTGGCGAAGTATATCACACTCTAATTCGCTGAAAATATGACTTTCAGCAAGACTGGCGTCTATGGTTCCCCATACAATTTTTTCATCATATCAATATAGTGCTCTAGATTGCGCTCAGCATCGATTGGATAATGCTCATTGGTGATCTCCACACTAATAGCGCGATCGAAGCGAAAGTTACGATAGTCTTGGCGGATTTCGCACCAGGCGACTAGAGTCCAGCGTTCTCCCCAGAAAAACATGCCTAAAGGCCAAATTCTGCGCTCACTTTTATTACTTTTAGCATCAGTATAATGAAGCGTTAAAATTTGCTGTTGTTCACAGGCACGTCGAATGGTGCGATGGGTTTCGCCCAATTGCTGTTGAGGAGTAAGGGCTGGTACTCGATAAGCTTGGCGATCTGCTTGAATTAATAATGGCTCAGGTAATACGGCGCGAATCTTTTGTACCGCCCGTTGAGCGCCGGCAGCCAGATCTGGATCGGTCCATGCCTCAACCATACGAGCACCTAATAATAGCGCCTGCATTTCATCAAAGTTAAACATAAGAGGTGGTAGTTCGTAACCAGACCTCAGTATATAGCCAATGCCTGCCTCGCCATCAACAGGTACGCCCGATAAACTGAGCGCCTGAATGTCTCGGTAAATGGTTCTTACCGAGACTTCCATAACATCACTCAACTGCTCCGCTGTAATAGCGGTTCGACGTCCACGCAACAAGTTAACCAGTTGAAATAGGCGTTCAGACTTGTGCATGAAATAATCTTCTCCGTTTTTAAGACCGTGAAATTAAAGAGGTGCTTGCATGCTATGAATTTTCTGGTGTTCAACTTTAACACTTTCCATATCGATAACCTTCATCATACCTTGTAGGCTCGGTTCTTCACCGAAGCGTTGCTGAGCAGCACTAGCGGCCTCCATAGATTGCCAAAAAACGGTATCTGTCCAACTGCCATCATTTGCCTGAGCCAGTGCGCGATATTCAAAACCAGGCTGACTTTTAACCCAATGGTTCAAATGTTCGTTTTCAACTAAAAAGGCTTCATCGCTAATGCCGTTAGCCAGCTTAAAAGTCACTAATTCTAAAATTTCCATGTCTATCTCCCTAATTTAAGTGAGAAGCCAGTATAAAAAAGCCGACTGACAGAGGGTGTCAGTAGAGAAAAACTAAAAAAAACTGACTATTTGGTAACAAGTTGTAGAAAAAGGGCGATATTCTCTGAGAAATACGTATAATCCGCCTCTCTCAAATCTGCTGGTTTTTTTGGGCTAGGCAAAATTCAACATTCCGTTAGCTATATATGTTAAGTATAAGTAACGAACTGATCGTGTAGTGTGATCTGTTGTTAGCGTATTGCTCAGCCCTAATTCCTGCCCTATGTATTATTACAGGATGACGTGATGTCTGACACTCCAAAAACAACAGAAGTAACTACCGAAGTTGAAACTAAAATCCCTGCTGAAGCAACAGCCGTTGTTGAAGATCAAGGTCCAGCGTTTACTGACCTAGGTTTACCCGATACTTTATTACGCGTATTGGATGACATGGGTTATAAAAAACCTTCTCCAATTCAAGCACAAGCAATCCCACCTCTATTAGAAGGTAAGGATGTATTAGGTCTAGCGCAAACAGGTACTGGTAAAACAGCTGCTTTCGCACTGCCTATTCTAGCGCGTACTGATGCCTCTAGCCGCACTCCTCAAGTATTGGTTCTTGCACCTACTCGTGAGCTTGCAATGCAGGTTGCTAAAGCCTGTGAAGACTACGCTAAATATACTCCAGGCCTAAAAGTTGCCGCAGTATACGGTGGTCAAGATTACGGCACACAGATTCGCGCAATCCGCGGTGGCGCTCAATGGATCGTTGGTACGCCGGGTCGTATCATGGATCACTTGAAGAAAGGCTCTTTGTCTTTAACTGATATTAAAGCAGTTATTCTAGATGAAGCTGATGAAATGCTACGCATGGGCTTCATCGATGACGTAGATTGGATCTTGGGTCACGCACCTAAAGAACGTCAGGTTGCTTTGTTCTCAGCAACAATGCCTAAGCAAATTAAGCACATTGCTTCTACGCACCTGAACAACCCAATCGAAATTAAAATCGAATCAAAAACAGCGACTGCTTCTACTATTGAACAGCGTTACTGGTTCGTTGGCGGCGCACATAAAAATGATGCATTGCTACGTATTACTGAAGTTGAAGATTGCGATGCGACGATGGTTTTCGTACGTACTAAGCAAGCAACAGAAGAAGTTGCTGATTTCATGAAAGCGAATGGTGTGAAATGTGAAGCTCTAAACGGCGACATTCCACAAGCCCAGCGCGAGCGTGTTGTCGACAAGCTTAAGAAAGGTACTCTAGACATGATCGTAGCAACAGACGTTGCTGCACGTGGTCTTGATGTTGAACGTATCTCTCACGTAATCAACTACGATATTCCTTTTGATGCTGAATCTTACGTTCACCGTATTGGCCGTACTGGTCGTGCTGGACGTTCTGGTAAAGCGATCATGTTCGTACGTGGCCGCGAACGTCGTATGCTTAGCACCATTGAGCGTACTACTCGTCAGCGTATCGAAGAAATGCCATTACCAACGGCTAAAGATGTGAACGCTAAGCGTCGCGAACGTTTCCAAGAGAAAGTTCAAGCGACTATTGGTAACCCACAAGCCGTTATGTTCAAAGAAATGATCAACGAATTGATCACGGATAAAGAACTAGACGTTGTTGAAGTAGCTTCTGCATTGGCTCATTTGGCACAGAACGGCATTCCATTATTCTTAAACGAAAATGAACGTGCTCGCCAGCCACAGCGTGAACGTGAAGAACGCAGCGATCGTAACGAACGCGGTGACCGTCCACAACGTGAGCGTGCTCCTCGTAAGAGCCCTGGTGATGTAAGCACTAAAGCGATGCCACTTAAAGATAGCCCTGATGTTGATATGGTTCGTTTCCGTATGGAAGTTGGCTACCAAGATGGCGTTAAGCCTGGCAACATCGTTGGCGCAATTGCTAACGAAGCGGATCTTGAAAGCAAGTTCATTGGCCACATCGAAATCTTTGACGATTTCTCTATGGTTGATTTACCTGACGGCATGCCAGAAACGGTTATGTCTAAGCTAAAAGCGACTCGCATTTGTGGTCAGCCTTTGCACCTTCAAGTTGCAGATGGCGCTAAGCCAGTAAATCGTAAAGCTCCATCAGGTCGTCCTGCTGGTGGCAACCGTCGTCCAAGTAATGGCGATCGTCGTCCACAAGGTGGTGACCGTCGCCCACGTCGTGATTCTTAGTTTTAAAGGTTAATTTTTAAGATAAAGAATTATGGCTACCGCTGATCTTTAACCAGATCAGCGAGCGATAAAAAAAGCCCGTATGTTTACGTAAACATACGGGCTTTTTTGTGTCTGTGATAAGCTTAAATCTTTTATACTTTACGTATTTTGTCATTAGTCATAGGTAGACGCAGGCTTCATGAATGCATTAACCCCAGAGCAACTATCCATCGTTCACCATCAGCAAGGTCATGCCCGCGTTATCGCCGTGGCAGGTGCTGGTAAAACGACCACTCTGGTGCACTTTATCCAACAGCGCCTACTTGCCGGCAGCAACCCTAAGCGCATGCTGGTATTGATGTATAACAAAGCCGCACAAACTGATTTTCAAATTAAGCTACAGCAAGTCATTAGCCAGCCCAGTCAGCAAACAGGCATGCAGCACTTTGGTGCCTTACCTGATGTTCGAACTTTCCACGCGTTAGGCTTTAAAATTTATCATCGCTTAATCAGCGAAGGCCATTTACCGGGTATTCAGCAAGACCTGATCGGTGCAGGCGAAATGGACGGAGTGGTATGGCGTTTATTGCAGCAAGTTGCAAGCAGCCAAGGCTTTGAAGAAACCCGCCAAGACATCTTATCGCAACGTAAAAAATGGGTAGAGCCTGCAGTCGCCTTTATCGATCTGGTTAAATCCGATCTGCTCAGCCCAGCGGATATGTTTGAAGAATCTGAACTGCCGCATCAATGCCAAATATTCATTGAAACGTTTGAACGTTTTGAGCAATGGCGCAAAGAACATAATCGTATTACTTTTTCCGATATGCTGTACGACCCTTGCGTACTGTTCAAACAGCGCCCAGAAATTGCCGAGCAGTTTTCAGGGCACATGGAATGGATCTTAGTGGATGAATACCAAGACGTAAACGGCATTCAACAATTTCTTTTACAGGTGCTATACGGTAACGGCGGTTATCGAGGTAATGGCCAAGTAATGGTTATTGGCGATGCGGATCAAACCATTTATGAATTCCGCGGCTCTAAACCTGAATACATTACCAAAGAATTTGAGAAGGCTTTTAATTCACCGGTTCTGCTAGATGGCACTCCAATAACACATACCAGCTATCAACTCCCTCATACCTTTCGCTACGGCCATAAACTGTCTTTATTAGCGAATCATGTGATTGGTGAAAACCAAGATCGCGAAGATGTACTGTGCTTATCCCATCCATCAACGCCGAATACCC
>JBLGBO010000035.1:0-13209 GCA_047616865.1 Oleispira sp.
CAATAACGTTGAGCCAAGTGTTTATTTGAAAGAAGTATTTACAAGGCTGCCGGCAGCCACCTGCGTTGAAGATGTTGAGGCATTACTACCTTGGAATACTGCAAAGGTGGTTCGTTAGGCGCTTACCAAGGTAAAGCCATTACTCCCGAACAAGTTCGAATTCAGGAGCTTGAAGCCCGCATTAAAAAGATCGAATGGGAAAATGATATCCTAAAAAAAGGCGTAACTATTCAGCACTATTAGCCATTAGATCCATTTTCGTTTGGATAAATTCAGGCCACGCCCCTTTGAACAGGCACTCAAGTGCTTCGCCAACCCCTACTCCATTTTTTCGACAGGTTGACAAATAACTGCGGATCAAACAGAACGTTTGAGCACCGTCCATTGAACGAAAGCAGCCAGAAATCTTTTGCTGAACTTTAGTCATGAGAATACCCCGCTCGCCTTGATTATTGGTAAACGGCACTTCTACATGATTCATGAATCGCAAAACATTCTCTTCGTAATTTCGCAGTCGCTTCAGTAAATTTCGAGATTTATTGCGTTTTAATCGTCCTCGCTTTGGGCTTTCTTCATCTCTTACGGGTTCGGGGCATTCCGCATCCGCTCCGTTAAGTATATCTCGATATTCTTGGCGTCGGTGCCGCGCTTCATCACTCTCTAATTTACCACCGGACTTCTGTACCGACTCATTGAGCCCTATTAAAAAATGCGCCCACTGTTGATCATCCTGCTCGAAAGCACGCGTTAATTCTCGCAGGTGATGCGCATTACACAACGAATGTTGACAAAGGGGAGCCCACATAAGTTGACGTCTTATAGACAAGAATATTTATAATAGGGCTTCCAGTGATCATGGCATAACGTGCCGTTGAAATTCGGTAAAATGCCCATTTCTTCCATGGCTTCGCTGCCTCGTTTCTGATGTGGATAAAAGTCCACCGAAGGTTTGAGAGGTACGAAGGCGGACAAGTTAAAGAAATCTAAAGAAATTCGAGAGGAAAGGCAGCTAGGAGTTGATGTACTGAAGGAAATTAAAAAATTTGTCCTTCCTTCCCCATATTCTATGTTTGTTAAGCATCCTGAGGCAGTTATATCTGTAGGCCCATATCTATCAGACGTTGAATAGTTGAAGGATTTGTATGTTTGAACTTGATGAGCTTAATGCTTATTCAGTGCTGGATTACTTTAAAAGTAGTCCGCAAGAAAGTAAGCGGCTAACGAACAACCTTCGCAATATTCCAAGGCAGTAATGCCTCAATATCTTCAGCGCAGGTGGCTGCTGGTAGTTTCGTGAATACTTCTTTCAGATATACACTCGGCTCAACGTTATTAGCTTTGGCAGACTCAACCAAACTATAAACCTGAATCCGCAGCTTCAAATAATTCAATCCCCCCAAAAGCCCCTACTTGTGGGATATTTTGCTAAAATAGAGTTTCAAAATAATTCACCCAGAAGGTGAAAAATGAAACGCTTTATACTAGAAAAATCCAATGCCGATATCGTCAGTCACGGCGGATTGGCATTAGTCGGCCAAGCCATCAAGCGCTACACCAACCTAACGCGCGAAGTTGATGCCCAAGTGCCACTACGGCACGGCATCCAACATTCAGATATCTTAAAGATTTATACCGCTTTGCTGTGCATTGGGAAAAATGATTTCGAAGCCATTAATACCATCGAAAGTGAATACTTTTTTACTTCGGCAATGGGCGTAACAGAAATACCTTCCGAAGCCACTTTGCGCTTACGCATGGATAAACATGCCAAAGATTTTTTACCCATTATTGAAAAAGCCAACCTGGATTTCCTCTCTCGTATTCAGCCAGCCCTCGAACCGTTGTACACCGGACATATTCCTCTCGATGCAGACGTTACTCCGATGGATAATAGCGGCAGTAAAAAGGAAGGCGTCTCTAGAACCTATAAAGGCCATGATGGTTACGCACCGATGCCCGCGTATTTAGGGCAGGAAGGATATTGCTTAGAATTTGAACTACGAGAAGGAAAACAGCACTGTCAAAAAGATACCCCCGCGTTACTACGGCGTGTCCTTGGACATGCTCAAAAAATAACAGATCAGCCTATCCTACTGCGACTTGATGGGGGAAATGATGCGATCGAAAATGTGGATGTTGTTCTGGAACATAATGCACAGCATCCTGAAAAAACGGATGTGGATTTTTTAATTAAGTGGAATCCTCGCAAACAAAATAAAGATGAATGGCTAGCCTTTGCCGAAGAACACGGGGACTGGGAAGTGCCGCGCGAAGGCAAGCGGGTCGCTTTATTTCGTGTAGAAGAAGAGCGCGAATGGAAAGGATATACCTATACGATCCAGAGAGTCATGCGAGTGGTTGAGCGCACGGTGGATAAAAAAAGGCAGCAACTACTGATACCCGAAATTGAAATTGAAATTGAAGGTTGGTGGATTCACAGTGAATTCAAAACGGATATGGATATTGAGCGTTTGCCCTCGGGTAAGTTTGCCACGAATGCCTTGGTATTAGGTTGCAGTATGCTGTCTTACAACATACTGCGCTGGATAGGCCAGAACGGTTTACTGGGACCTAACTCACCCAAGCGCAACAAGGCTAAGCGACGCCGAATTAAAACAGTTATGCAGGAGTTGATATATGTCGCGGTGCGAATGGTCCGCAGCGCGCGTTCTTTTAAATTGTTGTTCGGAAAATATTCTCGGAGTTATGAAGTTTTTAGGCAAGTTTTTAAGAAGCTGGCCTACGATTAGGTTTATTGAAGGCAAATAGTGTTTATTCTCTAAACTGAAAAGTTTGGCGATGCTGGGCTGTGCCTAGCAAGCTAGTTTTTGCGTTTTTGTAGTGATAAAACAAGTAGAGGATAAAGAAGGTGATCTTTTTAAGCGTATCAATCTTCAATTTTTGTCAGTAAAATTGAAGGGTTCAGTTCGGCATAATCAATCTACGGATTCAGGTATAAAGATTAGCACTGGCCTTCGCGCCTTTTTCTGTGGCTGCGAATAACCAATTTTTCCTTTTATGTTGATATCAACATAAAAGAAAAAACTGGATGTTCAGCAACAGCCAGAAAGGCGCTAAAGCGAGCGCGATGCTTTACAGCATTATCGAGACAGCTAAATCAAATGATCTGAATCCGCACGCCTATTTACAGCTGTTGTTTACTAAGATGCCTCTGGTGAAAAGTATTGAGGAATACGAACAGCTTTTGCCATGGAATGCCAAAGAGCTACTCGAGAAAGAAGTCTAGAGTGTGGTTTGCTGATCGCTTACAGTGCTTTAAGCCATAAATCCATCACTAACTGGGTGTAGAAAGGGTAATCACAGCGATTATTTCGTTTTTAAAAGCCCCATACGATCTATTGTTTTCTCGTCTGGGGGTATAAATAGTTAACACACTCAATATATAAAACATATTAAGCCAAACACCAGCGATATCTCAGTTATAAAGTGGTTTCTCAGCGGAGTTAATAAACGCAGGTATACCACTATTTAAATTGGCTTTCTTAGCCAATATCAATTCTTCTTTAGAAGCGTATTTTTCATCCCAAGCTAATACTTTAGGCACCATTAAATAATTCCACAGAGGCGGAATTAAGGCCACTAAAATAGTCGTCAAATAACCATTTATCATCATCGGAGCGTCAGCGTATGGACGCAGATCTTGATACGGCACATTGCCATCAGCATGATGATGAGAGTGACGAGTCAAATTAAACATCGCCCAAGAACTAATGCGTTTATTTGTATTCCAAGAATGACGTGGCTGAACAGGTACTTTCGGATTTCTGACCATGCCGTAATGCTCCATGAAATTAACAATCTCTAATAACGACTTACCAAAAATCGCACAAGCAATAAAGAACAGACCACCCTCTAAGCCACCAATTAAATACGCGAACACAACTAATAAAACGCTCATCAAATGGCCACGAATCACACCATTTCTCAACGAAAATGGACCTCTACCAAATTTAGCTAAACGCTCGCACTCTAAATGCCAAGCACTAACATTACCTTTAATTGTTGAGGCTAATATATGGAAATATACATTACGCCCTCTAGGTGCTGTTGCCGGATCATTAATAGTAGAAACATAACGATGATGACCATAAACATGTTCGATAGAAAATATAGTATCGAAGCTAAACGCTAGCAACCACCGACCAATCAACATTGACACAGGATCCCAAGTACGGTGGGTTAATTCATGTGCCGTAATTGTTCCCGTCATACCAATCATAAGACCCACAACAATAAAGGTAGAGAACCTATGCACCCACGATGTCGCATCACGCGCAGCCAATAAATCATATCCCGTCAACGTCGTAAAATATTGTCCAAAGCCGAATATATCACTCGAGCTAACACTCCAAATAGAAGCAAACACAATTAAAGATAATAAAGGTAATGCCAACCATAATTGCACCGTTAGAATAGAGGGGGCATTAAAGTTAGGAGTTGAAATATCATCTCCGCCCAATGCATCACCTACAATGTAGGCCATTAGAATAGCCCCCACCCCCATCGAAATATAACTTCCGCCCAATAGAATACAAAATAATGCTAATAAGGCGATAAAATGAAATAAAAAATATTTTAAATAATGAAAAAACATAAAAAAACTCCTAATTATTGTGAATTGCTAACAAAGCGATCAGCAAACATTTCAGCCGCTGAAATACCTATCAATGATAACTTTTCAATACAGTTATCTATCATCAATGGAGGTCCACAGAGATATACTTGATGATTATCAGTAGCAAAGGTTTGCAAATGATCCCCAATATATCCTCTCAACCCTTGCCACGATGTTTCATTGGACTCTTCAGATAGTATCTGCTTGAATTCAAACGCTGCTGGCCAATCTTGAGCAATTTTTTGTATTTCTTGCTGGCAATAAATATCAGCTTGAGCGCGAGCGCCCAATAGCACTGTCACAGGCCGCTCACAGCGATCCTCTTTCGCCTGCTCTAAAATAGAAATAATCGGCGCCAGACCACTGCCACCGGCGATTAACAACATAGGTTTATTGGAATCACGTAAATAAAAATCTCCAAAGGGTGCTTCAACCTCCACACCAACATTCAGTAAATCTTCTTCATAAATATGTGTTGAAAAGATACCTCCAGGAACATGCCGAATAAAGAACCTAACCTTAGAGCTATCAGCACTGGGCTTAGACGCAAACGAATAAGCACGAGTTACATTAGGCAAGTTTTCTAAGCTTAACTTTGCATACTGACCCGCTTTAAAAATAACCGTTTCATCCAATTCCAAGTCGATTGACACAATGTCATGGGTTAATTTTTCTTGTGCGATTACTTTGCCACGCACTAAACGATTACGCGCTCGGCTTAAATCAACCTCGATGGTGACGTCCGCCGTTTTAGGCACACTTTGGCAAGCAAGGATATAACCTGTCTGTACCTCTTCCGCTGATAGTAGATAACTCGCATCAGTAAGTGCCTTAATTTTTCCTCTAGTCAACTTACACTTACACTCAGCACAACCTCCAACTTTACAGCTATAGGGAAAATTAATGCCGTTACGTAACGCGGCGGCCAATATGGTTTCTTTATTCTCTAAAGAAATGGCAATTTCATTGACCTGCATACTCTCTGGTGGGCTGCTTCTGAAAAATGAAAACATTATATTTACTCCCTTTTTTATTATCTAACCAAGTTTAAGGCTTAGATAACAAATCAGAGGTGTCATTTTTTGACACTAAAGGGGCATTTTATGACAATGAGCAGTCATAATTTGACAGTGTAACTAGACTGTAAGAAGCTAAGCTGACAATTAACAATAAATAACTCTATAGCCAACATCATGAATCATAATCACGCCAGAATTCCAGGAGTTTACCTATATACACTGTCAGAGTGCATGACAGACTTTGGTATCGATCAACAAGTTTGGTTAAAAGACAGCGCCTATAAAAGCATCGACGGCACACTAATAGACGAAACAGTAAGCTTCAAAGACCTAAAGCAATTACTCTTGAAAGCTATTGAACTATCAAAAAACCAAACCCTCGGCATACTCGTCGGCCATAGACTCTCTCTACAATCTCACGGTATTTTAGGCTATGCCTTAATGAACTGTGAAAACTTAGAAGCCGCCGCCAAACTATTAGAACAATACATCGCATTGCGCTTTCCACTAGTGCAGGTATCCAGCCAATACAATGGCAGCACGTTCATTATTGAACTCAACGAGACGTTTCCATTAAACGAAATACGTATCCCTCTACTTGAAGCAATACTGGTCACAATAAAGTCAGCTCTAGACCAGTTAATACCTCAATTAAAGAAAAACATAACCCTCTATTTACCACGCTCTCCGGGACATAGAATTTCTTACGAAAGTTTAAAAGACTGTCACTTAATCTTTAACTCACCGACAGCGAGTATCAGCATACCAAAAGGCTTAATGCAAAATAAAATACCGCTCGGAAACCTAGCGGCCTATAAAGAAGCGGAAATATTATGCGCAAAAGAATTAGCGACCCTCAGTCAGGAAAGCACTTATAAGAATAAAGTAAAACAGAAAATACTCGAGAACAGTGAGAACTTACCAACCCAAGCCGTCATGGCCTCTTGGTTTAATATGACCTCCAGAACGCTGCATCGAAGATTGATAGAAGAAGGCAGTTCTTATCGAAGAATATTAGACGAAGTTAAACAAGCACTGGCTATTTCCTACCTAACCAATACAGATTTGACTATAAAAGAAATTGCTTATTTTTTAGGTTACGAAGACGATCGGAATTTTAGTAGAGCATTTAGACGTTGGCAGGGAACTTCTCCCTCTCAATACCGATTACAAAAAAATGGAGGATAAAGTACTGAGTAATAAATGTTAGCAGGGTCGCTATGCTCTTAGAAAGCTGCAAATGTTTAATTATAGTGGCTTAATAATCCTGGATTGCTTAATGGTCTAAAATACCCTTGCTAATCTAGGATTATTAACATGAGACCTCAGCATAACCCGAAACTTCTAACCGTTATTTGATATAATGAGCAATGCAAAAAACATTTAATACTCAACCCGAATTATTCCTATTAGCGTCTGACCTCGATCATTCTATTCTTCATAGCTTAGATGATACCGAAGCTCTATTGGACTGGTCTAAAATTGAAAGCATTCTTTCTTCAGTTTATAACGCTTCAACAGGCCGCCCCAGCTATCCCTTACTGACCCTTTATCGAAGCTTAGTTCTCGGAATTTGGTATTCACTTTCCGATGTTCAACTAGCCCAAAGCCTATATCGAGACCTTCTCTTTAGAAATTTTGCCATCTCAAATTAACTGCGACAGTGCCAGAAGCTTCAACATTAGGCCGCTTTCGCAATAAGCTAATTGAACATGGCTTGTGGGATAAACTTTTAGGCGAGATCAACAACCAACTTGAAGAAAAAAATATTATCATGACCAAAGGTCGAATTAATATTATTGACGCTACGCCGATAGAAGCCGCTCAATCAGTCTCGGGAAAGGGAAAAATGGCGAGCAAAAAAAAGACCCTGAAGCAGGCTGGAATGTTAAGAAAGATAGTAGAGGTCGCCAAAAATTAACGTATGGTTACTCTGTGCATACGGGAGTTGATGAGGATGGATTTATACATAGCCAAACAGTCACGCCAGGTAACGTACGCGATAGCCAAGAACGCGATCATCTATTATTAAGAGATGAAAGTGCACTCTATGCCGACGCTGCCTATAGCTCTCAAGATACGAGAGATAAATTAAAAGAGCATGGGATAGGCGATCAGGTTCAACGAAAAGGCTATCGAAATAACCCACTTTCTGAGGCGGATAAAATACGCAACGCTGAAATAGCGGTGACACGAGGCGGAGGAGAGCGTCCTTTTGCCACCTATAAATGGCACTTTAAATTGGCTCGAACGCGATTAATGGGGCTGGCAAAAAATACGACATTATTTGGCTTAGCTGCGATGGCCGCGAACATTAAAAAAGGTGCTGTGTTTTTAGGACTTTATGGACTTCCCAACTAGATGTCGCGGGAGTAGTCAGTTCAATGCGGACTGTAAGTCGAAATCTTACTTATGTTGTTTATAAAATAGCAATATGAGGAAAACAGTCGGCGTTAAGTGCTGTTTTTTTGAAACTTTGCAATGAAATTACGCGAAGCTTAAAAATACGTAGTTGTCCAGAGGTCTCATAAAAATAATTTGAAAGTCAATCCTAATCATTATACAGTGACTTAAATTTTCAGTTCAATTGCTGCCTGGTGCGTTGTAAAAAAACAGCTTATTCACTGCTTTTAAGCCGAACTAGCATTAGGAACAATGCAAAGCCGTCATACAGAGCAGCACAAATAAAAAATATAATAACAACATAAAAGAAGAATAATATGCAAAAACATTCGAAGCACGTTCAGCATTCCAGTATGATTATTTCTATAGATTTTCATGGGACTGTCTAATGACTAATATCCTAAAAACAAAAATAAATATTTTTCTACTCTGTTTAACTGCCTTATTAACGACCATGACAGGCTGCTCTCACAACCCTATTTCTTATACCACCGGAATTGTCGTAGAGGGCATTGTTGAAAATGATATTTACCCCTACGTCATAGCCCAAGGTGATACTGACATCGCCTGTAATTTGGGTAGGTCATTTGAATTTTTTCTGGATTCAGTTAACGAGATGACCGATCTGAAAAATGGTTACCTTGCCATGATGCCTTTACTCTCTTCGGTTTGCAGTGAGTACCACGCTCGAGAAGCTGAGCTTCGCTCTATCCGTGCATTAAGAAAAGGAGATATTGAAGGTGCCAAAGATGCAAGACAACTCCAAAAACAGTGGTTAACGAAAACAGCTCAACGTCGCTCAAAGTCATTTGATCTTGGAATACAGATATATGATTTCAAGTCAACACATTCTTCTTACGAGTGCCCTGATTTTGATGAAGAACGGGATGAGATAACTTTTTTATTATCTCTCACTATGGGTGCTTTAGCGATTAAAAATGATGCAGAATCAGGAATGGCAGCCGGTGTCTCTAGAAGCATTGCATCAACAATACTGAAAGGCGCAAATTGCGTAGACAATGAAAGATGGGGAGGAGTACCACAAGCCTTACAAGCAACTTTATGGATACTATTACCTAACAAAAAACCTTCTGATATCAAAAAGAATAACTGGGAAATCTTAGAATATGCGAGCCGTAGCTCTATAACAGTAGGCTTTCACTTAGGCAGTGCGCTGCACGTCGCTGCTGCTGAAATCGCAGGAAATAGAACAGAACTGTATAAAGCACTTACGCTATACAAGGAGACAGCTGGAGATGAAGCCTTTAACAAAGGCAGCTATACGTTAGTTGACACGATTAGTATAGGAATTATTCACGATATTTCAAATGTACTATGGACATCAGAAGTTGGCTCACGCACACCTTTTGGACAGCTAGGTAATTTGCCACCGACCATTACCGAAGCTAAAGACAACTCTGAAGAACTCGACTCACTATTATAAATTGGAAAACAGGACAGTATTATGAACATAATAAAAATAGCTCTCTTTTCACTCTCAAGCGCCTTTGCAATAGAAGCATTTGCGGAGACTAAAACTCTTTGTGTATTTGATCCCCTTGGGGCAGCGGGTGATAGCTATAACATACTAAAAGATTATGCTATTAATATGAAAGCCACTGGCATTGATTTCGACGTCAAACCCTACACTGATGAAAGTGTTGCTATGGCGGATTTCTTATCTAAAAAGTGCGATGTCGTCGCAGCACACGACTTAAGAATTCGTCAATACAACAAATTCTCAGGTACCGTGAGTGCCCTGGGTGCCGTCCCATCGTATAAAGAACTTAATACCGTTCTAAAAACGTTAGCCCGTAAAAAAGCGGCTAAATACTTAGACGGTGATAAGTTTTCTATTATAGGAATATATCCTGTAGGCGCGGGCTACTTGTTTGTTAACGACCGTGAGCTAGATACCGTGGGAGAACTTGCGGGTAAAAGAATTGCAACGTTAAATTATCAGAAGGATGCGATTCATATGGTAAATTATATTAAGGCTACCGTTATACCTTCTGACATCACTAACTTTGGTGGTAAGTTTAACAATGGCTCTGTCGACATATGTTACTCACCCGCCTTTGCCTTTAATGCCTATGAGTTATATCACGGCTTAAAAGATAACGGTGGCATTATTCGCTATCCTCTAGCCCAACTTACGATGCAATTATTAACGAATACCGATACTTTTGATGCGGCTACTCGACAGAAATCTCGCGAAATCATGTTCTCTATGAACGAACAAGCAATGAACATTGTTATGAAACATGAAAAATCAATTGATGAGAAATACTGGGTAGACCTTCAACAATCAGATATTGATAAGTACCAAGAGATGTTTCGTCAAAATCGATTAGAACTGAAAGAAAAAGAAATTTACGACCCAACACTACTGACATTAATGCGAAAAATCCGCTGCAAGAACAACGCTAAGGCCCCTGAATGTACTCGCGCAGATAAAGAATAATTCCGACAGCGCATATAGCATAAAGATGGGAAGCTTAGCTTCCTATCTTTATATAATTGATAAAAACAACTAGAAGTTCCCACCATGACTTTAAAAATTAACTCTGCTAATCCAGAGCAACCCAACGTTTCTGTTAAACGTTCTCACTATATGCCTGCTTTCTTAATTTTCTTATTGCTATCATTTGTCGTTGTTTTAGGCCTTGGCGACTCTATTCATTCGCGCCTACTCAATTTGGGTGAAAATTTATGGGAAGGTTACTATTTATTAGACCCTGATGCACAAGAACCCTCATGTAATGCAGATAAAAATATAGAATCATCTGTAAAAGTACTCATGGCGGAACAATTGGCTGATTCAGCCGATGATTTATTCGGTGATGATTTGTTTTCAAACGACAATGGTACATCAGAACAAGATTTCAGAGACTCACTGACAAGTTCACTCGCCATGTGTCAAGCAGAGCACAAAAATTACCACCTCCAAGCATCTCGTATTACACCTACGCTAGAAAATTTTAAGTCTGTTGAAACATCTGTTGCAAATTTCTTAATTACAAATATCGATATTAAAGAATTCGTACTTGTGATGATGCTGTTCATCTGCGCATTTATTGCGACAGTTCGTCATCATCACATTGCACTATGGGCAGCTACAAATGCTAACCAAGAACGAGTATCAACTCTGTTTCAATTAATGGCAAACAGCTTAATTGCTATTTCTTTTTGGCATTATAGGGTGACCTTATCTGAAAACAGTGGCACCGATCACGCACTTAACATTCAAATGCTATTTCTTATTTGTTTTAGCGTATTAGCGATTACTAACCTTGTTCAACTATCGCAAAACTTCAATCGAATCGTCATTAGCGGCAGTGATCTATTATCCGTTCCTCTCTATGTTTTGATGTGTTTAATCTCTTCTGCTTATTTTATTTTAGTGGATGACCATATTTCAGGCATCGCTATTTATATTAATCAACTGACTAATCTTTCCAATATTTTCTTAAATATTGGTTTATATGTATTTATTGGAATGACATTAAAAGAAACCGCTATTCCTAAATTAATCTTTGATTTAGTCCGTCCTTTTCACCTGGCCCCACCCCTTTTTGCCAGCTTAATTATCTTTGTTACCGCCTATCCAACAGCATTTACAGGTGCCTCTGGCATTTTTGTATTGGCGATAGGTGGGTTACTTTATGAAGAACTTCGAGCGGCAGGCACCCGTCGTACTTTAGCGTTTGCCACGACAGCCATGTCAGGAAGCTTAGGGGTTGTGCTGAATCCGTGTCTGTTGATTGTTATTATAGCGGCGTTAAATAAAGAAGTAACGACCTCTGAAATGTACTCGTGGGGTTTCACTGTCTTTATGCTGTCTGCAATTATATTCTCAGCAATTGTCTTGCTGACAAATCGACAGCCATGGATGCAGATGGAGTCTTGGGATGAAAGTAAAAAACAAATTATTGCGACACTGAAAAAGCTAGCACCTTACGCTTTAATCGTTATAGCGGTCTTAGTTGGCTTTGATCTGTTATTAGACATCACAATGAATGAATACTCAGCACCTCTTGTACTGCCAATAATACTTTCCTTTATTCTGGCCTATGAACAGCTATGGCTAAAGAAGACTCATCGCACTATGCGCTTTTTAACAGTGAGTACTAAAGCTGCTGATGAAGCAAGTGTCCACATCGGCGCATTACTGTCGTTAATTGCGCTGTCTATTTGTTTAGGGGGAGTATTAGAACGCTCTGATGTGATGATGCATTTCTTTGGTGATGAACTCATGAATCCTTGGATTACAATGACTATTTGTATCCTACTTCTCACCTTTATTGGAATGTTCATGGATCCATTTGGTGCTGTTATCTTAGTTTCTGCAACCTTTGCATCTCAAGCGATGGCATCCGGCATTGAGCCATTACACTTCTGGATGGTCTCTTTGGTCGCTTTCGAATTAGGGTATTTAAGTCCACCTGTCGCACTTAATCATCTATTAGCGCGACAAGTGATCGGTGAAAAAGAGTTACAAATAGCCAACAAAGACAATGAAGGTAAATCATTATTCCGTCGCTATGAACGGATATTACTGCCATTAATTACCATGTTAATAACATTAGTAATCGTCGGATTTGGACCCTTGTTTGTTTACCTATAAGCATTAAAGCTACTGTGCTGACTCGATCCAGTCATTGATCAGCGCAGCAGTACTGCTTTTACTCTCAATAGTAATAAGACTTACCCAGAATCATATCGGAGGCTTTTTCGGCAATCATAATGGTAGGGGCGTTAGTGTTACCCGCCACAATGTTGGGCATGATAGAGGCATCAACTACTCTCAAACCTTGCACACCATGCACACGTAATTGATCATCAACCACCGCCAAGACATCACTGCCCATTTTGCAGGTCCCTACCGGGTGGTAGATGCTTTCTGCACGCTGACGGATATCTTCCTTAATTTGCTCATCTGTTTCTACCTGAATACCCGGGACGAGTTCTTTACGGCTGTAGCTTGAAAAGGATTCGGCATTCAGAATCTTTCGTCCAAGTTTGGTAAGCGCCTAACCAAGCACCTCCTTCAATAATTTTCGTGTGGCCATATCATACATCTCACATAATTTGAGGTGAAAACTATGAAACGCACAAAACAACAATGGCTTGAATTGATTCAAACTCAAC
>JBLGBO010000036.1:0-11149 GCA_047616865.1 Oleispira sp.
GGCTGCTTTAAACGGGAAGCGGTAAGCACCATAGGAAGCTCATCCATTAACATGGACTCTTCTTCCCAACCCATATCTTCACTAAAGTCATTACTGAAATCATCACTGATATCCTGACTAAATGCAGACTGATAAACACAGCCAATAACGAGTGATAATAAGACTTTATTCACCGCTAAAGCTCCCTAATGAGAATGTTTTGATTATTATAAATTCAGTTTAGGCGTAATAACCCTTTAGGTAAACTGCTTCTCCAAACGACCTTAATATCCGCCTTGGTAAAAACAGAATTAGTGCTCTTTGACTGACAGCGACAACAGATCAGTTTATAATCTTAGTTATCAAATATTTAACGCCAATTTATAGGATTTATCATGGGCTACAATACTATTCCAGCAGGTAAAGACTTACCAAACGACATCTATGTTGCTATTGAAATTCCAGCGAATGCTTCGCCGATCAAATATGAGATCGATAAAGATATGGACGCATTGCTGGTTGACCGTTTCATGGCAACTCCTATGTTCTATCCTGCAAACTATGGCTACATCAATAACACCTTAGCGGATGATGGCGACGCACTCGACGTATTAGTAATCACACCTTACCCTGTGGCTCCTGGTTCTGTTATTCGTGCACGTCCTGTTGGCGTATTAAAGATGTCTGATGAAGCTGGCGGTGATGAAAAGCTATTAGCAGTTCCTCACGAAAAATTAACCCAACTGTATAACGACATTCACGACATTGATGACGTTCCTCAGTTACTGAAAGACCAAATCGTTCACTTCTTCGAACACTATAAAGACCTTGAAAAAGGCAAGTGGGTTAAGGTAGAAGGCTGGGAAAATGCCGACGCTGCCCGTGCCGCGATTGTTAAATCAGCCGCCGCTTATAAAGGTTAATCCTAAACTAAGTGTACTTGCTGCTCTATTGAAGTATTAGTACTTTATTAGAGTAGCTTGAAAACCCTCTTACATTTCTATTTTAGATTCTATTTTAGCTTCTACCTATTCTCTATCTGGCACTGCGTACCTATGACCTCATTACCTATTAACCAATTATTACTGCGTAACCCAGAAGTAATTAACGACCAACTATTAATTGTTAACCCACCTTCAGATCAAGGTTTACTGCAACTGGTTAAACCCCACAACTGCCAGCTGATCAATTTTGATGCTCGCATTCACCAAGCCAGCGAGAAGCAAGGTTTACGCTCTGAGTTTGGCGTTCCTAGCCAGCATACCTTTACATCTGCACTCGTATATTGGCCAAAATCGAAAGCCTTTGGTCATAGTTTATTACGTTGGTTAGCCAGCCAAATCCAGCAGCCAACAACGGTCTATTTACTGGCGGCTAATGATGCTGGCGGCAGAAGCTTAAATAATGCGGTAAAAGATTTTGGTGACGAAATCGTAAAGATGGATGTCGCTCGAAAATGCTCTTTATGGTCGTTTAAACTGAGCCCTATTGATGATTTCAGCTGGGAAAAAGAACTCAGCACTTTCACCTACGACAATTTAGAAGGTGATGCGCTAGAGTTTGCGACTTACCCTGGGGTTTTCAATACTGGAAAGCTGGATGCGGGAACTAAACTGCTATTGGATAACATCCTCTTAAATAAGCGCGGTCGCGTATTGGACCTTGCCTGTGGCAGCGGCATTATTGGCTTAACGTGCAAATTACGTCAGCCAGAACTGTATGTAGAAATGGTTGATATTGATGGTATGGCACTGGCATCAGCTGAAATGAATACCAAGAACATGGGTCTTGATTGCCCTGTATTTGTCAGTGATGGCTTAAGTAATACCAAGAAATTTAATACCATTGTTTGTAATCCTCCTTTCCATCAAGGTAAAGATACCGATTACAATTTTGCCCAACAATTAATTCGTACTGCCAAGCAGCACTTACTACCACGAGGCGAAGTATGGATTGTTGCTAACCGCCAGCTGGCGTATGAACAGTGGGCAGAAAAAAGCTGCCATAGTGTTGAAACCGTCGTGCAGGGTAATGGCTTTAAAGTACTAAGACTTAAGTACTAGTCGCGGTACTAGTATTTATTTTGACTGCTCACAATAACCACGCAGATAAAAGCAAAATTAGAAACATCATCTAAACTGTCATTAAGCCTCAAACAGTTTAGGAAATGCTATGATTTTGCTTTATTCAATATTTGCTTCCAGTGTTATATTCGGTGGTCTAGTCATCGCCGTCAGCATTCTTCGTGGCGGCTATACGGATTCTGTCGATAAGAGTGCTTTTCAGTTCATCCAAGAAGAGCACCTATAGTTTAGACAACAGGCTGTTTTAAAGAGCAAGTTCTAGGCGATTGACCCGCTGCCAATTCAACAGCAAGAGCACCTGCACTGCGATCATAGGTAGAGCAACCCACATTATTCCCTGCCAGCCTAATAGCAGTAATAATACTCCGGAACCCAACGACGCAATCGCCTGTGCACTAAAGACCACCAAATCATTCAGCCCTTGCACTCGATGAGTTTCATTGGCTTGATACATTTGTGGTAATAGCGCTGTTCCTGCAACAAACAATAAATTCCAACCTAAACCTAATAATACTAACGCGCCCCAATAATGCACCAAAGCTTGATCCCAATAGGCAATCCCTAGGCAAACCAGATAAATTGCTAAACCTGCCCACATCATCGTAGTAAAGCCTAATTTTCGCACCAACCAGCCAGAAAATAACGACGGTATGAACATCGCCATAATATGACTTTGAATAACCCACTTGGTCTCCTCTAAACTGTAATGACTTAATTCAACCATACTGATCGGTGTAGCTGTCATAATAAAACTCATCACCGCAAAACCCACCCCTGCACTGCCCATCGCCAATAAAATACCTGGACTGGATAACAGTTGCGAAAAACTACGCTGGGCTACTTCACCTTCTTCGTGCTTAATTTCGATATTGTGGTAACCCAATAACAACAGTAAAAAAGCGATCACAAAGCAGCCTGCTAACAGATAGAAGGCCCCAGTGAATGTTTGCTCATGTAATGATTGGCCAATTGTTACCAGCTCAGGGCCTAAATAAGCGGCAATAATACCCGCCAATAATAACCGTGAGGCTGCAATAGGCATCAGTTCAATCGCGACACTCTCCATCGCAGCAAAGCGAAATTGCTGGATACAGGCCAATACGATACCGACCATCATGGCCGCAATCACAAAAGCCGAAAAGCTTTCAATCTGCAAAGCGTACACCGCCAATAAAGACGCTAAACATCCAATGACCATCGCTCCAAGAAAAATCAACTTCCGCCCTTTTTTACTCGCCAGAGCTGCAGCAGGATAAACAGCCAGTGCAGTACCAACCACCATCGCAGCAACAGGTAAGGTGGCAAAACTGCTATCAGAAGCAAGCTGTTTACCGATTAAACCACCGGCAAATACCACCAACGGGGCTGCACACATAGCGAATGCCTGCGCCAACATTAAGATCCAAACATTTTGTGTCATTTCAATTCACAGTTTTTAAGATTAAATACATCACGATATGCCCTTAAGCAAAATCGTTTCTTTGAATATTTCGAAACCCAGTTATACGTTAATTACTGACGATACCCAAATGGAATAAGGTAAGGGCCATTTTTATTATAATTTCGTCTTAGATTCACCTTGTAACCCCTAGATCTCGCCATAGAATAGTAGGCTCTTTCTAACGACATAAAAATAATAACTATGCTTGAAAACTACATTCGCTGGGTCATTGCGCAACGTAAATGGATCGTCGGTCTATCCATATTACTCGTTTTAATTATCAGTTTTGGTGCTACTAAGCTTGTCTTCACCAGCGATTTTAGAGCCTATTTTGGTCCAGAAAATCCTCAATTATTAGCCTTTGAAGAAATGGAAAGAACCTTCTCTAAACAAGAGAATGTGTATTTTTATATTCATGCAAAAGAAGGTGATTTATTCACTCATCAAGGCTTAAACCTTATCGAGCAATTAACCGAAGAAGGCTGGAAACTGCCTTACTCTCAACGGGTCATCTCGCTGCAAAATTACCAACATACCGCTGTCAAAGATGACGATCTTATGATCGATTATTTATATTACGATGCACTAGCACTATCCACTGACAACTTAGCCCGCATTAAAGAAATAACCTTTTTAGAACCAACATTATTACACCGTTTAATTTCCGAGGATGGCGCGTCAACAGGGGTCAGCGTACGCATGGTATTGCCGGAAGGTACCAGCATGATAACGTCGAAAGAAGCCGTACATGCCGCAAGAGCACTGGCTGATCGTATTCGGCCAGACTTTCCTGATTTCAAAATTCTAGTCGGTGGATCACTAACCTCTAACGTAACAATGGGCGAAGCCATTAAGCAAGATATCGAAAACCTGCTTGGGCTTTCTTATCTCGTGATGATCATCACCATGATCATTTTGTTACGTACCTTTTCAGGTATGTTATTAACCTTAACCATCATCACTTTTTCAGTTATCTCGACCATGGGATTATTTGGTTGGCTAGGGTTTACCATGACCCCTCCTACCGGATTTGTACCAACGGCCATTCTTACCATTGCCGTCGCCGATACCATTCATATTTTAATCAGTTATTATTACGAATTAAATCACGGACGATCAAAGCTTGAAGCTATTCAAGAATCTCTGCGAATTAATTTCTCTCCGGTATTTATTACCAGCATCACCACTATTATTGGTGTTTTATGCTTAAATACCAGCGACTCTCCCCCCTACCGCGACATGGGTAATATGATCGCCGCTGGCGTATTATTCGCATGGATCTACAGTATTTCTTTCTTACCCGCGATGCTGGCATTAGCGCCAATACCGAAAGGTAAAACGGCAAACAACAAACCATCCATTATGCTTAACTTTGCTAATCTCGTTATTCGTTTTTATAAACCGTTATTTTTAATGATGGCTTGCTTAATTGTTGTGGTTGGCAGTCAGCTGAATAGAAATAGCATTACTGAACGCTGGCATGAATTCTTTGATACATCGTTTGAAGTTAGAAATACCATAGAAGCGACCAATGATACGTTAGGGGGCTTGCACACCATTTTCTTTGTACTTGATAGCCAACAAGAAAACGGTATTAACAATCCTGAGTACTTACAGCAAACTGATAATTTTTCCCAATGGCTATTAACGCAAGATAAAGTGTCTAGCGTTGATAGCATTACCAGCATTATTAAACGCCTAAATAAAAACTTGCATGCTAATGATGAAGACTGGTTTAAAATTCCTGAAAATCGAGAACTCGCCGCTCAGTATTTATTATTGTATGAACTCTCTCTGCCGTTAGGTTTGGGGCTCGACGATACCATTAATAATTCGCGCTCAACCTCAAGACTGACGGTATCGTTTGATAAAGCCGATTCAATTTATATTCTTGAATTAGAAAAAAAATCCATCGCGTGGTTAAAAGAAAATGCCCCCGCTCTTCATGTTAACGAAGGTACTGGTTTAGACATTGTATTTGCCAACCTAACCTTTCGTAATATTGACAGTATGATGACGGGCACCTCGATGGCACTGGTGCTTATTTCATTCCTACTAATATTTGCTTTGCGCTCACTCAAGATAGGCTTAATCAGTTTAATTCCTAATATCATGCCTGCTATATTAGCCTACGGTATTTGGGGAATGATTAACGGCCAAGTTGATACGGCAGTATCGGTGGTTGTCTGTTTAAGTTTAGGCATTGTGGTGGATGATACCGTGCATTTTTTAAGCAAGTATCTACGTGCTCGTCGCGAGCGTGGACTCAATACTGAAGAAGCTATTCGCTATGCTTTCAGTACTGTTGGCAATGCATTACTGGTGACTTCCGCTGTTCTGATTGGCGGCTTTATGGTGATGCAGTTTTCACATTTTCATCCCAGTAATAATATGGGCATGCTATTAGCAATTACCATTTTAATGGCTTTATTAGTGGATTTTCTCTTTTTGCCACCATTATTGATGTTTTTAGACAAGAATAAAAATACGACGATCATACAGCAGGCAACAACTCAGCCGACAGAACATAAAGAATCTGTGGCGCCATCGAACGATAAATCGGTGTGTATCGAAACACCCTAAACAATGTTCAGTTATGCCGTACGAGGTTTCTACTCTGCGGTATACTAACGACATCAGTGTCTGCATGAACAAAAAAAATATGAACAAACTTAAACGTACCGAAATTTTCACTCGCTTGCGTAATGAAAATCCAAACCCAGAAACAGAATTAGAATATACCAGCCCCTTTGAATTGTTAGTGGCCGTTGCCTTATCCGCCCAAGCAACCGACGTGAGTGTCAATAAAACCACACGCAAACTTTACCCCGTCGCGAATACCCCAGAAGCCATATATGCTCTGGGTGAAGATGGGCTAAAAGAATATATAAAAACAATCGGGCTGTATAACAGCAAAGCCAAAAACGTTATTAAACTCTGCAAAGACCTTATTGAACTGCATGGCAGCATAGTACCCGATGACCGCGAGGCACTAGAAGCGCTAGCCGGAGTTGGGCGTAAAACCGCTAACGTCGTACTCAATACCGCCTTTGGCCATCCAGTAATGGCTGTGGATACTCATATCTTCCGAGTATCTAACCGAACTAAAATTGCACCCGGTAAAAATGTCGATGAAGTTGAACGAAAGCTGGTACGCTTTATCCCGCCAGAATTTATGATGGATGCCCATCATTGGTTAATTTTACACGGCCGCTATACCTGCGTTGCGAGAAAACCTAAATGCGGTTCGTGCATTATTGAAGATTTGTGCGAATATAAAGATAAGATAGAAATTGATTAAGCCCTTAGCCTAAGCGCTAATGCTTTAAATAAGGCTCATCGATGGAGCCTAGGAGTAAATTATGAAAATCTTGCATACCATGCTGCGCGTCAGTGACTTGGAAAAATCGATTGAATTTTATATCCAAGTCATGGGAATGAAATTATTACGCCGCCGAGATAATAAAGATTATCGCTATACTCTTGCCTTTGTCGGCTACCAAGATGAAAACGAAGGTGCCGTGCTTGAACTGACCCATAACTGGGATGTTAGTGAATATGACATGGGGAATGGCTACGGCCATATCGCCATAGAAGTAGACGATATTTATGCCACCTGCAGCACCATTGAAAACCTAAAAGGAAAAATCACCCGACAACCAGGGCCGGTAAAAGGCGGCAATACGGTTATCGCGTTTATCGAAGATCCCGATGGTTATAAAATAGAGCTAATTGAAAAAAAAGACAGCTCTGACGACTCTCTATGATTGATCAAGGCGAGTTCTTTCAAACTCCAAACCCGTGCAGAAGTATCTGCACGGTGAATAACAAAGGCTTCTGCAAAGGCTGCTTTCGTAGCCGTGAAGAACGCTTTCATTGGAATGAATTTACCGAATACCAAAAACACCTAGTGGTTCAGATTTGTCATGTGCGTGAAAAACGAATCGAAGCTGCAAGACGCAAAAAGAGACTGCAAGAAGCCCAAGCTCAAGAACAACAAAAAGCCCAGTTTGATTTATTTGGTGAAGCGATTGTTTATGAAGATGCAGAATCAATTATAGAGTTAAACGAAAACAGCCCACAAATAGACCTATTCTAACTTTTTCTCTTTTCCTCCGTGTTCTCCGTGGTAAACAATCTTTTCACAGTACTCTACGAGCATAAAGCCATAAAATTCACCACGGAGAACACGGAGTCGCTGCGCTGCACGGAGAAAAGCATAAAAGCTTTTTTTAGCTGCACATCGCAATACTAGACGCAATAAACTGCTTCCAGCGTAATGTATCTTCGGTATATTTTGTCGGCTTATATTCAGCGCCAACCCAGCCATCGTAACTTGAGTATTCAATGGCATAGAAGATAGATTTAAAATCTAATGCCCCTGTACCCGGCTCGCCACGCCCAGGAGCATCGGCAAATTGAATATGGCCAATCTGATTACCCAAGCGGCTAATAATTGCGCTTACATCCTCTTTTTCCATACGTGCCATATGATAAACATCAAATTGCATTTTAATATTGTCATGCTCACTCTCTGCTACTACGTCAAGCATTTGCTGTACGTTATGAATCAGAAAACCCGGCATATCAAAAGTATTAATGGCTTCAAACGTAACCGTAACGCCAAGTGGTTTAAACATCTGAGCTGCGGTATTTAAATTATGCTTAAAAGTATTTAAATACTGTTCACGCTTACTCTCATCCATACAGCGACCAGGTAAAACATTAACGCGCTTAATACGCAGAGAAGTCACGTAGCTTAAACATTCTACCAAGGCGGCTGCAAATTCAGCTTCTTTGCCCGGAACCGAGGCAAGCCCTTCTCCCCCTTCCATTAAATCACCTGCTGGCACATTAATTAAGACACACTCTAAATCGTGTTCTTTTAATTGCGCCTTAATATTTGCAACCGACTCAACATAAGGAAATTGAATTTCAACGGCATTAAAACCTGCAGCTTTAGCAGCGGAAAAACGCTCTAATAAAGGCTGTTCATTAAACAGCATGGATAAATTAGCGGCTAATTTCATTATTTACTTTCCTTGTTTTGCTGCTGATTAGCCGAATACATCTCAATAAATGTTGCAGGGTCACTATTGCTGAACCCCTTACTAGCATGTAGACGCATTAGTTCAGCACCCAAGCCAGCCATAGGAATTCCAGAACCATTATCTTTTGCCAGAACATTGGCCATATCTAAATCTTTTAACAACGTTTTAACGTGCCACTTAATCGGTTCATAATCACGCTCGGCCATTCTGGGCCCGGTAAGCTGAAGTGGCGTTGAATCGGCAAAACCCCCTTTTAATGCTTGCGGTATCTGGCCACTATCAACCCCAGACTTTTCCGCTAAAGCCATCACTTCAGCCATCACCAAAACATTACAACTAACGATCATCTGATTACAAATTTTAGTTACCTGACCGGCTCCGACATCCCCCATACGGGTAATGCGCTGACTGAGTGGCTCTAATAACGAACGAACTGAATTTAGAATGCTTTCTTCGCCCCCGGCCATAATCGCCAGAGTCCCTTGCTCAGCGCCAGCCACACCACCAGAAACCGGTGTATCTAACCAATGGCAAGATTTATTAGCAATTGTCTGGGCTAAACGACGCGTGGTTTCAGGATCGATACTGGAAAAATCGATAATAATTTTACCAGCAGTTAGATTGTCTAAAATGCCAGCGCTCGATAAAACGATGTCTTCTACTGCGCGGGTATTACTAACACATAGCATGATAATGTCAGAGTTTTCACACAGCTCAGCAATACTAGCAGCTACCTGAGCACCGCATTTAGCCGGCAACTGGGTCTTTTCTGGATTACGATTCCAAACAGTAACGGCATAGCCAGCAGCCAACAAGCGACATGACATAGGGATCCCCATAAGCCCCATACCAATAAAACCAATTTTAGCGAACGCCACACCAACCCCCGAAATTATCATTATTTTGGCCAATAATACCAAACCCTGAGTCATTAGCACGACTTAGATAAAAGCTGGACTAAAAAAAGCCTACGAATTTCTACAAAAAATTACGCGCTTTTTATAATCCTTTCCTATGCTTGGTATACGGGACGACAAAGGAAGTACCAATAATGAACATGGCATCAATTTTCGAAGAAACACAGCAACTACCTCATATTCCACGTGTCGTACAAGAGCTTATGCAAAGCTTCCAAGACGAAGACGTCGATGTGGATGAGATCAGTAAAAAAGTAGCAATGGATCAGGCCCTAACGGCAAAAGTATTACGCCTTGCCAATTCTGCCCACTACGGCGCTTCACGCAGCGTGGCCAATACCAGTGACGCGATTGTTCTTCTGGGTTTTAATACCCTACGTACAATGGTATTAGCTTCTGGGGTTACGAGCTCATTCAAGGCCCCTGAAGGCTTTGATATGAACGCCTTTTGGAAGCAATCGTTTGCCATTGGCGAACTGTCTAAATGGGTCGCACAATACACGCCAAACACCGATGCAGAGACTGCTTTTACTTGCGGTATGCTGAACTCAATTGGCAGCCTATTAATTCGTATTGTTATGCCCAACGAAGTGAAAAGTATTGATGAAGCTGAAGAGATGGGCGGTAAACGTCACAGCCTAGAGCGTGGCAAACTAGGATTTGATGGAGCCAAAGTTGGCGCTGAATTGGCGAAACGCTGGAAATTTCCAGATGAAATGCTGGCCGCTATTAACGATCAAAATAATGCTGACTTTGATCAAGAATACGGGACTTATGCGGGTATTATTTATATTGCAAAATACCTTCATCATGCGCACAAAGAAGACTGGAACGAAGCCCGCATCATCGAGGAATTTCCTCTTTCGGTTGCTCAGCACATTGGTATGGATGCAGAAAAAGCCTACCAAGATGTAGCATCAACCACCGATTTAGAATCAGGGTTAGATGCATTATTGGATGACTAATCATACAAACTAATGCCTTAGAACTAGTCAGGCAAAAGCTCAAATTCTATTTGGGCTTTTTTTATGCCATTAACCATCACCTCTAAACGATGCGTTCCTGGATAATATTTGCGAGTGGTGATTTTTTTAAACGAATGCTTGCGTGTAATGCACTCTGTCGCAATATCCGTGAAGCTTCGATCTAACCACTTAAAAACTTTAGGGGCTTGCTTACCGTTGGCTTTCTGAAAATGCATCACATAATCCACCATTAGGTGATTATCTTTGCGGCTATTTTTTTCTAACTGCATTTCAAATTCAAAGCTACCAGAAAATGGCACGCTTAGCTGCTCACTCGATATATGACACTGCACATCGTCTGCCGGTTGGTAACCAAACAACGCCATCACTGCGGGCTCACCCTGCTTAAATAGGGTTCTACACGCATGGCGAATTAATTTCACTCGCTGCTTCCGCTGAATAGGGCTAAGTCGTGCTAATGCTTCTTCGGCCAACCACTGCTGGGCAGTAGTGATAATAAGCTGCGGATGATCTTTGGCAATATCATTCAAATGATTAGCCACCGAACGGCGAACGTATTCTTCATCGTCATCCCGTAAAGCCACAAGCAAAGGCATTACAAGTTGCGGCTGTTCAACAAAGATTGATAAACGCATTCCCCAAGGCAAGCGTGGGCGAGTCCCCTCGGATACTAGCCGACGTACATGATGAT
>JBLGBO010000037.1:0-8741 GCA_047616865.1 Oleispira sp.
GTTGAGTTTGAATCAATTCAAGCCATTGTTGTTTTGTGCGTTTCATAGTTTTCACCTCAAATTATGTGAGATGTATGATATGGCCACACGAAAATTATTGAAGGAGGTGCTTGGTTAGGCGCTTACCTTATAGGTGATAGATACAAACGTTAACGTATTAATAAACAGATAGGTCTATAAATGGATATGACTCTCATTTTATGGAGTATTTTTTTTGGCTCCATAGGTTTTGGTTACTTTATCTACGGTAAGAAGCAATCTCATATTGTTGCCCGCTATACAGGGGTTGCTTTGATGATTTATCCCTATTTCATCCACAATACAGTCGCCTTAGTGATTGTTGGATTTCTGTTATTGCTGGTACCAAAATTTCTAAAGATGTCATGATTTTACATCACACATACAGATGAGCTTCACGTAAACAAACTGCCGGTTTTAGAGACAGCTTAGTAATTACGAAAAGTAGCAGTTATATACGGCCTATCCATGTAGAATGCACGTTTAATCGCCATTGAGCTGTTTGCATCTAGGATGCAGTCCATCTCTGATACAAGCTTGGAACACCATGAAAAAGACTATCGCGTTAACCCACCCTAAAATTGTTACTGCCCGCTTGGTAGAATCTATTAAGCATGACATCAAGAAATATCTTGGTAGAGAGCGCAGAAAAACGCTGCCTGAAGGTACTGATTACTGGACATTTGATTGCAAATTTGGTCCTTCACAAGATGCCGCTGTTGAGGTTTATACTTCTGAGATCAACAAAAAAATTGATGAAGCGGTTGAGCAAGAACTGACTGAATTCTATGTTGAAATTCTGGCTAGAGCAGCAGCGCACAAGCCTAAGACAGATGCCGATTCCGGCGAATAAAATACTGGCAGCGTATTTATAGACAAAACTCGAAAAGCACTCTACCTAATATAGTACAGTGCTTCCGAGCTTTGTTGGTAGGCTAAAACCTCTAGCAAACCCCTTCTAATCTAAGCGCCTTTTTAATAGGCACCTTCACTATAAACCAGCTCATAGCTGTGGCTATAGATTTCTAAGATATTACCAAATGGGTCTTCCATATAAATCATGCGATACGGCTTTTCTCCTGGGTAATAATAACGAGGTTTTTCCATACGCTTTTTACCACCTGCCGCGACAATTTTTTCAGCTAACTCTTCAACATTTGGATCTTGCACACAAAAGTGAAAGATACCGGTTTTCCAGTATTCAAAATTATCTTCAGGGTTAACCTGGCCTTTAAATTCGAACAGCTCAACACCAATGCGGTCACCTGTTGAGAGATGCGCAATGCGGAACTTATCCCAATTACTGCCAAATACGTCAGTACACATTTCACCGATTGGGCTCTTGTCTTCTACGACTTCAGTGGGCTCCATGATCAGATACCAGCCCATGACTTCGGTATAAAACTTAACCGCGGCTTCAAGGTCAGGAACCGATATGCCTATGTGTGAAAAGTTGCGTGGATAGGTATTACTCATAATCTTTCCCTCTTAATCTGCTGTGCTGTGATTGTTGTCTAGTGGATGTTGTCTATTCATCTTGTAACCAGAATACGAAACAGGCAGTATTAAGTAAAATTATCATCTGAAATACATATGAGTACATTTTGTAATGATTAATCCAGTCTGGCTGCGCAGCTTCTGCACACTGGTCGAGGTCGGCCACTTCACCCGCACCGCACAACACCTTCACATGACGCAATCTGGGGTGAGTCAGCACGTGCATAAGCTGGAAGAATATCTAAACCAGCCATTACTGATTAGAGAAGGTAAGCGCTTCACCCTTACCAGTGCTGGCGACCGCCTATACCAAGAAGGTCAAAAATTAATTCTTTCATTATCCAATCTTGAGCAGCAGATTGGTCTAGACCCAACCCATGAAGGTATCGTAAGAGTCGCATCACCCGGCAGTGTCGGTCTTAAGCTGTATCCTGAATTACTTGCGCTACAGCGTCGCTACCCCAAGCTGATAGTGGATTATCGATTTGCCCCTAACCGCGAAATAGAAAAGTTGATCGCCGAGCATAAAGTCGATATTGGCATCATGACGTGCCTATCTACCTTGACTGAAGTGAGCCTTAAAGCGATTGCTAAGGAAGAGCTATTACTGGTGACACCGAGTACGATCAGTGAGCCGAGCTGGGATCAGTTATTAGCCTTAGGTTTTATCGATCACCCCGATGGTACTTATCATGCGGGGCAATTATTAAGTGTGAACTTCCCAGAGTTTCAAAACAGCAGTCAATTCAAGCGCTCGGGATTTTCTAACCAAATTAATCTCATACTAGAACCTGTGAGCATGGGTTTAGGATTTACGGTATTACCGCGCCACGCGGTTAGTGCGTTCACAGAGAATAAAAAGGTAAATGTACATAGGTTAACGCATCGTATGAGTGAGACGCTTTATATGGGAACTCATACCCATAAATTCACAGCCAACCGAGTAAAAACTGTGATGACCGAAGCCGAAAATTGCCTAACAAATCAAGGTAATTTATGTACATAGGAGAAGCATCGAAAAGAACAGGATTGTCGATCAAAGCTATTCGATTCTATGAAGAAAAAGGATTAATCGTTCAGCCTGCAAGAATTGGCCGCTACAGGGTATATCAGCAGAATGACATAGAGCTTCTCATATTAATTAAAGAGGCAAAAGAGCTCGGTATCACCCTATCCCAACTGAAAGGCGTCATTGTTTACCACAACGGCAAGGTTGATTGGGCCATTATAAAAACATTCTTAGCGGAAGTACGCCAACAACTCGTGAATCAAATAGTTGATATCAATAGAAAAATTGAAAGCCTCGATCAATGTTATGAACAAATAAATCCCTAAGAATAAACAAATAGTCAGCTACTTGACTCTCCCCTAACGGGGAGACATTAACCTGCATCTCGAACAATCCCTTCTGGAAAATGAGATGAATAAACGAATATTAGTATTAGCCGCTAACCCCAACAAAACTAGCTTCACCAATTTTTTGGCTACGACCTATGCAAAGGCCGCTAAAAAAATAATGAAGTTCGACTATTAGTCATATCAGACATGATATTTAATCTGGACCTTAGCGCTGGATATACAGAAGTGCCTGCACTGGAAGATTCACTAAAAGACTTTCAAGCATCACTGCAGTGGTGCGAGCATTTAGTTATTGTCACTCCGCTTTGGTGGGGCTCAGTACCGGCAAAACTCAAGGGCTTAATTGATCGAACATTACTACCCGGCTTTGCCTTTCAATATGAGAAAGGTAAATCAATACCCAAGAAATTATTATCAGGAAGAACGGCACATATTGTTATGACAATGGATACTCCACCTTGGTATTATTTTCTAATCCAAGGCGCTCCGGCAATCAAGCAATTAAAAACAGCCACCCTTGAATTTGTCGGTTTTAACTCAGTAAAAAGTAAAATGATTGGCCCTATTATCAGCTCGACACAAGCAGATAGATCGCAGTGGATTAATGATATTCAAATGTTAGCAGACTCTACTTAATGAATTTACCCAATAGCCTAAGCCGTTAAAATAACCCTACTGACATATTCTGTCAGTAGATGTTTGTATAGTTACATACTCTAGCCAACATACATTACATCTAGTATTTACAGGAGTTTAATCATGTCAGAATTCAAATCGGTTAATAGCCAATGCCTTTGTGGCGCCGTTAAAATCACCGTGGCAGAGGTCAATCCAAAATTTACCGTCTGTCACTGCGATTCATGTCGAGCTTGGAGTGGTGCACCCTACTTTGCTTTACAATGTGGTAGCGATGTTACCTTTGAACATGCTGACAAGATTAAAACCTATAAGTCTTCTGCTTGGGCATGCCGTGGTTTTTGTTCTGAATGTGGTACTCACCTGTTTTATAAGTTTGATAAAACGGGGGCCTACAACATGCCTGCCGGTTTGTTTCAAACATTAACCAACCTCACCATGGACATGCAGTATTTTAGCGATCAACGGCCTAACTATTATTGCTTAGCCAATAAAACGAAAGAAATGACTCGCGCCGAGATTATGGAATATTTCGCGGCGGAGGTGTAGGCGGCCGTCACTTTGGGTATCAATCAAATCGGTTTTTTACCTTCGATCCAATAACTAAATAAACGATCAAGGGATTTATTTCTCTTTTTCATTTTGATCCAATTTCTTAAATAGAGCTCAAATGATTGATCATTTTTATTAATTGGAAATGCCATCGTTAAAGCGGGTAATAAAGGCTTAGGGGACACTACCGTATAGCTTGGGTTTAACAAGGTCCAAGCAGAAGCAGCAGGAGCCCCTAATAACATGGCATCAATATGCTTAAATTCCTCTTTGAAAAATAATCTCGGCGTGGATATCTCCCAAGCTTTGCCTTTGGTGAAATAAGCCTTAACCGCTTTTTTGTAATAGACTTTTTCTGGAATGCCTATGATCAAATCTTTGCGATCAGTAATGTTCTTCCAATCAACAAATTCTGCTCGGCGCGTATCTTTTACAATAAAGGCTACGTGCTGGTCGCTGTAAGGAAAAGAAAGTAAAAAGTCTTTCATATTATCGGGAATAACAGGAACACCTGAAGTGATATCTAAATACCCAGAGGCCAATAAGGGGCCAGCTTCCTTGCGGAATATTTTAACAAACTCAATGTTAACCCCTAGATCCCCTGCTAGTTGGTTCATTATTTCAATATCAAACCCCACCAACTTGCCTGCATTATTATGAAAGGAATAAGGTAAATCATCTCTAAAATACCCGACTCGTAAAAACCCTCTTTGCTTAACCCGCTCAAGTACGCCACGAATCGGCTCTATGTTGGTACTCGTACTACTCGGCTTTTCAAGATGCGTGGTGGGAATATCACCGTATAAAAAGTCACGATTAATGAACTTGCTATAGCCTTCATATTGATAACTGATCGCTTGAAAGGTGTACTTCAATGAAACAAATGACGCGATACAAATTAAGGGAATAATTAACAGATTGCGGCCAAACTTTTGCCATTTAAAGGTGAATTTTTTAACCATGCTGGTCGCGATAAGCAGAGGTAAGCAAATGGCAAAAATAACCGATAACAAGGCCGCAATACGCCCTACAATTAGATTTTCAGCCACCAAGAAGAAATCAAACATTGAGCCAGACACATTGAATAGCTCTAATAAATTGGGCACTGCGATGATACTGGTACCAAATAATTGCGGTACCCCTACGACAATCAAATTCACATAATCGCTAAACGAAATATGAGCACCCGAAAACCAAGCCGCAAACAAGGTAAATAAAAGCGCTAATAGTTTGCCGCCGACAGGTAAGCTAAAGGTGATTGGAACAATAATACTCGGGACTTTATCAATGTCTTTATTAGACGCATTCATTTCTGCAATAAGGACCTTGGTCTTTTCTACAATAACCGGAATAACAATAAAGAAGCTGCCCGTCGCAAAGGCAGTAACCATGGCCTCACGCGATGCTCTAATAATTTGGCGATAACCAAAGGGGGTAATAATCGCCACTATCGTCGGCAGTACTACAAACGCGAGTAGAAAAACCAATACTGCAGAAGTCACAATATAAACCAGCAGGCCATCTAAATCAGAAGGATTAACCGTCGCTGCCGCACGCAGACCAATACAAAAAATACCGATAGGCGCAAATCGCATAATAATCACACTAACATTAGCGACCGCCGTTTGCAGATTCCCCAACAGCAATAATGCATGTTTTTTTCGATGTACACTCATGAGACCAATTCCCATGAAAATACTGAAGGTAACAATCGAGGGGATTAAGGCATTGGCAAAAGCATGAAAGGGATTGGCTGGGATGAACAGATCGACTAAATCAAACTCACTACTGACCTTGATGGTTTCAACACTATAAAACTCAGCGGTGGTCCAATCAGGAAAAGCAATCGGTGCGAGGAATATGAAAAACAGCACCGTTGCCATTAATAGAACCAGAATCAATAAACTCTGCTTAAAAGTACTACTAAGCCCAGTGGCCGATAATCCGCCGATCCCCACAATGAGTGATAGTGATATATAGGGTAAAGCTGTCATTTGTAACAACATGACAAAAGCATTAGCGATGGTATCAACGCCCACAAATACCGTTGAAGTCATCGCGCCAATCGCTAGGCCTAGAACCATCGCGAGGAGAATTTGAATAAAAGGTGGAATTTTCTTTAACTGCATATAAATCCTGAATTTGCTCATTGAGTACTCATATTAGGCAGGTACTCATGCAGCGCATAATCTCATTGTTGGTGTAACCAGTATAGCGACGAGTCGACCTATATTTTAATTTGATACGCTTTTAATAAACATCCAAATATTTGGCATTCGATCAGAGAGTGGTTTTACTCTCTCTTACAATTCTTAGCAACACTCAGTAAGCCCAGCAGCAGGAGCCATGCTTAGTTACTGACCAGATCAATGCTTTTATATAACCTGACAAACCCACAACCCAATACTTTAGCATTAGATAATATACCTAATCACCTAAGAATAAATATCCACCCCTAATTGAGAAAGTAAACAGCGGCAAACCCAGCAAGCTAAAAGCTTTGTGCTATATTGTATAACTATCTACCTATTTTATTGGCTATTAAGTGATCCAGATAAAGCTTCTCTGTCGGTTATTGCTATTACTTCTTTGCTCTTCTTGGGCAATGGCTGAAGACATTTCAATTCACTTGAAGTGGTATCATAAATTTCAATTTGCGGGTTATTACGCCGCTCAGCAGCAAGGCTATTTTACCGACGAAGGCTACGATGTAACTATTATTGAAGGTGGCCCTGATACCAATCATTTACATCATTTAATCAATGGCACGACTCAATATGCCGTTTTAGGCAGTGAGGCGCTCAGCTCGCTAGCCATAGCCTCTCCTGTCATTATCGTCGCCTCTATTTTCCAGCATGCTCCCGAAGTACTGATGACACTAAAGTCAAATAATGTAACCTCGATTAAGTCTTTAAAAGGCAAGCGCATAATGTTGGCCAATAGTGATATTTCTGGACAGATCGGAGCCATGTTATTAAAGAATTCTCTCACCTCAGAAAATTATCAAGTTGCGAGCTACGATGGTGATGTTAATCGACTGGCCGACGGCTCGGTTTTCGCGATGTACGGCTACATAAGTAACGAGCCTTATTTGTTAAAACAACTCGGACACCCCGTTGATTTCTTTAGACCCCAAGATTATGGCATTAATTTCTACGGCGATAACCTCGCCACCAATCAGAGCGAACTTAATAATAACCCGGAGCGTGTTGCCGCAATACGCCGTGCCGTTATTCGCGGCTGGAATTATGCTTTAGAACATTCAGAAGAGATTATTGCCTATACAATGAGCCTGCCGACTAAAAACCCGATGCCATACAACTTCAGTCATCAGCAATACGAAGCAAAAATCACCGCTGACTTAATCGATACCTACGATGTGCCGCTGGGTAATTCCAGCCCTGATCGCTGGGCTGCCATGTTTGATACCTTCAACGAAACAACCGGTGGCCAAGCAATATTTAACCCAAAATCTATTTATAACGAGTTTCACCAAGACCGTCGCTGGTTGAGCTACGTGCTTATCACCATGATATTAGCCTTAATAATCATTACTGCTATGTACGCTTGGAATCGAACTTTAAAAAATAAATTAAATATCGCCATCGACCATTTAGAAAAAGCGGCTTTCAAAGACGTATTAACCGGCCTCAGTAATCGTTCATCAATGATGCTGTATATCGAGAAATGTCGGATAAGAAAAAAAAACAACCAATACCTGGTATTAATAGACATCGCAGGCCTGCAAAAGATTAATAAAGAGCAAGGCTTCCCAAGAGCCGATCAGTTAATTCAGCAAGTCGCCAAGTTATTAACAGAAAGTTCATTAAGACACAGCCACACTTACAGTTTATATGGAGGCAAGTTTGCCATTATCGCCAGTGCCGAACGCTTCAGTGAATTAGAGCGAAAGGTAAATATTTTACTAGAAAGAATCTCTCATACGAACGATTCTATTGTACTGCGTTCAGGCGCAGTCAAACTTGATTTCTCCCTAGATAACTCGACCCTAGCAACGCGTGCGGAGCTAACCTTACAATTTGCAAAAGACACAAACTCAGACACTTTATCCTCCTTTAATTTATTAATTTTAGAAAAAGCGAGCCGCAACGAAGCCTTGATTGCGGAAGTTGTAGAAGGCATTAAAAAGCAAGAATTTGTCGCTTATTACCAGCCAAAAATCAATTATCTAACGGGTAAAGTTCAAGGTTTAGAGGCTCTTATCCGCTGGGATCATCCCGAGAAAGGTATTCTATTACCCGGAACCTTTTTGCCCGTTATTGAAAAAAACCCAGCCATCATGATGGAATTAGAAAAAGCCATTTTTGAGACCATACTTTCGGAGGCCAATGAGCTGATTGATTATTACAAGATTAACCCAGGGTTCAGGTTATCGATCAATCTTTCATCCATTTTTTTTAGCCAATCATCCTTAGTTCAAGATTTGTTAGCCAGCTGCCATCATTTTTCAGTTGACCCACTTTATTTAGAATTTGAATTAACCGAAAGTTCAATGCTTGAAGATCTTGACCTCGCGATTGAGATTAGCAGTGCATTACAAGAAGCCGGCTTCCATGTTGCTCTAGATGATTTTGGCACCGGCTACTCTTCTCTTTCTTACATTCAAAATCTGCCTGTCAACGTAATCAAGCTGGATTATTCATTCGTGAAAAAAATTC